>CAYUYF010000003.1:0-171798 GCA_964449145.1 uncultured Gemmatimonadaceae bacterium | reverse complement strand
CCCGGCAGGCGGTACCGCTGCAGGAACCGCGGCACCACGAAGAGCACGAAGAGCAAAATCACATACGACAGATCTCTGGGCATCAAGATCGGAGCATCCATGAACGATACAATCTCCATGCCGACGGGCCGCGCCCCGGATGAGCGCCACGGATCATACGCCGCCGAAGCGAACCGCGCTACGCCCGGCGGGCTGCCGGCGAGGGGCTGAACCATGGCCCTCGTGGTCGTCTCCAACCGCCTCCCGGTGACCGTCCGCCGGACCGCCGAGGGGCTGGCCCTGGCGGAGAGCGTGGGCGGGGTGGCGACCGGGCTCCGCGGGTTGCAGGAAGCCCGGGGTGGATCGTGGATCGGCTGGCCCGGCCAGACCGATGAACAGTTCACCAAGGCGGAGGGTGCGGACCTCGAGCGCCGGCTGCGGGAACTCCATTGCGTGCCGGTCCACCTGACGCGCGCCGAGGTGCGCGGCTTCTACCAGAAATACTCCAACGGGGTCATCTGGCCGCTGTTCCACTACCTCATCCAACAGCTCCCGCTGCACTCGCGCGTGTGGGGCGAGTACGAGAGCGTCAACCGCCGCTTTGCCGAGGTCGTGGCCGCCCACTGCCAGCCCGGGGATGAGGTCTGGATCCAGGACTATCAGTTGATGCGGGTGCCGCATCACCTCCGCCAGCTCCAGCCCGACGTCCGCATCGGCTTCTTCCTCCACATCCCGTTCCCGTCGTACGAGGTCTTCCGCATCCTGCCGTCGCGCCGCCTGCTGCTGGAGGGGCTGCTGGGTGCCGATCTCATCGGCTTCCACACGGCGTCGTACGCGGAACACTTCACCACGGCCGCCGGCCGGCTGCTGGGAGCTGCCGCGCTGGAGGCGGGGCAGATCGAGTACCAGGCGCGGACCCCGCGGGTCGGGGTGTTTCCGATGGGGATCGACGTCGGCCGGTTCGAGCGGTCGGTGGCCGAGGGCCCGTTCGGGATCGAGCGGCCGGCCGGGCCCGGCGGACCGGGAAAGACCCTCGTGGGCATTGACCGCCTCGACTACACCAAGGGCATTCCCCGCCGGCTGCTGGCGTACGAGCAGCTGCTGCGCCAGCATCCAGACCTGCGCGGACGGGTGACGCTGATCCAGGTCGCGGTGCCGTCGCGGACCGGGGTCCGGGCCTACCAGAAATTTCGGCGGCACGTGGATGCGAGGGTCGGCCGGATCAACGGGACCTTTGGGAGCCCCGGCTGGACCCCGGTGCAGTATCTCTACCGCGGCTTTACCCAGTCGGAGCTCATCAGCCTCTACCGTAACGCCGACGTCATGCTGGTGACCCCGGTCCGTGACGGCATGAACCTCGTGGCCAAGGAGTTCGTGGCCAGCCGGGTGGATGGCGACGGCGTGCTGGTGCTGAGCGAGTTTGCCGGGGCCGCGGCCGAACTGACCGAGGCGGTGCAGGTGAATCCGTACGACATCGCGGACTCCGCGGAGGCCTACTACCGGGCGCTCATGATGCCCCGGCATGAGCGTCGCGCCCGGATGCGGGCGCTGCGCGAGCGGGTCCAGGCCGGCGGGGTGGACCGCTGGGCGGAGTCGTTCCTCAACGCCCTGCGCGCCGCGGCCGCCTCGCAGGCTGCCGCCCTGGAGGGCACGCCCGGTCCGGTCGAGGTGGGGGCCATTCAGGCCCGCCTCCGCACCGCCCCGTCCCTGCTGCTGCTGCTGGATTACGACGGTACTCTGGTGCCCTATGCTCCCACACCGGAGCTGGCGATCCCCGACGAGGAACTGCTGGACCTGCTCCGCGACCTGGCGGCCACGCCCCGGATCCAGGTGCACCTGGTGAGCGGCCGGCAGCGCACCGCGCTGGAGACCTGGGTCGGCCACCTCCCGGTCGGCCTGCACGCCGAGCATGGGCTGTGGTCGCGCGCGCCGGGGGCCGCAGCCTGGGAGCGTGGCAACCCGGCGCAACCGGTGCCCTACGACGACGTCCTGGCGTTGCTGCGGCACTTCACGGAACTCACCCCCGGCTCCCATATCGAGCGGAAGTCCGGCGGCCTGGCCTGGCACTTCCGGCTGGGGGCCGCCGACTCCGCCGCTCGCAACGCCGACGCCCTCGTCACTGAGGCCCGGCGTCGATTCTCCGAGGAGGTCGTGGATGTGCTGCGGGGCGAGAAAGTCATCGAGATCCGCCCGGCCGGCATCCACAAGGGCGTGATCGCCACCCGCCTGCTCGAGACCGTTGCGGCAGGCACGCTGGTCGCGGCCGTCGGCGACGACACCACCGACGAGGACATGTTCGCCGCCCTTCCCATGGACGGGCTGTCCGTGCACGTCGGGCCCAAGCCCAGCATCGCAAAGGTGCGCCTCCCCAACGTGGCGGCGTGCCGCCAGTTCCTCCGCGGCATTCTCGAACCCGGCCGGAGCGCCGCACCGTGACCCTCGACTCGCTGCAGGTCGCCGGGGAGGCCGCTGGGGCCGCCCACCACGATCCCGTTGCCGCCGTCGTCCTGTTCCTGGCCGTCATCCTGCTCGCCGCCAAGCTGGGGGGAGACCTGGCCAGCCGGGCCGGGCAGCCTGCGGTCCTGGGGGAGCTGGTCGTGGGCATCATCCTCGGCAACCTCGTCCTGCTGGGCTACGACGGCATGGAGGTCATCAAGGAGGATGCCTACATCGACATGCTGTCGCGGCTCGGGGTGATCCTGCTGCTGTTCGAGGTGGGCCTCGAATCCACCGTCAACTCCATGCTCAAGGTAGGCTGGTCCTCGCTGCTGGTGGCGGTGATCGGGGTGGTCTTCCCCTTTGCTCTGGGCTGGGGGGTGGGGGCGTGGCTGCTGCCGGACCATAGCGCCTACGTGCACGCCTTCCTCGGCGCGATGCTCACCGCCACCAGCGTGGGGATCACCGCCCGGGTCTTCAAGGACCTGGACATCGCCCACACCGGCGAAGCCCGCATCATCCTCGGCGCCGCCGTCATCGACGACGTGCTGGGCCTGGTGATCCTGGCGATCGTCACCGGCATTATCGCCGCCGCCAACCTGGGGGGCGAGATCTCCCTCTGGGACATCGGCGGCACCATGGCCAAGGCGATGGGCTTCCTCATCGGGTCGCTGGCGCTGGGGATCGTGGTGGCGCCCCGGGCGTTCGGCCTGGCATCGCGGCTGCGCACCCGCGGGGTGCTGCTGGCGGCGGGGCTGTCGTTCTGCTTCCTCCTCTCCTGGCTCGCCAGCGCGGTGGGGCTGGCCCCGATCGTGGGCGCCTTCGGTGCGGGCCTGATCCTCGAGTCGGTCCACTACCGCGACTTCACCGACCGGGGCGAGCACGCACTGGAGGAGCTGATTCACCCGATCTCCTCCTTCCTGGTGCCGGTCTTCTTCGTGCTCATGGGGATGCGGACCGACCTGCGTGCCTTCGTGCAGCCGGGGGTGGCGGGACTCGCGCTGGCGCTGACCCTCGCCGCCGTGATCGGCAAGCAGTTCGCCGGGTTCGGCGTCCTGACCCGCGGGGTCGACCGCGTCATGGTGGGACTCGGCATGATCCCCCGCGGCGAGGTCGGGCTCATCTTCGCCAACATGGGCGTGGCGCTCATGGTGGCGGGGGAACGCATCGTCACCCGCGAGGTCTTTGCCGCCGCGGTGGTGATGGTCGTCGTCACCACGCTGGTCACCCCGCCCGCCATCCGCTGGCGCCTGGGGCGGATCGGCCCCCGGCCCGGGGCAGGGGGCGGCAAGGACTGACCGCTTGACCGCCATCGTCCCCTCCCCGGTACAGGCGCAGGCCATCGCCGCACCGCTGGGCCCGGTGCTGGTCCTGGCGGGCCCCGGGGCGGGGAAGACGTTCTGCCTGACCCAGCGTATCCGCCACCTGATCGAGGAGCTGGGCTTCGAGCCGTCGCGCATCGTGGCGGTGACGTTCACCAACCGCGCCGCCGGCGAGATTGCTGCCCGCCTCGCGGCCGCCCTCGGCGACCGCGCCGACGGGATCCACCGCGGCACCATCCACGCCCTCTGCGTCGAGCTGCTGCGCGCGCACGGCGAGGAGGTCGGCGTCCCCCGGGGCTTCGGCATCGCCGACGAGGAGTACCAGCTGCAGACGCTCCGCCGGTCCGGGTTCTACAAGGAGGGGAAGTGGCCCCTCACCCGGTTCAGCCGGCACCGCCTGCAGGGCGACCCGCTGGGCGACTGGCTCACCCCCATCTACGAACGCTACCGTGCCCACCTGACCAAGCGCGGCCTGCTCGACTTCGACGACCTCATCGCGAACACCGAACTCCTGCTGCGCACCAGGGAAACCACCGCCAAGGCAATCGCCGAGCGCTGGGACTACCTGCTCATCGACGAGGCCCAGGACCTCACTCCGGGTCAGTACGAGGTACTCTCCCGGCTGGCCGCGGGACACCGGAACATCTTCGTGGTGGGAGACGACGAGCAGTCCATCTTCGGCTTCGCCGGCGCCGACTCCACCGTACTGACCCGGTTCATCAACGACCACCGCATCGCCCGGGCGATCATCCTCGATGAAAACCGGCGCTGTTCCCGGCAGATCTTCCAGGCCGCCCGGCGGCTCATCGCCCTCAATCCCCGCGAGCACCACAAGGAGCTGCGCGCCCTGCGGGAGTCGAAGTGGGAGGTGGAGGCCCGCACCTTTGCCGATGAAGAGGCGGAAGCCCGCTGGCTCATCGAGGACATGCAGCGAGACCGGGCGGAACAGCGACACCACTGGGGCGAGGTGGCGCTCCTCTACCGCCGCCACGAGACCGGCGACCTGCTCGAGTCCCGCCTGGTGGAGGCGGGGATCCCCTGCCAGCTCGCCACCGGCCGCGCCCTCGCCGACGACCCGGTGGTGGGCTACCTCATCGCGGCGCTCCGGGTAATCCACCGGCCTGGTGATCCGGTGTTCATCGAACAGTTTGCGGCGGCACAGCTTCCCCGCCCGCTGATGGGGACGCTCCGGGCGGGCGCCGAGCGGAAGAAGGTGGACTTTCCCGAGTGGCTGGCACGCGAGGGCAAGCGGCTGCGCGGCAACCCCGACGTGGACGGCAAGCGGATCCTCCGCTGCCTGACGAACCTGGCCAACCTCCCCAGCCTGCCGGACCGCTTCGTCACCCTGCCGCCGCTGGTGGAGGAGCTGCTCTCACATCGCGTGGGGCCGACCCGGACTCCGCTGGAGGAGAAGTACGAGGAGTCGCTGCTGAGCGACCCGCTCGCCGATCCCGCCGCCGCGGTCCTCGCCACCCGGATTGCCGCCGCCCGCCACGGCAGGAAGCGCGTCTGGCTGCCGCGGGTCGGCGGGGCGGAGCTGGGCACTGCCGGGATGCTCCGGGGCGCCGGGGTCACCATGATCGGCTACCTCGACCCGGGCGCCCAGCCCCATCCTGGCGATGAGGTCATTCGCCATGAGGACCGGGGCCAGCTCAGCCTGGCGGGGACGCTCTTCAAGGCGCTCCAGGCCATCGAGGGCCGCGGGCTCCGTTCGTCGCTGACCGACTTCGTGGCAGTGGACGTCGAGACCAACGAGTTTGACCGGAGCCGCTCGGAAGTGGTGGAGCTCGCGGGGGTGCGGGTGCGGGGCGGGGAAGTGACCGAGGAGTTCCAGCGGCTGGTGCGGCCCACCCGGCCGATCAGCCCCGCCGCCGCCCGGGTCCACGGCATCACCGATGGGGATGTAGCCAGCGCCCCGTCCTTCGAGACCGTGTGGCGGGAGTTCCGCGCCTTTGCCGGGGACGACCAGCTGGTGGCCCACAACGGCCACGACTTCGACTTCCCGGTGCTCCGCCGGCTGGCCGAGCAGGCGGGGGACGGGCTCACCTCCGCCTGCTACGACACCCTGCCGCTGGCCCGTGACGTTCACCGCGGCAGCGCCAGGCTCGGCGACCTGGCCCAGGCCTTCGGCATCGACACCGGCCGGGCCCATCGCGCGCTTGACGACTGCCGCACCCTGGCGCAGGTGGTCTTCAAACTGGAAGCGGAGCGGCTCCGGCGTTCCCGCAGCATCAGCCTCGGCAACCTGCTGGATCATCTGGCCGTAGCGCTGGCGCTCACCCCCCTCGGTGAACAGACCAACGAAGACCGGCTGCTGTTCGATGCCGGGCGGATCTTCGCGCTGGGCCGCTACACCCGGGCGCTCTCATCCTATGAAGCCGAGCGGAGCGAGCCCGGCGCGGGCGAAACGCCCGACGTCGAGCAGCTCATCGAACGGCTGGGCGGGCGGAAGCTCATGGCCGCCATTCAGCGGGAGAAGACCGCCTCCGACCGCTATCCCGCCACCATGGCCCGCCTGGCGACGCTGCTCGGCTCGCTCACCGGCGAGGATCTCCAGGCCCAGCTGGGCGAGTTTCTGGCCCGGGTAGCGCTTTCGACCTCCACCGCCGGCGCCGACGTGAGCGAGGACCGGGTGAACCTGCTCACGCTGCACGCCACCAAGGGACTGGAATTTTCGCGGGTGTACGTGGTGGGGGTGGAGGACGGCCAGCTCCCCGGGGCGCAGCCCGGGAAGCGGCCCAGCAAGGCGGGTATCGAGGACGGCCGCCGGCTACTCTACGTGGGCATGACCCGGGCACGCGATCGTCTGGTGCTCACCCGGGCGGAGCGCCGCCGGGGGGTGGAGAGCGGGGAGGCGATGTACCTGTGGGAGATGGGGATGATATAGGCGATTGGGCGATTGGTGCTCGGAGCTCGAGGACGGTGCCACCGCGGTAGGTCTTCCCACCGAGTCTCACACGCCCGCGAATCGCCCAATCGCCCAATCGCCCAATCGCCTAGTCGCCCAATCGACTGCTACCCCTCCACCGCCGACACCGGCTGCCACTCCTCCGAACCGGTACGGGCCACCATCACATCGGGTTCGAGTTCGCCCCGCTGGATTAGCTCACGCACCGTGGGGAGCGGAACGGGGCCGCGGGGTACGCCGCCCTTGGGCAGGTAGAAGTAGGTCACGGCGTTCTGCGCCTGCTGCTCGGCCACCTTGGCGGCGATGAGCTTGCCCGCCTGGCCGGCGTGGTTGGCGATCAGCTTCCCGGCCTGGCCCGCTCCACCCGCCAGCGCCCGGGTGGCCCCGGCGATGGACCCACCCGCTCCCGCCAGCAGCTGCTTGAGCCGCTCGCCGTCGTCGGTCTGGAACGACTTGAGCGCGGTGGCGTCGATGTTCCCCGACACATCGAACTCGAGGTACGGCGCCTTGGAGAAGCCCAGGAACGGCGCCACCAGGACGGTGGGGAAGCCGAGATAGGCGTTGTTGTAGCCCTTGACGGTGCTGTTGTAGAGCTCCCGGGTCCGCTGGATGTCCATCTCACAGTGCTGGATGCTGTCGGTCAGCCGGTGATACTGCTCGCTGGCCTTGAGGTTCGGGAAGCGATCCGCCATGCCCTGGATGGTCGCCATCATGGATCCCGACTCCTGGTAGGCCGCCGCCAGGGCTACCGCCGAGTTGTCCTGTGACACCTTGAGGTGGGTGAACTGCTCGCTTTCCTGGTAGCTCTTCACGACGTCCATCAGCTGGTTGAGAAGGTTGAGTTTCTTGCTCACGGCTACCTGCACATTGGAGGTGGCCTCACGCACTTCCTGCGCCTGCCGCTGCAGCTTGTTGTAGGTCCACGCCGCGAAGATGAGCAGCGGTATGCCGATCCACAGCACGAGCGAGAAGATGCCGGTAATGAAGTCCCACATGGTCAGTGCTCCCTCTAGGGTGGAATGCCGTTGATCCCTGCGCGCCGAGGCTCAGGGGAGGCCAATGCTGAAGGTCAGGTTGCTGATGTCGAGGTTGCCGCTGGCCGCGGAGCCGGGCATCGGTATCAGGGTTGCCGTCAGGGTGCCCTCGATGCGGGTCGCGGTCTGAGTGGTAACCGTGAAGGTGCCGCTGGCGCCCGTGCCGGTTGAGAACCAGCAGCAGTTCAGGGGTCCGGTCGGATTGGTCGGCGGGCCCTGCATCACCACGATCGGGTCCGCGGGCTGGCTGCCCAGGGCATAGCTGCCCGGGCCGGCGTATTGGGTCTTCCCGATGGAAAGCGAGTAGTCGGTATTGGTGGCGCCAATCACCAGGGTAGTGCCGAGGATGGTGATCACCGCGGTGGACGCCTTCCAGAGGCTTCCCGCCACCATGCTGTTGACCACGTTGCCGTAGGTGTCGGGCAGCGGCCAGGTGTTGTTCCCCGATGCCAGGATCATGTCGAACTGTCCCTGGGTCACGCTCCTGGTCCCGGTGGCGCCGCCGGTGTACGGCTCGGCGTCAAAGGAGAAGGTCCCCACGATCCGGGTCGGGGTAAGGGTGGAGATGGTGACCGTCCCGGCCTGGCCGGAGAGTGGGGTAGCCCACGTCCCCTGCACGTCGGTGATCTGGGCTATCCCACCCACGTTGGTGGCGCCCATGCCGAAATCGTAGGTGCCGGTCTGGTCAATGTTGTGGAGGGTGAGGATCATGGTCCGGCCGTTCTGGGATCCCTGCACGTAGATCACGCCGAACTGCCCGACGTCCGCCTGCCGGGCAAAGTCCGAGCTGGTCCAGCTCTGGCCGTTGATGTTGGCGGTCATGACGTCGGTACCGCCGCCGCCGCCGCCGCCGCCGCCGCCACCACCTCCCCCGCCGCCCGGGCCGGTGGCACCGCCGCCACCGCAAGCCATTATCATGGCAAGAGTTACCGCTGCCAATCCGGCCATCCTGTGCCAGCGCATGAGTCGAGACTCCTCCGGGGGTTCATCACGCAATGCGCAGCTGGCCGGGCAAAACCGTCATCGGGGCGCGGCGCTCAGGGCTGCCTCCCTGCAGTTCCCTTGCGGCCTGGCCCGCGCTGGCCGAATTCTCCCCGGCGGGTAGCTTGGAATCCATGGAGACCACGGGATGACCTCCGCATCCGCCGATCGCGACGCCGTCAACCGGCTGTTCGACGCCGCGTATGAGGAGCTGAAGCGGCTGGCCGGAGCGGTCCGCCAGGGAGACCGGAGCGCCACCCTGACGCCCACCGCCCTGGTGAACGAGGCGTGGCTCAAGCTCTCGGCCAGCCCGGCGCTCGGGCACCTGTCGCGGCTCGAGTTCAAGCGCATCGCCGCCCGGGCGATGCGGCAGGTGCTGATCGAGGCCGCCCGGCGCCGTAACGCCGACAAGCGGGGCGGGGGCCAGGCCGCCGTGACCTTCGATGAAGCCCTGGACCAGCCGGACACGACCTCAGAGGAACTGCTGCAGCTTCACGATGCGCTCGAGGCCCTGGCCCAGCTCAACCCCCGCCAGGCCGCGATGGTCGAAGGCCGCTTCTTCGGCGGGCTCGACATTCCCGAGATCGCCGAGCTGCTCGGCATCTCCGAAGCCACCGTGCTCCGCGACTGGCGGGCGGCCCGGGCGTGGCTGGCCTATGAGCTCCGTGGCACTGCGAGCGGATTGTCATGAACCGGGCCCGATGGGAGCGGGTGCAGGCGCTCTTCCACGAGGCGCTGGAACGCGCCCCGGAAGACCGGGGCCCGTTCGTGGAGCAGGAGGCCGGTCCCGATCCCGAGCTGATCGCCGATGTCATGGGCATGCTGGCGCACGACGGAGACCAGGCGCCGATGCTGGACCGCGGCGTGGCAGTCACCGCCGAGGCCATCCTCGGCCGGCTCGACGAGGCCCAGCTCGGCAAGCAGCTCTTCGGGCCCTACCGGCTCATCCGGGTGCTGGGCGAGGGCGGCATGGGCGTGGTCTACCTGGCCGACCGCGCCGATCTCGGCGCCCGGGCCGCCATCAAGATCCTGCCCGACGCCTGGCTTTCCCCGGCCCGGCGGGAACGCTTCTTCGCCGAACAGCGTACCCTTGCCCAGCTCAACGATCCCGGCATCGCGCGACTGTACGATGCCGACACGCTGCCCGACGGGACGCCATGGTTCGCCATGGAGTACGTGGACGGGCTGCCCCTCACCGAGTGGTGCCGCAAGCACCACAGCAGCGTCGCCGAGCGGCTCCGGCTCTTCCGCACGGTCTGTGAGGCGGTGCGCCACGCCCACCAGCACGCTGTCATCCACCGCGACATCAAGCCGTCCAACATCCTGGTCCGGCCTGACGGGGTGGTGAAGCTGCTGGACTTCGGCATCGCCAAGCAGCTGGAGACGGTGGACCTCACCCAGGACCAGACCCGCACGGGGCTCCGGGCGCTCACCCCCGCCTACGCCGCGCCGGAACAGCTCCGGGGCGGCCGGGTGGGCGTCCACTCGGACGTCTACTCGCTGGGCGTGGTGCTGTACGAGCTGCTGGCGGGACGGCTGCCCTTCGACCTGACCGGGCGGACCCCGGAATCGGCGGCCGACCTGATCACCCAGAAGGAACCAGTGCGCCCCTCGGTGGCCGCGCGGGAGGAGGCCGCCCGAAGCGGCGAGCTCTGGTCTGGACTCGGCGCCGCCGCCTGGGCCGATCTGGACGTGCTCTGCCTCACGGCCATGCACCAGGACCCGGCCCGGCGCTACCGCAACGTGGACGTGGTCATCGACGAGGTAGACCGGTATCTCGAGGGCGAACCGCTGGAGGCGCGCCCGGACACGGTGGGCTACCGGCTGGGGAAGTTCGTGCGGCGGAATCTCACCGCGGTGCTGGCCGCTTCCGTGGTCCTGGCTCTGGTGATCGGGTTGGTGGCGTTTTACACCATCCGGCTGGCCGGGGCGCGGAACACCGCCGTGGCGGAGGCGGCACGGTCCGAGCGGATCCAGGGTTTCATGCTCAACCTGTTCCGGGGCGGTGAGGGGGCGGTGGCCCCGGCGGAGAGCCTCCGGGTGGTATCGCTGCTCGAGGGTGGAGTGCGGGAGGCGGCGGCGCTTGACCGTGAGCCCACCGTGCAGGCCGAGCTGTACCAGACGCTCGGCATCGTCTTCCAGCGGCTGGGCAAGCTGGAGCGAGCCGACTCACTCCTGTCGCGATCGGTGACCCTGCGCGCGGCGCAGGGGGACTCGGCCAGCCCCGACATCGGGCGGGGGCTGGTCCTGCTGGGGCGGCTCCGGGTGGACCAGGCCCGGCTGGAGGAGGCCGACAGCATCATCCGGCGCGGCCTCGCTCTCCTTGAGCGCACTCTCCCGCGGGATCACCCCAGTGTCGTGGACGCCTCCTCGGCGCTCGGCCTGACGCTGCAGAAACGGGGGCAGTACGACGATGCCATCCGGGTGATGGAAGCGGTGGTCCGGATTGACTCCGCGACCGGCGCCGGCCCGCGGGACCGTGCAGCCCATCTGCGCGAGCTGGGCAATGCTCACTTCTACGCCGGTCATTACCCCGCGGCCGACTCGCTGGTGCGGCGGGTGCTGGCGCTCAACCGCGCCAGCTACGGCGAGCGGCATCCCGAGGTCGCCACCGACCTGGCCACGCTGGGAGAGATCGAAGTGGTGCTGGGCAAGTACGCCGACGCCGAACAGTCCTACCGGCAGGCGCTGGAGATCGCCCGCGGGTGGTACGGCGAGGATCACCCGGAGACCGCCGCCAACCTCACCCGGCTGGGCCGGGCGCTGCAGTACGAGGAGAAGCTGCCCGAGGCCAACGCCGCCCTCGAGCAGGCGCTCGCCATCAACGAGCGCGTCTTCGGCCCGGTGCATCCGCAGGTGGCGGAGGCGCTCAACGAGCTGGGGAACGCTGCCTGGCAGGCCGACCAGTTTGATCTCGCCGAGGCGCGTTACCGCCGGGTGCTCGCGATCTACCGCCAGGTCTTCGGGGATCAGCACCAGTTTGTGGGGGTGGCGATGGCCAACGTGGCGAGCGTGCTGTCCCAGAAGCAGGACTACAAGACGGCGGAAGATCTCTATCGGCGGGCAATCATCATCTACGAAGCCACGCTCTCCCCCGATCACGTCAACACCGGCATCGGCTACATCAAGCTGGGTCGCACCCTGCTCCGACAGCAGCGCTACCGCGAGGCTGTCGTGGCGAGCCGGAAGGGGTACGATATCCTGATCCGGCAGACCGACCCGGCCACCAGCTTCATCCGCGCCGCGCGCCGCGATCTCGCGGCGGCCTACGACTCGCTGGGCCGGCCGGACCTCTCGGCGCGCTTTCACGCCGAGCTGGCGGATACGGTGCCGGGGAAGAAGTCGTAGCGACGGGGACACCGCATGTTCGAGCTGGACAAGTGGTACCTGGATCTGGTCACTGCCGAGGGTACCGCGGTGGTGCTCTACTCCGCCAGACTCCGCTGGGGTGTGATCCGGACCGGATACGCCGGTCGCATCGTAAGCCGGGATGGACGGACGGAGGAGAGTTCCACCGTCAGGGAGGTGACAGCGCCGCTGTTCGATGGGTCCATGCTGACATGGAGCAACCCGCAGCTGGCTGTGGACGGGATGTGGCAGCGCCAGGCAGCGCCGATCGAGCGCACCCTGCTCCGGACCGACAGGGGTTCCGTGGACTGGCACTGCCACCTGCCGCGGGCGCAGGTCCGGCTCACCCTTGGTGACCGCATCCTCACCGGACTCGGCTACGCCGAACGGCTCCGGCTCGGCATCGCGCCGTGGCAGCTTCCGTTCACCCGGCTGCGCTGGGGCCGGCACACCTCCGCGGGCCACTCGGTAGTCTGGATCGAGTGGGACGACGGTCGGGCGGGGCGGTGGATCTGGCACAACGGGGTGGAACGCGCCGGGGCCAGGCTGGCCGACCATCGGATAGCTGGCCTCACCGGTGGTGCGGAACTGACCTTCGGCCCGGATGCCGCCGTGCGCAATCATCGCCTTCTCGCGGCGCTGGCTGAGCGGCTGCCGGAGCTGGTGCGCCGGGCGGCAGGGCCGCTGGCGGCCATGCACGAGCGGAAGTGGCTCGCACCCAGCGCCGTGAGCGTGCCAGGCGCGGTGCCCGACCCGGGCTGGACGCTGCATGAGGAGGTGACCTGGTGACGCCGCACGAGGTTGCCGCGAGGGCGGCCTACGGGGCGCTCTTCGTCCTGCTGCTCCCGGCCGGCCTGGTCCTCTGGGCGCGGGCCGCCGCGCCGATGATCCCGCTCCCGGCGATCCACTCCGCCGGTGCCGGCATGGCGGTCTTCGCCACCGGGGTCCTGCTGCTGGCCCTCGGTATCCACGACCTGATCCGCCGGGGCGGCGGGCTGCCCATGAATGCGTTCCCGCCGCCCAGGCTGGTGCGCACCGGGATCTTCCGGTGGGTCGGCCATCCGATCTATCTCGGGTTCGGGATTGCCTGCGCCGGCGCTGCCATCTCGGCGGGTTCCGCCGCCGGGCTCTGGCTCGTGACGCCCACGGCGATGCTGGGGGCCACGGCGCTGGTCTGGGGCCATGAGCGGCACGACCTCCGGCGCCGCTTCGGTGATGCGGCGCTCGAGCCGCCGCTGCTTTCCTTTCCCCGGGGTGGCGGCACGGCCACCGGCGCCCAGCGCACCGCGGTGCTGCTCTGGGTGCTCGGCTCGTGGCTCCTCTGTTATGGCGCGGTCCAGGCACTGGGCCGGCCGGCCGATGCCTTCGAAACGGCGCTGCCGTTCGAGCGGAACTGGCCCGTGCTTCCCTGGACCGAACTGGTCTACGCCAGCTGCTATCTCTTCATTCCGCTCACCCTGCTGGTGGTCCGACCGGCGGCGGCGCTTCGTCGCTTCGCGGTGCAGGGGATCATCGCGACGGTCGTGGTCACCATCTGCTGGCTCACCATCCCGGTCGTCGCGGCCAACCGGCCGTTCACGGCGAGCGGGCTCGGCGGCAGGATGCTGGCCTTCGAACAGGCCTATTCCAGCGGGGTCGCAGCCTTTCCTGCTTTTCACGTGCTGTGGGCGCTGCTCGCCGCGGCGGCGTGGGCGGCCCACGGACGGGCAGGTGGGCGCCCCTGGTGGGGCCGGGCAGGCTGGCTCTGGGCGGATGCGATCACCCTGAGCTGCCTGACGACCGGTGCCCACACCCTTGTCGAAATCGTGGCGGCGGTCCTGCTCTACCTCCTCCTTGCCCGGTTCGAGCAGGTCTGGGAGCGGCTGCGGCGGCTGACGGAACGGATCGCCAACTCATGGCGGGAATGGCGGATCGGGCCGGTGCGGGTGATCAACCACGGCGGCTGGGCCGCCGCGGCGGGCGGGGTGGGGTTCCTCGTCACCGGTTACTTCGTGGGACAGGAGCGGCTCTGGACAGTGTGGTGGCTGGGCGTCTGCGTGGTGGTGGGGGCCGGCCTGTGGGCGCAGCTGCTGGAAGGCTCCTCCCGCCTGCTGCGGCCCTTCGGCTGGTACGGCGGCCTGCTCGGCGCGGTGCTCGGCACCTTCGCATTGCGGATCGCGGCAGTCCCCGTTCTGCCACTGCTCGCGGGGCTGTCGCTGGCCGCGCCCTGGATCCAGATCCTGGGGCGGGTGCGCTGCCTGGTGCAGGGATGCTGCCACGGGAGCCCGGTGAGTCCAACCGTCGGGATCCGGTATCACCACCGGCGGTCACGGGTCACTCAGCTGGCGGATCTCGCCGGCGTACCGGTGCATCCGGCGCCGCTGTACTCGATCCTGGGCAACATCGTCGTCGGGATCCTGCTGCTTCGAATCCACGCGGTGGGTGCCGCCGACGCGCTGGTCGTGGGCGCGTACCTGATCCTGAGCGGGGTGGCGCGCTTTGTGGAGGAGTCGTACCGCGGCGAACCGCAGACCCCGATCCTCGCCGGGCTGCGCGGCTACCAGTGGCTGGCGATCGCGTCGGTGCTGGCCGGGGCTCTGCTCACCGCACTGGGTCCGTTGACCGCCACCCGCGCTCCGGCCCCGGGGCCCTGGCCGCTGGCTGCCGGCACCGTGGCGATGATGGCGATCTTCGGATTCTCGATGGGCGTGGACTTCCCGCGCTCCAACCGGCGGTTCTCCCGCCTGGCGGCGGCGGATTGAGGGAGGGATTGGGCGATTGGGCGCGTTGCCTGCCTTCGCCATTGCGAGAAGGCGCGCAACCCCACCCTCCTTCCCCTCAACGGCACTCTGTGCCTGCGGCCTCTGTGGTCAATGACTCCACGCGTTGGGGCCTGCACCCTTCTCGACCCGCACCCCCGATGGCCTAATCGTCCAATCGCCCAACCCCCTACCAGTCCGTCTCCCGGTAGTCCTTCAGGAACTTCCCCCACACATGCTCGCCGGTGTTGATGCCGGCGATGATCGGGTCCACGATCCGGGCCGCGCCGTCGACGATGTCGAGCGGCGGGTGGAAGCGGTGTTCCGCCACCTTCCGCGCGGCGATCTCCGCCGGGTCCTCGTCCGTCACCCAGCCGGTGTCCACCGCGTTCATGTGAATGCCGTCGGTCTGGTAGTCGGCAGCCGAGGTGCGGGTCATCATGTTGAGCGCGGCCTTGGCCATGTTGGTGTGGGGATGGCGCGTGGTCTTGAAGTTCCGGTAGAACTGTCCCTCCACCGCCGAGACATTGACGATGTGCTTGTCCCGTCCCGGGGTGCGGAGCATCAGCGGCTTGAGCCGGGCATTGATGAGGAACGGCGCGACCGCGTTGACCAGCTGCACCTCCAGCAGCTCCACCGACGGCACCTCGGCCATCAGCATCCGCCAGCTGTTCCGCTCCCGCAGGTCCACCTGCTGCAGGTCCTGGTCCAGCTTCCCCTCGGGGAAGAGATGCCGCCGCGGGTTCCGCTCCTCGGGGAGGAGCGGCACCTGCGACAGCTCCGCCGGATTGGCGAGCCCGGCCAGGTTGGCCAGCCGCCGCTCGAACACCACCGGTGTTGCCGCCGTGGTGCCATGGAGATGCAGGTGCGCCCCGCGCCACCCCTCGTAGCTTCCCAGCAGCCGGCGAGCCTCCGCCGGCAGGGCATGCTCGGCGGTGGCCTCCCCTTTGAGCATGTGCTCGTAGAACTCGGGCGGCCGGCGCACCGTCTGGCAGGCGTTGTTGATGATGAAGTCCAGCCGGTCCCGGGTCACCAGCAGCTCGTGGCAGAAGGCCTCGACGCTGGGGGTATGCCGGAGGTCCAGCCCGAAGATCTCCAGCCGGTGCCCCCACTCGGCAAAGTCCGGCTCCCGGGCGTAGCGGGCCGCCGAGTCGCGCGGGAACCGGGTGGTGACGATGAGGTGGGCCCCCGAGCGGAGCAGCTTGATCCCCGCCTGGTAGCCGATCTTCACCCGCCCGCCGGTGAGCAGCGCCACCCTCCCGGTGAGATCCGCCAGCTCGGTGCGCTTGGCGAAGTTGAACGCCGCGCAGGCGGGGCACATCTGGTCGTAGAAGTGGTGCAGCGCGGAGTACTTCTGCTTGCAGACGTAGCAGTGCTTGGGCTCGATCGCCTCGCGGAAGTCGGGGTCGTCGGTGACCTCCCGCTGCTCGAAGCCCTGGGGCGGGAAGACGTTGGGGCTGGTGTAGACCGGCTGGCGGCGAAGGGCCCGGATGCCGGTCTGCTCCAGCACCTGGTCCTCGCGGCTGATCTTCTCGGCCTTGCGGCGGCGGACGGTGGCCCGCACCAGCTGGCGCCGGGCGGCGGCGTCCGGGCTGTAGACGTGGCCGGCGGCCTGGATCAGGCGGTGCTGTTCGTCACGGGGGATGCGGGTGAGCAGGCTCCGGTCGGCGATGATCGCCTCGAGCAGCTCGCTGGCGGCGCGGACGCGGGCGGGGAACTCGCCCGGCTCGGCGTCGGGGGCCGCGGGAGTGGGGTTTGCCATGGGGGGAATCTAGACGATTGGGCGATTAGACGATTCGCGTCGGGAGAGGCGAGCATGGGTGAGCGCCCACGTGCGGTCTGGCGACCAACGAGGCGCAGAAGGCCACCGCAGGGATGCCAGCCCGTGTGCGCGCCGGCCCCTGCACCGATCGCGTCGGTCATGGCGAGGCCACGGAGCGCGCGACGCACCCTGCTGAATGAACACCGGAAAGAGATTGCTCCGTCGGCCCTCCGGGGCCTCCTCGCGATGACCCGAGCCCCCCCTCCAATCGCCAAATCGCCTGATCGCCCAATCGCCCACCTAGGTCGGTGGCAGCTCCAGCAGACGGTACCCGATGGCTGGTTCCGTGATGAGCAACCGGGGCCGGGCGGGATCCTCCTCCAGCTTGTGGCGCAGGTGGCCCATGTAGACCCGCAGGTAGTGGGTCTCCGCGGCGTGGGCCGCGCCCCAGACCTCGGTGAGCAACTGCCGGTGGGTCATCAGGCGGCCGGCGTGACGCACCAGCGCGGCGAGCAGGCGGTATTCCGTCGGACTCAGATGCTGCCGCTCCCCATGCCGGGTCACGATACGGGCACCGAGATCCACTGTGATGCCCCCGCTCCGGAACACCGGGCCCGCGCTTTCATCCATGGGAACGGCCGCGTGCCGGAGCGCCACCCGGAGCCTTGCCAGCAGCTCGGGGGTGCCGAACGGCTTGGTGAGATAGTCGTCCGCGCCGCGATCGAGCGCGGCCACCTTGTCCTGCTCCCGGCCGCGGGCGGAGATGACGATGATGGGCATCCGGCCCAGGGTGCGGAGCTCACGTGTCAGCTCCAGCCCGTCGCCGTCGGGCAGGCCCAGGTCGAGCAGCACCACATCGGGGTTGCGGGCCCGGGCCTGACCCAGCCCTTCCCGGGCGGTGGCCGCCTCGATGACGCTGTAGTCCTGGTTGGTGAGCGTGAGCCGCAGGAACCGGCGCATCTGCGGCTCGTCCTCGATTACGAGTACCACCGGGCGTGGCGCCGCCATCAGGCCGACTCGCCACCCGGCTCGGCGGGCAGGGCCTCCGGCGGAGTCCCCCGCAGCGGCAGGGTGAAGCGGAACGCCGCGCCCGAACCGGTGTTTCGCACCACCCAGATCCGGCCGCCGTGGGCCCGGATGATTCCCCGGCAGATGGTGAGTCCCAGTCCCGCCCCCGGAGCCGGGGGCGCCAGCCGCTGCCGGGGCACCCGGTGGAATTTCCTGAAGACCGCGTCCTCCTCTCCCGGAGCGATGCCCGGTCCCTCGTCGGCCACCTCCACCGTGACCGCTCCGTTCTCCGCCCAGGCCCGCACCGTGATGGGCGTGCCGGGCGGGGTGTGGCGGATAGCGTTGTCCAGCAGGTTGATGAACACCTGCTCCAGCAGCAGCTCGTCCGCCGGGACCAGGGGCAGCGCAGGCGAGAGCGTCACTGTCACCGGGTGGCTCTGCAGCCGGTCATCCAGCCGGATGAGGGCCACGCCGATCACTTCCTCCAGCGGCAGCCAGGCAGCCTGGACCTGCAGGGTGCCGCTCTCAACCCGCACCATGTCGAGCAGGTTGGTCACCAGCCGATGCATCCGCCGCGACTCCTCCAGCACCGTCTCGGCCAGCTCCCGGCGGGTTTCCGGTCCCGTGGCGCCGGCGTCCCCGACCAGGCTGCTCGCCGCCCCCTCGATGCTGGCCAGCGGGGAGCGGAGATCGTGCGAGAGCGAACTCAGCAACGCGGTGCGCAGCCGCTCCGCCTCGACCAGCGCCTTGGCGCTCTCGGACCGTGCCGCCGCTTCCCGCGCGGTCGCCGTGAGGTGGCTCATGACGAGGCCCACGATCAGCATCACCGCAAAGGTGAGCAGGTAGGCGCCGTCCTCCACGCTCAGCCGGTAGTACGGCGGCACGAACAGCACATCGAAGCTCACGATGCTCAGCACCGATGCCAGCAGCGCCGCCGGCCGGCCACAGCGCGAGGCAACCCCGACCACCGACAGCAACAGGAGCATCGCCACGTCCATCGCGGCCAGGCGCGACCGGAACAACAGCCCCACGCCGCTGGCCGCCGCCACCAGCCCCACCGCCAGGAGATACTCGGGTAGCGGTGTGCCCGGCCGGGCGGCTGTGGGCGGACCGGGGTCCGAAGGCGCTTCGCTCATGGTCCGTAAGCTACTTCACCGGGCGTAAACGCTGTATCAATGTTTCCGCCCGGGGGGCTGACGGCGGCCGGGGGCGGAGCGAGGTTCCGCTCCCGATGCCCCGCCGCCTCCACCACCTGATCTTCGGCGCGCCCCACGACCTCGCCGACCGCCGGCTGTTCCATCGGCTTGCCCTGGTGCCATTCCTGGCCTGGGTCGGGCTCGGCGCCGACGGGCTGTCGTCTTCTGCGTACGGACCTGAGGAGGCCTACAAGGCGCTCGGGGCGCACCCCTACCTCGCGCTGCCCCTGGCCGGCCTCATGGCCACCACGGTGCTGCTGATCTCGGCCGCCTACCACCGTATCATCGAGGAATTCCCGACCGGGGGTGGCGGCTACGTGGTGGCCACCCGGCTGCTGGGGGAACGGGCGGGCCTGGTCTCCGGGGCGGCGCTGCTGGTGGACTACGTCCTGACCATCACCATCTCCCTCGCCGCCGCCGGCGATGCGCTGTTCAGCTTCCTGCCCAGCGACTGGTACGGGGGAAAGCTGGCGGCTGACCTCGTCTTCCTGCTCCTGCTGACCGGGCTCAATCTCCGGGGGGTCCGCGAGTCGGTCCTGACCCTGCTGCCGGTCTTCCTGCTCTTCCTGGTGACGCACGCCCTGCTCATCGGCGGTGCGATCACCCTGCACATGCCGGACCTGCCCCGGACCCTGGACGACGTGGGGAGCGGCATGCGGGCCGGGAGCACCAGCCTGGGGGTCGGCGGGCTGCTGCTGGTCTTCTTCCGGGCCTTCTCGCTCGGTGGTGGTACCTACACCGGGATCGAGGCGGTCTCCAACGGGGTGCCCATGATGCGGGAGCCCAAGGTCACCACCGCCAAGCGGACCATGGTCTACATGGGAGTGTCGCTGGCGGTGACCGCATCGGGGCTGCTGTTGTGCTACCTCCTGTGGCAACTCACGCCGGTCCCCGGCAAGACCCTCAACGCCGTGCTGGTGGAGCGGGTAGTGGGGGACCTGCCTCTGGGCGGAACTTTCATCGTGCTCACCCTCGTGGCCGAGGCGATGCTGCTGGTGGTCGCCGCTCAGGCGGGCTTCCTGGATGGCCCCCGGGTGCTTGCCAACATGGCGCTCGACTCCTGGATGCCGCACCGCTTCGCCGCGCTCTCGGACCGGCTCACCGCCCGGAATGGAATCCTGCTCATGGCCCTGGCCGCGCTGGCGGCCCTGCTCTATACCCGGGGCAGCGTGGCCATGCTGGTGGTGATGTACAGCATCAACGTCTTCCTCACCTTCTCGCTCTCGATGCTGGGCATGTGCGGGTTCTGGTGGAAGCGCCGCGGATCGCCCGCCCCGTGGCGCCGGCGCCTGGGCCTGTTCGTGGCGGCACTCCTGCTTTGTGCCACGATCCTGGCGGTCACGGTCACCGAGAAGTTCCTGGAGGGTGGCTGGCTGACCCTGGTGATCACCGGCGCAGTCATCGCCCTCGCCGCCCTCGTTCGGCGACACTACCGCGCCTCGGCCCGACGGATGGACGCGCTGTACCGGGAGCTGGAGGAGCTCCCGGGCGCCGACGTGACCCCGGAGCTGGTCGAGCCGGACCGGCGCCAGCCGGTGGCGGTGGTGCTGGTGGAGAGCTACGGCGGGGTGGGGATCCACACGGTCCTCAACCTGCTTCGGGCCTTCCCCGGGCACTTCCGCGGCCTGGTGTTTGTATCCGTGGGGGTGCTCGATTCCGGCGACTTCGCCCGGGAGGACGCGGTGGCCGGGCTACGTCGCCGCACCGAGGAGATGCTGAAACGCTACGCTGCCCTTGCGGGCAGCCTCGGGCTCCCGGCCTGCACCCGCCTTTCGATCGGGACCGATGTCATCGAGGAAGCAGAGAGGCTGTGCCTTGCGATCGGCCGGGAGTTCCCCCATTCCACCTTCTTCGCGGGCAAGCTCATCTTTACCCGGGAGCGGTGGTGGCAGCGGTGGCTGCACAATGGCACCGCGCTGGCGCTGCAGTCCCGGCTGCAATGGGCCGGCAAGACCATGGTCACCCTGCCGATCCGGGTGCGGGAGCCGCACGCGGCCTGAGGGGGTGAGTGAGTACCAGGCGATTGGGCGATTGGGCGATTGGGCGATTCGTGTCGGGAGCGAGCATGGGCGAGCGCGTACGTGGGGCGTGGCTAACCACAGAGGCGCAGAGGGCCGCAGCGGGGGATTGGGGGTGGGTGAGCGACCCGGGCCCGCGCCGATCCCCCTGGTCATTGCGAGGCCGCGGAGCGGCCGAAGCAATCCCCCAAGGCGCACACCTGAAGGGATTGCTACCTCGGCCTCTGGGGGGCCTCCTCGCAATGACCGGAGCACCTCCCCCCCAGCCCCTAATCGCCCAATCGCCTAATCGCCTAATCGCCCAAACTCCTCCGCCACCTCCGGTCCGCTCCCCTCGCCCTCGTGCTTGAAGTACACGAACGCCTCCTGCCACGGCTGCTTCCGGATCTCGGCGGCCCAGTGCTTGAGCCGGGCCTCGTCGTAGCTGGAGCGATGCAGGCGGAGATAGCCCCACGTGGCCGTCGCCACCACCGGGACCTCGAAATCATCCTGCTCGGCGATGGTCATGGCCACGTCCTTCGCGCGGAGCGCATCATAGACCGGGTCGGTGAACCAGGTCGGGTGACGAAACTCCACGGTGGCCCGCCAGCCGTGGGGCAGCAGGGCCAGGAAGTCGGTGAGAAGCGACAGGTCGGCCTTGAGGTTAGGCGGAAGCTGAAAGAGCGATGGTCCGCGCCGCTCCCCCAGCGAGGAACAGACCCGCAGGAAATACTGCAGGTTGTCCGCCACGTCCCTGAGCCGGGCGTGGTGGGTGATCCGCTGTGATGCCTTGACCGAGAACTTGAACCCCTCCGGCACCGCCTCCGCCCACTCCAGCAGCACCTTCTCCTTGGGCATCCGGTAGAAGGTGTTGTTCACCTCCACCGTCGGCAGGCGACGGGCGTAGCTGGTCAGCATCTGGTCGTCCGGCAGGCCCTTGGGATAGAACCCGCCCTTCCACTCCTTGAACGACCAGCCGCTGGTGCCGGCGAGGACTTGCATGGTTGAGAGTCCCTTCGAGGTATCGGTCAGACGGTCAGGGCGAAGACGACGGGCAATCAGCGTGGAGCGAGGCCGGAGGAGCCGCGAGGCGGTCTCGCCTATCCCTTGCGGCCCGACGGCCGACGCGGAACGCTGATTGCCCGTCACCCTCGCCTCAAACGCCGAGTCCTCAAGTCTGTCCCATCATCGGTGCGTCGGTGTCGTCCCTCCACCGCTTACCCTACCACCAGCTCCCGGTACGTCGCCAGGTGCTGGAACGCCGCCTGCTTCTTTCCGGTCTTTTCGTACAGCCGCGACAGGTTGAAGTGCGCGTCCGCCAGCCGGCTGTCAATCGCGATCGCCCGCTCGTAGGCGGTGATGGCGGCGGGAAGCTTCCCCTGGTCCTCGAGCAGCGTGCCGAGGTTGAAGGCGGCGGTCGCGTGGGTGGGCGCGTGGCGGAGCGCCTCCCGGTAGTGATTGGCCGCCTGATCCATCTCTCCCACCATCTGCAGCAGCCGGCCCAGGTTCACGTGGGCGTCGGCATGCTCCGGCTCCCGCTCCAGCGCCTTGGCGTAGGCCACCAGCGCCTCGCCCAGGTCCACCGCCTCGAGGTCCAGCCCCAGGTCGAACCACTCATCGCTGGAGTGTTCGGCGTCCCGTTCCATCACCCGGCGGGCGTGCCGCCGGGCGATCGGCGCCGCCCGCGTCGCCAGCGGGGCCACCGTCCAGTCGAAGATGAGCTGTCCCGATTCCGGCTGCCACAGCTGGTCCCGGTCCCGCACCACCACGCGCTGGGCATCGGCCTGGAGCCGCACCTCGGAGAGTTGCCGGCCGCGGGGCAGGGCCCGCGCCAGTTCACGGAGCGCCCGTCTCACTCGGCGGGCCGGGACCCGGGCATCGCTGAGCGACTTGGCGGTGCGGAGCAGGACCAGGTCCTGGAAAGAGAAGCGGTAGGTGTTGCGGGGGCCGCGGGTGGGCAGCAGGAAGCCGCCCCGCGCGAGCGACCTGACCTGCCTCGGGGTGAGCCCGAGCAGCCGGGCCACATCCGCCGTCGAATACGCCTTCAGCCGCGCGCCGCCTTCTTGGTCTTCTTCGCTTTGGCGTCAGGCTTGACGATCTTGAGCGCCGGCTTCTTGTCGCTGCCGCCGTGGCCCGACTTGCTGAGGCTCGCCTTCAGCGCTTCCATCAGGTCCACGATCTTGTGCTCCTCCGCCGCCGGCGCCTCGGACACAATCTCCTGCCCGTCCACCTTCGCCTGGATGGCCTCGAGCACGCGGGCCCGCACCTTGTCCTCGTAGCGGGTGGCATCGAAGGTGTCCACGGAGCTCTGCTCGATCAGCTGGCAGGCCAGCTTGAGCTCCGCGTCCTTGACCGTGGTCTCCGGCAGCGGCACCTCCTTCGACGAGCGCAGCTCCCCCTCGTAGTGCAGCTGTTCCATCACCAGCACATCGCCGAGCGGCCGCACCAGCACCAGGTTCTGCTTGCCGCGCGCCGCGTACTGCCCCACGCCGGCCCGCCCGGTCTCCGCGAGCGCCCGGGTGAGCAGCTGGTAGGCGCGGTCTCCGCCCTTGTCAGGCCCGAGGTAGTAGGCCTTCTCCAGGTAGACCCGGTCCACCTGGTCCAGCGGCACGAACTCGCTGATCTCGATGGCGTTATTGGCCTTTTCATCCAGCGCCTTGAGCTCCTCGGGAGAGAACAGCACGTACTGCCCCTTGGAGAACTCGTATCCCTTGGCGATGTCGTCCTTCTCCACCAGAACGTTGTCCTTGGGACAGGTGTACTGCTGCTTGAGCCGGGTACCGCAGCTCTTGTGCACCATGTTGAAGGAGATGCTCGCCGCGGACTCGCTGGAGGAATACAGGTTGACCGGCACCGAGACCAGCCCGAAGGAGATCGTCGCGGAGCCGATGGAACGTGCGGCCATGGGGCACTCTACCAGCAGGAGGAGGGGACGCCTACTATATGAACCCGCCGGGACCGGCGCAAGGGAGTTACTTGAGGTCTCGGGCTCCAAGTTGCATACTGGTAACAACTTGCCAAACAATCCCAGCGGGCGAGACCTGCTCGCCACCTACCGAGAGAAGCGGAGCCTCGACCGCACGCCGGAGCCCACCGGCGCGGTGTCGGGCGGTTCCGGCCGGCTGTTCGTGATCCACAAGCACGCAGCCCGGCACCTGCACTTCGATCTCCGCCTGGAGATGGACGGAGTGCTCCGCTCGTGGGCCGTCCCCAAGGGTCCTTCCTATGACATGGCGGACAAGCGGCTGGCCGTGCTGGTGGAGGATCACCCCATCGAGTACGGCGACTTCGAGGGGGTGATCCCCGAGGGGAACTACGGCGCCGGCGGGGTGATCCTCTGGGACCGTGGCCGCTGGACTGCGATCGAGGACCCGGTCGAGGGGCTCCGCAAGGGGAAGCTGCTCTTCCGCCTGGACGGCTACAAGCTGCACGGCAACTGGACCCTGGTGAAGCTCAAGAAGGGCGACCGGGAGTGGCTGCTCATCAAGGAGCGCGACAGCTACATGACCCCCGGCGGCCGCCCGGTGCCGGAGGGCTCGGTGCTCTCCGGCCGGCTGGTGGAGGATGTGAAGTCCGGCAAGGACATGGAGACCCCGCTCCTCGCCACGCTGCCCAGGGAAGCGGTGAAGCGCGCCGTCTCCGCGGCAAGCGTGGAGCTGATGCTGTGCGAGACCGCCGACGGCCCCTTCAGCAAGCCCGGCTGGATCTTCGAGCTCAAGATGGACGGCTACCGCGTGCTGGCCGAGAAGGACGGCGCCGAGGTCCGGCTCCGAAGCAGGAACGGCAACGACCTCACCCGGAACTTCCCCGAATTGGCCCGCTCCATCGCCGCGCTGCCGTTCTCCCACGTGATCGTTGATGGTGAAGTCGTGGCCCTCGACGAGGCCGGGCGCCCCAGCTTCGGCCGGCTGCAGCAGCGGGCCCGCATCAGCCGTCCCATAGATATCAGGCGCGCCGAGGTGGAGCTGCCGGTATCGTTCTTCGCCTTTGATCTGATCGCGCTTGGGCCCCATGATCTCCGTGCGCTGCCGCTCCTCAAGCGCAAAACGCTGCTGCAGCAGGTGGTGCCGGTAGCGGGCGCGGTGCGTTACCTCGATCATGTTGAGCAGGAGGGGAAGCGGTTCTACGAGCAGGTGGAGCGGATGGGGCTGGAGGGGCTGGTGGCCAAGCGGGCCGATTCGCCTTACCGGAGCGGCCGTTCCCCCGCCTGGCTCAAGCTCCGCGCCGCGAAGACCGCGGATCTCGTGGTCATCGGCTTCACCGCGCCCAAGGGGAGCCGGGCCGCGATCGGCGCGTTCCACGTGGGGCACTACGTGGACGGCCGGCTCCGCTACTGCGGCCGGGTGGGCAGCGGGTTCACGGACAGGGAGCTGGAGGCGCTCCGGGAAGAACTCGAGGCCGAGCGCAGGAAGACTCCCCCCGCCATCGGCATCCCGGGCGATGCCAAGGGCTCGACCTGGGTGGAGCCTCGGCGGGTGGCGGAGGTGCGGTTCACCGAGTGGACCACGGAAGGGCTGCTGCGGCAGCCGGTGTTCGTGCGGTGGCGGGAGGACAAGGCGCCGGAGGAGTGTGTGGCGGATTCGGCGTACCCGGGCTCCGCCGCCAAGGCGAAGCGCAGTCGCGCGAAGTCGGCTGAGCGGCTCGGGGACGGTGAAGGCGGGTCGGCGGGTCGTGGCCATGCCCCGCCAACCCCACGACCCGCCGATGCCACTCCGCCGGCCCGCGCCGGACGCAAGACCGGTCAGCCCGGCCTCCTGGCCGCGCACCCGTCTAACCACCGAACCGCCCAACCGCCTAACCGTCCGAGCTCCGAACCGCCTGCGCGCATCCCCATCCTCCTCACCAACCTCACCAAGACCTACTGGCCGGAGGACAAGTACACCAAGGGAGACCTGGTCGAGTACTACCGGGCGATCTCCCCCTGGCTGTTGCCGTATCTCCGCGACCGGCCGGTGGTGCTGACCCGCTACCCCGACGGGATCGACGGGAAGTCGTTCTACCAGAAGGATGCACCGCCCTCCACGCCGGACTGGGTCCGCACCGAACCGATCTGGAGCGAGGACGCGGGCCGGGAGATCCGCTACATCGTCTGCGACGATCTCGACACGCTGCTCTTCCTCGCCAATCTCGGCTCAATACCGTTGCACCTGTGGCCCAGTCGCGTCGGGTCGCTGGAGCAGCCCGACTGGTGCGTGGTGGACCTGGATCCCAAGGAGGCGCCGTTCGGCGACGTGATCACCATCGCCAAGGCGCTGCACCAGCTCTGCGACGATGCCGGGCTCCCGGTGTTCATCAAGACCACGGGGAAGAGCGGGCTCCACGTGATGATCCCGCTGGGCGGGCAGTGCACCTGGGAGGAGACCAAGAACCTGGGCGAGCTGCTCGCTCGGCTGGTGATCCGCGAGCATGGGAAGATCGCCACGATCACGCGGACGATCCGGAGCCGGGGCGCAAAGGTGTACCTGGACTACCTGCAGAACCGCCGCGGGCAGTTGATCGCCGCCCCGTTCTGCGTGCGCCCCGAGCCGGGGGCGCCGGTGTCGATGCCGCTGCTATGGAAGGAGGTCGGCGGGAAGCTGGACCCGAAGCAGTTCACCATCAAGAACGCGCCGGCCCGAATGAAGAAATTGAAGGAGGACCCGGTGCTGCCGATCCTCAAGCTGAAGCCCGACCTGGCGTCGGCGATCGGTCGACTGGTGGGGTGATTCACCGCAGAGGCGCTGAGAGGCACGGTTGTTTGGTCGGGCTGCCGCGGAGGGGGTTTCCGGGCGCCGGAGGCCGCAGTCTGGTTTGTCGGGACGCCACGGAGAGGGAGGGTCTCCAGGCGCTGGAGGCGCGGGTGCCCGGGTGAGTTGGTCCGTCTCGCGCCTACGCGCCCTCCGACCCTCCCTCTCCGCAGCGTCCCTTCTTCTCGCGACCTTCCGCTCGCCCAATCGCCCAATCGCCTACTTCCCCCTCACCTTCGCCCGAAACTCCCGGCGCCAGTTATCCACCACCACCAGCTGGCCCGCGCCCGGCGCCGCGGTGGCGGTGCCCAGCCGGACCATCAGGAAGCGCCGGTCGTCGGGGGTGATGGCGTAGTTGGGGACCACCACTGAGGCCATGATCTGGGACTGCGGAGCGATCAGCTGCCGCGGCTCGCCGGGCTGGAAGCTTCCGGTGGTCCGCACCTCTGATACCATCATCTGGCCGGCCGGACCCACGAAGAACAGCTCCCGGCCGCTGTGCGACCAGGCGGCGGCGTAGCCCCCGCCACCCGAGATCTGCCACCGGCCGGAGTTGACGTCGGGGAAGGGCCTGACGTACACCTCCACCCGGCCCGATTCGTCCGAGCTGTACGCCAGCCACCGCCCGTCAGGGGAGAGGGCAATCCCATCCTCGTTGAACCGTCCCACCAGCAGCGGGATCCGGGTCGTGTCGGCGCCCGGGCGGACTGCGTAGATGTCGCGATTGCCCGCCTCGGTGGTGCGGAACACCAGCCATTTGCCGTCCCGCGAAAGCACAGCCTCCTGGATTCCGCCCCCGGTGCCGCGGAGCAGCAGTTCGGGCGGCCGGGCGCCGTCGGCCTGCTGCCGCCACACACTGAGTGGTGCGCTGTCGCGGTTGGAGATCCAGATCACCGACTTGCCGTCGGCGGTCCAGCTGGGACGGAAGTTCTGGGTGCCGTCGAAGGTGAGCCGGGTGAACGGACCCGACGGCAGCTGCTTGACCCGGATGTCCGGCCCACGGGACCCCAGCACGTCCGCCGCGAGCCTGGTCCCGTCGGGGGAGAGCGCGATGCTGCGATTGCCTGAAGGTGTGAAACGGACCTGCGGCAGCACCGTTCGGGTGGCGCCGTCCCGGTCAACCCAGACCAGCTCACCGATTCCCTCGGCCGCTTCGGCGGCGCCCGGCGCATAGGTCAGGGTGCCTTCCGGGGAAATGGCCAGGTCCACCGACCCGAAGGTCTTGGTCATCACCCCCTCGAGGAGCGGTACCGCAGGTCCTGTCAGTTCGAGCTTCCCGGCGTCAAACGGCGCGGCCATGAGGGCGCCGTCGGCGCGGACAAAGGCGATGTATCCCGGCTCCACGTACCGCGCCACCAAGCCCTTGGTGAGCACCTTCCGCCGCCGGGTGGCGATGTCCAGGGCCACCAGGTCGAAATCTTCGGGCTCCAGGTTCCGCCTGGAGCGGTAGAGCAGCGTCTTGCCACCCGGAAGCACGTCGGGCCAGGCGTGGCCCAGCTCTCCGCTGGCGCTGTCGTACGCCAGGAACGGCTCGGGCTCACCTCCAGTGCCCCGGATACGGGCCAGCCCCAGTGGCGTGTCGAAGTAGATCCAGCCGTCCGAGCTCCACGCCGCGCCGCCGCCCGACCCCGGGCCCGGTTGCGCCAGGGTCACCGCCGGACCGCCGCCCACCGGGATGACCTTGAGGTCGAAGACTGCGCCCTCGGAGAAGGCGATCTGCTTCCCATCTGGCGAGAAGAACGGATTGATCGCGCCGTTGGTCCCCGTAATGGGCGTGGCATCGAGTTTGTCCCGCTCCCTGAGCCAGAGCTGCCCGCCGCCGTCGCCGGGGCCGAGGTAGACCATCCGGTTGCCGTCGGGGGAGATGGCGAGGTTGATGCCCAGGACCGTCTGCTGCATCGTCTGATTGGGCGGGATGCCAAGGCTGTAGCGCCGCACCGGGCGGGGCGGCTCGGGCCGGAACCAGCCCCAGAGGGCGAGCGCAGACGCCACGACCGCCACTGCTGCAACGATGCCCAGGCTGAGCCGGGCCGCCGGGCTCGCCGGCTTCGCCGCTCCCATCGTCCGCGTGGTTCTCATCGGCCCCTGGCCCAGCAGCGCCGCTGAAAACTCTGCCGCGGTGGCGTAGCGGTCCGCCGGCAGCTTCTCCAGCGCCGTGAACACCGCCGCCTCCACCTCCGGCGGCACGGTGCGCCGCTGGGTGGTGAGGGAGCGGGGCTGTTCGGTCACCACGCGGGCCACGATGGCCTGGGCGCTGGCCCCGGTGAAGGGCGGCTCGCCGGTGAGCATCTCGTACAGCACGCAGCCCAGCGCGTAGACGTCGGAACGGGCGGTGATCTCCCGCTCGCCCATCGCCTGCTCCGGGCTCATGTAGTGGGGTGTGCCGAGGCTCATGCCGGTTTCGGTCATCCGGCTGCCGCCCTCGCTCCGACTCACCGCCAGGGCGATGCCGAAGTCCGCAACCAGCGCGTGCCCGCCGTGGAGCAGGATGTTCTCCGGCTTGATGTCCCGGTGGATGACGCCGTGGCCGTGAGCATAGCCGAGGGCATCGGCCACCTCCCGGGCGATCCGCACCGCCTCGTCCACCGGGAGCTGCTGCTCCCGCGTCAGCCGGTCGCGGAGGCTCTCCCCCTCCACGTAGGGCATCACGTAGAAGACCGTCCCCGCCGCCTCGCCGCTATCGAACAATGAGAGGATGTGCGGGTGCTGCAGGTTGGCGGTGGTCTTGATCTCGGCGAGGAACCGCTCGGCGCCGATGACGGCGGCCAGCTCGGGGCGGAGGACCTTCACCGCCACCCGCCGGTCGTGCCGGATGTCCTGGGCGAGGTAAACGGTGGCCATGCCGCCCTGGCCCAGTTCACCTTCGAGTCGGTAGCGGTCGGACAGCGCTTCGGTGAGCCGGGCAGGGAGGGTCATAGCCGGTGAAGATGGGGCTTCGCTGGGGGGAACGCCAGCGCGGTGGCTGGACGATTTTGGGCGACGGACCGCGACGGGGCCCGGCGCCGCGTTTGGCGGCGCCCCTCTACCCGCGACCTTCGCGCCTGCAACCCTTTCCTCCCTTCCCGTCACTAGTGGGCAGCCCAAGTCGACCGTCCGACGTCCAACCGTCCAACCCCGATTCCCATGCGCCCTATCGTCCTCGCTCTGCTCGCCTTCGGCCTCGCCTCTTCCGCCTCCGCCCAGGCCGCCGGAGCGGGCCGGCCCGGACCGCGGGCCCTGATGCCATGGGACCGGGAGGTCGCCCTCGCCCGGAGCGCGGCGCCGGCCTCCGTTTCCGCGTCGGCGCGGATCTACGTATGGTCGGCGGCGGGCTGGGTTATCGCCGACTCGGGCACCTCAGCCGTGGTCTGCCTGGTGAATCGGAGCTGGCCCGCCTCGCTCGAGCCGGAGTGCTTCGACGAGGAGGCCGCCGCGTCCATCATGCCGATGGAGATGCGGCGCACCGAGCTGCTGCATCGTGGCATGGCCGCCGACCAGGTCGAGGCGGAGATTGCCCTCGGGCTCATGGACGGCACCTTCCGGCTGCCGAGCCGGCTGGCGGTTGCGTACATGATGTCCGCGGGGCAAGATCTGATCGGCGACGACGGCGAGCCCGCCGGCCGGTGGCGCCCCCATCTCATGATCTACTATCCCTACCTCACCAACCAGCAGGTCGGCCATCATGCCGACCCCGGCCTGTCCGCTGGCCTGGTGGTGGACCCCGGCAAGCCCACGGCCAACCTCATGGTGGTGGTGCCGGAGTTCGTCCCCGTGGCCTCCGCTGCCGGGCGCCCGTGACCGATCCCTCCGACCGCGAGCTGGTGGCCGCCGTGCTCAACCAGGGCGACGAGCGGGCATTTCGCGTCCTGTACCGGCGGTACACCCCCAGGCTCTATCGCGTGGCGCTCCGGCTCACCGAGGACCGGGGTGGCGTGGCCGAGGATGTGGTGCACGACACCTGGCTCCGGGCGGCCGCGAAGTTCGGCAGCTTCGAATGGCGCTCCAGCCTCGCCACCTGGCTCACCGGATTCCTCATCAACCGGGTCCGCGAGCTGCAGCGCGAGTGGGCCCGCGAAGGGGGGAGCGTGACGGGACTGCCGGACGCCGAGTCGCGACCGGTGCACCTCGACGAGCGGCTGGATCTCCGGGAGGCCATCGCCGCACTGCCCCCGGGCTATCGTGCCGCGGTGGTGCTGCACGATGTCGAGGGCTACACCCACGACGACATCGCCACCCTGCTCGGCATCGACGCGGGGACATCCAAGAGTCAGCTGTCCCGCGCCCGGCAGAGTCTCCGGCGTTGGCTTGAACCCGATGGGAGGCCGGCATGACCGCACCCTACGACGACCCCGATCACCGGCCCGATCCGCTGCGGCGGCTGGGCGAGGACCAGATCATGCCCGCAGAACTGGAGGAACGGGTGGTACAGTCACTCACGGCGCGCGGCATGCTGCGGCGCCAGCGAAGCTGGGCCGCCTGGCCGCTCGCCATCGCTGCGGCACTCGCCTGCTTCTTCCTGGGGCGGCAGACCGCGCCGACGAGCGACAGTCCCGGTGCCCCGCCGGGGAACCGGTGGATGCTGCTGCTCTATGAGGATGCCACGTTCGAGGGCCCGGCACCGGGCCACGAAGAAGCGTATGTGGCAGAGTATCGCGACTGGGCCATGACGCTCGCGGCCCGGAACCAGCTGGTGGACGGCGCGGAGCTGCTGCCGGACCGGATGGTGCTCGAACCGGACGGCATGATCCAGGACGCGGCGGTGCCGGCTCCGCCCGGCGCGCTCACGGGATATTTCATCATTGTGGCCCCGACGCTCGACGACGCGCGCGCCATCGCCCGGACCAACCCGCATCTCAAGCACCGAGGCCGGGTGGCCATTCAGCCGCTCGGCGCGAGCTGAACCGGCCGCCATGAGGGAGACAGCGCTGCCCGGGCTGGCGGCTTGATGGTTGGGCGAAGGCGGGTTGGTCCTTTCGGTCATTGCGAGGAGGCCCGTGAAGCGGGCCGACGAAGCAATCCTTTCCGGTGCGCGGCCTCGTAATGACCAACTGTCTCATAGCGGGACCCTGAAGCGCAGTATCCACCCCTCTCCTTCCCTGCGGCCCTCTGCGTCCTTGCACCTTCGCGGCTACCATCGCCAGGCTGCCCTTCCCTCAATCTCCGTCCGGCCCCATTCTATAGGTACACCGGACCCGCTCAGGGGAGAGGCGAATGCTCGTCCGCGCCAAGATTCGTGCAACAGTCCTGCTCGCCGCCGCTTGCTGTACCTCCAATCCCGCGTTCCTCGCCGCCCAGGCGGCCACCAGGCCGCTTCCCACCGGCGCCTTCCGGGTCCAGCCAGTCCAGATCATGGACCGTCAGGGCTTCGAGAAGCCGCTGGTGGCGGCCACCGTCCTGATGCCCGCCGGCTGGCGGGCCGAGGGACAGGTGGTGTGGAATCCGATGAACCAGTGCGGCGAGGCCCACCAGTTCAACTGGAAGGCGACGGCACCGGACGGGACGGGCGCGATGCAATTCATCCCCGCGGAGCGCTGGGGTGCCGGCAACTTCCCGATGCAGGACGCGCCCTGTCCCCAGGTCCCAATCACGACGGTGCGGGCGTACCTCGAGTGGTACATCCAGCGGGAGCGGCGGGGAGCCCGGATCATGGACTTCCGGCCCCGGCCCGACCTGGCTCAGCCCTACCAGGGCCTTAACAGCAACAGTCCCATGCAGGGCGGCGGCGGGATGCGGAGCTGGGTGGAGGGGGGTGAGGTACTCGTTGCCTATCAGGTGGCGGGGAAGCCGGTGCGTGAGACCATCTCCACCGTCGCGGCCTTTACCCACACCCAGTTTCCCTCCATCGGCGCCGGTCCGGGGGTCGAACTACTGCAGGGCCAGACCTTCACCGGCTTCGCCATGCGGGCGCCCGATGGCGGGCTCGACTTCCGCCGCGTGGACGCGCTGCGGAATTCCGTCCGGCTCGGCCCGGAGTGGAACCAGCGGATGGTCCAGTCCGCCAATGAGCGGCACCGGGTCGCGATGGAGAGCAACCGCCGCATCGCGGAGACCAATCTGCGCGGCGCCCGGGAGCGCTCGGAGATCATCGCCCAGACCGGGCGGGAGATCAGCGACATGCAGATGCAGGGCTGGCAGCAGCGGAACGAGAGTTCCGACCGGCAGCAGCGGGAGACGGTCGAGAGCATCCGCGGGGTCGAGACCTACAACGACCCCGTGGCCGGCGGCACGGTGCAGCTCTCCAACCAGTATCCCCACGCCTGGCGGCTCAACGACGGCAGCTACCTGCTCACCGACGACGTCAACCTCGATCCCGCCCGCGACCTCGGCATCCAGGGTCAGCGGCTCAAGCCGGCCCAATGACCCGGGAGATTTCGATGCGCCACGTGACCTTGCTGTCGCTCGCGGCCCTTGTCTTCACCGCCCCCGCGGTACAAGCGCAGGACAGCTTCGGCCAGCCCGCGCCCAGCCCGCCGGCGCAGCCACAGGGATCGCCCTACGGCCCCCCGCCGCCCCCTCCCAATGCGCCGCGCCCCGGCCCCGGGGCGGAGCAGCAGATGCAGGCGGAGCGGCAGGACTTCGGCGTGCCGGCTACGGCCCAGCTGCACAGCGGCCCGATGCACGCGCCGACACCCAACACGATCCCCGGCGGGCAGGTGATCACCACGGTGGGGTTGGTGGAGCTGCTCAAGGGAAATCAGGTGCGGGCGTTCGTCTTCGACATCCTGGGTGGCCAGGAGATGATCCCCGGTGCCATCCCGGCAGTGCCGGCAGCGCAGCCGGGCTCGTTCAACGACCGTACCCAGCAGGAGTTCGGACAGTTCCTGCAGCAGACCACCCAGGGCAACAAGGGAACGCCGCTGGTGTTCTACTGCCTGTCGAGTCACTGCTGGATGTCCTACAACGCGTCGCTCCGCGCGATCAACATGGGATACACCAACGTGCTCTGGTACCGCGGTGGGATCGAAGCCTGGAAAGCCGGGGGTCAGCAGGTGCAGGCGGCGGGCGGGGGCCAGGGGCGGTAGGACCTCACTCCCCCCTGAGCGCCTCCACCGGCTCCACCCGCGATGCCCTGACCGCCGGCAGCAGCACCGCCGCCGCTGCGACCAGGAGCAGCAGGAGCGGAATCGTGACGAATGTGAGCCCGTCCACCGGGGCGACTCCGTACAGCAGGCTCCGGAGATAGCGGCTGAGCAGCAGGGCCAGCCCCAACCCGCTCAGGATCCCGACCACCGCCGGCGCGAGTCCCTGCCGCAGTACCAGCCGCCGTACCGCCCCGGTCTGTGCGCCGAGCGCCAGCCGGATGCCGATCTCCCGGGTGCGCTGGTTCACGGAATAGGAGATCACTCCGTAGATCCCGACCGCTGCCAGCGCCAGCGCCAGCGCGGCGAAGCCGCTCATCAGGGCCATGGTGAACCGCTGCTCTCGCGTCGCGGCGGCCAGTACCTCCTCCATGGTGGCCACCTTGCTGATGGCCAGGTCTGGGTTCCGGGCGTGAATCAGCGCCGCCACCGGCTCGAGCAGCGTCCGCGGGTCGCCCGAGGTCCTCGCCACCAGGGTCATTGCCCGCCGGGGGTTGCCGGTGGACTTGGCCCATTGGCTATGCGGCACGAACCACTTGCGCTTGACGGGCGTGGTGAGGCTCTGGTGGTGCACGTCGGCCATGACCCCGACGATGGTACGCCACGGCCGGTCCGGTCCACCCATGCGGATGCGCTGGCCCAGCGGGTTCTCCCCCGGGAAGTATTCCCTGGCCAGCGTCTCATTGATGGCAATGACCTGCACCCCGTCGGGGGTGTCGGTGGCATCGAGGAGCCGGCCACTCACCAGCCGGATTTTCATCGCCTCGAAGTACCCCGGGGTCACCACCTGCCAGTCGGCGGAGCGGCCCGCTTCTCCCGGGGCCACCGGCTTCCCCTCGATCTCGGTACCCCAGTCGCCGATCTCATCCGCCAGAGGCAGCACCCGGACGAAGCCCGCCGTCGTCACTCCCGGGAGCTGGCGTACCTCGTCGCCCAACTGCTGGTAAAACGTGACCACGCTCGGGTCGTCCGGGTATTGGCTTTCAGGGAGAGACAGTCTGAGGGTTAGGGTGTTGCTGGGGTCGAAGCCGGGATCGATGTCCAGCAGGTTGATGAAGCTCCGGATGGTCAGGCCGGCGCCAATCACCAGCAGCACTGCGAGCGCCATCTCCGCCACGACCAGCAGACTCCGCCCCCGCCAGGTCGCCGGCCCCTCGCTCTGCCCCCGGCCGCCGTCGCGGAGCCGCTGGGAGAGCGGCACCCTGGTCAGCGAGAGCGCCGGGAGCAGCCCGAACAGGATCCCTGTCGCCACCGCCAGCACCAGCGTGAAGCCCAGCATCTCCAGGTTCACGGTCACTTCGGCGAGCCGGGGGATCGTCGTGGGGGCCCGGGCGATCAGCAACCGCACGCCGGCCCACGCGAGCACGAGCCCCGCCGCCCCGCCCGCGAAGGAGAGCAGCAGGCTCTCGGTCAGGGCCAGCCGCACCAGCTGCCGCCGACCCGCTCCCAGCGCGGCCCGCACCGCCATCTCTCGTGCCCGGCCGTCGGACCGGACCAGGATGAGGTTGGCGACGTTGGCGGTGGTAAGCAGCAGCAGCAGGATCACCGCCGCGCCAAGCACCGTCAGCGCCAGCCGCACCGGCCCGCTCACTTCATCCACCAGCGATACCGCGAAGGCGCCGAACTGCATGGACGCGGGGTACAGCCCCTCCGCCGTCCAGCGCTGGGTCAGCGCCGTCAATTCCGCGGTAGCCGCCTCCGCCGTCACCCCCGGTCGCATCCGGGCGATGCCGTAGATGCCGTGGTTGCCGCGGTTCGGGGCGCTCCGGTCGAGGCCGAGCGGCTGGATGAGCTGGACCGGGGTGCGGCTCTGGAACTCCAGCGGAGTACGAAACTCCTGCGGCAGGATACCGACCACCCGGGCCTGTGTCCCATCCACCAGGATGGTGCGGTCGACCACCGACCGGTCTCCACCGTAGCGACGCTGCCAGAGATCGTAGCCCAGCATGACGACGGGAGGGGCGTTGGGGAGGTCTTCCTCCGGGGTGAAACCGCGCCCCACCGCGGGCGCCATCCCGACGACGTCCAGCATGTTGGCCGTCATGCCGATCGCATCCACGCTCTCGGCGCCTTCGCTGCCGGTAAGGGCCACCTCGCCGTTCTCGGACCAGGAGGCTGCGCTCTGGAACAGGCGGGTGAGGCGCTCGTAGTCGAGGAACTCCGCCGCCGACAGCCAGGTCTTGTCGAAGTTGCTCCACCGGCTCCAGATGAGCGTCAGCTCCTGGGGGGCACGGTAGGGCAGGGGCTTGCGGAGGACCGCGTTGACCACGCTGAACACCGCGGTGTTGGCGCCGATGCCGAGTGCCAGGGTCAGGACGACCACGGCGAAGAATCCGGGGCGGCGGGACAGCGAGCGGAGCACCAGCCGGAGGTCGCGCAGGAGCTGGGACATGGGGACCGGGAGGTTGGGGACGGCGATGTCCACGGGACGAGAGGCTGGGCCGCTGGGTTTCACCGAGGGGTGGCCTGGGGTCGGACAGCGCGGCGCCGGAAAGGGTTGGAAGGTCGGGGTGGAAAACCTGCGTGAATCGCCCAATCGGCCAATCGCCCATTACCTTTCAGGCCTCCCCGCCCGTTCGGAGAACCAGCATGGGTCTTGGGCTGCTCGGCCTGGCCGCACTCGCGGCTTTTGTCATCTACGCGTACAACGGCCTCACTCGCCTCAAGCTGCTCGCCGCCAACGCCTGGAGCGACATCGACGTCCAGCTCAAACGCCGGCACGACCTCGTCCCATCGCTGGTTGCGGCGGTCAAGGGACACGCGGGCTACGAGCGGGGCACGCTGGAGTCGGTGGTCGAGGCCCGGGGCCGGGCGATGCAGGCGGGCGGGCCCCGGGCAGCCGGGGAGGCCGAGCGCGTGCTGGCTGACTCCGTCCGGCAGCTGCTCGCGCTGGCCGAGGCCTATCCCGACCTGAAGGCCGGTGAGAGCTACCTCCAGCTGCAGCGAAGCCTCACCGAGATCGAGGATCACATCCAGGACGCCCGGCGCTACTACAACGCGGTGGTCCGCGATCTCAACACCCGCATCGAGCAGTTTCCCTTCAATCTTGTGGCCGGTCCCTTCGGCTTCGGGCGACTGGAATTCTTCGGCATCGAGGACGCCGGCGAACGGCGCAACCCCGGCGTCAACCTGGAGGACGCCCGATGAGGCGCCTGGCCTTGATTCTGGTTCTGCTTCTCGCCGCGACGCCCGCTGAGGCGCAGCGTACCCTCGCCATCCAGCGTTTCGAAGCGACGATCGTGGTCAATCGAGACGGCAGTCTGGATGTGACGGAGACCATTACGGCCAGGTTCACCGGCTCCTGGAACGGCATCTACCGCACGATCCCGGTGGAGTATCGCACGCCGCAGGGCTTCAACTGGAATCTGCGGCTCGACTTTCTCGGCGCCACCGGCGGTCCCGAGGGTGCCCCGCTCAAGGTGGACGCCTCCCGCGAACGCCACTACATGAAGTACAAGGTGTGGGTCCCTGGCGCGGAAGACGCCACCCGCACCGTGCAGCTGCACTATCGGGCGAAGAACGGCCTCCGGTTCTTCGAAGACCACGACGAACTCTACTGGAACATCACCGGCGACGAATGGGACGTTCCGATTGACTCCGCCTGGGCTGACATCCACCTGCCGGAGCAGGCGGCGGGCGTCCGGGCCATCGCCTTCAATGGCATCTACGGCTCCACCGCGCAGGAGGCGAAGGTCGAGACCCGTGCCAACGTCATCCGGGTGACCATGCCGCGCCGGCTCGAATTCCACGAGGGCGTGACCGCGGTGGTGGGCTGGAACAAGGGCCTGGTCGAGGAGCCCACCAAGGCGGAACGCACACTTGGCTTTCTGTCCACCAACTGGCCACTTGGCCTGCCCTTCGTGGTCTTCCTCGCGATGTTCAACATCTGGCGCCGGACGGGGAAAGACCCCGAGGAACTGCCGGTCACGGTGCAGTACGAGCCGCCCAAGGGCCTGACTCCGGCGGAGGCGGGCACGCTGGTCGATGAGACGGTGGACATGCGGGACATCACGGCCACCATGATCGACCTGGGGGTGAAGGGCCACCTCAAGATCGAGGAGCGGGAGACCAAGATCCTCTTCCTCTTCAAGAACAAGGAGTACGTCTTCCATCGCCTCGATCCGGCGGCCAGTGCCCCGGGCCTGGAGACCCACGAGCGGCTGGTGCTGGAGGGCATCTTCGAGGGCGGCAAGCGCGAGGTGAAGCTGTCGGAGCTGGACGAGGAGTTCTACACCCATATCGCGGGGATTCGGAGCGCGGTCTACGGCCGGCTCATCGCACGCAAGCTCTACCGGTCCCGGCCCGACCACGTGAAGGTCCGCTGGGCCGTGGGTGGTGTGGTCCTGGGCTTCCTGTCCTTCATCCTCGGCGTCACCGCCGGCAGCCGGTTCGGGCTCACGCCACTGCCCTTCGTGCTCGGCGGCATCGCGAGCGGACTGATCATGGTGCTCTTCGCGCGGGTCATGCCGGCCCGTACCGTGTCCGGGGCCCGCGCCCTGGAGAAGGTGCGCGGGTTCGAAGAGTTCATGTCCCGGGTGGAGGGGGAGCGGTTCGAGCGGATCAAACAGGCGCCGGAGCTGTTCGAGCGCTACCTGCCCTATGCGATGGCGCTGCGGGTGGAGAAGAAGTGGGCCCGCGCCTTCGAGGGGATCTACCGCGAGCCGCCCACCTGGTACGTGGGCAGCAACCCCATGGCCTTCAGCGCCACCAACTTCACCGGCCGGCTGTCAGAACTCTCCAGCAGCGCCGCGAGCACCATGAGTTCCTCGCCCCGGAGCTCCAGCGGCTCGGGCTTTGGCGGCGGAGGCTCCTCCGGCGGCGGTGGCGGTGGCGGTGGCGGCGGAGGGTTCTAAGCGCCACTCCGCGACTCTGCAGGGTGATTGCGGCTGACCATCTGTGGCCGGCGAGAGGACGGACCACTGCCGTCCGCAGGGCTGCTGTGCGGCCCACTCCACCCTATTCGCCCAATCGCCCAATCGCCCAAGTCCCACCTGCGGTAGCCCTGCCACAACAGTCGCGCTCCATACAGTGTCACCTGTCACACCGGTGCCCCCGCCGCCGGTGTGACCTGCGACACCGGCCTTTCTCGGGTGATCTCCCTACCATGGTGAGCCGCAACTCTCCCGATCGTCCGCCGCCCAGTCAGGAGTCGTGTCATGGCCCAGTTTCTCAAGAACCTCCGTCGGGGTGGATCCGACACGGAGGTCGCTGAACTGCAACAGCTTGCCACCCGCCTGGAAACCCAGCATCACAACCTGGCACAGCTGGTCCAGCACGCCGACCGGTCCATCGGACAGCTGCAGCGGCTCTCGACCCTGGGCGAACGGGTCGCCGGGCTGGAGCGCCAGCTGGCGCGCATGGACGCGCTGACCGAGCGATTCACCCACGCTGAACAGGAAGTCACCCGGCTCAACGGTCTGGCGGAACGATTCGAAACCCGCCTGGCCGAGTCTGACACCGGCGTGGAACGGGCCCGAACCGAAGTCGCCGCCCTGATGGAAACGCTGACGAGCGCTGTCAAGCTCAAGGAGAGCGTCGGGGAGGTCACTGCGCTGGAGGGCCCATTCCGCCAGCTGCAGGCGGAGATGGAGAGTCTCCGCGCCCAGGCCGACGGCTTCAAGGGCAGCTTCACCCGGCTGCGCGAGCAGCACGATGCCACCCTGGCAGGCTACAAGGCCGCCGGCGGCCGCATCGAATCCTTTGAATCGGACTGGCAGCGCCTCCTCCGCACCCTGGATGAGAGCGGGCACCGTATCGCCGGGCTGGAGCAGCTGGTGGCGGATATGGCGCCGGTGACCGAGTCCGTCTCCCAGACTCGGCGCGAGCTTGCCAGCGCCCGGGCCATCGCCGATCAACTGGCCCAGAAGGTCGCCCTGCTGGAGCAGCAGCGGGAAGCCATCGACCGCGCCACGGGAAAGCTGGAGCAGTTGGCGGCGCTCTCCATCCGGGCCGACGCCGGCCTGGAACGCCACGCCGAGCTGGTTCGGAGCGTCACCGACCTCCGGAGCCAGATGCACACGATGGAAGGGGTGCAGCACTCGCTCACCGACCGGAGCCACGAGCTGGCTGAGCGGCTGGGACGGATGGAAGGCGGCCACGCCACGGCCGAACGCGCGATGACCGACTTGCGGACCACCCTGGACCAGAGCGTCGAACGCCTGGCACTGGAGAACCGCAGCGTGGAAGGCATCACCCAGCAGGTCACCGAACTGCGCCGGACACTGGCGGACAGCGAGCACCGGCTGCAGCAGCTCTCCGGCGACACCGCCACCCTCTCCCAGACCGCGGTTCGCGTTGAAAGCCTGGTGGCCCAGGTCTCCGAGTTGGGGAACAGCATGGCCAACGTGACCGAGATCGCCGCCCGCGCGAGGGGGGCCAGCGTGGAGATGGAGCGGCTCGAGCTCGCCGTCGAGGGGCTGGCGCAGCGCACTCTGCGGCTCGACGAATCCCGCCCGCTGCTGGAGCGCACCATGCGCGACCTCGCCGCGCTCGGCGCCACCGGCGAAGCCATCGCCGACGCGCTGGAACAGCTCCGTGCCGCGCGGGAGGAACTCAAGGGCACGCAGGGAACCCTGGAAACAACCCGGAGCTGGATGACCGAGACCGACCGGGCTGTGACCGCACTGAGGGGAGATATCGGCGGGCTGGACCGGATGCGGGGCACGGTGGATGCCATTCGCCAGGAGCTGGACCAGGTGGCCAGTCAATCCAGCAGCATCGAGTCACGCCGCGCGCTGGTGGAGGATGTGCAGCGCCGGCTGGACCAGTCCGTTGCCCTGGGCTCGACCATCGAAGAACGGGCCCGCGGCCTGGCTGAGCGGCTGCAGGGGATGGAGGAGCAACTCGGGACCATCGTGCCCCGGCTGGAGGAGGTGGGCCGGGCGGGCAGCCAGCTCGTCGGCCTCAACGCAGACCTGCGCGAGATGGAACAGCGCATGGGTGAGATCCGGGCGAGCGTGGGCGGGGTGGAGGAGCAGGCTCGGCAGATCGAGACGCTCGGTGAACGGATGCGGGAACTGGGCCGCGAGGTAGAACAGCGGGCCAACGCCGTCACCCGCGCCAACGAACACCTTGCCCGCGCCTCTACCCTCCGGCAGGAGGCCGCAACGGCGGCGGAAGCGCTCGCGGAAACGGGCCGGGAGCTGGAAGGGTCGCTCGGCCGGGCCGGAGAACGGCTGGAGGAACTCCACGAGCTGTCACAGGCGCTGGACGGGAGAATCGGCGCACTCACCGGGGTGCAGGAGCGCCTCGCCGCCTTCGAGGCCCGGCTCGCCGAGTGGCGCGGGGCGGAGCACCAGGTGGCGCAGGCCCTGGAACAGGCGGAGGCCAGGCAGTCGGCGATCACGGGTCTGCAGGCCGAGATCCGGGGACTCTACGCCATGGCCGAGCGCACTCAGGCCGACGCACGGGTCATTGTGGAGGCGCAGCCAGAGGTGAGCCAGACACGTGCGGAGCTGGACAGCCTGCTCTCACGGATGAACGACGGCGAAGGGCTGCTGGCGACGCTGGCGGAGCGGCGGCGGCAGCTGGGGCGGGCGGAGGAGCGGCTCTCCCAGGCCGATACCCTGCTGGCCGACGTCCGCGGGGCGCTGGAGGTGCTGCTGGCGCAGAAGGCCCAGGTGGACTTCTTCCTCGAGCAGGCCAGTTCGCTCGGGGTGGAGGCCAAGCACGCCGAGGCCACGCTGCAGGCGCTGCGGGAAGAACGGCGGCTGTCGGACCGGATCCGGAGTTCGCTTTCGGACCTGCAACGGCGGGACGAAGTGGCAGAGGGAGACAAGATCGCGGCGCGCTGATGCCGCCGAGCCCGGTATCGGCAGCCGCGGGGACGACGGGCGGAGGTGCGAATCACGGGGGAGCGGCGGAGCGGGCGCCGCTCGGCGATCTCGCCGATCCCTTGCGGGCACGCTCCGCTGCGACGATGTGATTCGCCTCGACGCCCGGTCGCCCGTCAACCCTCGACGCGCTTCGCTACCACGTAGTAGTCCGGATCCACCCGGAACTCCGCCCCGCCCAGCCTGACCGGCGCCGTCTGCCAGGCCTCGGTGGGACGAATCTCGCCCCACTTCCCGTCGGCAACGGTCACCCGAAGCGGCAGGTCGAATCCGGGCACCACCTCAACCCAGCGGTACGATAGGGTATCCCCGGCGAGCCGGTATTCCAGCACCGGAATCTTCGTGGTGGTGAGGTATTGCTGGAACACCCGGCGCAGGTCCACCCCGGCGGCCTGGCTGATGTAGTCCTGCACCTCCTTGCCCGTCACGATCTGGTGCCGGTAGGTGGCCGTCAGGCCGCGCAGGATGGAGCGCCACTTCTCGTCGTCATTGACCACCTGCCGGATGGTGTGCAGCATGTTCCCGCCCTTGGGATACATGTCCCCGGAGCCCTTCTGATTGACGCCGTAGGCCGGGATGATCGGCCGATCGTTCTGGATCCCCTTCCGGGTGCCACGGACATACTCCGCGCCGGCCGCCTTCCCCCGCAGGCACTCGACATACAACCCCTCGGCGTAGTTGGCGAAACTCTCGTGCACCCACATGTCGGCGATATCGGCGGTGGTGAGGCTGTTGCCGAACCACTCGTGGGCACTCTCATGTACGATGATGAAGTCCCAGTCGCTCCCCTGGCCCGTGCCGGACAGGTCACCGCCGAGGTAGCCGTTCTTGTATTGATTCCCGTAAGCGATTCCGCTCTGGTGCTCCATGCCCAGATGCGGCGTCTCCACGAGCTGGTAGCCGTCGGCGTACCAGGGGTACGGCCCGAACCAGCGCTCGAAGCAGGCCAGCATCGTCCTGGCCTGGGGGAACTGCCGCTTGGCCGATTCCAGCCGGTACCGCAGTGGCCAGAAACTGAGGGTGAGCCGCCCCGCTTCCCCTTCGTAGATGTCCTGAAAGTGGGCGTAATCGGCGGCGTTGATGGCGATGTCGTAGTTGTTGATTGGCTCGCTGACGAACCAGGTCCAGGTCGTGGTCCCGTCCCCGTTGGGGGTCACCGCGCGAAGCCGGCCGTTGGACACATTCTTGATCGGATCGGGGACGGTCACGGCCACCAGCTGGCTGTCGGGCTCGTCCACCTGGAGATCCTTGGTGGGCCACCAGATGCTGGCACCGGTGCCCTGGCAGGCGGTCGCGATCCAGTCCCCGCCCAGGCTGTCGGTCGCCCAGACGATGCCGCCATCCCAGGGCGCGCGCCTGGCCACCGTGGGATGTCCGCGGTAGAAGACACTGACGGTCCGAACCTCTCCCGGCTGCTGCGGCGCGACGATACGCACCAGATAGACCGCCAGCGCCCGGGCATCCCGGCGATAGTCGAGCTTTACCCCATCCTGCACGATGCTGTCCACCAGCAGCGGCGGCTGCAGGTCTATCTGCATCTCCTGCGGCGCGGACACCACCCGGTAGGTGATGTGATTGACGCCCCGGAGGGTGCGGTCCTTCGGGTTTACCCGGACCTGGAGGTCGTAGAACGTCACATCCCACCACGACCGCTCAGGCGAGTTCATCCCCCTGAGGCTGTCGGCGTGGGTGGGCGGGCGGCCCTGCGCGTCGGCGACACTAATGAAATAAAGAACCAGCAGGGCGGAGAGGGCGTAGAGGCGCATGACTCGCTGGGCTGAAGGGAGGAAGTGACAGTCATCGCAGCATCAATCTAGGCGCGTCATGCACAGACACTGGCCTGGCAGATAGTGCTGGTGCCCGCTGGCTCCAGGCCCTGCGTTTGCTTGCTACCCCGATCCGCCCTACGATTGGTGCACCCAGGCCGGCAGGCGACGCAGAAAGGCCACGGTCGGGAGGTCGGGCGCCCTGGCAGCCACCCTGCGCGGGCACGGCGTTCCTCGGCCAGGCGAGCCTGGCGCCGCGTCTACCGCTTCTGTACCAGTGCCCGCCGAACCCAGCCTTCGCCGGAGCCAGCGGCCACCTTCACATAACCGTCCTGCTCCTCGCCCAGGTAGACCAGCTCTTCGGCCTTCTTGAGGGTTGCCACGACCGCTCCGTCGGACGCCGGCCGGGCCAGCAGCTTCACGTTCTCGATCTTGGGGGCCAGTACATCGCCCTCGTTGAAGGCGGCCCCGGCCCGGGCCGCCGCAGCGCCCGGCATGGCGCCGGAGACGTCCCGCTGCAGGTTGGGGTCCTTCCGGATCGCCACCACGATCTTGTTGAAGTTGTCGAGGAAGCTCTTGGCGATAACCTTGCCTTCATTGGTATTGGTATAGCCCCCGAGACCGGCGGCGGCAGTCCCGAAGAAGCCGATCCCGGCGAGGGAGAGATCGCTGGTGCGGGCCTTCCCTTCCGCAGAAGCCACCTGGACGCCGGTGCGGATGTCTCCCATCAGCAGGGTGGTGGAGGCTTCCTTGAACTTGAGGCCGCCACCGACCACGCCGGCGGTGCGCCTGCCGACCACGCCACCCACGACCCCACCGACCCCGCCCGCGTTCCCCTCGGAGAAGAGCACGTTGGGGGTGAGGTAATAGTCCGCGGCCTTCATCTGCCCGCCGCCGACATTGGCGCCCTCCTCGAGGTCGCCCGAGCGGGACAGGTCGCGCTCCCCCTGCATGGTCTGCAGGCCCTTGCCGCGCTCGACCACCACGAAGCAGCCGGACTGCTGCGCCATGGTGCGGATCAGGGTGGTGGGGGACTGCAGCTGATAGCGTTGCAGGGCATAGATGACCTCGTTCTTCGGCTCCACCACGGCGAGGAGGCCGATCGGCTTGGTGCACCGCTCCAGCCCGTCCTTCTGCGACTGTGCCGCGACCGGTGCGGCGGCAACGAGACTCGCCAGCAGTGACAGGCCCGTGTGGCGCACGTGGGCTGGGGACATGGGAGTGCTCCGGAAAGAGGCGGTCGCCGCTCGGGGGGATTCGCGTCTGGCCAACTTAGGAGCTGGGCCGTCGGGTGTCTAGGCTGGTGCGCCCGGCACCCGGCGGCTTGGCCGTCGAGCTGATGATGGACAGCACTTCGCCTTGGGCATCAAAAGCACGGTATTCCGGGAGCAGGAAGCCGCTGCCATCCTCCCACCGGAACCCCACCGTGGAGCAGACCTCCCAGAACAGCCCCATGACCACCTTGGGCAATCCGGGCGACTGGGCTGCTGGGTCGCTCGGGTAGCCGCGTCCCGCTGTGGCGCCTATCTTGAGCGAGGGCCATTCTCGCCTCGCTTCTTCAACGATGGAGGAACCTTCATGACGCTCAACACCATCAAGAACTTCGAGCGGCGCTGGACCGCGCTGCGGAAGCTCGCCAGCGCCCAGCTCAAGGATCTCGACAAGGACCGCAAGCAGATCGCAACGCAGATCCGGCAGTACAAGGTCAAGAAGGACGTCGCCCGCCTGAAGGTCGCCGTGGCGCAATCGAAGGCTGTCGAGAAGGCCACCGAGGCAACCAAGCGGTTCATCGCGGCGCGCGACAAGATGGTCAAGGATGCCACCGCTCGTGGCAAACGCCTCAAGAAGGGCAAGCGCTAGCACCTGACCGCAGGCCCGTCCCCGCGGCTGGGATAGCACCGGGACACGGGGCGCACGGACTCGGGGACCCACACGTTCCCGGTCCTGGTGCCTTCCGTGTCCCTGTTGTCGTGTGTCCTCGCCCGTGGCGGTTCCCCTGAAACCGTCGGCCCAGGTCCTCCGTGTTGCGGGTGGTCCGCCGCCTCCGTAGCTTGGCCCGCAACCGGGCGGACCGGGATGTTCTGAAATGAGACGTCGGTGCCATGCAACCCTTGGTGCAATCCGACGTTCTATATGTAGATCCAGCCTTTGTATACCCAACCTCAGGGTCCTCCGATGCCGCTCCTGCAGCAGCGCTGGTTCAGGGTCGCAGCCATCGTCGCCGTCTTGGGACTGGCCGGGGCATGGTTCCTGGTCGGCGACTCCCGTACCACCGATTCGGCCGTGGTCGCCCGGGTCAAGCGGGGCGAGTTCCGGGTGGTGGTGTCCAGCTCGGGCGAGCTCAGGGCCCGGGAGTTCGTGCAGATCACCGCGCCGGCCAACTCCCAGCAGGCCGAGGTCTACCAGATGAAGATCTCGTCCATCGTGCCGGAGGGGACGGTGGTGAAGGAGGGCGAGGTGGTCGCCGAGATCGACCGCTCGACCGTCGCCAACAAGCTCGCCGAGGTGACCCTGGCGCTGCAGAAGGCCGATGCGGTGTACGAGCAGGCGATGCTCGACTCGACTCTGAACCTCTCCAAGGCCCGCGAGGACATTCGCACGATGGAGCTGGGGCTGGAGGAGAAGAAGCTGGCCCAGGAGCAGGCGCTGTACGAGGCGCCAACAGTCCGGCGCCAGGCGGAAATTGACCTGGAAAAGGCCGACCGCGCCCTGGCGCAGGCCCGGCTGGACTACGTCACCAAGACCGAGCAGGCCAAGGCCAAGATGCGGGAGGTCGGCGCCGACCTGGAGCGGCAGCGCAACCGGCAGCGGGTGGTGCAGACGGTGATGGAGGGCTTCACCATCCGGGCCCCCAAGCCGGGGATGGTGATCTACGTGAAGGAATGGAATGGGCGCAAGCGGACCACCGGCTCGCAGGTGTCGCCCTGGGACCCGGCGGTGGCCACCCTGCCGGACCTGACGCTGATGGAATCCATCACCTACATCAACGAGATCGACATCCGGAAGATTGCCGCCGGCCAGAAGGCGACAATCACGCTCGATGCCGATCCCGACAGGCGCTTCACCGGCACGGTCTCCGGCGTGGCCAATGTGGGGGAACAGCGGCCCAACACCGATGCCAAGGTGTTCGAGGTGAAGGTCACGATCAACGAGGGAGACACCACCCTCCGTCCGGGGATGACCACCGGCAACCAGATCGAGATCGCCATCGCCACCGACGTGCTCTTCGTGCCGCTCGAAGCGCTGGCCGGGTCGGAGGGGATTCAGTATGTGTATCTCAAGTCTGGCGGCTCCATCCGGCGGCGTGAGGTGCGTACCGGCGCCCTCAACGACGACGAGGTGGTCATTCTCCACGGGCTGGATGAGGGAGACCAGGTCCTGCTCACCCCGCCGCTGGAGCCGCTGAAGCTCGACCTGGTGCGGCTGCCGGACTCGCTCCGTCCGCCGCCGCCGCCGGTGGACTCGGCCGTCGCTGCCCGGTAACCCGTGAAGTTCGACCGTGACGGACTGGCCGAACTCCGCCGCCAGTTCACCGCCCACTTCCTCTTCAGCATGCGCACCGCCGTGGAGGCGGTGCGGGTCAATCGGCTGCGGGCCTCGCTCACCTCGCTGGGCATCCTCTTCGGTGTCGCCTCGGTCATCGCCATGCTGGCCATCGGCAAGGGTGCCGAGCAGGAGATCCTGGAGCAGATGCGCCTGCTGGGGTCCAATAATGTGGTGATCACCCCGATCGTGGAGCAGAAGGAGGGGCCGGTCGAAGAAGAGAGCAAGAAGGACGTCAAGCGCTGGACCCCCGGCCTGACCTATGCCGATGCCCAGGCGATTTCGCGGGTGGTGCCGTCGGTCGAGGTGGCCAGTGCCGAGATCGTGATGAACACCTCCATCACCCGTCAGGGCCGCCGCCGCACGGGCAAGGTGGTGGGGGTGGACACGACCTACTTCCGGCTCACCAACCTGCCGCTGGTCTCCGGGGCGTGGTTCACCGCGGTGCAGGTGGAACGTGGCCTCCCGGTGGCCATCATCGGCCACGGGGTCCGCAACCGGTTCTTCACCGGCGAGAACCCCATCGGCCGGGCCCTCAAGGTGGGAGAGACGTGGGTGACCGTCGTGGGCGTGCTGGCCGACCGGCGGGTCACCGGTGAGGCCTCCAGCTGGCTGGGCATCCGCGACGCCAACATGGATGTGTACGTGCCGGTGCATACCATGCTGCTCCGCTTCCGGAACCGCTCGCTGGTCACCCAGCAGGACATCGAGGCCGCCTCCCGCGACGACGGCAACTCCGATGAGCAGTCGGCCCTGCCCGAGAGCGAGGAGACCCGCCAGGAGCGGATCAATCAGAACCAGCTGGACCGGATCGTGGTACGGGTGACCGAGGCCGGCATGGTGACCCCGGTGGCCGATGTCATCCGCCGGATGCTCACCCGGCGGCACAACACCGTGGTGGACTTCGAGATCACCATTCCGGAGCTGCTGCTGAAGCAGGAGCAGCGGACCAAGACCATTTTCAATATCGTGCTTGGCGCCATCGCCTCGATCTCGCTGATCGTCGGCGGAATCGGGATCATGAACATCATGCTGGCGTCGGTGCTGGAGCGGATCCGGGAGATCGGGGTGCGCCGCGCCCTGGGCGCCACCCAGAAGGACATCCTGTACCAGTTTCTCAGCGAGGCGGTCCTGATCAGCGTCGCCGGCGGCGTCGCGGGGATCCTGGTGGGAATCGGCGTCAGCGTGGCGATCGAGCAGTTCGCCGGCATCAAGACGGTCGTCTCCTCGCTGTCGGTCGTGGTCGCCTTCGGCGTGTCGTTCACTGTCGGCCTCGGGTTCGGGATCATCCCGGCGCATCGCGCCGCCCGGCAGGACCCGGTGGTCTGCCTTCGCTACGAGTGATGCCCATGCCCCCCCATCGCCGCCGCCCCCCCGCCGTCCGGCTCGCGGGGTTCCTGCTGGTCCTGACCGTGCCCGCGCTTGGTGCCCAGCAGCCGCTCACGCTGGCGGAGGCGGTCGGGCGCGCCAGTCAGGAGGGTTTCGCCGCCCGGGCCGCCCGGGCCACCCGCGATGCGGCCCGCTACCGCGACCAGTCGTTCTACTCACGCCTCCTGCCGCAGCTGTCGCTGGACGGGACCGTCCCGGCCTACAATCGCTCCATCATCCGGGTGCTGCAGCCGGACGGCAGCACGGTGTTCCGGCCCCAGGACCAGACCAACGCCGAGCTGGGCGTCACCCTGTCGCAGAAGCTGCCGGTGACCGGCGGCGATTTCTTCATCAGTTCCTCGCTGGCCCGTCTGCAGGTGAGCGGCACCTCATCGTTCCGGAGCTGGTCCTCCACCCCGGTCACGCTGGGCCTGCGCCAGGACATCCTCCGTCCCAACCTCACCGCCTGGGACCGGCGCGAGCAGCCAGTGCGGTCTGAGCTGGCCGAACGCCAGTTTCGGGAAACCCGGGAGGAGATCGCCCTGGAAACGACGGCCCGGTTCTTCGATGTCTACGCCGCCCGCGTGGAGCTCGATAACACCACCAAGAACGCCGCGACCAACGACACCCTCTATACCCTGAACAAGGGCCGCTACGAGGTGGGCCGCATCGGGGAGAACGACCTGCTGCAAAGCGAGCTGGCCCTGCTCAGGGCGCGCACCTCGGCCGATGCCGCCCGGCTGGGGTATGATCGCGCCCTGGCCGCGCTACGCCTCGCCCTCAACCTCACCCCCGGCGCGCCCCTCGCAGTGGCCGCACCCACCACGATCCCCGAGCTGACCGCCGACACCACCCGGGCGGCGGAGGAGGCGCTTCGCAACCGTGCCAGCGTGACCGAGGTGGAGTTGCAGGACGTGGTGGCTCGCCGTCGGATCACCGAGGCCCGCCTCAATAACGGCCTGGGTGCCACGGTGCAGGCCAGCTACGGCTTCAACGCGACCGGCTCCCAGTTCGAGGATGCGTACACGAACCTGCTGGAGGCCCGGCAGTTCTCGTTGTCGGTGTCGGTGCCACTGGTGCAATGGGGGGTCCGGCGGGAGAACGTGCGGGCGGCGGAAGCCGATCGGGAGCGGGTAGCCAACGCCACCCGGCAGGTCCTCGAAGAGACCGCGCAGGACGGCCACTTTGCCGCGCTGCAGCTGGCCCAGGCCCGGCGCAACCTGGTCCTCTCCGCCAAGGCCGACAGCGTCGCCCTGAAGCGGTTCGAGGTGGCCTACAACCGCTACGTGATCGGCCGGATCACGATTGATGTGCTCTACATCGCCCAGGCGGAGAAGGACCAGGCCCTGAGCCAGTACGTCCAGGCGCTGCGCGGGTACTGGCTGGCGTACTACGGGCTCAGGCGCTCCACCCTGTACGACTTCGAGCGGGAACAGGCGATTCGATAGAGGTCGGGAGATGGGAGTTCCGACGCGGTCCCTCCCAACTCCCAACTATCACTTCCACCCCCACCCCCACCCCCACCCGAGAAACTTCCCGCCCGTTCCACGCGTTACCTTCTGCAACCCCCCGTTTGGAGCACTCTGATGGGCCTCTTTCTCGCCGACCTCAGGCAGGGCGTCCGCATGCTGGGCAAGCATCCCGGGCTTGCCGCAATCGCGATCATCGCCCTGGCACTCGGGCTCGGCCTGACCACGACGATGTGGAGCATCGTGTGGGGAGGGATCCTGCGCGGCCTGCCGTTCGAGAAAGCGGAAGAGATCATCCACCTGGAACGCGCCCGCCCCAGCCACGACATCCAGAGCTACGGGGTGCCCATGGGCGACTTCGTCGCCTGGCGCGAGCAGCAGAAGAGCTTCGAGGACCTGTCGGCCTTTTACGAGGGCACGGTGAACGTCAGCGGCAGCGAGGGCCGGCCGGAACGCTTCGAGGGCGGATTCGTCACCGCGGCCACTTTCCGGCTGCTGCGCATCCAGCCGATCCTGGGCCGCCTGTTCGTGGAGGAGGAGGACCGGCCGGGCGCCGCACCGGTGGCGATGATCGGCTGGGATCTGTGGCAGAACCGCTTCGGCGGGGACTCCGCGGTCATCGGCCGGACGATCCGCGCCAACGGCATCGCCCGCGAAATCATCGGCGTCATGCCGCGCGGTTTCCAGTTTCCCACCAACGCCCAGATCTGGTACCCCCTGACCGTGGATCCGGGAGCCGTGCCCTGGGGGACCGGCACCACGCTCGAGGTCATGGGACGTCTCCGCGCCGGGGTCACCCTGGCCATGGCGCTCACGGAATTCGAGGGCATCGCCGCCCGGCTGGCCGAGGCCCACCCCAAGGAGAATGAGGGGGTCGTCCCGCTCCTGAAGCCATTCACGGAGGAGTATGTGGGGGACGAGCCGATCATCATGCTCTGGACCATGATGGCGGCGGTCTTCGGAGTCTTTCTCATCGCCTGCTCCAATGTCGCCAACCTGCTCCTGGCCCGGGCCGCCACCCGCACCAAGGAGATCGCCGTCCGCACCGCACTGGGCGCCAGCCGCTGGCGCATCGTCTCCCAGCTGCTGGCCGAGTCGCTCGTGCTGGCGGCCATCGGGTCGCTCATCGGCATCGTGATCGCGTGGGTCGGCTGCCGGCTATTCGTGCAGGCGATGGAGGGCACCGACCCCCCATTCTGGATCGTCATCCGGCTCGACGGCACCGTCCTCGCCTTTGCGATGGGCATCACCGTGCTGGCGGCGCTGATCAGCGGTATCATCCCCGCGCTGCAGGCCACTCGTGGCAACATCCACGACGTGCTCAAGGACGAATCGCGCGGGGCCTCCTCGCTCAGGATCGGGAAGTTCAGTCGGGCGCTGGTCGTGGTGGAACTGGCGCTCTCGGGCGGCCTGCTGGTGGCCGCCGGGTTCATGATCCAGAGCGTCGTGCAGCGCTCGCGCTTCGATTACGGCGTGCCCACCGAGGGGGTGTTCACCGCGCGCGTGGGACTCTTTGAGGCGACCTACCCGGACTCGGCCAGCCGCGCCCGCTTCTGGAACAGCCTGTCACAGCAACTGCAGACGTTGCCGGGACAGCGCGGAGTCGCACTCCAGACGGAGCTGCCGGGGCTGTGGGGCTGGGGGCAGAACGTGGGGATTGAGGGCAAGACCTATGAGAAGGAAGAGGACTACCCCACCACCCGGCGGGTGGCGGTGACCCCGGGCTGGTTCGAGACCTTCGAGGTAGAGGTGCTGGATGGCCGGGTGCTCTCCACCGGCGATATCGGCGGCACCATGCCCGTGGCGGTGGCGACCCGTGGGTTTGCGGCCAAGCACTTCCCCGGTGAGGCTGCGGTGGGACGCCGGGTCCAGCTGGGCGGCGCCGAATCGACCGAGCCGTGGCTCACGATCATCGGCGTCGTGAACGATGTCTGGTATGACGGCACCGAGGACGCCGACGAACAGATTGGCGCGGTGCTCTTCACCCCCGTGGCCCAGGGAGACTACCGCTTCCTCAGCATCGCCGTAGCGGCCCAGGGAGACCCGATGGCCTTCGCGGGTCCGGTGCAGGCCGCCGTGAACGCCGTGGACCCGGACCAGCCGATGTACTTCGTCCGCACCCTCAAGGAAGAGATCCGTCGGGTGGGCTGGTTCTACGGAGTCTTCGGCGTGCTGTTCATCGTCTTCGGCGGCGCGGCGCTGTTCCTTGCCACCGTGGGGGTCTATGGGGTGGTGAGCTTCGGCGTGTCGCAGCGCACCCGGGAGATCGGGGTGCGCATGGCGCTGGGCGCGAGCGGCCGCAGCGTGCTGGGACTGTTCCTCCGGCAGGGCGGCATCCAGGTGGCCATCGGTCTGTCACTCGGCCTGGTACTGGCGTTCTTCCTGGCCAAGGGCCTGAACCTGGTCCTGTTTCAGGTCAACACCGCCAACCCCCTGATGTACGCCGGCGTCACCCTCGCGCTCGCGGCGACCTCCCTCCTGGCCACACTCATCCCCGCCCGGCGGGCGCTGGGGGTGGATCCGATGGAGGCGTTGCGGTACGAATAAGGGAATTCGGCCACGGCCTCGTGGCAGGTGCGAGGAAAACGCCAGGACCGTTGGCCAAGAGAGCCGCAGTGGGGTCGTGGTGGCGCTAGCGATCCTGCATCCGGCCGATGCGCTTGAGCTGCGGCAGGTCGGCAGCGTCGAGCGTGCGGCCGGTCTGCTTGCTGGTGGCGAGGTCTTGCAGCGAGAGCACCGGGATCGGCACGCCGCCGGCCTCCATGAGGGTACTTCGTGGGGCGGCTTCCTCGTAGCGGAGGGACCCCAGGGTGGTGAAGAGGTTCACGGAGGGCTCGTCCCCGATGACGGTCACTGCCGCCTTCAGGATCTCCGCCGGCAACCACTCGCTGGCATAGACGTAGCCCGCGGCGGCCAGCGCAAGCAGGATCCGGGTGGCGTTGTCGCGGGTGCGGCCGATCAGCAGGTCGAGGTCCGTAGCCACCCGCACATGGCCGTGCAGCACCCCGGCAATTCCTCCGATCACCAGGTACTGGGCTCGCTCCTGATTGAGCGCGGCACAGATCTCCGGGATCACCAGCCCGCCCCCGAGCCACCGGCTCACGCCGGTCCCTTCCATTGCTCGAAGTCCCCCTGCGTGGCAAACGCGACAATCTGGGTCCTTACCCCCCGCGGGTGTGCTCGCCGGAACTCCGCCGTGAGTTGCTGGGAGCGCTGCAGTCGGGCGGTGACAGAGAGCCTGAGCATGGCAGCGGGGTCGCTGGCGGGGGGCAGGGTGGGGGCGGCCGGCGCGGGGGGCACGGCGACCGGCGCTTGGGAGGCCTGCTCTGGCCCCCCGCCAGCCCCGCTCCAGCGCCGAATCGCTTCGGCGAAGACCCAGCTTCGGGAGCGGTCGAGCGCGAGGGCGATTCGGTCCGCGGCCGAGAGGTCCCGGTGGGGGAGGGTGATGGAAGTGCGGGCGACAGGAGGTTGGCTGGCCATAGCGTAATATTCAGTAATATCTAGTATTACGCAACTGGACGAGCACTCCCGAGATTCGGGGTCGGTGCTGGGCCCCCCAAAACCAAACAGGGAGCCCGGTGCGGGCTCCCTGTCCGGTCGAGTCGCGAGGGCGCGCGAGCGCGGGGGCCCTTACGGCAGGACCGCGGTGAACACCATGCCGTTTCGGAGGACGCCGCTGCCCGTCAACGGCGTGGCCGTCGCCGAGACGGTATTGGGCAAGGAGCCGGGTCCCAGGGTCCAACCGCCCAGCTTCGCGATCCCTTCGGCGTCGGTAACCTGGACGGCCCCCGTGATGCTGCCTTCGCTCCCCGCGGGGATGGCGAAGGTCACAGTCACCCCGGGCACGGGGTTGCCGCGAGGAGTGAAGATGTGGACACGCGGGAGGAGGTTACCAGGGACGGCCGTGTTTGGCGTACCGCTGAAGCTGGGTGCCGACGCGGCGTCCATGGTGGTCAGGGTATCGACCGCACCGAACGGGCTGAAGTTCTTGGTTGTCCCCCCGAGGCAGCAGCCGCCATTGACCGTCGGGTCTCCAACCGAGAGGCCGTTAGGGTTGATCGCGGTGCAGTTCAAGAACCCTGGAGTGACCCGTGGCAGCAGCTCAAACCCGCTGGTACCGAGGTTGTGCCCCAGTTTGAGGCGGCCGTAGTCACCGGTGCCAAAGTTGATCACCTGGCAGGCGCCCACCAGCACATCCTGGCCAAAGGTCACCGGCGGGGAGGCTTGGAATTCGAAGAACGACGGATACTGATCCAGCGGAGTGTTGAGCGGCGCCGGTACGTCCGGCAGCCGGTAGACGGCGATGGTGGTGGTAGTGGGCGCCGAAGCGGCCGGCACTTCCACGCCGGCGAACTGCGTAGGCGTGACGATCTGGGTCATCGGCGACGTCGGGCTCACGATACCTACCGCCCCTCCATCTCCGAAGGCGCTGGAGGGGAAGTTGGGCTGCGGCAATCCCACCGTGCAATACAGCCCGTCGATGAGGGTGCTCATGGCGACCTGTGCCGCCGGAGTGCGCGCGCCGATGAGCCGCCCCTGGTAGTAGTGGCCGAGGGTGTAATCCACCAGCCGGAACATCAGCGCCTGGGCGGTAGGAAGATCGCCAGCCCTGGCGGCCCGTAGCATCCCGTTGAACCGGGCGACCGCCTCGGTGCGGAGTGGACCTGTGGGGTAGAGGGCGTCAACCTGGGCGCGGACCTGATCTACCGTGGCGCAGGCAGTCGCGCCTGGGGACTGGGCCATGGCGGCTGCGGTACCGGCCGTGGGAGTCCGGTCGGGACTCGACTCGGAGCAAGCGGCAAGCAGCGCAAGCCCGGCAATGGAAAGGAAGAAGCGGCTGCGCATGTACGACTCCAGGGGGGAGAGCGGGGGGGGCGGCGAGACAATTCCTGAGCACAGAGATGCAACGAACACACCGCCGGACTACGGCCGACGGGTACCGGGTAACCTGTTGTTGCTGCTGATCTTGGCTCCGGCAAGCCGGAGGCCGGGAGGGTGCCCGGCTGTGGAGTGGGCGCCACGCCGATGCGGCGGCTCGTCAGGTGCCGTCGCCTACCAGCGCCAGGAACCCCGGGTCGCTGGACAGTGGGCGGAACCACCACCCCGGATCCTTCGCCAGCTCGACCCGGCGTCCAGGATTGCGCGCCAGATAGGTCCGGAGGAAGTCGACGGCCTTGGAACGGTCGTCGAGCAGGGTGAACACGAAGGCGCCCATGAGCATCAAGTCGCGGGTTGGGTCCAGCTCCGCGTTGCCCTGCGAACGTTCCACCAGCCGACGGGCGCTGTCCGCCTGACCGGCCCGGGCCAGCACCGCGGCCACGATCATCTGGCCGTTGAGCGTCTGGTAGGGCTGTCCCGTGGCGGGGGTGAGCTTCACCAGCGAATCCGCCAGCCGCCAGGCGGCGGCAATGGCCGCGCCGGTGGGCTCGCGGGCCCGGGTGGTAAAGAGCAGCAGCTGGCACTGGACAAAGGCCGGGTCCTCTGGGAACCGGCGCGTGCCCTCCTCACACCAGTGGACCGCGTCGGGGAAGTTGCCCGGATCGTACGAGGAGAAGAACAGTCGCTGCAGGATGACGTTGGCGTTGCTCAGGAAGGCGTCGGCCTCGAGCGCCCGGCGGGCCGCGAAGTTGATGTCGGCTTCCGTCTTGGTGGTACGGTAGTAGAGATGGGACAGCGTGGCCCAGGCGCCAGCCTGGCGGTCGTCCAGTTGCACCGCGCGCTCGAGATCGGTCTGCGCGCTGTCGAGCTGGGCCTGCTCCCGCCGGGCGTCGGGCTCGAGGCCGAGGAGCAGGCGCCAGTAGCGCAGGTTGCCGCGAATCTCGAGGGCGTCGGGGTTGTTAGGGTTGATGGCGATGGCCCGGGCGATGTGGGCCATGCCGGCCTGGATCACCCGGTCGGCGGCCAGGGGATCGTCGCCCAGCACCCGTGAGCGGCTGTACGCGATCCGGGCGCGGAGCACCATCGGGTCCGGCCACATCGGATCGAGCGGCTCGGCCAGTGCCAGCAGCGAGTCGGCCTTCTGGTAGGTCTCCCGCATCGCGGTGGTGTCCTGCCTGGCCTCCGCCTCGCCGCGGCGGCGGAGCTGCTCCGCCTGCTGCAGCAGCGACCACGCCTGTACGTTGCTGGTCCCCTCGCGCTGTTGCCGGAGCTGGATCTCGGTGCCCAGCCGGCGGCGGATGCGGCGGGCGGCTTGGCTGGCCAGGGAATCCCGCAGACTCAGCGGGTCGGCGGCCTTAGCGGAGATCGTAACCCGGTCGAAGTCGGTGCCACTGCCATCCAGCAGCCGGAGCCCGACCGCAACCTCGTCCCCACGCTTTTCCACCGTGCCCACGATGAGCGTGCCGGCCTGGAGCGCCCGGGCGATGCTGTCGCGCCCGACCGACGCGCCACGGAACTGCTCCACGCCGCCCCGGGAAACCACCGAAATCCCCCGGACCGAGCTGAGCGAGGCGATGAGCGCGTCGGTCAGGCCATCGGCCAGGTAGCCGAATGCGCTATCACGGCTCAGGTCCTCGAAGGGCAGGATCGCGATGCTGGCGGGGTCGAGTCCCCCGGTCACTCCGGCGGGGGCGGGCCGGCCGCGGGAGACGAGAAATCCGCCGGCCCCCAGGGCCAGCAGCAGCCCGGCGCCGCCGGCGAGCCACCAGCGGCGGCGGCCGGGGGCGGGCGCCGACATGGCGGCCCGGTGGGCGGCGGTGTGCTGGGCGGTGCGCGCGGCGGTCCGTCGCTGGGCCGCGCGGGTCGCGGTCCAGGCCATCCCGGTCACCTGCAGTCCGGCCTGCAGCATCTCGATCATCTGCTGGGCGGTCTGCGGGCGGTCGGCGGAGACCTTGGCCAGCGACGCCATGATGGCGTCCTCGACCTCGTCGGGCACCGTGTCGCGGATCACCTGGATGCTGGGCACCTGCTCCATGGCGTGGCGCGCCATGATCGCCCGGGCGTTCGGGCCGGTGAAGGGCGGGGTGCCGGCCAGCATTTCGTACAGCACGCAGCCCAGGCTGTAGATGTCGCTGGTCGGGCCCGCCTTGTCTCCGACGGCCTGCTCGGGACTCATGTACAGCGGGGTCCCCACGGCGGTGCCGGTCTGGGTCAGCCGCTGCTCGCTCCCCGCCTCGGAGACAGCGCGCGCGATGCCGAAGTCGGCCACCAGGGCGTGTCCGCCGGAGAGCATGATGTTTTCCGGCTTGATGTCGCGGTGGACGATGCCCATCGAGTGGGCGTAGGCCAGTGCGTCGAGCACCTCGATGGCGGTGTGGATGGCGGCATCCACGGGGAGGAGGCTCTCGCGGGTGAGCCGGTCGCGCAGCGATTCGCCGTAGATGAACGGCATCACATAGTACAGCAGGCCGTCGGCGGCGCCCGAGTCGAACAGGCCGAGGATATTGGGGTGCTGCAGCTTGGCGGCGATCTGGATTTCGCGGGCGAAGCGCTCGGGTCCGATGGTCTCGCCCAGCTCAGGGTGCAGCACCTTGATCGCCACCTCGCGATCGTGCTTGATGTCGGTTGCGAGGTAGACCGTGGCCATCCCCCCGCGACCCAGCTCGCGCTGGATGGCGTAGCGGTCCTGGAGCGATTCCTGGAGGCGTGAGAGGATGTCTGACACGGTCGCGGACAGGGGGTGGCCGGCAGTGCTGGCGGACTGGGCCCTAGTATACCCGTCCCCGGAAGGCGGGGCCAGCAGGTCCTCGGGGCCGCCGGCCGCCCGAGAGGGTCAGCTGAACATCCACCGCACCACGACGACTGAGAGAATCGCGGCGGTGAGGTCCGCCAGCAGCCCGGCCGGCACGGCGTGGCGGGTCTTCCGGACGTTCACCGCCCCGAAGTACACCGCGATCACGTAGAACGTGGTCTCGCTGGAGCCGAACATGGTCGCCGCCATCTTCACGATCAGCGAGTCGGCGCCGTGCTGGCTGATCAGGTCCAGCATGATCGCGGCGGAGCCGGAACCGGTCAGTGGCCGGGTGATCGCCATCGGCAGCACTTCGGGGGGGAACCCCAGCGGCTCGAGCAGCGGCCGGAGCCCGGTGACCATGAAATCCATGGCGCCCGAGGCCCGGAACATGGCGACCGCAAAGAGGATGGCCACCAGGTAAGGGATGATGTTGACGGCGACCTGGAACCCCTCCCGCGCGCCGGTGACGAACTCCTCGTAGACCGGGACTCGCTTGTAGAGGCCGTAGAGCGGGAAGCCGATGATGATCGTGGGGATGACGAACACCGACAGCATGTCGAGCAGGGCGCGCATCAGGCGGTCCTCCCGGCGTCGCCCGCGTCCGGGGCGAGCATCGGATCGCTCCGGCGGTACCCGCCCACGCGGCCAAGCGTCTTGGCGGCGACGATTCCCACCAGCAGGGAGAGCCCGGTACAGATCACGATCGGAATGAAGAGCTGGTTGACCTGCAGGCCCATGATCGCCACCAGCAGGACCGGGGGCACCAGCTGCACGCTGGCGGTGTTGATGGCCAGCAGCATGACCATCGCGTTGGTGGCGGTATCCTTGACGGGGTTGAGCTTCTGCAACTCCTCCATGGCCTTGATGCCCATCGGGGTGGCGGCGTTCCCGAGGCCGAGCACGTTGGCCGAGAGGTTGAGGGCGATGAGCCCGAGCGCCGGATGGCCGCGCGGGATCTCGGGGAAGAGCGGTCGCAGCACCGGCTCGAACAGCCGCACGATCACGTGCATCAACCCCGACGTCTCCGCGATGCGCAGCATGCCAAGCCAGAGCGCGATGACGCCGATCAGGCCGATCGCCAGGGTCACCGCGGTCTTGGCGAAGTCAATCGCCGCCTGGGTGATGGCCACCACCTTCACGAAGCGGACCGGCGCGAAGATCACGGTGGCGGCGGCAAACGTATCGCCGGCCTGGGCGGCGAAGGATGCCGGGCCGCGGAGGTCGTTGTCCCGCTCGGAGGTCATGGTGCGGATGGTGGCCAGCGGCTCGGGCAGCGAAGCGCCCTTGCCGAAGCGGAGTTCGCGACCCGCCGCCGTCTGCACCAGTTCGCCGGGCCACTCCGCGGCCAGGGCCATGGAGACGCCGTAGTGCGCGTGCAGGGCGGCGGAGTCGGCGCGCACCCGGACCGGCTGCACCCGGCGGGCGGGATCGTAACCGTCGGGGAAGCCCACGCTGAGTGGCACCGCCCGGCCGTTGCGGTAGGTATCGCCTCGCAGCGATCCGATGTCGGTGGCCAGGGCAAAGACCAGGCTCAGGACAATGAGCGCGGTCCAGATGTAGTTGAGCATGGCGGCCGGGTTGGGGACGTGGAGAAGGTACGTGTCGCCGACGGCTGGCGGGAGTCCGGGCGGCCGCTGGGTCTCCCCAGGGGATGGTCCCGGTCCTGGCCCCCGTCCGCGACGGCTGGCCCGGTCAGCCGCCGCCTGAGAGCTGATCCCCGATAGCCGACCCCTGTCCCCTGCGACCCTCTTCCCCCCTCCCGCATCTCCCCGTCGTCACCTGCTCACACGGAGCCTATTGCAATGCCACGCATCAAGAACCGCACCTTCGGTGCCCTCTCGCTCCTCGGCGCACTCGCGCTGGTGGGCTCGCCTCTGCCCCTGCCGGCCCAGGATCGCGACGACGACGACGGGCCGCACGTGGTCACCTGGTCCACCGGCCGGCCCCGCATCGGGGTGATGGTGGATGCCCGCGCCAATGCGGAGACCGACCGCTATGGTGCCCTGCTGTCGGATGTCACCGAAGATGGGCCCGCCGCCAAGGCGGGACTCAAGGCGGGAGACATCGTCACCCGGTTCAACGGCGTGTCGCTCGCCGGCCTCAAAGGAGATGACGACGAGTCGGGGCCCGGCGCGAAGCTGGTGGAGCTGGCCCGCAAGCTGGACGCCGGCGATACCGTCGAGGTCGAATACCGCCGGGACGGCCAATCGAAGAAGGCCACGCTGGTGGCCGCCGACCTCTCCGGGATGGCGATGCGGGAGTTCCGGATGCGGATGCCCGACCTCGAGCGCATGCGCATCGGTCCCGGGGAACTGCCGAAGATGCGGGTCGGTCCCGAGGACGGTCCTCGCGGCTTCATGTTCGAGAGCGGCCCGGGGAACATCCGGGTATTCATGGACGGCCACGCGATGGGCCTCCGGCTTACCGATCTCAATGCCGACCTGGGCGAGTACTTCGGCGCCAAGTCGGGGGCGCTGGTGCTGGAGACGCCCAGGGACTCGACCCTGCCGCTTCGGGCCGGCGACGTGATCCTCTCGATTGATGGCCGGGCGGTGAGTGATGCCGACGCCGCCCACCGGATCCTCCGCTCCTACGCCGCCGGCGAGACCGCCAAGCTCGAGGTGCAGCGGAAGCAGCGGAAGGTGAACCTCACGTGGAAGGCGCCCGAGACGCGCCGGCGCGGACCGGAGGGAGAGATGCGCCGGCGGACCCCGGCACCGTCAGGCCGGGTGCGGGTCGAGCGGAGCTGACGTAGAGCCGCGGCGGCCGCCCGCGGAACCGTTCGGGGCCTGCAGGCGTCGTCTGAACGGGAGCGCGGGGGAAAACGAGAGGAGCGCGAGGTGTCTTCACTGAGACCTCGCGCTCCCGCCGTTTCCAGGGCGTCCCACCCGCTGTTCCGCGGCGCCATCCCGCCGGTGCGACGCCGGGCGGACGGCCGTGGCAGTCAGTTGTTCCCCACGCTGAAGGCGACCGGCAACCGGCTGAGCTGACGCACTGGCCGGTCGCCGAAGCGGGCCGGCTCGAACCTGGCCTGCACCACCCCCTCGCGCGCCGCCTGCCCGAAGGCCGGGTTGGTCTGCTCCAGGATACGGATGGAGCGCGCTTCCACCCGGCCGAGGGTGTCGATGACGAACTCCATCACCACCCGACCGTTGATCCCCGCATCCAGCATGATGACCGGGAAGGCGAAGCTGGGCCGCTCCAGCAGCTCCGCGCGGGTGAACCGCACGTCGCTGTTCTCCGCGCGGTAGAGCAGTTCCCGGGTGGACAGGTCGAGGTCTGACTCCACCGAACCGGTGCCGCCCACCACTCCCCAGCCCACGCCCCCCTCCTGGCCCTGGCCGGTGAAGTCCCGCGGATCAATGGCCTTCTGACTCAGGTCCACAGGCGGGATGCTGGTGGGAATCTCGGCCCCGGCGTCGAGCACCTGGAAGCCGCGCGGCGGCGGGTTCCCGGAGATGATCACCTGGGCCGGGTCGGGCGCCGCCGGTGGCGGGGGCGGTTTGGCGGTCTCCACCTGCCCCAGCCGTGGCAGCAGGAGCAGGGTCGTGTCCGCCGCCCGTTCCACCACGATCGGGGAGACCGCCCGGGTGGCGATCACGCACAGGGAGATCACGCCGGTATGAAAGGCCGAGGAAGTGATGAGATCGAGCAGGCCGGTCTGGCGCCGGGGTCGTGAGGCCACCAACACTTCCAGCATGGCCGCCTCCTGATGCGGAGTCCGGCCCCAACATGGTGCGCCGGCGGTGACGCGGCCCTGATCCCGCCGTGAAACATTCTTCAGGCCCCCGGCCGGTTGAGCCGGCCCACGACCAGAGTGGTATTGTCCGTCGCCCCGCGGGAGAGGGTCAGCTCCAATAGCCCACGCGCCACCGCCTCGGCCGGTTCCTTCCGCGCCAGTGCCTGACGGATCTCCTCGTCGCTGACATGCTTGGTGATGCCGTCGCTGCACAGCAGCATGACATCATCCCAGCGCACGTCGGTGGTCAGGGTGACGGGGTCGGCGCGAGTCGCCCCGATGGCACTATACAGCACGTGCTTGAGCCCGGACGATTCCGCCTGATCCGGTGAAATGGCGCCGGCATCCAGCATCGCCTGGGCCATCGTCTGGTCCTTGGTGAGCAGCTCGAGCAACCCGTCCCGGAGACGGTAGCAGCGGCTGTCTCCCACGTGCACCAGGTACCCGCGCGGCCAGCGGATGCAGACCATGGTGAGCGTGGTGGCCATGCCGAAGCGATCATCGTCTGATTCGCCCGCCCGGCGCACCACCTCGTGGCTCTGTTCCACCGACCGCTGCAGTTCGGCCAGGAACGCCGGCTCGACGTCCGGGTCCAGCTGCACGTAGAGGTCCATCGCCCGGACCACGTAATCCACGATGGCGCCCACCGCTGTCCGGCTTGCATCGCTGCCCCCCGGCACGCCGCCGACTCCATCCGCCACAAGGAACACATAGCCGCGCGAGGGACTGTTCAACTCACCCACGGCCTCCGCCGGGAGGCTGGTCTGGATGAGGTTCATGGTCTTGTGGAGGCTGGCGATCAGGAAATGGTCCTGATTCTCGGATCGCGCCTTGCCGACGTGGGTTACTCCAAACACGTCGATGTTGTCGCGTGTTGGGCGTGCGGCTGTCATCCGGACCTCTTCTGGCCAGGGCCCCAGGTACGTCCACCAGTCGTCAAGATTGTCCCCGGTCCATCCGGCAGCAACCCGGGACGCGGTCCACCCGTGAGGGTGCCCGGCTTCCGGCCTATCTTCCTCCCGTGCTGCCGATCGAACCGCTGCTCCCCGAGATCGCCGCCCGGCTGGACCAGGCCGGCGTCCTGATGCTCCAGGCCCCGCCCGGGGCGGGGAAGACCACCCTTGTCCCGCTGGCGCTGCTGGGTGAGTCGTGGCTCTCCGGGAAGAAGATCCTGCTGCTGGAACCGCGGCGGCTGGCGGCCCGGGCCGCGGCTCGCCGCATGGCGGTGCTGCTGAAGGAGCCGCTCGGCGCGACCGCCGGCTACCGGATCCGGCGCGAGTCGGTGGTGGGACCGGCCACCCGCATCGAGGTGGTGACGGAGGGCATCCTCACCCGGATGCTGCAGGCCGACCCGGCCCTGGAGGGGACGGGCCTGGTGATCTTCGACGAGTTCCATGAGCGGAGCATCCACGCCGACCTTGGCCTGGCGCTGGCGCTGGAGACCCGGGCGGTGCTGCGCCCCGATCTTCGGCTGCTGGTGATGTCGGCCACCCTGAACGGGGCCGCCGTGGCCCGGCTGCTCGGAGATGCACCGATCATCGCGAGCGAAGGCCGGAGCTTTCCGGTCGAGACCCGCTACCTGCCCCGGCGAGCCGAGCAGTGGGTCGAGCCGGCGGTGGCCGCCGCAGTGCGCCAGGCGCTGGCGGAGACCGAAGGCGATCTGCTGGTCTTCCTCCCCGGTCAGGCGGAGATCCGCCGCACCGCGGCCCTGCTGGAGGATCTGGCCGGGGTCCAGGCGGGAACGGTGACGCTGCACCCGCTCTACGGCATGATGCCGGGCGAGGCCCAGGACCGGGCCCTGCTCCCGGCCCCTCCGGGCCAGCGAAAGGTAGTGCTGGCCACCGCCATCGCGGAGACCAGCCTGACAATCGAGGGAGTCCGCACGGTCGTGGATAGCGGGCTGTCGCGGGTGCCACGCTACTCGCCGCGGAGCGGCATGACCCGGCTCACGACCACCCGGGTCTCCCGTGCGGCGGCCGACCAGCGCCGGGGACGGGCGGGACGGACGGCGCCGGGCGTCTGCTACCGGCTCTGGGCCAGCGCCGAGGATCACGCCCTGCTGCCTGAGACCACCCCGGAGATCCTCGCCGCCGACCTCGCGCCGCTGGCCCTGGAACTCGCGGTCGCCGGTGGCGACCCGGCCCGGCTGGCGTGGCTGGACCCTCCCCCCGCCAGCGCGATGCGTGAGGCGGAAGCGCTGCTCCGCCAGCTCGGCGGATTGAACGCGGAAGGCAAGGTCACCCCGCATGGCCGCCTGATGGTGCAGCTGGGCGCGCACCCGCGGATCGCGCACCTGTTGATCATGGGCCGGGCGCTCGGCTGCGACGATCTTGCCGCCCGGCTCGCCGCGCTGCTGGAGGAACGGGACGTCCTGCGCGGTGACGCTGGCGCCACAGATGCGGACCTGGCGCTTCGGCTGGAGCTGCTGGAGCGCGGCGGGACGCCAGCTTCGGTTCACGGCTTGAGCGTGGACCGCGGCACGCTGGAGCGGGTGCGGCAGGAGTCGCGGGTGTGGCGCCGGGAGCTGGGTCGCCTGCCGCCCGCCACCGCGGCCGATCCGGTGAGCGGGGGGGTATTGCTGGCTTTCGCCTACCCCGACCGCATCGGCCAGCTCCGTGCGGGGCAGGCGGGGCGGTTCCTGCTCCGCAACGGCCAGGGAGCGGAGACGGGCTCGCCAGCGCTGGCGCTGAGTCCGTTCATGGTGGCGGCCGATCTGGACGGAGACCGGCGCGAGAGCCGGGTGTGGCTGGGGCTTCCGCTGACGGAGGCGGAACTGCGCGAGCACTTCCAGGATGCGATCGGCATAGAGGAAGTGGTGCGCTGGGAGGACGCTGCCGACGGCGTGGTGGCGGCCCGCCGCGAACGGCTGGGGGCGATCGTGCTGCGGGAGTCCCCCCTCCGCGAGCCGGACCCTGCCATGGTCCTCGCAGAGGTGCTGGCCTGGATTCGCCGTGCCGGCCTGGGAGTCCTTCCCTGGAGCGAGGCGGCGGTGCGCCTCAGGGAGCGGCTCGGTTTTCTCCGGCATGCCTTCGGGGCGGCGGGAACGTGGCCGGATGTCAGCGACTTGGCGCTGCTCACGGGACTGGAAGAATGGCTCGCGGCCGGGCTCACCGGGGTGCGCAAACGCGCCGAGCTCGCGCGGGTGGATCTGGCGCAGGCCTTGGCCGGCTGGCTGGGTTGGGAGCGGCGTGAGGAACTGGACCGCCTGGCGCCGAGCCACCTCACCGTGCCGACCGGGAGCGCGATTCGGCTCGACTACGGCGATCCCGCCTCGCCGGTACTGGCGGTCAGGCTGCAGGAGGTCTTCGGCCTGACGGAGACGCCGAGGCTGGCCGGTGGCCGGGTGCCGGTCACGATGCACCTGCTCTCGCCCGCCCAGCGTCCGGTGCAGGTCACCCGCGATCTGGCCGGCTTCTGGCGGACCAGCTACTTCGACGTGCGCAAGGAGATGAAGGGACGCTACCCCAAGCACGATTGGCCCGAGGACCCGCTGACGGCGGCGCCCACCCGGCGTGCGAAACGGCGCTCCGGCCCCTGAAACAGGCGGCGCTCGGCTCAGCGGCCGGTGAGACTTGCCGCCAGCTGCGCCAGCGCCGACGCCGAAGGGACGCTTCCCTGCGCCATCCGGGCGGTGCCGCCGCCCCGGCCGCCGGCGGCGGCCAGCGCCGGCTTGAGGAGGGCGCCGGCATCCACGCCGCTGTCGGGCGCCGAGGCAAGCAGCACCGTGGGGGGTGCAGCGAGCGTGGCGAGCAGCACCGCGCCAGGGAGGGCCGTGGCGGCCTGGCCCAGTACCCGGAGCGACTCCGCGCCCGCCTGATCCGTCAGCTCCAAGTGAAGCCAGCGCACCCCGTCCGGGCCGGGTGCGGCCGCCTCGTAGGCGGTCCGGACCTGCAGTCCGGCCAGCTCCGCCGTGAGCCGCTTCACCTGGGCCTCGACCGCCAGCAGCTGTTCACGCCGCCCCTCGACCAGCGCGGGCAGCTCCTCCGGCGCCGCGGAGAATCCGCCCGCCAGCGTCGCCAGGATCTCGGCGTCCGCGCGGGCCCGACGGAGGGCGCGCCGTCCGGCGAGGAACTCGACCCGGAATTGCTGCTTGACCCGCTCCACCCGACGCAGCAGCAGCGCCCCGATCTCCCCCGTGGCGCGGACGTGCGTGCCGCCGCAGGCGCTCCGGTCGATTCCGGTGATGGTCACGATGCGGATGGTGCCGCTCCTCCCGGTCGCCTTGCGGAGCCCGGTCGCCGCCCCGGCATCCTCGAAACTCACCTCGACAGGGCGGTTCTCGGTGATGACCGCGTTGGCGCGCGCTTCCGCCCGCCGCACCTGCTCGACGGTCAGGCTGCCGGTCGCGAGGTCAAGCGTGGCCGACTCGTCGCCGAAGTGGACACTCGCCGTGGAACACCCGAACTCGTCTGCGAACACCGCCGAGAGCAGGTGCTGCGCGGTGTGCTGCTGCATGAGGTCGAAGCGGCGGAGCCAGTCGACTTCCCCTTCGACCTCGTCAGCCCGGAGCGGCTCGGCCAGGAGATGGGCCACCCGATCAGCCTCGTCCACCACATCCACGACCGGGATCCCCGCTAGCGTGCCCTGATCGTTGGGCTGGCCGCCGCTGGTGGGATAGAAGGCGCTGCGGTCGAGGTAGATGCGCCGGCCCGCATCGGCGCGCGCTACCACCCGGGCGGTGAAGCGCTGCAGGTAGGCGTCGGTGTAGTAGAGACGCTCGGTGGGCATGGAGGGAAAGTAACAGCGGCGATTGGGCGATTTCAGGCGATTGGGTGATTGGGCGATCAGGCGGTTGCGGTACGGAGCGCTTGGGGAGGTGCGGGGTACCATGAGGTCGAGGCGGGCCGCCCGCTTCCTTGACCAGCCGTGTTCTCTTCGCCCACTCGCCCGACCGCCCGCCCTACCTGCCCGCCCGCAGCGCCTCCGCCAGCTGGCTCGCTGACGCGAAGCGGTCTGCCGGGAGCGCAGCGGTGGCGGTCGCGATGGCGGTGTCGAGCCAGCCAGGCAGGTCCGGGCGGAGCGCCGAAGGACGATGGCCGTCGGCACGAAACGGGGCCGGGACCGCCGGAAGCCGCCCAGTGAGGGCCACGTGCAGGACCAGGCCAAGGGCGTAGAGGTCTGCGCGGCTGTCGGGTTGGTGGCCGCCCCGGACCTCGGGCGCCACAAACGCCGGGCCGCTGGGCCGGGTGCCCAGATCGCTGAGCCAGGGTGTTCCGTCGGTGGAGAGCAGCACGTTTCTCGGCGTCAGGTTGCCGTGGATGATTCCTCGCCGGTGCGCCGCGGCCAGGGTCAAAGCCACGGCCCGACCGATCTCCGCCACCCGTTCCGGTGGCAGCGGCCCCCCTTCGGCGACCCGGCGCCCCAGATCGGTGCCGCGGACATAGTCGAGGATCAGGGTCGTGTGATGACCCTCGGTGACAAACTCCCGCACCACCGCCACGTTCGCCCCGGTGAGTGCCCGGCTGTCCTCCATCAGGCGAGAGGCGCGTTCCTGGTCGCTCCGGATGACTTTCAAGGCCACTTCGCGGCCCTCCTGGTGGTCGTGGGCGAGGTACACCGCCGACCGAGCTCCCCGTCCGATTTCCCGCAGGATATCGAACCGGTCACCGACCAAGAGTTCCGCCGCGATCAACCCCTTCATGCAATACCCCAGTGACGGCGCGTGACGCGGGGGCGTGGGCCCCTCCACTCCAATGAACACCCACTGAATCGCAACCTATGGGCCAAAGAAACGGCGGCCTCCGAAGAGGCCGCCGATCGGTCACCACCCGGGGTCACCGGGATCACTGTACCGGCGGCAGGCCATCGCCCAGCGCCTGGAGGATCATCGACACGGAGTGCGGACGCGCCGTCGCCGGTGTGGAGGACCAGGTGTGCATCCGCTGTTCTACCCAGTTGCGGATGGACGTGTACCGGGTCTCCGCGCCCGGAGACCGGAAGTGGATCGCTCCATTCTTCATGTCGTACTGCCCGCCGAGGGCGGCCAGCAGGTCCAGCGCCTCGGTGATCTGGCTGACCATGAGATCGGCCAGTTGGGACACGTCGCCCGGCTCGGCCAGGGTCTCCCGGGCGCCCCAGGCGCGCAGTTCCTGCACCGGCCATCGCTCGGCCCGCTGGGTCGTGAGCATGCTGTCGCCGTAGGCGTTCTCGATGCGGCCGATGCGGGCACGGTACTGGCGGATGGCGTCGGCCCCGGCGATCCAGGCGTTGCGAGCAGAGGCCGCGCCTTCAGCCGATCCGATGCGGCTGGGAGCCAGGACGCTGCGGAATCCCGCAGCGCTGAGTCGCGTTCCAAGCTCTTGCTGAGCCGTGCGTCCAGCCGCTTCGGCCCGCCGCGCCAGTTCGCTGGGCGCGATGGCGGCCGTCTTCGGGCTGCGGTCGGTGCCCCCGATGGCGATGTCGGCGGTGGAGATCACCGCATCGGCGCGGAAGTTGGGCCGCACCGCCGCGATGATCTCTTCCTTGGGGGCTTCCTCGGCGGGGCTGGGGGCGGTCGCCGGACCGATGGCCGCAACCGGCTTGATGGTCGCGGTGCCGGCGGGAGCAGACTCGGCGCTGCCCGGCGTGGGGGCCGCGGAAGGCGCGGCGGCTCCAGCCGAGGCGCTATCGAGCGCGACCGGGGCGGCCTGTGCCGTGAGATCGCTCGTGGAGGATCCCGTCTGCCACGGGCGCCAGGCCAGGAGCGCGCCGGTCACCACGACGGCGGCAATTCCGGCGGCCAGCACCGATCGGCTGGGCCGTACGGGCGCGCGCGGTGGCGGGGATGACACCGCTTCGGATGTCGCCACTTCAACAAGCGGCCCACCGGGGATATCGAGGTCCTCCGCCACCGACGGCACAGGATGAACGCTCGCCGTTAGCGGCGCCGCAGCTGCGGCGACGGCGGGCGTCACACCACTGACCGCCGGGGCGGAGGCCGGCTTCTCGGTCGTCCTGGGGACCGGTGCGGCGGCGGGCGGGGCCGCGGCCTTGGCTGGCGCGCTCGCCGCCGGCTTCGGCGGCTGCGTCACCGGGCGTGCCTCGGGCGCCTTCGGCGCGGCCGGGGTCGGCACGACAGCCGGGGCCTTTGCCGCTGCCGGGGGCGGCGCAACCACGGGAAGCGGGGCGTCGAAGAGGACCTCCAGATCATCGCTGACCGTGCGGTGGCCGCTGGAGGTCCGCACCGGCGATTCGATGCCGCCGTCCATCACCAGGAAGTCGTCTCCACCCGCTGACGGCTGCGGTTCCGGCTTGGGCTTTTCCACCGGCGCCTGCATTGGCCGCGGCGTGGGCCGGGGCACGGGTTTCTGGGCGCGGATGATCGTGGCGTTCCGTTCCGGCGGCACCACGGTCCCGTCGATGTCGATGAAGGTCAGGTCCTTGCTCCGAGGCACCGCCGGCTGGAGCTGGTTGCGATAGACCGTCTGCTGCACTGGCCGCGGTGCGGGTGCAGGGCTGGCGCCGCCCGACTGGCCCTGGGCCGTCGTGGCGCCGACGCCGGCGGGCGAACCGCCGCCCCCGGCACCGTTGCTCATGGTAAGTGCGCTCCGGTAGTGCGGGTGGCTCTTGACGTCCAGCCACCGCCCGGCGCGGGTATGGAAGATCTCGTCGTTCGGGGAGACCGCGCCACGACGAACCCCGGCGCTGAACTCCTCGAGCGAATCGTAGACCGTCTCGTTTCCTTCCGCCGTCCGGATCCTGTACATTGGTCTCGCCTCGATCGCGGGGTCTGGCCTGAGAGTCCTTCGACCTTGAACACCAATTGCAACACTCGGGCCGATTCTCCATCTGCTGGCTCGACAAAGAGTTACCGCACTGTTGTGGCGTCGGCCGAACATGGTTCCGTGGTGCATTCTCCCGATTGGGCCGGGTTCTGCCAGCTCCATCAGGGGACTGACTCAACTGCCTTGGCTGGAGGAGGTTGAGCCCATGCCGATTTTCCTCCCTAATCCCTACCTGCAACCGGATTATCGGGTGGCCCCGCCCGGGGCCGCACCCCGTGAGGTTCACCGGCGCCTGCCGGGATACTCCCGGACCCCGCTGGTGCAGCTTCCCGCGCTGGCCCGGCGGCTGGGGCTCGCCAGCCTCCATCTAAAGGACGAATCACTCCGGCTGGGACTCCCAGCCTACAAGGTTCTCGGCGCCAGCTGGGCCGCGATCCGGCTGCTGGAGGAGCGCCACCCGGTGCTCGGCGGCTGGCGGGACATCGCCGACCTCCGGCAGCGGCTGATGGGCCTCCCCCGGCTCCGGCTGGTATCCGCCACCGATGGCAATCACGGTCGGGGGGTGGCCCGCGTGGCGAAGTGGCTCGGCTTCGAGGCGGAGATCTATGTTCCCGCCGGCACCAAGGGTCCGCGGATCGAGGGGATCCAGTCGGAGGGGGCGCGGGTGATCGAAGTGCCTGGGACCTACGACGAGACGGTGGCCCATGCCGCCCAGTCCGACGGCCCGGAAGTGCTCCTCCTCCAGGACCACGGCTGGCCCGGGTACGAACGGGTCCCGGCGCTGGTCGCGGAGGGGTATGCCACGATCTTCCAGGAGATCGACGAGCAGCTCGCCGCCGAGGGCGAGGCGGGCCCGGACGTGGTGCTGGCGCAGATCGGCGTCGGCACCCTGGCGAGCGCCGTCGTGCGCCACTATCGGCGGCTCGGCCTCGAGCCCCGGCCTCGACTGGTCGGGGTGGAGCCAATGGGGGCGGCCTGCGTACTCCGCTCCATCGAGGCCGGCTCGCCGGTGCTGCTGGAGGCCGGTGCCGATGCTTCCATCATGGCCGGGCTCAACTGCGGCGCCCCCTCCTCCGCGGCATGGCCGGCGATGCGCGACGGGATGGACGGCTTTGTGGCGGTGGAGGACGAGCAGGCTCGCGCGGCTATGCGCCTGCTGGCGGCCGAAGGAGTGATCTCGGGAGAGTCTGGTGCGGCGGGATTGGCGGGGTTGCTGGAACTGTGCGAGGGGGCGAGCCGCCGGGCGGCCGATGCGCTGGGTCTGGCTGGTGCCCGGGTGCTGCTCCTCTCGACCGAGGGCGCCACCGATCCGGCAGGGTGGGAATCGGTGGTGGGGCGCGCCCTCCCGGCGTGACGCGGGCTAGGCCAGCGCGGCCCGGAAACGGCGGACGATCTCCCCGGCCGGCTCGATGCGGTGGATGGTGGCGACGCTCTTGCCCGCCTGCCAATAATCGGAGTGGCCGTTGCCGTCGGATTCCCGCAACAGTCCGCGCTTGAGCTGCCAGAGCGAACGCAGCCCGTAGATGGTGCGCATCCAGTGCTTGGTGCGTCGGTGCCGGAGCATCCACCGGGCCACCGGGCCGGCCCGAAGCCCCATCCGGTCGATATACGGAGTGCGGATCACCGCCACGGGGACGCCGGTGATCCGTTCGGTCAGGACGATGTCCTTCTCTTCGGCGCTGACGATCGCCTGCTTGTAGGACTCGCTGGTCCGGCATTCGGTCGTGGCAATGAACCGGGTGCCCAGCTGCGCGCCCGCATATCCCATCCGCAGCACCGCGGCGAACTCGGCCGCGTCCCCGATGCCGCCGGCGGCCACTACCGGCACCCCCAACCCGCCCAGCTCCTCCATCAGCTCCTCGGCGCTCTTCGAACCGGCATGCCCGCCGGCGCGGCGGTTCACCGCGATCAGCCCATGCACGCCGCCCTGCAGGCTCTTCTCCGCCCATTTCCGTTCGGTGACGTCGTGATAGACGATGCCGCCCACCGCCGCGACCCGGTCGACCACCCAGCGCGGGTTCCCGAGCGAGGTGATGAAGAACCGGACGCCCTCTTCCAGGGAGATCTCCACCCAGCGCACCATCCGCTCATGGTAGGTGCGGGAGGACTGTTCGATCAGCGCGTTCATTCCGATGGGCTTGGGGGTGAGCCGGCGGATCAGCCGGAGCCCTTCACGGAAGTCGTGCCCGTGGACGTAGGTGAGAGAGATGGGCTGCACCACGCCGATTGCCCCGGCGTCCGACACCGCCGCGACCAGTTCCGCGTTGCTGCAGGGGTACATCGCGCCGCAGATCAGCGGGACTTCAATGTGCGCGTGGCGAGTGAGCGCGGTTTCCAGGAGCGGCGCCTGGCTCATCGCTGGCCCGCTTCCAGCCGCCAGCGCACGGTGGTCACCGCCACCACCTCGTTCGCCGGGTCGCGGATCTCGGCGACGACCTCCGATTCGAGCCGGCCCTGCACCTCGGGGATGGTCGTCCGGCAGGAAGCGGTGAGCGTGCCCCGGGCCTTCTTGCGGTACTCGATGGAGAGCCCGGTCACGATGCCCCGGACGCCCGCCGGCAGCCCCACCAGCATCGCGAGGCCGCTGGTTACCTCGGCCAGGTTGACCAGCGCGATCGCGTGCACCGACCGGAGGTGGTTGCGGACGGCGCGCCGGTCCCGGAGCGTTACCACGGCGTACCCCGGCTCGAGGTGCCTGACATGCGCACCGATGGAGCCGGTGTAGGGCACCATGAAGCCGAGCAGCCGGCTGAACAGCCAGGAGCCGCCCGGCCACGGCGCGAGTCGCTGCCACAGGCCGGCCAGCCGGCGTCCCGGGGCATCCAGGTTGTTGGAAGGCATGCCGGAAATATGGCGGGGTCAGGGCCTCTCGCGCAGGCGGGCCACCCGGGCTGCGATTCGGCCCGGGGAGGCGCCGTAGGCCAGCCAGACGTCATGGGTGCGCGGGTCCACCGCGAGGTGGCGGATGAGCGCGCCCCGGCTGGGCAGGGGATAGACGGTGAACTGGTTGCCCCGGGGATCGTAGCGAAGCACGACGTCCGCCGCCGCGGTGCCGATCCAGAGCAGGTCGCGCTCGTGGTCCACGCGCACCACGTAGGGCAGTGCATCGGCAATCGGGAGCGCGATCTCGGTGAATCTCCCGATGGCCGGCTCGAACTTGACCAGCAGTCCGGCGCTGTAGGCCGGAATCCAGAGGACTCCCCGTCGGTCGATGTCGAATCGCCGCGGGCCGCTTACCGGCGTGGGCATCGTCCACGTGCTGGACCGGCCTGTGGCGGGCTGATAGGAAAAAATCCGGTTGCCGGCCAGCTCCGACCCCCATACCGAGCCATCCGGAGCCAGGCGCAGTTCGTAGGGGATCGGCCCGCCCGGCACCGTCCCGAGGGAGGGATGCCGCGGTATGACCACCGACTCGCCCGAGCCGGTGGAGGGCAGGATGCTCCCGATCAGTTCCGGGTCCCGGGTGAAATGCCCGTTGAACCACACCCGGCCGTCCGGCCCGATCCCCACGCTGTGCGGGTACATGCCCAGCGGCCAGGTGTTCCACCGCCGGGTGGCCGGGGAGTACCGCGCCAGCAGGCGGGGGCCACCCAACAGCACGAACCAGTCGCCCGCCGGGCCTAGTTCAACCGCCCGCGGGTTGGCCTGGGCCACCGGGATTTCCACCTCGGACATCGTCCCGACGGCCGGGTCGAGCCGGTACATCCGGTGACTGAACATCCCGGTGATGATCACCTGCCCCCCGGAATCCACCGCCACGTCATGCGGCAGGTCCCCCGGCAGCGGCATTTCATACTCCGTGATCTGGGCCCGGCCCTCGGAGAAGGTGGTGCCGGCGGGCGGTCCCTCCGTCAGGGCCTGCACGAGGTAGCGGGCGGTGGCGGCCGGATCCCGCGCCGCAGCGATCACCGGAAAGGACGAGTTCGCACCAGCGAAACCCAGCATCCGTTCCACTGCCTCCACCCACTCCGCCTCGGTGCGGGACCGGCCCTCCGGCAGGGCGACCACCGAGTCGAACTGGTGACAGCCGGTGCAGTCGAGGATGAACCGCCGCTTCTCCTCGCCATCGGGGAGCCGGTTGAGCCAATCGGAGCTACGGGGCGGCTGCTGGGCGGCGACGGGGGACGCTGCGAGGAGAACGAGCAGGCTGAGCAGGCGCATCGGTGCACCTCGAGTGAATGAGCTTGGGGCGAAACCCCGCGTGGGGCACCGATCGTGGCCGGGCCCGGTCCGGCCCTGCTAATGAAAGGGGGAGGGAGAGGAACGGCTGTCCTACGCCACCCCAATGACCCCGGTTTCCTGCCGTCGGGGCGCAACCTGAAACCCCACACCAGCAGGAGGCGTCTTGACGGGAGCACTACGAGCGTAATATTACAGGTGTAGTTTGACCTCTGCCGGTCTCGTTCACTGTCCCGTGGAGCCCAGCGTGCCAGAGACCCATCAGCTCACCGAACTGCAGATCGCCCTCCTCCGGGTCCTATGGGAACGGGGTGAGGCCACAGTCTCGGACATCTCCGATGCTCTCCGGCCGGAGCGCACTCTGGCCCTGACCACGGTGGCCACGCTGCTCTCCCGGCTGGAAAAGCGCGGCATCGTGGATCACGAGACGCGGAGCCGGCAGTACCACTACCGCGCACTGGTGACCGAGTCGGAGGTCCGGCGCTCGATGGTCGAGGAACTGACGGAGCAGCTCTTCGATGGCGATGTCACCGCGCTCATGTCGCACCTGCTGAGCGCCAGGGAGGTTTCCGCCGGCGACGTGGAACGACTCAAGGCGCTGCTCGAGCAGCACGCCGACCCCACGGAGGACGACCCCAATGCGCGCTGACCTCGGCCCGATGGTGGGCGGCTGGTTGCTCACCTATCTGCTTCACAGCACGCTGCTGCTGGGCGGCGCGTGGCTGGCGACCCGACGGCTGGTCCACTCGGCCGGTGCTCGGGACCTGACCTGGAAAGCGGCTCTGGTGGGGGGCCTGATCTCGGCATCGCTCCAGAGCGGCCTGGGCGGTCCCCGGCTCGGTGGCACCGTCGACCTGGGGCTGGGCGCGGCGCCATCCGCCCAGCTTCCCCCGCCGCTTCATCCCGCGACCGCCGCGGCACACACCCCCGGCCTGCTCGGAGCGCTGGAGCGGGCTCCGACGACGGCGGCGGTGGCGGAGCCCGCGGCGGCATCGGAGGCAGCGCTAGGCTGGCAACCGTCGCTGCCAGCGGTGCTGCTAGGGGGATATCTCGGCATCGCCCTCCTGCTGATCGGCGTCTACCTGATGAGACGCGCGCTCGCCATGCGCCGGATCGGGGTGCGTCGCCCGGTGCAGGAGCCGAGGCTGCTCACGATGCTGGCGCTGCTGCGGGATGGCGGGGGCGTGCGCCGCCCGATCCGGCTTACGGCGGCGCGGGGGCTTGCCAGTCCGGTGGCGCTGGGGTGGGACGAGATCGTGCTGCCAGAGGCGGCGCTGACCCAACTGGACGCCGAGCAGCAGCGCAGCCTGCTGGCGCATGAACTGGCTCACCTGGCCCGGCATGATCCCGCCTGGCTCATGCTGGGGTGCGTGCTGGAGCGGCTCTTCTTCCTGCAGCCGCTCAATCACCTGGCCCGGGTGCGCCTGCAGGAAGCGGCGGAGTACCTCTGCGACGACTGGGCGGTCCATCGCACCGGTTCGGGGTTCTCGCTGGCGAGCTGCCTGGTCAAGGTCGCGGAATGGGTTGATACCGGCCCCGCCACCGTGCCGTTGGCCGGCATGGCGGAGCGCCGTTCACAGCTGGTCACGCGGGTTCACCGTCTCATTGAGGGTCGCGCCATGTCCGCTCCACGATCACTCTGGCTCCTTACCGGCGCCGTCACCCTGGTGGCGCTGACCGCCGTCGCCGCGCCGGGCATCAGCACCGGCGCCCAGACCCCAGCCTCCGACAAGAACCAGGAGGCGCCACCTGCCGAAACCGTCCAGACCTGGCCGCTTGCTGCCACTGCTGACGATTCCGCGGCCGCCCTCGAGTCCTTCGCCGGGGATGAGCTCCAGCCGGCGCCGGCCGATACCGATGAGGTGGTGGCCCGCCGTCGGGCGCGGCTCGCCTCCGCGCGGGATATGCACCGCTGGGGTGCTGGGCTGACCGCCGCCGCGCCGATGGCGCCGATCGCGCCGATGCCGCCGTCGGGGGCCTGGGCAGTCGTGGCGCCCAGGGCATTCGGTACGACCTGGCGGGTGAGCGGGCGGCAGGGGGACACGACCAGCATCGCGGTGCCGGCCCTGATGGCGGCGCTCAAGGACTCGGATGTCGAGGTTCGCCGGGCTGCGGTGCAGTCGCTGAGCAACCATGAAGACCGGCGTGCCGTCCCCGCGCTCATCGAGGCGCTCCGGGACAGCGACGCCGAAGTGCGGTCGGGGGCCGCGATGGCGCTGGGCCAGCTGGAGGACCCGCGGGCGGCGGTGCCGGTCGCCGCGCTGCTCAAGGACAGTTCGGTGGAAGTGCGCCGAGCGGCCTTGTGGGCGCTGCACAACCTCCCGGGAGAGGTCTCCAGCGAGGCCGTGCTCGCCGCGCTGGGTGATGCCGATGCCGAGGTGCGTCAGGCGGCGCTGGGGCTGGCCCTCAGCCGGATGTCGGAGGACGAAGAGGGCCGCCGCAAGGCTGAACCCCGCCTGATCGCCGCCTTCACCCGGATGCTGGCGGACCCGAATGCCGAAGTTCGGAGCCAGGCGGTGATGGCGCTGGGAGAATCAGGACTCAGCGAAGCCCCCAGCGCCCTGTTGCCGCTGGCCCGCGACAAGAATACCGAGGTCCGGCAACAGGTGGCGCAGGCCCTGGGACGCATCGGGGACCCGAAGTCGGTTCCGGTGCTCAAGGAGCTGCTGCAGGACGGTAACGCGGATGTGCGGGAGCAGGCGGTGTACGCCCTCGGCGAAGTCCGCGACCGTTCGGCGCTGGAGGCGCTCGTGGGCGCGCTCAAGTCGCCCGACCCGGTCGTGCGCCGAACCGCCGCCCAGGCGCTGGGTCAGCGTGAGGGGGAGCGGTGATCGCCCGCGGCCTGCTGCTGCTCGCGGCCAGCCTCACGCTGGCGGCGCCGGCGCCCGGCGGGAAAGTGGAGCCGGCGGCCGAGTCCGGCGCCGGCCCCGACTCGGCACAGGTAGCGCGGCTCCTGGGGGCGCTCCGTGGGAGCGATCCGCTGGTGTGCGCGCTGGCCACGGAACTCGTCGGCACCGGGGTGCGCTGGAGCACAGGGTGGGAAGGCATGGCCTCGCTCCATGATGAGCCAGCCGACGCCCGCTCGGTCCGGCGGGTGCTCGGCGAGGGGATTACCGATGCCGCTGCCCTGCGTCTGCTGGGCCCGGAGCTCGGCAGCGAGAGCGCCTGCGTCAGGCGCACCGCGGCGGCCCTCCTGGGGGAAAGCGGCAAGCCAGCAGCGCTCGGGCTGCTACGCTCGGCGGCGGGCAGTCGGGATGCCCGGCTGCGTGAGGCTGGGACGTTCGGAATTGGGGTGGCCGGCGACAGCGCTGATGCGCCCCGTTTGCGGGCCCTGCTGGCCGATCAGGACCCCAACGTGGTGCGCCTGGCCACCTGGGGGCTCGGCGCGATGGGAGACGAGTCCGCCACCAGCCTGCTGATTCCGCTGCTCCGCCACGGGCAACCGGCCGTCCGGCGGACGGCGGCGTGGGCGCTTGGGCGGCTGGCGGAGGACCACTCCTGAGCGGGGACGCGCGGGGCGGGGCAGCGGTGGGTTCGTGACACTTCCCGGTTATCATTGCCGTCGTTCACCGATCGCACTGACTGCCGGGAGTCGTTCATGCTTGTACTGCTCGCTCTGCTGACCCTCAGCCCCGCGCCTGGGCCGGCCGCACCAGCCCGGGATACGACCGCGCCGGTGACCTGGATGGTTGACAAGACCCATTCCGAACTGCTTTTCCGCGTCCGCCACATGGTCAGCCGGGTCACCGGGACCTTCACCGACTGGGATGCCACCATCACGGCGGAGCCCGGCAACTGGAATGCCGGTTCGGTGGCCGTGAACGTCCGGACGGCGAGTATCGACACCAACAATGAACGCCGCGACACCCATCTCCGCTCGCCCGACTTCTTCGAGACCGAGAAGTACCCCCTCATGACCTTTCGCAGCACCTCTGTCGTGGTTCGGGGGGAGGCGGTGACCTTAACCGGTGATCTCACCATCCGGGACGTGACCCGGCGCGTGGTGCTCACCGGCAGCTTCCTGGGCCTGGCGGCCGGCGCCCAAGGCCGGGATCGGATCGGTTTCACCGTGTCGGGAACGGTGAATCGGATGGACTACGGGCTCACCTGGAACCGGGCGGCGGAGGGCGGCGGGCTGGTACTGGCCGACGATGTGACGATTGACGTGACCGTGGCCGCGGTGCGGCAGGCCCCGGCCGGTCCGTAGCCGTCACCAGATCCAGGGGCGCACTGCCACGAGGCGGACGACGGCCTCCCGCCCGCTCGCCGTCGCTCCTTCCCGGATGTACCTTCCCGCGGTGAACTCGCCACGCACCATCTCCCCGCTCGTCGCCCCGGGCTGGCTGGCGGAACGCATCGGCGGGCCGGAACTCATCGTCCTGGACGCCTCCTGGTATCTGCCGACGACTGGCCGAGACGCCCGCCAGGAGTATCTCACCAGCCATCTCCCCGGCGCCCGCCGCTTTGATCTGGATGAAGCCAGCGACCCCGGCTCGTCCCTCCCTCACATGCTGCCCACCGCCGAGCGGTTCGAATCGCTGGCCCGTCGGCTCGGCATCAATGACGACAGCACCCTGGTGGCCTACGACGGGTCCGGGGCCAACCTCAGCGCCGCGCGCGCCTGGTGGATGTTCCGGGCCCACGGGCACCGGCCTGTTGCGGTGCTCGACGGCGGCCTGCAGCGCTGGCAGCGGGAGGGGCGGCCACTGGAGACTGGCGCGGTGACGTCCAGCCCGGGAGACTTCCGGTCCCGCTTCTCCCCGGACGCCGTGTGCGACCTGCATCAGGTCCGGGCGGCGCTGGCGCAGGGCACCGCGCAGGTCGTGGACGTGCGCTCGGCGGGGCGGTTCAGCGGCGCGGACCCCGAACCCCGGGCGGGGGTTCCCAGCGGCCATATGTCAGGCGCATTCCATTTGCCGTACACCGAGCTGGTCGGCGCCGATGGGTCCATGCTTCCGCCTGACCGGCTCCGAGCCAGGCTCGCTGCGGCGGGAGTGGCGATGGACCGGCCGGTCGTCGCCACCTGTGGTTCTGGAGTCTCCGCCTGCTCGCTGTTGCTCGCGCTGGACCTGCTGGGCCACCGGGACTATGCGCTGTACGACGGGTCGTGGACGGAATGGGCCGGCACCGGCATGCCGGTCGCGGTTGGGGCACCCACCATCGGAGGCATCGCGTGAAGGAGGAGCCATGGCTGGCCCGGGAGGAGTGGGCCCAGCGGCGCATCCGGGACGAGGGCGCCAAGATGGCCGGCTGTTTCCTGGCCTTCGCCCTCGTGTGGACGCTGATCAGTGGAGTCATCGCCGCCACCATCCTGCGGCAACCCGGCGGCCTGGGCGAGTTCTTCTTTGTGCTCCTGTTCCCGCTGGTGGGCATGCTGCTGGTGGGCGTGGGTATCTACATGATGCTGCGGCGGCGGCGGTTCGGCATTCCGGTACTGGAGCTGGCCACGCTGCCGGGGGTACCCGGGGAGACCTTCGCCGGGCTGGTGCGCACCACGGCGACGATCGATCCGGAGGGCGGCTTCCGGGTGCGGCTGCAGTGCCTGCGCCAGCGGCAGACCGGTTCGGGGAAGAATCGCCGCACCGATGAGACGACGCTCTGGGAACATGAGGAAGTGATGCCGGGTGCCGGCCGCCGGGCCGACGGCATCGCCATCCCCGTGGCGGTGCCCCTCCCCGCCGACGCCCGTGAAACCGACACACGCGACCCCGCCGACAAGGTGATCTGGCGTCTCGAAGTCGAGGCGGCATTGCCGGGCGTGGACTTCAAGGCCCGGTTTGAGGTTCCGATCTTCCGGCTGCAGCCCTGAGGGGCCTAGGGCCGCGCGCCGGGTCGGGGTCGCCCCCACCGACGCGCGGGATCACGGTGCGGGCCCCGCTCGTCAGGGTACCGAGGGCGGCGCGAGCTCCCGCCAAAGGAAGGTGTAGCCGAGCGCCGACATGAAGGCCGCCTGGCGATTGTCCGCCGCACCCGCGTGCCCCCCTTCGATATTCTCGTAGTAGCGCACCTCATGTCCCTGCTCCAGCATGCGGGCCACCATCTTGCGCGCGTGCCCCGGATGCACCCGGTCGTCCCGGGTGGAGGTGGTGAACAGGATCGGCGGATACGGCACACCCGCCCGCACGTTGTGATAGGGGGAGAACGTCCGAATGAACTCCCACTCCGCCGGGTCGTCGGGATTCCCGTACTCGCCCATCCACGACGCCCCCGCCAGCAGGGTGTGGTAGCGTCGCATGTCGAGCAGCGGCACCTGGCAGACGATGGCGCCGAAGAGGTCGGGCCTGAGGGTGAGCATGTTTCCCATCAGCAGGCCGCCGTTACTCCCACCCATGATGCCCAGCCGGGCGGGGGAGGTCACCCGGTGACGCACCAGGGCCTCGGCCACGGCGATGAAGTCCTCGTAGGCCTTGTGGCGGTTGGCCTTGAGCGCGGCCTGGTGCCAGCGCGGCCCGAATTCCCCGCCGCCGCGGATGTTGGCCAGCACGTACACACCGCCCCGCTCCAGCCACGCCGCGCCCACCCCCGCGCTGTAGCCGGGCAGCATCGGGATCTCGAATCCCCCGTACCCGTAGAGCAGGGTAGGTGCGTCCCCGGTGAGCGGCAGGTCGGCTCTGGCGACCTGGAAGTACGGGACCCGGGTGCCGTCGAGCGACAGCGCCTCGTGCTGGGTGATGACGAGTCCCGTCGCGTCGAAGAACGCCGGCAGCTGCTTGATCCGCCGCGGTGCCGCGCCGCCCGCCACCCCATACGCGAGACTGGTCGGGGTGATGAAGTCGGTGATGGTCAGGAAGTAGGCGTCGGAGGAGTCGGGGTCGACTGCGTCGGCGGAGATGTTGCCGAACTCCGGCATTCCCTTGAGCGGGGCCCGCTGCCACTGCCCGTCCCGCCAGGTGAGGAGGTACAAGCGGTTGCGGACGTTGTCGAGTTCGTTGAGCAGCAGGTGATGCCGGGTGGCGGTGTACCCCACGAGCGACCTCCGCTCCGTGGGGGTGAAGAGGACGTGGAAGTCCCGCTCCCCCGTGAGGAAGGCATCGAACCCGGTGGCCAGCAGGGCGCCGGCGGGATAGGTGGTGCCGGCCACGGTCCAGTCGCTGCGCAGTTCCAGGAACAGCCATTCGCGGTGGACCCCGGCGTTGGCGTCGTCGGGCTTGTCCAGCCGGACCAGCGCGCCGTCCCGCCGGAGGAACATCTCGTTGGAATAGAAGGTGATGCCCCGCAGGATGAACTCCCGTTCGAAACCGGGGGTGAGGTCGCGCCAGCCGTAGGCCCACACGTCGTCCGGGTGCGCCTCGAACACTGTCACTGCGGAGTCGAGCGGGGTGCCCCGGCGCCACTGCTTGACGATCCGGGGATACCCGGAGCTGGTCATCGAGCCGGGGCCGAAGTCGGTGCCCACGAACACGCTGTTCTCGTCCCGCCAGGTGACGCTCGACTTCGCCTCCGGCAGGGTGAATCCGTCCACGACGAACTGCCGGGTCACGAGGTCGAACTCCCGCACCACATCGGCGTCGGCGCCACCGCGCGAGAGTGAGAGCAGGCAGCGGCGGAACTTGGGGCGCAGGCAGGTGGCGCCGCTCCAGACCCAGTTCTCGCCCTCCGCCTTGCCGAGGGCGTCGAGGTCCAGCACCGTCTCCCACTGGGGCGCCGCCTTGCGATACTCGGTCAGGGTGGTGCGGCGCCACAGGCCGCGCGGGTTGGCGGCGTCGCGCCAGAGGTTGTAGTAGCGCGACCCGATCTTCTCGACGTAGGGAATCCGCGCGTCCGAGTCGAGGATCGACAGGATCCGCTGGTTGAAGGTCTTGAAGGTCTCGGTCGCGGTGAGTTCGCCGGTGCTCAGGGCGTTCCGCTGTCGCACCCAGTCGAGGGCCGAATCGGCGCTGACGTTCTCGAGCCAGAGGTAGGGGTCGGGCGCGTCCTGGGCCGCCGCGGGGGCGGTGGAGGATCCGAGAGCGGTCATGAGGAGCAGCGGGCGGAGGCGCATGCGGACGCTCCCGGGCGGGCGGTGAACTGGCTCAACGGGCGAAGATCCGGTTCATGTCACGAAAGGTCTTGAACTCGAGCGCGTTCCCCGATGGATCCAGCAGGAACAGCGTGGCCTGCTCGCCCGCTTCCCCCGCGAACCGAATGCCGGGCTCGATGATGAACCGGACCCCCGCCGCGCGGAGCCGGTCGGCAAGCGCGTGCCACGCGTCCCACTCGAGGATCACGCCGAAGTGCCGCACCGGGACGTCCTTGCCGTCCACCTGGTTCGCGCGGGCCGTCCCGGCCTCTTCGGGGGAGAGATGGGCCACCACCTGATGGCCGTAAAAGTCGAAGTCCACCCAGTGCGGGGAACTTCGCCCTTCGGCGCAGCCGAGCAGGACGCCGTAGAACTGCCGCGCGGCGGCGAGGTCGTGCACCGGGAAGGCCAGGTGGAATGGGGGCGTCATCAGGGGGCCTTGTCCGAGCGGATCTCCCGCCAGCCCTGCGGCCCCTCGGTGAGGACCGTCAGTCGGGTTTCCCGGCGCTTGGTGTCCACCTTCCCGTTCTTGCGGACGAGCTGGACCAGCTGTTCCACCCGGGCATGCAGCTGGCCGCCATCGCGACGGGTGACGGCGCGGACCTCGTAGGTCGCCTCTACCACGCGGATATCCTTGTCGTCGAGCATGTTGCGCCAGCCGAGTTCCTCGGTGGCGGACATGTTGGGCAGCAGCCGGCGGATCTCCCCCACCTGCCGTGACTCGATCGCCCGCTCCAGTTCCGCGTAGAACCCCGACACCACCAGGGAATCGGTGAGCGGCACCGTGTCGGAGGCGACCGGCGGGCGAGGGGCCGGTTCCGGCCCGGGCCGGGTCGGGCCGCCGGGCTGCGGAGTGGGGCCGGGAACCGCAGGAGTGGCCCCTGGACGCTGGCTCGGGGTCTGGACCGGCCGCTCCGCGGCGCCCCAGAGGGCGGTGGCACGCGACAGCATCAGGGTGGCCTCGGTCTTGTGGCCGAGGGCCGCCAGGGATTCCGCCCGGGCGACCAGCATGTCTCCGGCGGCCAGGGCTTCGGGGCTGGCGCCGCTTGCCTCGGCCCGCTGCCGGGCATAGGTGGCGGCGCCGCGCTCGGCGAAGAGCAGGCTGTCGGCGCTGGTGCTGGGTGTCGGGGCCTGCGTGGTGCTGTCCGGAACGAGGGCGGGCTCGGGGGACCGGCGCAGGACCAGCGCCGCGGCCAGGGCACCCGCCCCTGCGAGCAGGAGACCGACGCCAATGCGGGCCAGCTGGAAGTGACGGCGGCGCCGCAGGGTGCGCGGACCGGGGGAGATATGGGCCAGGGAGATGGGGCTCGAGGGCGTCCGGCGCACCTCGGCCATGGGCCGGCTCGGCCGCGGAGTGGCCAGCAGCCCGATGTGGCTGCGCAGATGGTCATCGCTCGCGGTGGTGCTGCCGCTGCTGCGTCCGGTGCCGCCGTTGAGGGCCTGTACCGCGTCTCGCATCGTCACGAATCGCTCGTGGGGCGACTTCTGCAGCATCGTCATCATCGCATCACGCAGCTCCGGCGGGCAGTCCGGGCGGAGCTGATCGCTGGGCCGCGGCGCCGCGTGCACCTGGGCGTACATCATGCCGAGGCTGGACTCCGCGCTGAAGGGCAGCGTCCCCGTGATCATCTCGTAGCCCACGATGCCGAGTGAATACTGGTCCGCGGCGGGGCCGACCAGCTCACCCGAGCAGGCCTCGGGGGAGAGGTAGCTGGGTGTCCCCACGGTGGTGCCGCTGCGCGTGAGGGCGTCACCTTCGGCCGCCTTGGCGATACCGAAGTCGGTGACCACGGCGAAGCCCTCTTCGTCGATCATGATATTGCCGGGCTTCACGTCGCGGTGGATCACCCCCTGCCGATGGGCGTAGTCCAGGGCCGTCCCGACATCGGACAAGATGGAGCGGACCATCGGGAAGGGCAGGGGCCCCACGTCGCGGAGGACGGCGTCCAGGGAGCGGCCGGCGATGTACTTCATCACGAAGAAGAGCAGTCGCTCGGTTTCCCGCACGGCGTAGATCGGGATGATATGGGGATGGGTGAGCGACGCGGAGGTGCGCGCCTCCCGCTTGAAACGCTCGATGGTCTCGGTGCCGTGCACGAACTGCGGCGACATGACCTTGATCGCGACCTTTCGGTCCAGGGCGATTTCATGGGCCAGGTACACCGTGGCCATGCCGCCTTGCCCGATCTCCCGGACGATCTCATACTCCCCCAGCGTCGCCTGACGGACCAGCTGCATCAGGGTGGGGAGGGGCGCCGTCTGCTCGCCGGACACGCTGAGCCCGCAGACCTGGCAGTACCGGGCCCCTGAGTCCAGCGGTGCTTGGCAGCGGATGCAGGCGGTGGTCACGGGCATCGGGGAGTGGGCACGGATGTCGAGGAACGGGGCAGCACGTCGAGCCCCGGAGAGGGGCATTCTAGCAGCCTCACGGCCTTCCCGCCAACGCTGGCCGGTTCCCAGCATATATGAAAGCAGGGCCCCCGCGCCGACCCGGCGACGGGCCACCCGCGACCCCAGAGGGATCCATGTCCATCGGACCGCCATCCCGCCGCGAGTTCATCCGGACCGGAGCGATGCTCGCCTTCGGCGCCGCTACCGTCCCGGCTGTGGCCGCCACCGCGGACGGGCTGCGATCACCCCGTCCGGCTCCATTCCGGACTGCGCCGCTGGACCGGGTGCGGATCGGTTTCGTCGGGGTGGGGGGCATGGGGACGGTACACCTGGAAAACCTGCTCACACTCGAGGGCGTGGAGTTGCGGGCGATCTGCGACATAGACGAGGGCCGAGCCGCGCTGGCGGCCGGCAAGGTCGTGGCGGCCGGTCAGCCGGCCCCCGCGCGCTTCACCCGTGGCCCGCGGGACTTTGAGCGTTTGTGTGCCGAGGCCGATCTGGACCTGGTCTACACCGCCACCCCGTGGGAGTGGCACGTCCCGGTCATGCTCGCGGCCATGCGGCACGGTAAACATGCCGTCACGGAAGTTCCCGCGGCGATGACGCTGGAGGACTGCTGGGCGCTGGTGGAAGCGGCGGAGAAGTCTCGCCGGCACTGCGTGATGATGGAAAACTGCAACTACGACCGCTTCGAGCTGATGATGCTGGTGCTGGTGCGCCAGGGGCTGCTGGGAGAGCCGCTCCACGGCGAGGCGGCCTACCTGCACGATCTGCGCGAGGTGAAGTTCTCCGCCGATGGTGAAGGGCTGTGGCGCCGGGCGTGGGCCACGACTCACAACGGCAATCTCTACCCCACCCACGGCCTGGGACCGATCGCCAACTGCATGGACATCAACCGGGGCGACCGGTTTGCCAGCGTGGTCTCGCTGAGTTCACCCTCCCGAGGCCTGCAACACTGGCAGGCCGAGCACCTGGCCGCCGATGACCCACGCCGCCGCGAGCGCTACGTGCTGGGCGACCAGAATGTGAGCCTCATCCAGACCGCCCGCGGGCGGACCATCTACCTGGCGCACAACGCCCACAACCCGCGCCCCTACAGCCGGCTCCAGCTGCTGCAGGGCACTCGCGGGATCGTCTCGGGATGGCCGTACCGCGTGCACATCGAGGGCCGCAGCCCGCCGCACCGCTGGGAGGAGGCGGAGCAGTATTACACGGAGTTCGATCATCCGCTGTGGCGCTCGGAGACGATCCGTCAGCTCGATCGGGGGCACGGTGGGATGGACTTCCTGGAGGACTACCGGCTGATCCAGTGCCTGCGACGCGGTGAGCCGACCGACATGAACGTCTACGATGCCGTGGCGCTCTCCAGCATGGTGGAACTCACCATCCGGTCCGTCCGCCAGGGCGGCAAGCCTCAGCAGGTCCCCGACTTCACGCGGGGCGGCTGGAAGACGGCGCAGCCCTGGCCGCTGGTATCGCCGTGAGCGCCGTCAGGTGGCGTCCACCAGGATGCGCACCGCCTCCACCCCGGTGATGCGAAGCAGGTCCTGCGGTCCGGCCAGGGTCTCCAGCTCGGCACGGGTAGCGGTCTTCCAGACGGCCGGCGCGCCATCGCGACTGAGGTAGCCGAGGGCTTCCTGGCCCAGCGTGGCCAACCGGGCCAGCGCGGCGGCCGCCGCAACGCCGTCGCTGGCCAGCGGAACGGTGGTGGTCAGGTCGCCGACCCGCGCCGGTAACTCACGCCATCCCGCGAAGATCCGGCCCAGCTCCGCCATCTCGGTCTCCGCTGCGCGGGGACCCGCGGCCACCCGCTCCGCCAGCCGCATCATCCCGCTCCGCGACCAGGGGTCGGGCCGGGCCGCATCCACCAGCCGGGTCAGCGGGGTCAGCTGGGTGGTGCGTTGCTGGCGGCTCCGCTGCCCGAAGCTCACCGGCATAGTGTAGGCGAGCAGGTCGTGCAGCGGCTCGACCCCGCGCTGCCCCGACAGCAGCCGGAGCATGCGGTAGCTGTGCGCCTCGTGCCCCAGCCCCGCCCGCTCGAGGTGAATGCTGACCAGCGACAGGCGGCGGTACATGTCCGGGACGTTGCGTACCGACTGCGGAGACCAGAACCGTTCGGCGACTGCCGCCAGCCTGGGCCAGAGGCGACTGTCCACCGTCTCCGGATTGACGTGCTCGGCCCACATGCACGCCTCGCCCCCCAGCACGCGGCCGGCCTCCGCCGGAGAGAGGTTGTGCCCCTCGGGCAGCGGGTCGGCGAGGTAGTGCTCGTCGGCCGGCTTGATGTGATCCAGGTAGTACGGTGCCGACAAGATGCCGGAGAGCCCCTGGCGCGCCGCCCGGCCCAGGTACTCCGTGCCCCGCCACGACTGCACCAGCGTCCCCTCCGGCAGGCCCGGATGGAGGACCTCGTCCCAGCCGACCATCCGGCGGTGAAGCTTGCCGAGGATGCGAGCGAGCCGCTGGTTGAAATAGCCCTGCAGCGCCTCGTTGTCCGTGAAGCCGTGCTCCCGCTTGAAGCGCAGGATACGCGGGTTGCTGTTCCAGTGCCTGCCGACGACTTCGTCTCCGCCGATGTGCCAGTATTGGTCGGGAAAGAGGTCCGCCATCTCGGTAATGAACCCCTCGATGAACTGGTAGGTCTCCTCCCGGGTCGGGTCGAAGGCGGGCTCGAAGACGCCGAAGTGCCGCTCGATGGCGTACGGACCGATGGCGCTGGCGAACTCAGGATACCCGACGAACCAGCTGGTCGCATGCCCCGGCATGTCGAACTCCGGGACCACCCGGATACCGCGGTCGCGGGCATAGGCAACGATGCCGCGGATGTCTTCCTGGCTGTAGTACTGCCCGTCCGAGCCAAGCTGGTGCAGCCGCGGAAAGCGCCGGCTCTCCACCCGGAATCCCTGGTCGTCGGAGAGGTGCCAGTGCAGCACGTTCAGCTTGACCAGCGCCATGCCGTCGAGGGTGCGGCGGATGACCTCGGGCGGCATGAAGTGGCGGCCCGCGTCCACCAGCAGCCCGCGCCAGCGGAACCGCGGGGCGTCGGTGATGGAGACCGCCGGGAGGTAGAATCCTGCGCTGTCAGACGCTACCAATTGCTCGAGCGTGGCCAGCCCCCGCAGCGCCCCGACCACCGTCGGCGCCGTCAGGCGGGCGCCCGAGGGGGAGATGGCGAGGGTGTAGGACTCATCTTCCTCAAGTGACTGCACCTCTTCTCCCGCGCCGGCCACCTCCAGCCGCAGGCGGCCGGCACCGGCGCCGGCCTGGCGGGAGAGGGGCTGGGCGATCCGCTGCTCCAGCCGTCCCAACACACGAGCCAACGCTCGCTCCAGTCGCTCGTTCCGGAACCCGTCCGTGCCTGTGCTGAGGGTCGAGTCGAGCCGGAGGCGGCCCTCGGCGTACCGGATGGCCGCCGGCAGCGGCATCAGGGCGGGTTGTTGCTGCGGCATCACGGAGAGGAGGGCGAGCAATGGCAGCATGAGGACGGGGGGCAAAGGGAGTGTGCCGGAAAGGCTCTGCGCGCTGTGGGACAAATCTAGCATCGTCTGATTGACCCCGGCGTCCACCACCGCCATGCTTCGGGCGACTGCGATTCCTGGATCGCCGACCCCGGATCATCCCATGCCCTCCCCCACCATCACCGAATACGCCCAGGGCCGCTGGTGGTGGTGGCGACTGCCGCTGCTCGTCCTGCTCGCGGGGGATGTGTTCGGCCAGCTGCGCGATCATACCAACTCCAGCCTTTTTGCCGGCATCACCTTCGGGGCCCATGAGTTCGGGCATCTGGTCTTCGCCTTCGGGGGCGAGTTCCTGGGGATCGCCGGCGGGAGCCTGATGCAGCTGCTGGTGCCGATCGGGGCGGGGGCGCTGCTCTATCATCACCGGGACTATTTCGGGATCACCGTCGCGGCAATCTGGCTGGCCTCGAGCCTCATGGACCTCTCGGTCTACATCGCCGATGCCCGGGCCTTTGACCTGGATCTGCTCGGCTTCGGGGACGGCGCCGGCCACGACTGGGCCTGGCTGCTGGGGCGGCTGCACCTGCTGCCGAACGACCTCCGCATCGCGGCGGTGGTAAAGGGCACCGGGACTCTGCTGCTCCTGGCTGCCCTGGGGGCCGGAATCTGGCTGTGCATAAAGATGTGGGCGGCGCCCAAGGCGGCGGCGCCTTGACGTAGGCCGAACGAGGCGTAGGCTAGCACAGGTTGGCCCGGATGTCTCCCTTTACCAGGAGCCCACATGGTCTCGCTTGCCCAGCTCTGGCTTCCGATCCTGCTCGCGGCCGTGGCGGTGTTCATCGCCAGCAGTCTCGTCCACATGGTCCTCAAGTGGCACAACGCGGACTACCACAAGCTGTCGAACGAGGACGAGGTCCGCGCCGCCATCCGCAAGGGTAGCCCTGCGCCCGGACAGTATATCATCCCGCATTGCACCGACATGAAGGAGATGGCCAACCCGGAACACCTCAAGAAGTACACCGACGGGCCGGTGGCGGTCATGGCGGTGATGGCCAACAAGGCACCCAACATGGGTCCCACGCTAGGTCTCTGGTTCGTCTTCAACCTGGTGGTGGCCTTCTTCACCGCCTACCTCTGCTCCCGGACTCTGCAGCCGTCCACGGAGTACCTGCAGGTCTTCCGGGTGGCGGGGACGGTGACGTTCATCGCCTATGCGCTGGGGTGCTTTCCCGCGGCCATCTGGATGGGCAAGCCGTGGAGCGTGGTGACGAAAGAGGTCGCCGACAGCCTGATCTACGGCCTCGTTACCGGCGGGGTGTTTGGCTCGATGTGGCCGAACTGACGTTCGGCGGCGGCTGACCCAAGGCGTGGTGCCGGGCGGCAGGTGACAGCACCTGCCGCCCGCATCGAGTCCCGGCAGCATGAGGCGCATTTCATAGATGGGGCCGGCCAGCTCTCTATATTCCCGCCGACTCGCAGGATCGTTGTCTCACCCAAACCACAAACCACTCATGCGCGTGCTTCGTGTTGTCTTGCTTCTCGTCCTCCTGGCAGTGCCCCGGGTCATGCCGGCCCAGGGCGTCCTGGAAGGCGAGTATCCCGGGCTCGAAACCGGGAAGATGTGGACCTTCGACGTGCCGCCCATGGACTACTGGGCCAAGCGCTACAGTTTCACGCCGTCGAACGGCTGGCTCGACCATGTCCGCCTCTCCGCGGTGCGCTACGGCGGGGGCTGCTCGTCTTCGTTCGTTTCCGGCGAGGGGCTGGTCATGACCAACCACCACTGCGCCCGCGCCTGCATCGAGTCTGTCACCCGGGAGGGCGAGGACTTCCTGACCAACGGCTTCTACGCCCCCCGGCGTGAGGACGAGCGGGCGTGCCAGGGGCTGTTCCTGGACCAGCTGCAGCAGATCAGCGACGTGACCGACCGGGTAGGCCGCTCGGTCATGGCTGGGGCGGATGCCAAGGCCACGGCGGCCCAGCGGGCCAAGGCGATCAAGGCGATTGAGGAAGAGTGCGGCCAGACGGAGTCCGACGCCGCCTGTCAGGTGGTGAGCATGTATCGTGGCGGGCAGTACAAGCTGTACCGGTTCCACCGCTTCAAGGATGTGCGGCTGGTGTTCGCCCCGGAGGGGCAGATCGCCTTCTTCGGCGGAGATCCCGACAACTTCACCTACCCACGGTACGATCTCGACATGTCGTTCCTCCGGGCGTACGTGGACGGGAAGCCGGCGGCCACGCCGCATCACTTCGTGTGGAGCCAGAATGGCAGCAAGGAAGGCGATCTCACGTTCGTCATCGGCAACCCGGGATCGACCGGGCGGCTCAACACGGTGGCACAGCTGGAGTACCTGCGGGATGTGCAGTATCCCGCCCAGCTCGACGCCCTCAAGCGGATGATCCAGACGTACCATGCGCTCGCCGAGGCAGATGAGGCCCGGGGCAAGGCGCTCCGCAACCAGATCTTCGGCCTCGAGAACACCCAGAAGGCGATCGGCGGCTATCAGACGGGGCTGCTCGATTCCCGGCTCATGGCCCGCAAGCGCGATTGGGAGAAGGAGTTCCGCGGCCGGGTGGACGCCGATCCGGCCATGCGCCGGTCCTACGCCCGGGCCTGGCAGGTGATCGCGGACGTGCAGGCGCGCCGCAAGGCGATCGACGTCCGTCGGCGCTATCACACCAGCAATGCCTACGGCTCGCGGCTGTGGAGCCTGACCTTGGCCGCGACCCGCTACCCGGCTGAACTGGCCAAGCCCGACACCGCCCGCCTGGCCCCGTACCAGGAGGCGAACAAGGCCAACGTGGAGCGGGCCCTCTTCGGCGGCCAGCCGCTGGACCTGGCGCAGGAACAGGCGCTGCTGACCGCGTTCCTGGCCGCCATGGAGCGGGAGCTGCCGGCCACCGATCCGGTGTTGCGGCTGGCCCTGGGGGGACGGACCCCCGCGGCGGCCGCGGCGGCGCTGGTGGAGGGCACGGCGATGGGCACCGGCGATGGCCGCAAGGCGCTCGCCGACGGCGGGGTGGCTGCGGTCGCCGCCGCACAGGACCCGATGGTCCGGCTGGCGCGGGTGCTCGATCCCCTTGAGCGGGCGCTCACCGCGGAAGTCGCCGACCTCAACGACCGGGAGGCCCAGGCCAACGAGCAGGTGGCCCGCGCGCTGCTCGCGGTCTACGGCAACAGCGTCGCGCCGGACGCGACCTTCTCGCTGCGGATCTCCGATGGCGAGGTGCGTCGCTACCCCATGAACGGCACCATGGCTGCGCCTTACACCACCTTCGGGGGGCTGTACGAGCGGGCTGCGGCCTTCGGCGGGCAGCCGCCCTTCGACCTCCCGCCGCGTTTTCAGGAGCGGCGGGACTCGCTCATGGCGGATACCCCCTTCAACGCGGTCTCGACCAACGACATCATCGGCGGCAACTCCGGCAGTCCGGTCATCAACCGCAACGCGGAGGTCGTGGGCCTGATCTTCGACGGCAACATGGAGATGCTGCCGAACCGGTTCCTCTTTACGGAGCGGGTGGCCCGGTCGGTGTGGGTCGACTCGCGCGCCATCACCCAGGCGCTCCGGCGGGTGTACGACGCCAACCTCCTGGCCGACGAGCTGGAGGCGACGCGCACCGCCCCGCCGGCGATGTAACGGCCGCACGGCGCACCTCGAACGGCCCGGCCTCCGCCGGGCCGTTCGTGTGTTGTTGACGGAGGTACCCGCTCCGATACCGCGCGAATCGACCAGAGGGCCGAGGCGGGCAGGCTGTCGCAGGGCTCCCGGTGACCCAGCCAAAGGGAGCCGCCGGTCGGGTGTTACCTTTCGCGATGCCGCCCCGTTGCCCCGGTAGCGGGGGCGGTGCGCGTCACGCCGGCGCGTCGCCGGAGTACAGCGGGAGCGACCCCGAGGCGCCCGCCGGCACGAGATGAATCCCAGTCGAGGAGGCAGGCATGCAGGGCGCTACCAGACACTCGCATTCACGCAGGGCAACAGCCGCACTGCTCTTAGGCGCCATGCTCGGCAGCTGCGCCGTCAACCCGGTGACCGGGAGGCGTGAGCTCGCGTTCGTGTCCGAGTCGCAGGAAATCCAGATGGGGCGGGACTACTCGAAGCAGGTGGCCCAGGAGATGGGGGTCTATGCCGACCCGGGCGTGCAGTCCTATGTGAGCACGATCGGTCTCCGCCTGGCCCGGGCCTCGGAGCGGCCCAGCCTTCCCTGGGCGTTTACCGTGATGGATGATCCCCAGGTGAACGCCTTTGCCCTGCCGGGCGGATACATCTTCATCACCCGGGGCATCCTCACGTACATGAACTCGGAAGCGGAGCTGGCCAGTGTGGTGGGCCACGAGATCGGGCACGTCACGGCCCGCCACTCGGTGCAGCAGATGACCCGGCAGCAGCTCTTCGGGATCGGAATGCTCGCGGGCGCGATCGCCTCGGACAAGGTGGCCCAGAACCTCGGGCTGATCAGCGGAGCGGTGGGTGTGCTGTCACTCAAGTACGGCCGGGATGATGAGACCCAGGCCGATGGGCTGGGCTTCCGCTACGCGCTCTCCGACGGCTACGACGTGCGCAAGATGGTGGACATGTTCCGGATACTGCAGCGGGTCGGTGCCAAGGCCGGCCAGCGGATCCCGGAGTGGCAATCCACCCACCCCGATCCCGGCAACCGCATCGAGAGGACCCAGGAGCGGCTGGCCCGGGTGCAGGTGCCGCTCGACGACAAGCGCGTCAACCGGGCCGAGTTCCTGCAAACCATTGACGGCATGGTGTATGGCGACAATCCCCGGCAGGGGTTCTTCAAGGGGCCGACCTTCCTGCACCCCGACCTCGCGTTCGAGCTGGACTTTCCCAGCGGCTGGAAAGCGGTGAACCAGACCTCCTCGGTGACCGGTCTGAGCCCGGAGCAGGACGCCCAGGTGCAGCTCTCGCTCGCCGGCACCGAGGCTCCGGCCACCAGCCTGCAGAAGTTCCTGGCCCAGGAGGGCATCCAGGCCGGCCGCACCTCACAGGCCACCATCCACGGGAACCAGGCCGCGCTGGCGCCGTTTGCCGCGCAGTCCCAGGACGGCGGTACCCTGAATGGGACGGTAGGGTTCATCGCCTACAACGGCACTACCTATCAGCTCCTCGGCCTGACGACCCAGGCGGCGGCCAGGTACGACGCCGTGTTCCGCGCGTTCATCGGCAGCTTCCGTCGGCTGACGGATCCGGCCGCGCTGGCGGTGAAGCCGAATCGTATTGCGGTGACCCGGGTGCCGCGGGCGATGACGCTGGCGGAGTTCCAGCAGCAGTATCCTTCGGTCATCGCGCTGGAGGAGCTGGCGCTGATCAACGGGCTGCCGGACGGGAGTGCGGCGCTCGCGGCGGGAGAATCGGTCAAGCGGGTACTGGTGCGCTAGCTCCGACTGCGCTGGCAGGCGGGGCCACGGCAGGCGCCGTGGCCCCGTTTATTTTGCCCGGCCGCTACGAGACTCGGCGGGTGCGGCGCTTCATGAAGTCCATCAGGATGAACTGGCCCAGCGTCATGGTGCTGGTGAAGTACGCCTTGCCGCGGCAGATGGCCGACACCCGCTTCACGAACTCCACCAGCGACCGTTCTCGCGCCAGCATGAAGGTGTTGATCATGATCCCCGCGCGGCGGCAGTTGGCCACCTCGCGGTACGTGGCGTCGAGGATGCGCGGGTCCAGCCCCATCGAGTTGACATACACCTGGCCGTCGGGCAGCGTCATCGCCGATGGCTTCCCGTCGGTGATCATGATGATCTGGCGCATGTCCTTCTTCTGGGCCATGAGCAGCCGCCGGGCCAGGGTGAGCCCCTCGGCGGTGTTGGTGTGGTACGGGCCGACCTGGACCTGGGGCAGCGCGGCCAGCGGAATCTCCTCGGCGGAGTCGTGGAAGAGCACGCAGCGGATCGCGTCCCCGGGAAACTGGGTCCGGATCAGGTGGGTCAGCGCCAGCGCCACCTTCTTGGCGGGGGTGAAGCGGTCCTCGCCGTAGAGGATCATCGAGTGAGAGCAGTCCAGCATCAGTACCGTCGCCGCGGAGGAGCGGTACTCCGACTGGTGCACCATCAAGTCGTCGTACTCGAGGTTGAGCGGCACCCTGAGGCCCTCGCGGGCAATGGCCCGTGACAATGTGGCCGGCACGTCGAGGTTCAGGGTATCGCCGTACGCGTAGGGCTTGCTCGCCGCCTCCGACTCGGTGCTGGTGGCCAGGTGCACCGTGTCGTGCGCCCCGATGTTGGCCTTGCCGACGCTCCCCAGCAGCTGCTTGAGCAGCTTGAAGCCCAGGAAATCCGCTCCCTTCTCGGTGAGCCCGAACTGCACCTGGCCGGCGGCGGAGCGGGCCTGGCCTTCCGGTCGCTCCAGGGCGCTATAGCCCGAGGGCATCTGCGGCGCCTCGGTCTGGTTGAGATAGCCCTCCTCCATCAGCCGCTGGATGATCTGGTCCAGCAGGTCGGCCAGCTGCTGCTCCACCTGCGCGTCCTTGTCGGCATCGCCGGTGGATTCTCCCCGGAGCAGTTGCATCATCTCGGGAGTGAGCTGGCCGGACTGCATCAGCGCCTTCAGGATGGCTTCCCGCAGCCCTTCGAGCGAGCGGTCGGGCGACTCGTCCCCCCACCAGTTGTCCCCGCTGAAGCCCGACTGCAGCAGGAACTCCCCCAGCTGGTCCAGCAGGGCCTGGAGGTTGACCGCCTCCGCCAGGCCGGGGACGAACTTGGAGTAGGTGGTGTAGCGCATGCGGAACCGGGGACGGGGGGCGGGCAGTGCGGTGGACTGGGCGACTCTCTCAGCATACCCCCGAGGGGGTGGTGAGTTCAACTCTCCCCCGGGCTCCGGTTACTCTTCCACCGTGCCCGCGCCATTCTCCGCCCTCCGGCATCGCAACTTCCGGCTCTTCTTCCTCGGTCAGTTTGTGTCGCTGGTCGGCACCTGGATGCAGATCGTGGCCCAGGGCTGGCTGGTGCTGGAGCTGACCGACTCCGCGTTCATGGTCGGCCTGGTGAGCGCGCTCGGGTCGCTGCCGATCCTGCTCTTTACCCTGTGGGGCGGCGTGCTCGCCGACCGGGTCAACCGGCGGCGGGCGCTGCTGGTGCTGCAGAGCCTGATGCTGTGCGATGCGCTGGCCCTGGGGCTGCTGACCGCGACCCATCACATCACCACCGAATGGGTGATGCTCCTGGCGGCCCTGCACGGTACCTCCGCCGCGTTCGAGGTGCCCATCCGTCAGGCATTCCTGGTGGAGATGGTCGGCCGGGAGGATCTCATGAACGCCATCGCGCTCAACTCCTCCAACTTCAACCTGACCCGCATCGTCGGGCCGGTCATCGCCGGAGGCCTGATCGCGGCGGCCGGGATCGCCGTCTGCTTCTTCCTGAACGCCGCCAGCTTCCTCGCCGCCATTGGCGCCCTGGTGCTGATGCGCGGCGCCGGCGCCGGGGACCGGCAGGGTCACCCTGCGGCGACCTTTCTCGAAGGGGCCCGCTACGCCCTCGGGGCGGGAGAGCCGCGCACCCTGCTCACCCTGACGGCGACGTTCAGCATCTTCGGGTTCTCGGCCTTCAGCATGCTGCCGGTCTATGCCCGCGACGTGCTCGCCACCGGCGCCACCGGGTACGGCGGCCTGATGACCGCCGTCGGTGTGGGGGCGAGTGTCGGGGCGCTCACCATGGCATCCATCGGACACCGGCTGCCGCGCCACCGCGTCATCCGGCGAGCGGGCGTCCTCTTCGCCGCGGCCCTGGCGGCCGCGGCCCTGGTGCGGACGTGGGTGCCGGCGGCGGTCGCGCTGGCGCTGGCCGGCGGCGCCATGATCCTCAACAACATCAGCACCAACAGCCAGCTGCAGACCGGCGCCCCCGATCACCTCCGGGGGCGGGTCATGGGGTTCTACTCGCTGATGATCCTCGGGGTCGCACCCCTGGGCTCGCTGCAGGCAGGCTGGGTGTCGGAGCATCTGGGTGTTCCCACCGCGCTCGCCGCTGGGGCGCTGGTCTGTATCGTCGCGACCCTCTGGCTGCTGCGTGACCATGGCAGCCAGGTGGCGGCGCCCCCGGCCGGCGAGTCCGCTCCCTTGCCCGACCGTCGCGCCGCGCCGTAGACTAGAGGGGGGATCGTCCGCCGCCACCAGCACGGGTCCACATGCTCATCACCATATCACGACAGTACGGCGCCGGAGGATCGGAAGTGGCCCGGCTGGTGGCCACGGGCCTCGGCTGGAGCGTAGTGGACAATGAGATCGTGGACCTCGTGGCGGGTCGTGCGGGGCTGGCGCCGGAGGTGGTGGCGGCCCAGGACGAGCGGGTCCCCGGGTTTGTCGAGCGGCTGGCGCGCGCGCTCGCCAACACGTCGCAGGAGTACGCCGTGCCGGAGCTGGGCGTGGCGGTCCGTCCCGAAGAGCCGGGCGTGGTGGAGTTCACCGAGCGGGTGGTGAAGGAGATCGCGGCGGAGGGTCGCGTGGTCCTGGTCGGTCGGGCCGCGCCCGCGGTCCTCGGTCAGGTGCACGAGGCGCTGCATGTCAAGCTGGTGGCGCCACGTCCGTTCCGGATTCGGCTCGCCATGCAGGCCGAGCAGCTGGATGAGGCGACCGCGGAACGCACGATGGACGAGACCGACACCCACCGCGCCCGCTACCACCGCGAACACTACGGCCGGGACTGGGACGACCCCGCGCACTTCCACCTGGTGCTCAACACCGGGCTGCTGGGGCTGACTGGTGCCGCCGAGGTCATCCTTGCCGAGGCGCGCCGGCGGGGCTGGGTCAACTAGCTGGGGGCGCTCTCCAGACTCCGTCGCGTCATCCCAGTCCCAGCCCCTTGCCATAGCCGCCCATCGGGTCTTTCCGATCCGGCCGGGCCCGGCTGTAACCGAGCTCCTCGTTTCGACTGATCCGCTTCTGGGCCGCCAGCCCCTCGAGAATCAGTTCGCACGCGGCCACCAACCCCGGGACGTCCTCCCGGGGTGCCAGCTCGCCCGCCACCGCCGCGTCGATCAGTCCGGGCACCACGCCGAATCCCTTGAGACAGAGCTGGGCGCGCTCGTCGCCGAGCACCTTGAGGGCACCGCCCGCATCGAACCACCCCACGATCGCGTCGAGCCCGATCTCACCCATCCGTTCCGCCAGCGTGGCGCCGGCGGCCCGGCGGATGAGTTCCCGGGCAATAGTCTCGCCGCCCTGCAGCTCCCCTTCGTATTCCAGCTCGAGCTTCCCGGTGATGGACGGGACAGCGGCGTAGATATCGCTCACCCGCGGCACCACCTCCGGCTCCCCGGTGGCCAGGGCTCGCTGCTCGGCGTTGGAGACGGCGTGTTCCAGCACGCTGATCGGCAGGCGCTGGCTCACGCCGGAACGCCGGTCCACCCGCTTGTCACTGCGGGCCTCGAACGCTACTCGCTCGATCACCTCCTTGATGAAGTCCGGGATCCGCACGGGCCGGCCGCCGCGCTCGGTCCACGACTCCTGGGCGGTGATGGCCATGCCCAGCTCCACGCTGCGCGGATAGTGGGTGATGATCTCGGAGCCGATCCGGTCCTTCAGCGGTGTGATGATCTTGCCCCGCGCGGTGTAATCCTCGGGATTGGCGGTGAAGGCCAGCAACACGTCCAGCGACAGCCGCACCGGGTACCCTTTGATCTGGACATCTCCCTCCTGCATGATGTTGAACAGCCCCACCTGGACCTTGCCGGAGAGGTCGGGCAGCTCGTTGATGGCGAAGATGCCGCGGTTGGCGCGGGGAAGGAGCCCGAAGTGCATGGTCAGCTCGTCCGACAGCAGGTGCCCGCCCCGGGCGGCCTTGATCGGGTCCACGTCACCGATGAGGTCGGCCACGGTCACGTCCGGCGTGGCCAGCTTCTCGATGTAGCGCTGGTCTCGCGACAGCCAGGCGATCGGGGTGGCCTCGCCACACTCGGCCAGCCGCTCCCGCGCGAATTTGGAGATGGGCTTGAAGGGATCGTCATTCACTTCGCTGCCGGCCACGATCGGAATGACCTCGTCGAGGAACCCGGTCAGCTGCCGGAGAATGCGGCTCTTGGCCTGACCGCGAAGGCCCAGGAGGATGATGTGATGCCGGGCCAGCAGGGCATTGGTGAGCTGCGGCAGGATGGTGTCTTCGTAGCCGACGATCCCCGGAAAGAGCGGCGCACCCGTCTCCAGCAGCCGGAGGAGATTCCCGCGCAGTTCGTCGCGGACGCTCCGGCTGCGGAGCGGCGGCTCGGCCCAGGGTGATTGTCTAAGGTCGGCGATGGTCTGGGGCAGTCGGGTCATGCTGGAGGATAAATGGGGTGGGCAGGCAGCGGTAATCGGCGGCGGGGTACCACCCCCGAGTCTCGTGCGCACGGGCCCTGGCCGGTGACCTACCTCACAAGTGAGCTCGGCCGGTGCGCCGCGGGGGCAGCGCCTGCTTGACAAGGGGAGACGCCGGGCTAACTTCTGCCCGCTTTTGCGGGGCTTCTCCCGTCCGGGCCTGACATCCGCTGCTCACACGACACATCACAGAGGAACCGATGAACAAGTACTTTGCCGTTGCCGCCGTCCTGCTGACTGCCGCCTGCGGCAACAAGGAAGATGCCGCGCCGGCCGCCGACACGACCGCCACCGTGGCCCCGGCCCCGGCGGACTCCATGGCTGGGATGTCCGGCATGGAGCACGACTCCATGATGGTGCGCGACAGCGCCCAGTAGTTCCGCCCGAGGGCACCGGGAGTCGCAGGAAAGGGCCGCCGTGACCGGCGGCCCTTTCATGTTGGTGATGGCCCGCCCCGGCGACGCTCAGCCGGCGGCGGTCTGGCGGTAGACCTCGTCGAACGGCAGCGACACGACGGTCGCCTCGTGCCCCCCGGCAACGATGCGGGCACCCGGCTCGATCTCCCGGCGCAGCAGGGCCAGGCCCAGCAACCAGCCTGGCACAGCCAGCAGCGAGCGGATCCGCCCCACCTCGCCGCCCCCCCCTTCCATCACCCCCCGATCGGTCAGCGTCGGGTGGCCGTCCCAGGCCAGCCCTCGGAGCTCCCGGTTGACGTGCCCTCGAAAATGCAGTCTGGCCACGGTCTCCTGCCCGGTGTAGCAGCCCTTGGTATAGGACACCCCACCGATCTCGTCGAAGCGCACCTCCTGGACCAGCGTCCGCTCCTGGATCTCGGCTCCCAGGCGAGGCCAGCCAGCCAGGATGCGAGCCGCTTCCCGGTCGTCGGCGTCTCCCTCGGGGAGGGCGGTGGCCTCGAGTGCGGCGACCAGCGCTGGCTCCGGCCCGACCAGGAGTCCACGAAACGGGGCCGCCACCGGTGCCCGGCCCAGCAGCAGCTCTCCCGTCTCGACCACGTGCCCCTCTTCCGGGAACGCCAGCCCTGCCTGGGAGAGGGCTTCCTCCTGGGCCAATCCGTAGAGCCAGGCCGCGCTGAGTTCGCCGGTCCGGTCCGTCACGGTGGCCAGCCGCGGCGGCAACGACCGGCGCAGCAGCTCCACCGCTGGCTGCCGGGCCTCCGGCTCCGCCAGCAGCAGCAGATGTCCGGCGGCGCGCAGCACCCAGAGGTCCACCACGATCGCGCCCTTCGGGGTGAGCAGCGCGCCGTAGACGAGGCTGCCGCTGCCCGGTCGCTCGAGGTCGTTGGTGAGCAGCCCCTGCATGCAGTTGAGCGCCCCCAGACCCCGGACCTCGAGGGCGGTGGGCTGGCTTCGGACGGCCAGAGCGCCTTCCTGCAGGCGGTGCAACCGGGCGGCGTCGAGGGTCGGTACGGACAAGGTTCAGGCACTCCAGGGCAGGTCGTCGGGTGTCCGGCCCTCCAGCGAGGGCCAGACTGCATCGGCCGCCGCGAGGTCTCTGGCCGGATGGGAGGTGGTGACCATGGCGCAGCGAAGGCCGGCCCGGTGGGCGGCCTCGAGGCCGGGCAGGGAGTCCTCGATCACCATGTACTGCCGTGGCGACAGTCCCAGGGCCCGGCTGGCACGCCGGTACCCCTCCGGATCGGGCTTGCAGGCGCTCACGTCCTCTGCGGCGACGATCAGCTCGAAGTACGCTGCCAGGCCTGAGGCCGCCAGTACGTGGGTGATCTCGCGGCGCAGCGCCCCGGACACGATCGCCAGCCTGTGGCCAGCCGCGGCCGCGGCGCGGACGAAGTCCGCCGATCCCGGGACCAGCTGCATGGAGGCCCGGATCGCCTCGTCGTACCGGACCGCCTTCCGCTCGATCGCCTCGTCGATTCGACCGAGATCGGCGGGGAGCCCCATGCGGCCGAAGGTGAACCGGAAACATTCCCTGTCGTCGAAGCCGAGATAGTCGCGGTAGTAGCCGTCGCGGTCCAGCTCGAACCCGTAGGTGGCCAGGGTCGCGATCAAGGCGTCGCAGTGCTGCGGTTCATCATCGATGATGACGCCGTTGAAGTCGAAGAGAATGGCTCGGTCCATGTCGCGGAAGATAGTGTGGGACGGGCCGTGCCCGTCAGCGCGGGGCTGCGGGCACCGGCGCCGGGTACATGCCGGCGGCGGCGTAGGCCTGGTCGAGCAGCTCCACCGGATGGACCGCTCGGATCGGGAGGCCAGCGGCCAGCAGTCCGGCACCGATCTGCATCAGGCAGCCGGGATTACCGGTGGCTACCACGCCCGGCCGAGGGCGTGCCTCGGCGATGATCTGGATCTTGGCGTCCAGCACCGCGCGGGACATCGCAGGCTCGATCATCGAGTAGATCCCGGCGGCGCCGCAGCACTTGTCACTGTCAGGCAGCAGCCGCACCCGAAGCTCCGGGATGGCCCCCAGGACGGTGAGCGGATCGTCCTGGATGCGCTGGGCATGCTGCAGGTGGCAGGGGGCATCGTAGGCCACCTCCAGGGCCAGCGGACCCGCGGCGCGCGGCCCGGCCTCGGCCAGCAGCTCGGTCACGTCCCGGACCCGTCCGCCGAACTCCCCCGCCGGGGCGGTGCCCAGCAGCCGTCCATAGTCCTTGAGCAGCGCCCCGCAGCCGGCGCTGTTGCTGACGACGTAGTCCACCGGCGCACTGAACGCATCGAGGTTCTGCCGGGCGAGCCGTTGGGCAGTGGGGCGGTCGCCGGCGTGCTCGTGGAGCGCGCCACAGCAGACCTGGCTGGGCACCTCGATGACGCTGTAGCCGTTGTGCTGGAGGGTCCGCCGGGTGGCCTCGTGCACATGTCCGAACAGCCCGTCCATGACGCAGCCCCGGAACAGCGCCACCCGGCCCCGCGATGGGGCGCGCCATCCGTTCGGTGCCGCGGGGGCGGCCTCCGGCCGGGGTGAATGACGCGGCCGGGTCGCGGCGATCATCCCCATGCCGAAGCCGATCCGCCCACCGCCGGCGGCCTGCCCGGCGAGTCCCGTGTCGCGCAGCCGCCGGGTGGCGCCGAACAGTGGGCGCCAGAGCCACGGCCGTGCCAAGATGCCGAGCACCAGCCGGGCCAGTGGCCGGAATCCGCGGGACCCGGCCAGCAGCTCCCGGGCGGTCTCCAATCCCCGCCCGTATCCCACCCCGGCCGGACACACCGGCTCACAGCCGCGGCAGCCCAGGCAGGCATCGAGGTGCTGGAGCAGCGCGGCATCATCGGCGCGGATCTCCCCCCGCTCCAGTGCGCGCATGAGGACGATCCGTCCCCGTGGGCTGTCGGCCTCGTCGCCAGTGGCCAGGTAGGTGGGGCAGGCGGGCAGGCAGAAGCCGCAGTGCACGCATGGGTCCAGCGCGCTGAAGTCGGCCGCCGGGCTCATGGCTCCCGCATCTCTCCCTCGAGCGCCACGGCGAGGCTCCGCCGGGGATCGAAGGTCCCCCGCAACCGGTCCACCAGCGGCCCGACGCCCTCACGGTAGGCCCCGAAGTGCCCGACCTGACGGCGCAGCGGCCACGGCGCCCGCTCCAGCGTGACCGGAATCTCCCGCACCGCGGCGCGCTGCCGGAACGCCAGCAGCGTCAGGGCATCGGCGTCGCCCGCCCAGCGGAGCGCCCCGCTGGCGGCGCCGGCGGCGAGAATCCCGTCTCCCAGCGTTTCCGTGACAAGGTCCAGGGCATCCTCCACGCCGTCCAGCAGAGTGGCCATTCGCAGGGACACGCTCCCGGCCAGCGGCGCGCGCGCCACCAGATGCCAGAACGCGCCAGCCGATTCGGCGACGAGGCGTTCCCATGGCACCCCGGTGGCTTCCTCCAGCCGGATGCACTCCGCCGCCACGCCCTCCGTGGTGCCGGTCAGGCGGAGCGCCAGGATCCACTCCGGCCGTGCGGCATGTCCGGGAGAGAGCAGCTCCACCGCCACGGCGCCGACCTGGGCCGCGGTGACCCGACGTGCCGCCTCACACAGCGCCCCGCGGGTGCCGCGGGCCACCAGGGTGACATCGGCGGCCGGCCGGGCCCGGAGCCGGAGATGCAGCCCGGTAATGAGGCCGAAGGCACCGAACCCGCCGGCGTGCAGCTTGGTGAGATCGTACCCGGCCACGTTCTTCACCACCTGTCCCCCGGCTTCCACCAGGCGGCCGTCGCCGGTGGCAACGGTGCACCCCAGGACATGGTCGCGCACCGGACCGAATCCGTGGCGCAGCGCACCGGCGGTGCCGCTGGCGACGATGCTGCCGATGGTCCGGTCCGGGCGCCCGGGGGGATCCAGCGCCAGCCAGAGCCGGTGCCGTTCCAGCTCGGCCCGCAGGGCATCCAGCGGGACGCCGGCCTCGACGGTCGCAACGAGATCGGACGGGCTGACGGAGACGATCCGGGTCAGGCCCCTGGTGGAGACCGCGAGGTCCGCCGGGCCGTCGAGCGGGACCCAGCTGCCGCGGCCCTCGATCCGGACCTTCCACCCCTCCTCCCCCGCCGCCTGACAGACGAGGGCAAGCGCATCGTCGCTCTCCGGCACGGCCCGGGGCACGCCGTGCAGGTCCTGCTCGACCCCTTCGGCTCCCAGCAGCCGTCGCAGGCGTTCCAGCACCTGGCTCATGGTACCCCCGCTCTTCGCCATTCGCGGCAGAGGTGCAGCGGGATCACCTTGCCGGGGTTGGCCCGGGCGTCACGATCGAAAGCGCGACGCACCTCGCACATCAGGTCGAGGGTCCCCGGACTGAACGCCTTCGGCATGTACTCGCGCTTGTCGCTGCCCACACCATGCTCACCGGTGATGCTGCCGCCGGCGCCGAGGCAGGCTTCCATGATCTCCCGGCTGGCCTGTTCGACCCGTTCGGTCTGGCCCGGCGCGCGGCGGTCGAAGCTGATGCAGGGGTGGAGATTGCCGTCGCCGGCGTGGAAGACGTTGCTGATCTGGAGCCCCAGCCGATCCCGGATTTCCGCAATGCGATCGAGGATCTCCGGCAGCACCGAGCGGGGCACCACGGCGTCCTGCACGGCAAGGTCGGGCGCGATCCTGCCCAACGCGCCGAACGCCTTCTTGCGACCCTGCCATAATCGGGCCCGGTCGGCGCCCGCGGTGGCGCTATGCACGTCGCGGGCGGCGTGGGCCCGCAGCAGCGACTCCACCAGGGCGGCCTCGGCCGCGACGGCCTCGGGCGATCCGTCCAGCTCCACCAGCAGCACGGCAGCCGCGTCGGTCCGGGCGCCGGTGGCGTAGATGGAGGCCTCCACCGCCCGGACGCAGGACTGGTCCATCATCTCCAGCGCGGCCGGCACCACCCCGGAGGCGATGATCGCGGAGACGGCCTCACTGGCCGCCCGGAGCGCCATGAAGTCGGCGAAGATGGTCCGGATCGCCCGCGGCACCGGCTCGAGGCGCACGGTGATTTCGACCGCGATGCCGAACATCCCTTCGCTCCCGACGAACAGCCCGACCAGGTCCGGCCCCCAAGGCTCGCCCGGGGAGGACCCCAGCCGGACGGTGCTGCCATCAGCGAGGATGACTTCCAGTTCAGTGATGTGATTGGTGGTCACGCCGTACTTGAGGCAGTGCGGCCCGCCGGCGTTCTCCGCGACGTTGCCGCCGATGGTGCAGGCGCTCTGGCTCGACGGATCCGGCACGTAGTGCAGGCCAAAGGGGGCGGCGGCCTCGGAGAGGCGGGCGTTGATGACCCCGGGCTCCACCCGGGCCCGCCGGCGGGCCGGCTGGATTTCAAGGATGCGGTTCATGCGGGTCAGGGTCACCAGCACCGCCGGATGGCTGGCGAGAGCGCCACCGGAGAGTCCGGTGCCGGCGCCACGGGCCACGAACGGCACCTGCAGCAGGTGCAGCAACCGGAGGACCCGGGCGACTTCCGACTTGTTGGCGGGCAACACGACGATGCCGGGCACCGCCTCATGGGTGGGGAGGCCATCGGTGGCATAGGTGGCCAGCTCCGCCGCGCGGTGCCGGACCCAGCGGGCCCCGACGATGCCGCCGAGTGCCTCCACCAGCGACGCGGTCATCCGTCGGTGACGATATCGTGGTCGGCGTGTCCCTTGCCGTTGGAGCGGGCCCGGACGTGAACCGCCGAGTGGCCGCGGGCGATCTGAAGCAGCGAAGGCAAGGCGCCGATCAACGCCTGGGTGCGCTCCCGGGTGGAGCGGAAGCCGAGCAGCCGCTCCTTCACCTCAAGCTCCAGCTGCGCGATGGCCGCGACCTGGAAGGTGAACTGCTCTGCATCATCCGACCACGCCGGAGCCGGCCCCGCGCTGTCGGCCAGCAGGGACAGGGTCTCCCGGTACTCGGTGGCCAGGCGCCGCAGCTCCCCCAGCTCAGCCGGGAGCGGATCGCTGTCCGGCCGATCGGCGAACCGCTCCACGCTCCCCACCAGATAGGGCCGGCCCTCGTCCAGCAGCGCCCGGAGCACGAACCGCTCTTCCCCGATCACCACAATGTTGCTGCGGCCATCCGGCAGCGGCTGGGTGCCCCGGATCTCGGCGATGCAGCCCACCGCACCCGGCCCAGGACTGGGGTGGGTGGTGATGCCGAACCGCGCGTCCCCCTCGAGGCAGTCCGCCAGGAGCTGCCGGTAGCGGGGCTCGAAGATGTGCAGCGGAACCGGCTCGCCGGGGAAGAGTACCAGCTGGAGCGGGAAGAGGGGCAGGCGAGAGGCCATGGGTGAATATAGCTATCAGCCATCCGCCATCCCGGCTCCGATGGCCACGCAAAGAGGGGGAGCCGGGGCACTGGCCCCAGACTCCCCCTCCCCGGCATGGCGCAGAGGACGGCTGCCGAATCGCTGCGCTACGCCGCCACCCAGAATCCCTTGAGCCCCTTCACGTCGGGAGACTCGCGCAGCTTCTCGAAGGCTCGCTCCCGGATCTGGCGGATGCGCTCGCGGGTGACGCCGAGCAGCTCGCCGATCTTCTCCAGGGTGAGCGCCTCGCTGCCCTCCTCGAGCCCGTAGTACAGGTACAGGATCTTGCGCTCGCGCGGGGTGAGGTAGCGCTCGAAGATCCGGTCGATGAACTCCCGCATCAGGCGGGCATCGGTCTTCTCCTCGATGTCCCCACCCTGGGTGCCGGCGAAGCGCTCTCCCAGGGTGCCGCTGCTCTTGTCGCTCCGCTCCACCGGGGCATCCAGCGAAAGCTCCGCCGAGGTCATGCGTCGGGCGGAGCGGATGTTGTCGACCGAGTCGTTCAGGGCGGTGGCGATCTCCTCGTCGGTGGGCTCGCGGCCCAGCTCCTGGGAGAGGAAGGTCTCGGCCCGGGACATCTTGATCAGGGCCGAGTTCTGGTTGAGCGGGATTCGCACGCTGCGGGTCTGCTCGGCCAGCGCCTTGAGCACCGCCTGCCGCACCCACCAGACCGCGTAGGAGATGAATTTCACGCCGTGCTCGGGATCGAACTTCCGCACCGCCTTCAGCAGCCCCTCGTTGCCGATGGCGACCAGTTCGGAGAGGTCCAGGCCGTGCCCCTGGTACTTCTTCACATAGGAGATGACGAAGCGGAGGTTGGCGGTCACCAGCCGCTCCGCCGCTCGTTCGTCACCGTTCTGTGCCAGCCGCGCCAGCCGCTTCTCTTCGGCGGGGTCGGTGATCATGGGCAGCTTCTGGATGTCCTGGAGATACTGGTCGAAGGCACCACTGGCGACGGGACGAAAGAACGCCTTGGCCCGGCTTGGTTTCAGCGCAGACATGCATGCTCCGCGGGGACGATCGGCTGGATGTGGCGCAGGATCGCGGCCGAAGTACTGGCCGCATGATGGGTGTGCGAATATAGGACGCCCTCAAAATGTGGTCAAGCAGAAAATGATTTCCACATCACAAATCGTTCATTGGCAGTCCGTTGCAGGACTTATCCACCCAGTGGAGGTCCTCGAGGGCGACCTACCAACTGGTAGGCGCTATCTAAGCTGTTGAAAGAAAAGCAGTTATGGAGTGTTGAGATGTGTCGAACTGAGGAAAACAGGTCGGGGATATGTGGATCAGGCCAAACCTGCCACCGCGCTGGCCAGGAGCTCCACCGTGACGGGTACCGTCCACCGCCCGTCGCCTTCGTGCATCTGGCCGAGCCCGGTCGGGAGCGCCAGACGGACCTGTCCGTCGCGGTTCTTCTTGTCGAGTTGCATCGCCTCGAGCGCCCGCGGTACCTGGATTTCCGCACCGGACTGGGTGGGGAGCCCCAGCGCGTGAAGTACCGCGCGCACCCGCTCGGCCAGCCCGCTGGGTGCCAGGCCCAGGCGCTCCGCGATGCGGCACTCCGCCACCAGTCCGAGGCTTACCGCCTCGCCGTGGGGCAGCCGGTACTCCGAGGCCTGCTCCAGGCCGTGGGCAATCGTGTGGCCCGCGTTGAGGATGGCCCGGCGTCCACCTTCGCGCTCGTCGGCGCCTACCACGGCGCTCTTGATCGCGACACTCTGGTGGATCAGGTGGGTCAGGACGTCCACATCGCGGGCCAGCAGCGGCCTGACGTTCGCCTCGATCCAGCCGAAGTAGCTGGCGTCGGCGATCAGACCGTGCTTGACCGCCTCCGGCAGCCCTGCGCGGTACACCCGCTCGGGCAGGCTGAGGAGGGTGAGCGGATCGGCCACCACCACCGCCGGAGGGTGGAAGGCGCCGATCAGGTTCTTCCCGAGTGGGGTGTCCACGCCGACTTTCCCGCCCACCGCCGCGTCGAGCATCGCCAGCAGCGTGGTGGGGACCTGGGCGTAGGGGATGCCGCGCATGAAGGTGGCGGCCACGAACCCCGCCAGGTCGCCGACGACGCCGCCACCGAGGGCCACGATCCCCGCCTGACGGTCCAGTCCCAGCGCCAGCATTTCATCGGACAGGTGAATCCAGGTCTCCCGCCGCTTGCTGGACTCGCCGGCGGGAAAACTCAACCGGGCCTCGCAGCGGAGCCGGCCGCCGGCCGTTCCCGTGGGGGTCCGCGCATCGGCGCCGCCCCGGGTCCATTCGTCGTAGTACCGGGCCACGGTGTCGTCGGTGATCAGGACCAGTTTGCGCCGGCTCAGGGATCTCCCGAGCAGGTCGGGCAGGGTCAGCAGGCTCCCCGGCTCGACGACGACATCGTACTGTCCGAGCGCGTGATGAACGGGGATGATGGGCATCGGAGGACGGGTTTGGGAGGGTGGGGTGTCCGGGTGCCGTCGCAGGCTACCAGGTCACGTCGCCGGCCCCATCGCGGTGGTTGGCCAGACGCGCCAGCGTAAAGAGGAGGTCCGAGAGCCGGTTCAGGTACACGACGAACAGCTCGGGAATCTCGCTCTCGCGGGCCAGGTGCACGACACGGCGTTCGGCGCGGCGGCAGACGGTGCGTGCCAGATGCAGGGCTGCCGCCTTGGGGGTGCCCGCCGGGAGCACGAAGGCCCGCAGGGCGGGCAGCTCCTGTTCGGCTGCATCCATCACCCGTTCAAAGGCCGCCACCCGCGATTCGTCGAGCGCGGCCTTTTCGAGCGCGGCGCGCACCTTGGTAGGGTCGGGTGTGGCCAGCTGGCCGCCGAGGGCAAAGAGGTCTCGCTGGATGCTCTCGAGCAGGTCGTCCATGAAGTGGACCGGCGGGGTGGCCCGGACCACGCCGAGGGCGCTGTTGAGTTCGTCCACGTCGCCATAGGCCGCCACCCGGACGTGGTCCTTGGGCACGCGATCGCCCCCGAACAGCCCGGTCTCGCCGGCGTCGCCGGTGCGAGTATAGATCTTCATGGCGGCAAAATAGTCGGCAGGAGAGGGTTCGGCGAATCAGCGATCCGCTGCTCCGATCTCAGCGCGACCTGATCTCGTAGAGCAGCACGTCGTCGATCTCTTCCTCCCAGACCGTCCCGGCCACCCGCATGCCGACTTTCTCGGCGACCCGGCGGGCCGGAGTGTTTTCGGGCGGGATGCTGGCGCAGACGCGGGCCACTCCCGGCTGGGCCAGGGCCCAGCGAATCAGCGCCTGCGTCGCTTCGGTCGCAAAGCCGTGGGAGGCCGCCCCCGGGTAGGTGGCGTAGCCGATCATCACCGCGCCGTCGGCATCCGGGGGGCCGCCGAACCCGATGGCACCGGTGACGCTGCTCGTGGCCTGTTCGACCGTGAGCCAGGTCCACCAGCCCAGGCTCGTGGGGTCCTCCTCGAGCCGGTCGCGCACCAGCGGCAGGACCTCCTCGGTCAGGGGCGGCGGACCGAGCGGGGCGGGAAAGCGAAACCCGGTGAGGCGCTCCAGCAGCGGCTGGTCGCCGTCCAGCAGGGCCTGGATGGCCGGCGCTTCGAACGGCGCCAGCAGCAGCCGCTCGGTGCTGAGGCGCAGCGCGCCCCCGGTGTCGGGCCCTAGTCGCGACACGGACCCTCCATCTCGGCCGCAGCCACGATGGTGTTCCCACGGGGCTCCAGCATGAGCCAGAGCACGGTGTCATCCTCGACATTCACCTGTTCCATCCAGAGGTAGTCCCGCCCGAACGCGAAGCCGCTCACCGGCTCCAGTCGGCGCCAGAAGTGGGTGCCGGTCAGGCCGGCGTAGGCACGGACCGCGCGATGGCGGCGGTATTCCAGCAGCGTCGGCCGGAACACGACCTGCCGCCAGGCGCCGGTGGCATCCCAGATCATCACGATGGCCGCCAGCGCCTCCACCCCGCGGGCGGTGCGGCGCCGCTCGCGCAGCGACACCGCATGGCGAATCCGGCCGTCATCGAGGCGGAAGGACAGCACGTCGGCGGCATCATCGTCCTCCAGGCCGTTGAGGCTGAGCGCGCCGCCCGCGGCGCGCGCCAGCGGCAGGTCGCGCGGGCTGAGTTCCAAGGCGAGCAGGGAATCCATGGCCCGCGCCGTCCACTCCAGGAGCGAGTCGGTGAGGGCGGGGCTGGGGCCGTCCACCGGCGCGCGGTGCTCCAGCCGGCGCACCACGAGGAAGCTCTGCGGGTCGAGGAACGAGCCGACCACCGGGCCCCGCAGGGACGGCTGATCACCGCTGTGGGCCGGCTCGACGACCAGCTCGGCCTGGCTGCCCCGCCAGCCGCAGCGTGAGCCGCGCAGCAGCAGCGAACGCAGCCGAACCTGGGTGTGCCCCTGGGGAGAGCCCACCATGATCGCCTCGGCCATCATGGCGGAGTCGTCCACCGGATCGATATTGACCGCGACCCGTCCCCGGGCCGTCAGCCACTGCCAGATGTCGCCGCGCCGGTCGCGCTCGGGCCGGTAGCGCCGGGCCAGCCCGGCGATCAGCGTCGTGTCGCTGGTGACCAGCGTGACCTGCCGGCTGGTCCCCTCCCCCACGAAACTCCCCAGGATGGCGCCGGTGCTGTCGAGCCGGGCGTCGCTGGCGATGGTGGCTTCCCGCAGTGGGGCGGGGGGCCGCTCGCTCCCCAGGGAGTTCCAGGCCTGCCCAAGCGCGCCACACGCCACCAGGAGCAGCGGCAGCAGCAGGACGTGAGGCAGCGCGAAGCGTGGCGACATGGATGGACTCGTGTGGCTGTGGGTCGTGGAGGTTCCGGGCTCTCGCTAGGGAACGCCCGCCCGGTCCAGCATTTCGTCGATCTGGGTGAACTTGACCCGCGGCCGGCCCGCCGACTTTCCCCGGGACTGCTCCAGCTGGTCCAGTCGCTGCCAGTCGCTCCAGCGGACCACCCGCACGCCGCGTTCGGCGAGCAAGCGGTCGATGGCCTCCGGGGCGGGGACGGCCGCTCGGAGGCTGCCGGCCCCGGCATCTTCCAGCACCAGCCCCGCGGTTTCCGCGGCATCGGGCTTGTTGGTGCCGATGACGCCGCTCGGTCCGCGCTTGATCCAGCCCACCGCATACTCGCCCCGTGCCGCAGCGGCTCCGTCCTGCACCCGTCCCCGGGCGCTCGGAATGATGCCCCGCTTCGGGTCGAAGGGCACTTCGGGAATGCCAGTGCCGAGATAGCCGACCGAGCGAAAGACCACATCCGCCGGGAGCGAGTCGGTCTCTCCAGTGGGCTCGGCGCGAAGGTCCCCACCGTGGCCCGCCACCAGGCGGTTGCGGCCCAGGACGATGCGCTCAACCCGCGCCTGACCCTCCAGCCGGACCGGCGACTCGAGGAAGCGCAGGTGGATCGTCCGGGGCTTGTCCGCGGCGGGGCGCGCGGCGAACTCCCGCAAGGTGGCGAGGTTTTTCTCCGCCGTCTTCTCCGTTCCGGCCGCGAGCTGGCCGGCCGAGCCGGCGTCGAGTTCGAGGTCCTCGCGCCGCACGTGGATGCCGGCGCCCGGCAGCTCTCCCAGCTCCTTCAGCTCCGGGTGGGTGAAGGCGGCCTGCACCGGACCTCGCCGCCCGATCATGTAGATGTCGCGGATCGCACTCGTCCGCAAGGCGTCGAGGGCGTAGTCGGCGATGTCGGTGCGTTCCAGCTCCCCGGGAGTGCGCGCCAGAATCCGTACCACATCGACGGCCACATTGCCCATGCCGATCACGATCACGTTCGGCTTGGTGAGATCGAATTGCCGCTCGCGGTAGTCGGGGTGACCGTTGTACCAGCCGACGAAATCGGTGGCGGGGTGGCTGCCGGCCAGCGCTTCACCCGGGATGCCCAGGGAACGGTCGCTCTGGGCCCCGCAGGCATAGATGATGGCGTGGTAGTGCGTTCGCAGCTCGGCGCGGGTGAGGTCGCGGCCGATCAGCACGTTGCCGAAGAAGCGCACCCGCGGATCGGCGGCGATCCGCTCGAACACCCGGGTGACCGACTTGATCTTCTGGTGATCCGGCGCGACACCGCCGCGCACCAGCCCGAACGGTGTCGGCAGCCGGTCGAAGAGGTCAATCGTGGCGTCGGTGCCGTGCTTGAGCAGGTGCTCGGCCGCATAGAATCCGGACGGACCGGTGCCGACGATTGCGACGCGAAGGGGAGACGGGCTGGGCATGGGGGGAAAGTAATGACGCCGATCCGCTCTCAGCCATCAGGCGACGACGCATGCAGCGTGCTGCGCGCTCATTGGCCGGTGTGGTGCCGGCCGCTCACTCCTTCGGCCGCCAGAAGAACTGCAGCGACCCCGCGCCAGCCGCGAACCGTTCGGCATCCAAACCGAGGATTCCGGACTTGGGAAAATCAATCGCTACTCCGCCGGAGTCTCCGGTCAGGAGCAGCGCGGCCAGTTCTCCCAGCCACGGCTCGTGCCCCACCAGGGCCACGATCGCTTCGGGGGGCTGGGGTCCGACGGCATCGGCCAGTGCCGCAAGGTCCGGCGTGTCCGCCAGCGCCGGACAGGCGACCGGCGCGGGGGTGCCCAGCCGGCTCGCGGTCAGCTCGGCGGTTTGCCAGGCGCGAACCCAGGGACTCGAAAGCACGAAGGTCGGGATGAGGCCCGAGCGGCGCAGGCGCTTGATGGCCCGGCGGTGGCGTCTGGCGCCCTTGGCGGACATCGGCCGCGTGCTGTCATCGGGCCAGAAGGCCGGGTCGCGGTCGCCGGCGTCGGCGTGGCGGATGAGGATGATCTGCACGGGAGTACTATCGCCGGGTCAGGGCGCGCGCCATCGCCACGACCACACTGTCGATCTGGGCGATGGTGCGCCGCCCGCCGGCGGTCTGATGGTTGGCCTGCACCGAGAAGGTGAACGTCCGGCCATCGGGGAGGGTGAAGTACCCCGACAGGGTATTCACTCGTGCGATGCTGCCGGTCTTGGCCGCCACGCTCCCGGCCAGCGGGGTGTCGCGGAAGCGGTTGCGCAGGGAGCCGGTCTGGCCCGCCCTGGGCAGGCCGGCGGCGAAGGTGGCGTAGCCAGGGTGCCGCCGCATGAACGCGAGCAGCCGGGTAAAGGCGAGAGGGGACACCAGGTTCGCGGCCGAGAGCCCCGACCCGTCGGAGAGGGCGAACAGCGTGGAATCAATCTGCATGGAGTCCACCAGGAAGCGTCGCTCCACCGCGAGGCCGCCCGGCCAGCCGCCCCCATCGCCGAACTGCCGACCCAGCTGCTTGAGCAGCATGTCGGCGTACCAGTTCTGGCTGGTGTTGAGGATCGGAAACACCCAGTCGCGGAGCGGCCGCCCGGTGACCTCGGCCAGTGGCGGCGCCTGCCGCGCGGCCAGATAGCGGAGCGAGTCCGTGGTGCTCCGGGTGGTGCCGAGCACGGCAATGCCGGCCTCGGCGAGTGCCCGCCGGAAGGCGCGGGCCGTGAACAGGCTCGGGTCCGGCATGGCGTAGGACTCGACGCCGCCCGTGTTATCGAGGGCCACGGTGCCTTCGGCCCACAGGCCCAGCGTCCCCGGTTCGCGGAACATGCGGTCGCCGATGTCGGTTTCGCCGCCCATCTCCACGGTGCGGGTCCGGTTTTCCAGGGTGACGTCACCCAGATCGGGATCGACGCTCAGCATGGCGGGGGCATCCACCGCTGGCCCCGGACGCCAGGTGATATCCACGCTGTTGTCGTTGAATCCCAGCCCGGAAACCGGGGCGGCGTACCACCAGTTGAGGTCGTACGCGTTCCAGCCGGAATGGATGAGTTCTCCGTCGAACCAGCTCCCGTCGCCTACCAGGTCTCCCAGGACGACCCGAATCCCGGCGTCTTTCAGCCGCCCCGCCAACAGCCGCAGCCGCGCCGCCGGGTCGGTGTCGCAGGCGCCGGGCAGGGTCGTGTCGGTGGCGTAGCAGCGGCGGCCGAAGGTGGGGTCTCCCCGGCCGTAGAGGACCAGGTCTCCCTGGACGATTCCCCCCGACACCGGGCCAGCCGCGTACACGCTGGTCGGGACGGTCCAGTCGCCGGGCAGCAGCGCCGAGGCGACGGCGCTGACAACGAGCTTGGTGTTGCTCGCGGGGACGAAGAGCCGGTCGGCGTTGCGGCCGAAGAGGAGCCGGCCCTTCTCGTCCACCAGCGCCACCCCCCAGAGGGTGCGATGAAACGGCTCGGCATCCAGCAGCGAATCCAGCTGCCGGACGGCCCGGCGGGAAAGAGCCTGGGCGGTCAGGCTCCCCCCGGCGGGTGCCAGCATGAACATCATCAGCAGGGCGATGCCCAGATACCGGCGCGGTGTTCTGGCGGGTATTCCAACGCGGTCTGGCGCCCGCCGACGCGCACCCGGATGGGCGGTCAGCCATGTGATTTTCATCCAGCCCCCAGACCAGAGTGTGAAATGCGTTGACTCTCTCCGCTAACCCCGCCATCCTACAGCACTTGGACCATGTCGTCAATTCTGCCTTCGGGCCCGCCGGCGGGCCCCTCGCCTGTCTGATTTTGTGACGCGCCGAGCGCGGCTGTTCGGGGTGCTCGCCGCCATCGTCCTTGCGGTGCCGACACTTGCCGCACAAGCGCGTGCGCCGGTGGTGCGCGGCCTCAGGTTCGAAGGCAACAAGTCCATTCCGGACTATTCCCTGAGCATCGCCATCGGGACGACCAACTCCAGCTGGTTTGCCCGTTCGGGCCTGGTGCGCTGGATCGGGCTGGGCGAGAAGCGCTACTTCGATCCGGTGGAGTTCCGCCGTGATGTGTTGCGCCTGACACTGTTCTACCGGCAGAGCGGGTTTCTCGAGGTGAAAGTGGATACCCTGGTGCGGCGTGACGGGGAGTCGGTTCACCTGACGTTCCAGATCACCGAGGGCGCCCCGGTCCGGGTGACGACGCTCGCGGTGGGTGGCCTCGACTCCATCTCCGGCCGGAAGGCCATCCTCGAGGCGTTGCCCCTGAAACCGGGGGCTCCGTTCGACCGCTTCCTCTTTCAGGCCAGTGCGGACACGATCAGCGCCCGGCTGCGCGATCAGGGCTATCCGGCGGTGGAGGTGTTCCGGAACTACACCGTGGATCGTCAGGCACGGACCGCCGCGATCTCCCTCCTGGTTGACCCTGGCGTCTCGGCCCGGTTCGGCACCGTGCGGGTCGAGGGTGCGGCCGAGGTCGACACCACCTTTGTGCGCCAGCTGCTGGCGGTGCGCCCCGGCGCCCGCTTTTCCCAGAAGGACATCTTCCAGAGCCAGCGGAAGCTCTACACCACCGAGCTGTTCCGGCTGGCCACGGTGACGATCGACTCCAGCAGCTACTCCGCCGACAGCACGGAGGTGCCGATCACCGTGCAGGTGGCCGAGGGGCCACCCCACCGCATTCGCGGGGGGGTCGGGTTCGCCACCAATGACTGTTTCCGCGGGGGCGGGGGATGGACCCATCGCAACCTGCTGGGCACCGGGCGGCTGCTCGACATCAGCGCCCGGGTGTCCAAGGTCGGCGTGGGCGACCCGCTGGGGTTCGGGCTGGAGAACTCGATCTGTTCCGGGCTCAAGGACGACCCCATCGGCTCCGCCCTGGCCAATTACAACGTCACCGCCTCGGTGCGGCAGCCCCGGTTCTTCACGCCGGACATCACCGGCACGCTGAGCCTCTTCGCGGAGCGGCGATCCGAATTTGCGATCTACCGGCGCGAGGAGGTCGGCGTGAGCCTGGGGCTCCGGCGCGAGACGGCCCGGGCGGTCCCGGTGACGCTGGCCTACCGGCTCTCCTTCGGTGGCACCGAGGCCAGCCCCGGCACTTTCTGCGCCTTCTTCAACGCCTGCACCCCCGAGGACGCCGCCCGGCTCCGCGAGCGCCGCCTCCTGGGCGTGATCACCGGGGGCATCAGCTGGCCCCGTGCCAACAATCCGCTCGATCCCTCCCGCGGGCATCTGTACGCGTTCAGCATGAGCCACAGCTCCCGCTTCACCGGCTCCGCCGCCTTGCAGACGTTCACGCGAGTGACGGGAGACGCCGCCTGGTACCAGCCGCTGGGGCGGTCGGGAGCGGTGCTCAGCTGGCACCTGCGGGCGGGGGCCATCTTCAGTCCCCAGGTCAGCCTGGACAGCGCCACCGGGAACTTCATCCCGCCGGAAGAGCGGTTCTATGCTGGCGGGGCCAACGACGTCCGGGGCTTCGAGCGCAACGGCCTGGGGCCGGTGGTCTACGTGCTCAGCCGCGATACTCTGACTGCGGCCGACTCCGCGGCCCTGGCGGCCGGCACCCTCCGGCCGAGATTCTCGGCGACGGGCGGGAACACCTTGGCGGTGGGGCAGGTGGAACTCCGGGTGCCCGCCCCCTTCTGGCGCTCGCGGCTCAGGCTGGCAGCGTTCATCGACGCGGGCACCCTCTACGAGCGCGGCAAGAGTGAATTCGCCCCGGTGCAGATCCGGGTCACCCCTGGCCTCGGGCTTCGGCTCAACACTCCGCTCGGCCCCGCCCGATTCGACGTGGGCTACAACGGCTACAGCCAGCCGCCGGGGGCGCTGTACCTCCAGCGGAATGACGGCACGCTGCAGCTGGTGCAGACGGACTTTGTGCAGGAGCGGAGCAGCCGGCTGACCTATCACTTCAGCTTCGGGCAGCCGTTCTGATGCGACGGACGCTGCTGAGGCTGCTGGTGGCGCTGACCTTCGCGCCGATCCCCGCCGCCCTGGGGACGGTGGCCGCCTTGCTCTATACCGGCGCGGGGAAGGATGCGATGGGGCGGCTGGCGGGGAGTGAGCTGAGCCGGATCTTCCGCGGCCAGTTTTCGGTGCAGCGGCTGGGCGGGGGGCTGTTCGACCGAGTGGAACTGGAGGGGGTGGTCATCCGCGACACCCTGGGACAGCCCTTCGCCGAGGTGGACCGGCTCAGCACCCGGTACCTGCTGCCCAACCTGATGGCCGGACGGTTCGTCTTCACCAACGTGGAGCTGACGGGGCCGCGGGTCTGGCTGAACCGCGGGGCGGGTGGCCGGTGGAACTACCAGGAGATCTTCCGGCTGGGGGAAGGCGGTGGCGGCGGTGGCCCTCCCGCCCTGGTGCTCCTCCGCGATGTCCACCTCAAGGACGCCGAGATCGAGCTGCGCCTGCCCTGGTCGCCACCGGCGACCCTCGGCCCCCGCGCCCGGGACTCGGCCATCAGGGCGGAGCGGGCCCGGCCCGGCCGGGTGGTCCTCGACACCGACGCCGGGCTCCGGCGGGTGATTCGGTTCGACTCGCTGGAGGCCGGCCTCAGCCGGCTGCTGATCAGCTCACCGGCGCGGGAGCCGCTCACCATTGATATCACCTCGCTGCGGACCCGGATCTCCGATCCCGCCCTGACCATCACCGACCTGGCCGCCCATGTGTGGCAGCGGGGGGACAGCCTGGGCTTTTCGCTCGAGCGGGGCGCGCTGCAGGACACCCGGGCCTCGGGCGAGGGCTTCGTGACCTGGCCCCGCGGACCACTCCTGTACGACTTTGCCCTCAACTCGCCGCGGGTGAACCTGGCAGACCTGCGGTGGATTTCCCCCGATTTTCCGGCGATGACCGGCCGGGGCGCGGTGCGGGCCAAGTCGCGCAGCGACGACCTGACGGCCTACACACTGACCAATCTGCGATTGGCCGGCCCGGGCGGGCAGGTCAGCGGTGAGGTCACGGTGCTGCTGGACCGGTCGCGCGGACTTGGCGTCGAGGGCATGGCGCTGGAGCTCCTTGACCTCGATCTCGATGTGCCGCGGCCCTACCTCGATACTCTCCCGCTGCGCGGCACGCTGAGCGGCCGGGTCAGCGGCGACGGATTCCTCGACGACCTCGATCTCGGTGCCGAGGTCCGCTATCGCGACAGCGACATCCCGGGCGGCGCCGAGACCCACCTTCGGCTCAGCGGGCACCTCGTCCTGGGTGGCACCGACGGCGCGGTGTTCGAGGGCCTGCGGGTGGACACGGCCGACGTGGACCTGCGGACCGTGCAGCGGCTCGCTCCGGCGGTGGGGCTGCTGGGTCGGCTGCAGCTTCGTGGAGCCCTGGACGGGCCGTGGCGCAACGTCCGCTACGACGGCCTCCTGGCCCATCGCGACGGCGCCCTGCCGGAGAGCCGGGCGACCGGCAAGGTGGCGCTGGATACCCGCACCGAGACGCTGGGGTTCCAGGCCACCCTCACCCTGGCGCCGCTGGTGTTCGACGGGGTGCGGCCGAGCTATCCCGGCATCCCGGTCCAGGGGTCGGTCCAGGGCCAGGTGGAGCTGGCAGGAACCGTGGACAGCTTCTTCACCGCGCTGGATGTCTCGGGTGAGGTGGGCCGGCTCACCCTCCGCGGCGGGCTGGGCACCTCGTCCGGTCGGCTCCAGGCCCACGATCTCACGGCTCGCTTTCAGCGCCTCGACCTCAGCCGTCTCCGGGGAGAGGGACCGGCGACGGCCCTTGTCGGGGTCCTCACGATGGACGGCGTTTACGACAGCACCACCGGCCCGGAGGGCGCGCTCCGCCTCGACCTCGGTCCGGGCCGGGTCCGGGAGATCGGCTTCGATACGCTGCACCTGGACGCACGCGGCGCGGGTACCACCGTCTCGGTGGACACGCTGCTCCTGGGGTGGCTGGCCGGCCGGCTCCACGCCAGCGGATCGGTTGGCTGGCGGACCGATGCCGGGACCCGGATCCACGGCACCTTCCTGGCAGAGAGCCTGACACCCTTTGATACCCTGCTTACCACCTATGCGGGCGAGCCCGACAGCCTCGAGCAGGGCCAGCCGCTTGGCGGGCGGATGCACGGTGAGATCGACCTGGTCGGCAGCCTGCAGGAGCCGCGGCTGCTCCTGTGGGCTCGCGGGAGCGACCTTCGCTGGCGGGGCATCCGGGTTCCCCAGGCGGCCGCCGGATTTGGCTGGCACCTCGGGCCCCGGCCGGAGATGGGCGGCGCGGTGCGCAGCGACAGCCTCGTGGTCGGGCGGTGGGCGTTGCGGGACCTGAACCTGGTCGCCGGGGGCTACCAGGACTCACTGCGCTGGCAGGGCGGGGGCACGGTGGGGCCGGGCGCGGCACTCTCCGGTGGCGGAGGGTGGTGGCGCGCCGCCGACTCGAGTGTGCTGCTGGTGGACAGCCTGGTGGCGCAGCTGCCCGAGCACGCCTGGCGGCTGCAGAACTCCGTGACGGCGGGACTGGGCACGGGGCGCATCACGCTGCTGCCCGTGGCGCTGGAGGCCGCCGACGGATCCGGCGCGATCACCCTGCGCGGCACCGTCCCCGGTCGCGAGCCGGGAAATCTCGCGGTGAGCGTGGCCGGCCTGGGACTCCGCGACGTCTATACCCTGCTGCAGCGGGACACCGCCGGCATCGCCGGCAGCATCCAGGTGGATCTGGTCGTCGGCGGCACCGCGGCCCGGCCGACCCTCCGCGGCACCGGCTCGCTGTCGGATCTCTCCTTCGGCGATTTCGGTTCGCCCTTCGTTCAGGGGATCGTGGATTACGCCGACCGTCGTCTCGAGGCCAACCTGCTCATGTGGAAGACCGGTCAGCCGGTGCTGCGGGTGGAGGCGCAGCTGCCCCTGGACCTGGCCCTCAAGGCGGTGCCCGAGCGTCAGGTGGATGGGCCACTGTCCGTCCGGGTGCGGGCCGACAGCACTGACCTCGGAGTGGCGGAGGCCTTCACCCGTAACCTCCGCCGCGTCCGCGGGACCCTCAAGGCGGACGTGACCGTCGGCGGCCGGTGGGTGGAGCCCCGGCTCGGCGGCGAGATTCAGGTACGGGACGCCTCGGCCACCGTCCCGGGCCTGGGCGTGCGCTACGAAAATGTCTTTGCCAGCGCGACGCTGACCGGCGACTCCATCCGCATCGACTCCGTCGTGGCGCGCAGCGGAGAAGGGAGCATCCGGGTCAACGGGGTGCTGCGGGTCGAACAGCTGACCCGGCCCGTGATGGCTCTCACCATGCGTGCGCGCCGTTTCCGCTTCATTGACGACCGGCGCTTCCTGACCCTCGACGCCTCTGGCACCCTCACCCTCACCGGTCCGCTGGTGCGGCCCCGGCTCAACGGTCGAGTCACCGCCGACGAGGGGGATCTGCACTTCGCCGACCTGCTCACCAAGCGGATCGTGGACCTCGAGAACCCGGGCGACTCGGGGCTCATCGACCTCGATCTGGTGCACACCGAGCAACTCGGCGCCAACTTCCAGAGCCGGTTCCTCGACTCGCTGAGCATCGACACCCTGCGGATCGAGATGGGGGAGAGCTTCTGGCTCAGGTCCAGCGAGGCCAACATCCAGCTGGATGGCTCGATGACGGTGGCCAAGGCCCGCGAGAAGTACCGCTACGACGGGACCCTCAACGCCCTTCGCGGCAACTACGCGCTGCGCATCGGAGGCCTGGTCACCCGCGACTTCACCGTGCAGCGCGGCACGGTGCGGTACTTCGGCACTCCGGACCTGAATGCCGATCTGGACATCGAGGCCAGTCATACCGTGATCGCCGCCGAGACCAGCGAGGAGGTGCCCGTCGTGGCGCGCATCACCGGCACCATGCTGCAGCCCCGGCTGGAGCTGTCCAGCGCGCCCACGTCCACCCGGCCGGCGCTGTCCCAGACCGAGCTGGTATCCTATCTCATGTTCGGTCGGCCCACCTTCAGCCTGCAGGGGCAGGGCGGGCAGGGCAGCCAGTACGCGGCGGTGCAGGCTGGACTCTCCTACCTCACCAGCGCCTTCTCGAGCGAGATCCAGCGGGCACTGATCAGCGATCTGGGCGTGCCGATTGACTTCATCGACATCCGTACCGGGGCCGGCGGTTCGGTCGGGCTGGCGGGCCAGAGCGGCTCCGCCCAGCTGGCCCAGGTGGCGGCGGGCTGGCAGATCGGGCGGCGCTGGTACGTGACCCTGGTGGCAGACTTCTGCACCAACACCCAGCGGTTCTATCCCAACGCGGAGTTCCGGATGACCCGGGAGCTCAGGCTGAAGACCAGCGTGGAGCCGTCCTACTCCTGCCAGGTCGCGCTCAACCAGCCGGCGCTCTCGGTCAACAAGTATCAGGTCGGTCTGGACCTGCTGTGGGAACGGGAATACTGATGACCCGCGCCCTGATCATCACCAACCCCGCCGCCGCACGCACCGAGGAACTCAGCATCCGCGCGGTGGTGGACACGCTGCGGCGCGGCGGCTGGTCGGTCGAGCTGCGGGCCACCGGGGGGCCCGGCGACGCGCGCCGGTTCGCGGCCGAGGCGGTGGAGGAACGGTTGGACGTCGTCGGCGTGTTTGGTGGCGATGGCACCACCATGCAGGCGGCCGCCGCGCTGGTGGGCAGCGGCTCCGCGCTTGGCGTCATCCCCGGCGGGACCGGCAACCTGCTGGCCGGCAACCTGCGTATTCCCGCGGACCCGGTCCGCGCCGCCCGCGCCATGCTGCACAGCCGGGAGATGTCCCTCGACCTCGGCCGCATGCAACGGTCCGATGGTCCGCACTACTTTGCCGTGGCCTGCGGCGCCGGATACGACGCACGGGTCATGGCCGAGACGACCACGTCCGAGAAGCACCGGTGGCGCTTCGCCGCCTACATCGCCACCACCCTCCGCCTCCTGCCCGAACTGCGCAGCACCCGCCACCACATCACCGTCGACGGCGCCGAGTATGAGGCCGATGCCGCCCTGGTGCTGGTGGCCAACTGCGGCGAGATCATCCCGCCCCTGATCCGGCTGCGGCGAGGCATCGCGCCGGATGACGGCCTGCTGGACGTCGTGGTGATCCGGGCCGACGGGGCGCTGGACACGGTGCGCGCGCTCTGGGAGCTGATGCGGGGAGGGCGCGAGGGCCGGCCCGGGCTGGTGGGCTACGCCCGGGGGCGGGTCATCACCGTCCACGCCGAGGAGGTCCAGCCGGTGGAACTCGACGGCGAGCCGCATGGCGTCACGCCCTTCACCGTCGAGGTCATCCCCGAGGCCATCCGGGTGCTCACGCCGGCCGGGACTCCATGACCAGCTCCCACCTCTCCGCGCTGGGCCGGGTGGCCCATCTGCTCGCTGGCACCGAGGACGCCGCCGGCACGATGGCCGCCGTGCTGGAAGAGGGGATGCGAGTCTTCGGCGCCCAGCGGGCCGGACTGTTCCTGCTGGATGAGCGTGCCGGCCGGGCCCGGGCACCGCTGACGGTGGGGCTCTCGCCAACTTATCTCGCCGAGGTGCTGGAGCATTACCGCGAGATCCACTCGGCGGGCAGCGCGCTTCGGGGAGAGGCCTACTTCGCGGAGGATGCCCGCAGCGACCGGACCAGCCCGATCCATGGTGCCGTCCTCGCGGAGGGTTTCGCCGGGGTGGCGGCGCTGCCGCTGAGCTATGGCGGGCGGGTCATCGGGTGGCTGGCCTTCTACCACGACGCGCCGCGGGCCTACGCCGAGACCGAGCGCACCCTGGCAAGCGCCTTCGCCGATCTGTCCGCGCTGGCCATCGGGCGGAGCCGCCTGGTGGAGACCGTGGTGCGGGTGAAGCAGGAATGGCAGGCCGCCTTTGACGGGACCGGCAATGGTCTCGCGCTGGTGGATGCGGACGGGCGCATCGAGCGGGCCAACCGCTTCATGGCCGACCTGGCCGGCGTGAACGTCACCGAACTCCCCGGGCTGCCGCTGGACCAGCTCTTCGCCGGCTGGCGCGACTCAGGCGATCCGCTGGGCGAGGCCCGCCTGACGGGGCAGCGCACCAGTCGCTTCCTCGACACCCGGCTGGGGCGGCACTCCGTGCTCAGTGCGACGCCCCGGGCGGATGGCGGGTTCGTGATCGCGGTGGACGACCTGACCCATTACGTGCGACTGGAATCCCGCTACAGCCGGCTGGTCGCGACCGCGCTGGAGGCGATCCTCCTCACCGATGCGCAGGGCATGGTGGTGCTGGCCAACCCGGCGGCGGGCGAGCTGTTCGGCCGGGCACCGGGTGCCCTGGTGGGCCAGCCGCTCAGCGCGCTCCTCCCCGAGGAAGCCGCGGAGCACAGCGGCGAGGCCGCCCGGCGTTATGAGGCGCTGATCCGCCGGCCCGACGGGGTGCGTATCGCGGACGTCTCGGTAGCCCAGCTGGAAGAGCGAGGGACCCGGGCCGGACTGGTGGCGGTGGCCAGGGATGTGACCCCCGAGCGGCTGGCCACCGAAGCGCTGCGTCGCTCGGAGCGTCGGTTCCGCGCCCTGTTCAACCGGGCGCCGCTGGCCATCTTCACGCTGGACAGGGCGGGGCGGCTGATCTCCGCCAATCGCGCCGCCATCCGCCTGGCCGGGGTCGCCGCCCCCAGTGCCACCGCCTCACTGCGGACGTACGTGGTGGCCGCCGAGTGGCCCTATGTTGCGGGGGAGCTGGAGCGGAGCTTTCAGGGAGAGACCCGGGACTTCATGTTTCACTTCCGCCGGGAGGATGGGTCGGTGCGTCAGGCTGCCACGGTGGTGGTGCCGGTGGAGGAGCGCGGCGGGCTCCGGGCTGTGCTCGCGATTGGCCGGGACGTCACCGAGGAGATCGAGCTGCGCGAGCGGCTGACCCACTCCGAGAAGATGGCGGCGCTGGGCGGTCTGGTGTCCGGGGTGGCCCATGAGCTCAACAACCCACTGGCCGGGATCGCGGCGATGGCGCAGGCGCTCCGGTTTGATCCCGGCGACCCCGAGGAGCTCACTCGCGGGCTGGAGACGGTGCAGCAGGAGGCGATGCGGGCCGCCCGGATCGTGACGGATCTGCTCACGTTCGCGCGGCAGCGCCCCCTGGACCGCCGGGACACTGACCTCAACGTGCTGGTCCGTGAAACCTTCGCGACCACGCCGGCGCTTGCGCTGCCGGGGACCATCTGGACGCTGGGGCTGGATCCCACGCTGCCGGTGGTCAGCGCTGACGCGGATCAGGTCCGCCAGGTCATCACCAATCTCCTGGTCAACGCGGCCCACGCCATGGAAGCCGCCGATCGCCGGGAGGGGCTGGTCCGTACCTGGTCCACCCCGGACTGGGTCGGCTTCGAGGTGCTGGATAGCGGCCCGGGGATTCCCCCCGAGGCGCTGTCCCGCATCTTTGAGCCATTCTTCACCACCAAGCCGCAGGGCAAGGGCACGGGGCTGGGCCTGTCGCTGTCGCATGGCATCATCCGGGCGCACGGCGGCGAGATCATGGGCGGCAATCGTGCCGAGGGGGGAGCCCGTTTCGCGCTGCAGCTGCCGCGCGATCCGACGCGAATCGCAAGGAGTACGCATGCCTGATTCCGTACTGCTGGTAGACGATGACGAGAGCGTTCTCCGCGCCATCGGCCAGGTGTTCGAGCGGGGCGGGTACGAGGTCGCCCGGGAGATGGACGCCGACGCCGGCCTCGCGGCCTACGACCGGCTGCGGCCCGAAGTGGTGGTGCTGGACCTGCGCATGCCCGGCGTCAACGGCCTCGAAGCCCTGGCCCGCTTCCGCGAGCGTAACGCCGCCGTCATCCTGCTCACCGGCCACGCCGATGTCGCCACCGCGGTCCAGGCGATGCAGCTCGGCGCCGAGAGCTTCCTCACCAAGCCGGTGGACCTCGACCACCTGATGGCCGCGGTGGCCCGGGTAGCGGACAAGGTTCGCCTGAAGCGGCTCAACGAGCTGCTGCTGCTCCGGGCGGCCCCGGACGATGCGCTGGAGTCGCTGGGTGGCTCCGCCATGATGCGGGACTTGCTGACCCAGGTGGGCCTGGTGGCGCTGTCGGAGCGGACAGCGGTGCTCCTCCGGGGAGAGAGCGGCGTCGGCAAGGGGTGGCTCGCGGAGCTGGTGCACCAGCTGAGCCCCTGCGCCGCGGGGCCCTTTCTCTCGGTATCGCTGTTCGGCCGGCCGCCGGCCGACCTCGACGCCGATCTGTTCGGGGCCGAGTGGGCCAGCGTGGAACACGCCCGGGAACGGCGGCCCGGCCTGGTCGAGACCGCCGCCGGCGGGTCGCTGTTCATCGAGGAGATCACCGATCTTCCCGCGGAGCTGCAGCCGAAGCTGCTCCGGTTGCTGGAGACCCGTACCTTCCGCCGGGTCGGCGGCAGCCGCGACCTGACGTCCGACGTCCGCATCATCGCCGCGAGCAGCCATGATCTGGCGGCGCGGGTCGAGGCGGGCACGTTCCTGGAAGACCTGGCTTACCGCCTCAGCGTGCTGCCGGTCACCCTGCCCCCGCTCAGGGAACGCTCGCGCGAGGATCGCCTGACCCTGCTGCTCGCGCTGGTCAACCGGCTGCAGCGGAACCTCTCCGGGGCGCCGGCCGCGGTGGGGGACGAGGCGCTGGAGCGGCTGCTGGCCCACCCCTGGCCAGGGAACGTGCGGGAGATGCGCAATATCCTTGAGCGGGCGCTGATTCTGGCCCGGGGGAACCCCGCCGTCGGGATCGAGCACCTGCCGGCGGAATTTCGCAACCGTCCCGGTCCCGGCGACCGCCGGCATACGCCGATGACCCTGGATGAGCTGGAGCGGGCGCACATCGAGCGCACCCTGCGGCACCACGGCGGCAACCGGACGCGGACGGCGGAGGAGCTGGGTATCTCGCGCGCCACGCTGATCAACAAGATCAAGCGGTACGCGATCACCGGATAGCGATGCACCGCCCCGTCCCCCGGGACCGGGCCCCACAGGTGGAGGTCCCATGAAGACCGAAACGAAAGAAAAGGATGCCATGACCTGTCGCGCCTGCGGCCAGGAGGAGCGGGCGTCGGAAGGCTACCCCTGCCAGGGCTGTGGCACGTTCATCTGCCTCATGTGCACCTTCAAGGGTGTGGTGCGTTGCCGCGAGTGCCAGGGCAAGTGAGCACGACGTCGCTCATCGGCCTTGCCGGGGTCGCCCCGGTGCACCGCGAGCCGAGCCTCAGGGCCGAGCAGGTCACCCAGCTCGTCCTCGGAGAAACAGCCCGGGTGGTCGAGGCCCACGGGGAGTGGCGCCGGGTGCGCCTCGACCAGGATCGCTACGAGGGCTGGATCCACCGCGGTTATGCGCTGGAGACGGACCACGAGATCGCCCGGGCCTGGCGCGACTCCGCCGGGGGCTGGAGCGAGGGCGCGGTGGTGCGGGTGGACGACGGCGCCATTGTCAGGCTGCCGGTGCGGTCCCGCGTCGGCTTCGCCCACCCCCACGTGGACCTTCCGGACGGACGCCGCGGCGTCGTCATCGCCGGCGCCGTCACTCCGTTCCCGCGGGTCACCGCCCGGGCCCGCGCCTCCTCCCCCGATCTCTGGGCGCTGCGCACCTTCGCCGGCACGCCCTACCAGTGGGGCGGCCTGACGCCGTGGGGGGTGGACTGCTCCGGCCTGGTGCAGACCACCTTCCTCGCCCGGGATGTGATCCTCCCCCGCGATGCTGCCCAGCAGGTGTCGGCGGGGCACGCCGTCGCGCCCGGCGATCAGCGGCCCGGCGACCTGCTCTTCTTCAGCGAGCGCGGCGACCGCATCACCCACGTGGCCTTCCAGGGCCCCAGCGACACCCTGATCCACTCGACCGTCGCCTGTGGCGGGCTGGTCATGGAGCCGTGGGGGCCGGGCAGCCGGGCGATGGTCCTGCGCACACAGCTGGTGGCGGTAAGGCGGGTGGAATGAACAAGCTGGTCCTGCTCGACATCGACGGAACCCTCCTGCTGACCGCCGGCGCGGGCCGCCGCGCCCTGACGGCCGCGCTGGCCGACGAGATGGCCGAGCACGCGGCCTTCGACCGGGTGCGGTTCGACGGAAAGACCGACCCCCAGATCGTCAGCGAGCTGCTGGTCCTGGCCGGCCACCCCGCAGCCGCCGACCCGACGTTCATCCAGGAGGTCTGCCACCGGTACGTGGGGCTGCTGGAGGAAGAGCTGCGCCAGCCGCGCTCCGTGACGACCGTCATGCCCGGCGTCCCCGAGTTGCTCGATGCGCTGGAGTGTCAGGCCTCGGTCCTGCTCGGCCTGCTGACCGGCAACATGGCCGCCGGCGCCGCGCTCAAGCTCGGCGCGGCGGGCATCACCCCTGCGCGGTTTCGGGTCGGGGCGTACGGGTCCGACTCCGCCCACCGGCCCGAGCTGCCTGCTATCGCCGCCCGCCGGGCGCTGCCCTTCTTCGGGCGGGAGCCGCGCGGCCACGCCGTCGTGATCATCGGCGATACTCCCGCCGACGTGACCTGTGGCCGGGACATCGGCGCCCGCGCCATCGGGGTGGCCACCGGCGCCTATTCGGTGTCGGACCTCTCCCGGGCCGGGGCCCATGCCGCCTTTGCCGATCTCTCGGAGACCGCCCGGGTGCTGGAGGCGATCCTTGGCGAGTGAGCTGGAGCTCAAGACGGCCGTGGCGGATCCGGGCGCCCTGCGGGACCGGCTGCGTGCCGCCGGGGCCAGCTGCACCTTTCGGGGCATGATGCGGGACCGGCGCCTGGACCACGCGGGGGCGCTCGCCGCCCGGGACGAGGTGCTGCGGGTGCGCAGTTACGAGACCCGCGAGCCGGCCGGGACGGACGCCGGCACAGTTCTGGGCTGGAAGGGTCCGGGGAGTGTGAGCCCCGAGGGGTACAAGCACCGAGAGGAGCTGGAGTGCCACGCAGCGGACGGGCCGTCGCTGCTGGCGGTGCTGGACGCCCTGGGGTACCGGCCGGTGCAGGTCATCGACCGGTTCGTGGAGATCTACCAATTGTCAGGCACGGTGGTCCGGCTGGAGTGGTATCCCCGGATGGACGTGCTGGCGGAGATCGAGGGGGAGCCGGCCGGCATGGAGGCGGCGATCACCCGGCTGGGGCTGCCCCGGGGGGACTGCCTGCCCGAGGCGCTGCCTTGCTTCACCGCCCGCTACGAGACGCGGACGGGCCGTCCCGCGGTGCTGGCAGAGGCCGACCTTCGGGATGAACCACCGACATGGAGGTCGGTGTGACCGGCACCGCCCGGCCGTTGCTCATCATCCCCGAACTGGGGCCGGCGCTGGGCCGCCTGGTGGCGCCGCCCCCGCCGGTCCCGGGCGCCACGTCCGGGTGGGTCCCCATTGACGATCTCCGGATCACGATGGTCTCCCAGGTCTTCGATCATGCCGGCGACGCGCGGCGCTGGGCCCGCGAGGGAGACCGCGAGCTGGCCCTGACCACCCTCACCCACGCGGCGCTGGAGCAGGTCTGGGTGCGCACCGTGCGCGCCGTGGCGGAGCGGGTGGCGGAGCAGGTGAACCTGCGGCTGGCCGCCGCGGCCCGGGAGGCCAGGCTTCCGCCGCGCCACGCCCGCCGGCTGCCCCTCGAGGATGCCGAGGTCCACGCCATCGCCGCCCGGCTCTCCCAGGGCGACGCCGGATTGCGGGAGGCACTGGTCCGGCTGGACCGGGCGCTTTCCGCGGCCCGGAGCGACCGCGCCACGCCGGCGGCGGTGCTGGCGTGGCAGGAGGCGCTGCTCACCCTGGCCCGGCGCCTCGAGGCGGCCTGGCTCGGCCTGGAGGAGGCGCTGGCTCGCGAAGGCCGGGAGTGGGATGCCGAGGCGGACGACATCCGCCGCTGGCGGCGGCCGGGGTGGCCGCTGCTGGTCGCGGGGGTGCTGCTGTTCGGCCTGGCGCTCTGCGCCGGCCTGGTGCTGGGAGGCTATCTCCCGGTGCCGGCTCCGCTCCGACCCCTTGCCGAAGCGATGTGGGCCCGATGGAACTGATCGGCGTCGGCATTGACCTGGTGGACATTGCCCGGGTGGAACGGATGATGGCGCGCCACGGGGACCGGGTCATCGCCCGGTTCCTCACCGCCCGGGAACGCGAGTACGTAGTGCAGAAACACCGGCCCGCCATGCATATCGCCGCGCGCATCGCGGCCAAGGAGGCAGCCTACAAGGCGCTGCAGGCGCTGCCGGGAGCGCGGGCGGTGAGCTGGCAGGACATGGAGGTGGAGCGGGAGACCGAAGGCCGGCCCTACCTCACGCTGCACGGTCTGGCGCTGGAGCTGACCCAGCGCCACGGTCCCCTGAGGATCGCGCTGTCCCTCTCCCACTCCGACGCCACGGCCGGTGCGGTCGCGGTGGTGACCCGGCCCGCCCGCTAGATCCTGCGGCGGTTGCGCAGCAGGCCCAGGACGCCAGGCAGCGCCTTGATCCGGTCCCACCAGCGCGGCGCAAAGGCCAGTCGCAGGAAGTCGTCCCGGTCTCCCAGGCTCTCGGCGTGGTAGCCGAACCACCACGGTTTGTGCATCCAGTCGAGCCAGTCCCCCCCGACGTATCGTGGCCGGCAGGTCTCCAGCAGTCCGTGTTCGCCGTGGGTACGCCCCAGCCCCGATTGCTTCTCGCCGCCGTGGGGTACTTCGGCGATGCCCACATGAGCGGCCGCGTCGTTCACCATCACCGCTCCCACTTGCAGGCGTCGGGCCAGCGACCGTCCCCGCGCGCGGTCCCTGGTCCACACACTGCCGGAGAGACCGAAGTGACTGTCGTTGGCGAGCCGGAGCGCGTGCTCGGCATCGTCCGCCGGGACGATCGGCAGCACCGGCCCGAAGACCTCCTCACGCCACAGCGGCGCGTCCAGCGACAGCTCGGTCACTACCGTCGGCTCGAAGAACGTGGGTCCCAGGTCGGGCCGGCGCCGGCCTCCAGTCCGCACCCGGGCGCCCAGCGCCACCGTCGCGGCAACCTGGCGCTCGAGTTCCCGGAGCTGGCTCTCGCGGATCAGCGGGCCGACATCGCTCCCGGGCACGAGCCCATGCCCCAGCTGCAGCGCCTGCGTCCCGGCCACGACCAGCTGCACCATGCGCTCGTACGCCGGCCGCTCGACGATCAGCCGCTTGACCGCCACGCAGGTCTGGCCGCCGTTGGTGAATCGGGCCCACAGGATCCCGCTGGCGGCGCGCTCGAGGTCGGCGTCCGCCAGCACGATGCCGGGATCGCTCCCGCCCAGCTCGAGGTTGATCGGGATCAGCTGCTCTGCCGCCCGGACGGCGACCTTGCGGCCGGTGGCCACGCTGCCGGTGAAGAAGACCTTGTCGGGACCTGCGTCCATGAGTCCCCGGCCGGCATCGCCGCCGCCGACGATCACCTGGCACAGGTCGGGAGGCAGTCCGGCCTCGTGCAGCAGCGAGACGCCCAGCACGGCACAGCGGGTGGTGAACTCGCTGGGCTTGAGCAGGGTAGCGTTGCCGGCCAGCAGGCCGGCGATGATCTCCCCGAAGGGCAGCAGCAGCGGATAGTTCCACGGGGAGATGATCGCCAGCACACCCATCGGCTCCCAATGCACCCGCCCGTGCCGCCCCAGCATGGCGAGGTTGGCCGGCCGTACCCGAGCGGGCCGAAGGATTCGCTCGGCGTGCCGCAGGTAATACCGGGCCAGGTCGAGCGTGACCGCGACATCGGTGAGCAGCGCCTCTCCCACCGGCTTGCCGTTTTCACGGCTGATCAATTCCGCCATCTCGCCCCGCCGCCGGTACAGCAGCCGCTGGAACCGGGCGATGACCCGTCTGCGTTCGCCAAGGGGCAGGGCGGCCCAGTCCCGCTGGGCCAGCCTGGCCCGGGCCACCAGCCGGGGGATCTCGGCCAGCTCCGTGCACGGGGTTTCGCCGAAGACCTGGCCGGTGGCTGGGTCGATCGCGGGAATGGTGAACATGGGCTGAAAGGTAGTGAGGAAAGCAGCGGTCCTCTTCCAATTCCGACGTGGGGACTCTAGTTTGGTATCACCCTAGAATATCGGTTGAGAATGCTTCTCATCTCTGCGGTCCCAATAATCGCCGCGCTTCTCGCCCTGCCCCTGGCGGGACCGCAGGACGATCAGACCGCCACCGTGCGGCGCATCGCCGCGACCACGGCGCTTGCCGCACAGGAGTACGGGCTCGGGGTGAAGGATGGACGGGTGGTCCTCGCTCCGGAGGTGGATGAGGCCCGGCTCTTTCTCACCGAGGCGAGGCGCACTGCCGGGCTGCTGCCGCTTGAGGCGGGCCGCGAAGTCATTGGGGATCTGGACCGGTTGCTGGCCATGGTTGGCCGCACCGCCCCGCCGGACAGCGTGGCGCTCCTGGCCCGGACCATCTCGAGCGCTCTCGCCATCAGGTTCAACGTCGCGCTCGATGAGATCCCCGCGCGGGCTCCGGCGCTCAGCGTCGGGGCAGCGGTGTACCAGATGCAGTGTGCCTCGTGCCATGGCGCCCTCGGCCGGGGCGATGGCCCCGCGGCGCATGGCCTGGATCCGGTCCCGGCTGATCTGAGCGACTATCGCGGTCTGGCGGCCGCTTCGCCGCTCGATTTCTACCGTCGCATTACGATCGGCGTGGCCGGCACAGCGATGCCGGCCTACGAGAACCGGCTCACCGCAGAACAGCGCTGGGCGGTCGCCCTGTATGCCTCGACCCTTCGGCTGCCGGCGCCCCGCGGCGAGGTCCCCGCCGCCCTGCGGGAGTTCGCAAGTTCGGCCCGGCTCTCCGACGCCGACCTGGCCTCCGCCGCCTCACCCGGCCTCGACCCGGCGGCCCCGGAGGTGCGAGCCCGCGTCGCGGCGATCCGCACCTTTGCCGCCGCAGAGACCGACAGTGATGTGGCCGGACCGATCTTTGACCGGGTGCGCCAACAGCTCGACTCGGCGCTCGCCCTGGCCCGCGCAAGTCAGGGCGAGCAGGCCAGCAGCGTCGCCTTCGATGCGTACATGACCTTCGAACAGGTCGAACGCGGGATCCGAGCCAAGAATCCCGGACTCGCCAACGCGCTGGAGACCGGATTCGCCAACCTGCGCACCCGGGCCGCGGGAGGTGCCACCCCGGCGGAACTGCGAACCCTCCATGCCTCCCTCCTGTCGGACCTCGAAAACGCCGAGCGCACCGTGGGTGACCAGCTCTCGCCGCTCAACCTGTTCCTGCAGTCGTTCGTGCTGCTCCTGCGGGAGGGCCTGGAGGCGATCCTGGTGGTCGGGGCGCTCATGACGTTCCTGGTGAAGACTGGAGCCGGGGCGCGGCGGCGTGACCTTCACATCGGGGTGGTCGCGGCCGTCGGCGCCAGCCTGCTGACGGCGCTGCTCCTGGAGACCATTTTCCAGGTCAGCCGGGCCCGGCAGGAGGCGCTGGAGGGCGGCGTGATGCTCGTCGCGACGGTGATGCTCTTCTACGTGAGCTACTGGCTGCTCTCCAAGATGGAGGTGGCCAAGTGGAATCGATTCGTGAAGGGCCGGGTGCAGGACGCCGTCACCAGCGGCTCGGCCCTGGCGCTCGCCTCCGTGGCCTTCCTCGCGGTGTATCGGGAGGGGTTTGAAACGGTGCTGTTCTACAAGGCGCTGTTCCTCGCCAGCGCCGGGTCGGCGGTGCCGGTGCTGGTGGGGATGCTGGTGGGTTCCGTGGTGCTGGCGGTGGTCTACTTCGCCATTAATCGCTGGGGAGTCCGGATCCCGTTGAAGCCGTTCTTCGGGTTCACCAGCGCTTTCCTCTACTACATGGCCTTCGTGTTCGCCGGCAAGGGCATCGCCGAGCTGCAGGAGGGCGGAGTCATCGGGACCACCATCATTCCCTGGGCACCGCGCCTGCCGGCCCTGGGGATCTATCCCACCGTCGAGTCGCTGGCGCTCCAGGGCGTGCTGTTGCTGCTGCTGCTGGCGGGGCTCCTCTGGACGTTTGGCATCGAACCCCGGCGGCTCCGGGTGACACGGGTGATGGTACCGGATGAAGGACCACCGCCGACCCCGGCGGCGGCGATTCCAGCCGAGCGCCCGATGCGTCTGGAACAGGACATCCTCCGCTCGCTGGACCGCATGGACACCGATCTGGCCCAGCTCCGCGCCGAGGTGGAACGACTCAAGGGGCTGCTGCTGAAGAGTTCCTCCAGGCGGTCTGGCGCCTGACGGTCGGCGGGACCGTACGACGGCACGACAAAACGCCGGCTCTTTCGAGCCGGCGTTTGTCATAAGTGGGGTGGCAGACCGCCCCCTGAGTTTAGACGAAACGGACAGATTGCCCGCTTCACTCTTCTTCGGCCCGCCACTTTCGGTTGGCGCCTCGTGCGCCGTTGACCGAAATGAGTAGCAGGCGATGTGCCATAGATCACATTTTCTTAACCGCTTGTCACATAACAGCTTACATTTTCAGGCTTACAGACGAGATAGGCAAGTTTTGCCGACCAGGAATAAACTGCCGGAACAAACTTCCTGGTACGTTATGCCGCGGCGGTTCTGGTCAGGTAGGGTCCGGGGCTCAAGCTGTCCTCCTGCCGGAGCCGGCTGAGAAGGATGACGCCCGCGACCAGGAGGCCGATGCTCACCATCTGGGCCAGGGTCAGTGGGCCGAAGAAGCGGTCGTCCTTGGCGCGGAGGATCTCGATGAAGAACCGTTCTGCCCCGGCACACAGCAGGTAGATCCCGAAGATCCAGCCGATGGCGCGCGCCTGGAGCCGCAGCCGCCACAGGAGCGCGAAGACGCCGAGCATGATCACCGTCTCGTACAGCTGGGTGGGATGCACGGCCAGCACGGTCGCCGGATCGGTGCCGGGTGGGACCGCGATGCCGAACTGGTGGGTCATCTGTTCGGCGGTTGAGGGGGGCAGGCCCTGGGGGAACTTCACCCCCCACGGCAGGTCGGTGGGGTGGCCGTAGTCGTCATTGACGATGAAGCATCCGATCCGGCCGAGGGCGTAGGCGGCCGCGAGGGCCGGCGCGCACAGGTGCAGGGTCCAGCGGATCGGCACCTTGAGTCGCCAGCCGTTGAGCATCACCGCCAGGGAGCCTCCGACGAAGCCGCCGTACCAGACCAACCCGCCCCGGGAGAAGAGGCTGCCGCCGTTCATGGCCCAGTACCACAGCTTGGCGCCGATGATGCCGCCGACGACCGCTGCCACCGTGATATCGGCGGCGTATTCCTCATACAGGCCGCGGCGGCGCAGTTCCAGCGTGATGAGCCAGCCGCCCACCAGGAAGCCAACCATCATCATGATCCCGTAGCCGGTGATCTCGAGGGGGCCGACTCTGACGATGAAGGGGTAGATGTTCATCGGGGACTTCCGTGGAGGGTTGGGGTCATGGACAGGCCGGGGAAAGGTAGATCGGCGCGGGGCTCGAGGTCGAGTCCGGCGGGCGGGTCGTGATCGAGCCGGTACAGCCCGGCGGCCCCGATCATCGCGGCGTTGTCGGTGTTGAGCCGGTTCGAGGCCACCACCACCCGGCCATTGGCGGACTCGGCGACCCGCCGGCCGGCGGCCTCCGTCAGGGCGCGATTGCATGCCACCCCGCCGCCGAGCACCAGGGTGTCGTAGCCGAGGGTCTCCACGGCGGTGGCGGCCTTCTCCACCAGCACCTCGATCGCCGCGTCCTGGAAGCCACGGGCCAGGTGCGGCCGGTCGCGTTCGAGGTCGTCGCTCTGCTGCACCGCCCGGAGGACGGCGGTCTTCAGTCCACTGAAAGAAAAGGTGAAGCGGTCCGGGCCCGGCTCGCCGGTCTGGGCCAGCATCGGCCGGGGAAAGCGGTAGCGCTTCGGGTTCCCCGACAGCGCCAGCCGCTCGATGGCCGGCCCGCCGGGATACCCGAGCCCCAGCAGGGTGCCGACCTTGTCAAAGGCCTCGCCGGCGGCGTCATCGCGGGTGGTGCCGAGCATCCGGTAGCGGCCCCAGGCGGGCACATCGAGCAGCAGGGTATGACCGCCGCTCACCAGCAGGGCCGCGAAGGGGGGCATCAGCCCGGGGTGTTCGAGGGTGGGCGCGAAGAGGTGCCCCTCGAGGTGATGCACCCCGATGAGCGGGATCCCCAGTCGGTAGGCGAGCGTCTTCCCGTACATCACGCCCACCAGCAGGGCGCCCACCAGTCCCGGTCCGGCGGTGACCGCGACGGCGGTGAGTTCCTCGATGCGCACGCCTGCGTCGGCGAGCGCCCGGTCGACGACCTGTCCGATCGTCGTCAGGTGTGCCCGGCTGGCCAGTTCCGGCACCACCCCGCCGAAGATCTGATGCACGTCCTGGGAAAGGATGATGAGGCTCTTGAGAACCGGGCGCCCGCCGTCCTGGGTCAGAATGGCCGCCGAGGTTTCATCGCAGGAGGTTTCGAGGGCGAGCAGCATCTAGGGGGACCCCGGCCCCTGGGCGGCGGACTCCACCGCTGGCGCGGCGGCGAGGCTCACGGGAGCGGGGTGGCCTCCGCCCCGTCGCCCAGCGGGGTGCCCATGATCACGGTGGTGTCGCCGAGCAGCCGGCGAATGAGGGCGACGTTCACCGGCGAGGCCCAGTCGTGGGCGCCGATGACGCGCTTCATGATCATCCCGGTGGTATCCAGGAGGAAACTCTCGGGCACGCCGGTGGTCTGGTAGGCCGCCTGGATGGCGCCGCTTTGGTCCTGCAGCACATCGAACGACAGGCCCAGGCTCTGCGTGAACTCCCGGACCACGCCGGGGCCTTCCTGGTCAATGCTCACCGCCGCGATCCGGAAGCCGAGTGGTCCGAGAGAATCGTACACCCGCTGCATGGCGGGCATCTCGACCTTGCAGGGGATGCACCACGTCGCCCAGATGTTGATCAGGGTGACATGCCCCTTGTAATGGTCCCGCAGCCTGATGCTGTCGCCGGTGGCCAGATCCATGACCTGGAAGTTGGGCGCCCGGCTGCCTGCGGAGACCGCCGCCGCCCCGGGGCCATACCGTACCAGCGCTGCACCACCGATGACCAGGCCGGCCAGCACGCTGAGCACCAGTACCCACTGTTTGGACATGGGCTAGGCCCTCTCGACGCAACGCTGCTTGAGCGCGCGGACCGCCTCGGCCACGTCCGGCGTGCCGAAGACGGCGGTCCCGGCGACAAAGGTGTCCGCGCCGGCCCGCCACGCCGCGGCGATATTGTCCACGGTGATGCCGCCGTCCACTTCGAGCGTTGCGCGGGCGCCGTGCCGCTCCAGCAGCCCGCGGGCGCGCGCGATCTTGGCCGTCGCCGCCGGCAGGTACGACTGGCCGCCGTAGCCGGGGTTGACGCTCATGATGAGGAGCAAGTCGGTGTCGGCCAGGACCTCTTCCACCAGCGCCAGCGGGGTGGCGGGGTTGAGCGCGAGGCCGGCGGCCATGCCCCGTTCCCGGATCGCCGCCAGGTGCCGCTGCACGTGCGTGGTCGCCTCGGGATGGAAGGTGAAGACGTTCACGCCGAGGTCGGCATACTCGGGGATGAAGCGCTCCGGCTCGGTGACCATCAGGTGCACGTCGAGCGGCGCGTCCGTGAACCGGCGCAGCGCCCGGATCAGCGGTGCACCGAAAGTGAGGTTGGGGACGAAGCGCCCGTCCATCACGTCTATGTGCAGCCACTCCGCGCCGCCGGCGAGCGCCGCCTCGACCTGTTCACGCAGGCGGCCGAGGTCGGCGGAGAGCAGGCTGGGGGCGATCCGGACGGCCATCGGCTAGTCCTTGCGTGTAATGATGAAATCCACCTTGGTGCCGCGGGCCACTCGGGCGCCGCCCGACGGCCGCTGTTCCAGCACCATGCCCTCCACCCGGCCAGGCTGACCCCGGCCGGTGACCGTGCCCATCTGGAGCCCCAGCACTTCGAGTCGCTCACGCGCCACCGGCAGCGGCAGCCCGACCACCGTGGGCACGGTAACCTCGGCTGGACCACTGCTGATGACAAGGGTGACCGGGGTCCCGGCCGGCCGGCCCTGGCCCGAGGCGGGACGGGTCTGGATGACGATGCCCGGCTCGTTGGAGGCCGGCAGCGTGTCCACCCGGCCAATCTTGAATCCGGCTGCCGCCAGCACCCGCTCGGCGAGCAGGCGTGGAAAATCCGCCACGTCCGGCACCGGCACGTCGGGCGGGCCCTCGCTCACGATGATGGACACCTGGGTGTTGGGCGGCACCACGACGCCTGGCGGGGGGTCCTGCCAGACCACGCCTCCCTTGGGCGTCGACACGTCGGTCTGCTGATCCTCCACCCGGACCCGGAATCCCTGTGCCTCGAGCTTCTGTTTCGCTTCGGTGGTGCCCAGGTCCAGCAGCCGCGGCACCGCGTGGTCCTTGGAAAACAGGGGTGCGGGAAAGAGCCAGAGAACGTTCACCAGGTAGCCGACCAGGAACGCCGCAAGGACGATGCTGACCTGCTTGAGCAGCCGGCGACCAGCGATGCTGCTGAAGTACCCGGGGACCGAGGCCGCCTCACTGGAGCGACGGCCCCTCATGCGGGCCTCCGCCGCAGCCGGGCCGCAAAGGCGCCGTCGACGCCGTGGCGCTGGGGCAGGAGGAGAAGATCCCCCCGGGGCGTGAGCAGGTCTCGGGGCATCCCGGCGTGGGGCTCACGAGCAAACGCGGGATGGGCAACGAGGAAATTGTCCACCTGAATCTCGTTCTCTTCCGGTTCCAGGGAGCAGGTGGCGTAAACTAACCACCCTCCCGGCCGGACCGCGCCGGCGGCGCCGGCGAGGAGCTGAGCCTGTTGTTCCGCGAGCCGCCCCAGCGCGTCCACCGAGACCTTCCAGCGGGCATCGGGGTGCCGGCAAAAGCTCCCCGTGCCGAGGCAGGGGGCGTCGAGCAGAACGACATCGGCGCCGCGGCAGGGCGGATGGGCGGCGGAGGCTCGTACCACGAATTCCCGTCCGCTGCCGGCCCGAGCCAGGTTCTGGGCCAGCCGGGGGATCCGGTCCCGTCTGATCTCTCCAGCCAGCACCCGCGCGGCAATGCGTCCCAGGGCGATGGTCTTCCCGCCCGGCGCCGCGCAGGCGTCATACACCGTGGCGTCGGCGGGAACCGCGGCGAACCGCACCACCAGCGCCTGGGCAGCGTCCTGGACCAGAAAGCTCCCCTCCGCGAACCCCGGCAGCTCGGTGGGTCGGCTGCCTTCGACGACCAGCCCGGCGTCGAACGGCGCCCGCCGGGACGCGACACCGCGGTCCCACAGGCTGCGCTGCAGGGTGGGCAGGTCGTCGCGGGCCGGTTGCAGGATGAGCGCGGGCCGGCCGTTGTTCCACTGCAGGAGCTCCTCGGTCTCGGCGGGTCCGAAGCGACCCAGCCAGCGGCGCACCAGCCATGGGGGATGGGAGTAGCGGTTGGCGAGGTGGCGGGCGAGGTCGCCACTTGCGGGCGGGGGGGCGGCGCGCCCGCCCATCCCACGGAGGAGCGCGTTGGCAAAGCGGGCCGCGCCTTCGCCTAACTCCGTGCGGGCCAGCTCCACGGTGGTGGACACGGCAGCGTGGTCCGGGACCCGGTCGAGGGCGGTGAGCTGGTAGGCCCCCAGCCGGAGGATGTCACGCAGTTCCGGCTGCACCGTGGTCCAGCCGCGATGGACCAGCGGCATGAGCCGGGCATCGAGGTCCTGGCGCTGGCGCAGGACGCCGGCCGCCAGCTCATGGGCCAGTCGGCGGTCAGGTTCTGGAAGGTCGCCGAGGGCCCGGTCGAGGGCCGGTTCAAAGGCCTCCCCGGCATCGGTCGCGCGCAGCACACGGTAGGCCGCCTGCCTCGGCGCGACGCCGGCCGCGCCTGACGGCGGGGACGGCTCCGCCCGGCTCTCACCGGGGTGATCCGGCGCCGTCACCTGCGGCGCCCGGCCGCGCTTCTTCACCCGGCCATCCCCTTCTCCGGGCTGGACGGCACGGCCACCTCGCGCCGCGGCATTCGTCCGGCCAGGTAGGCGAGCCGGCCGGCGTCCACCGCCAGTCGCATCGCCGTGGCCATCCGGACAGGATCGGCAGCCTCGGCGATGGCGGTGTTCATCAGGATGCCGTCCACTCCCTGTTCCATTGTCACGCAGGCATCCGAGGCGGTGCCCACCCCGGCGTCCACCAGCACCGGCACCCGGAGCCGACGCTTGATCGTCCGGATGCTGTAGGGGTTGAGCAGCCCGAGCCCGCTCCCAATGGGCGAGGCGAGGGGCATCACCGCGGCGGCCCCGGCGTCCTCCAGCCGGAGCGCGGTGATGAGGTCGTCGTTGGTGTAGGCCATCACCTGGAACCCCTCGGCCGCGAGGGTCCGGGTGGCGGTGAGGAGGCCGTCGGTGTCGGGGAGCAGGGTCTCCTGGTCTCCGATCACCTCCAACTTGACGAACTCGTTGAATCCCGCCTCCCGCGCCAGCCTGGCGTAGCGGATCGCCTCCTCGGCGCTGTAACAGCCGGCGGTGTTGGCGAGCAGGAAGAACCGCGTGGGGTCCAGGTGATACAGCATCCCCTCTTCCCGGGTCCGGTCGAGGTCCACCCGCCGAACGGCGACCGTCACCACGTCCGCGCCGGAGGCGGTGATGGCGCCGAGCATCTCCTGGTTGCTGCGGTACTTGCCGGTTCCGACCAGGAGCCGCGACCGGAAGGTCCGGCCGCCGATGGTGAGGGTGGAATCGTTCATGGGGGGGAAGTTAAGCGGAAGGCGGGTGGGTGTGCGACCGGCGGCGACGCGCGCCAAGGCCAGATGGTCATCCCCCGCCGACGAAGTGCACCAGCTCCACCTGGTCACCGTCCTTGAGCCCCACCTCGCCAAGTCGTGGCCGGCGAATGATCTCGCGATTGAGTTCCACCACGACCATCCGGGGGTCGAGGGCCAGGTGCGTCAGGAGGTCGTTGAGCGTGGCCGGGCCCGGGACGGAATGCGGCGCTCCATTGACGATCAGGCGAAGGGCGCTCATGCCCGGGACTCCATCCACGGGCGCATCATCTCCACCGCTGCCGCATACGGATCCTCGGCATACCACAGCGCGGAGATGCCGGCCACGCCCCACGCGCCCGCCTCGCGGACGAGACCGGCGCGCTCGGCGGTCAGTCCGCCGATCGCGATCACCGGCAAGCCAAGGATCGCCACCTCCTCGACGAAGCCCAGGCCGCAGGCTGGCCGGTCGGGGTGGCTGCCGGTCTCGAAGATGTTCCCGGCCATGAGATAGTCCGCCCCCTCGTCCCGGGCGGCGCGAGCCTCGTCGGCCGAGTGTACCGAGACCCCGATCCATCCGTGCCACCGGCCGGTCAGGGCGCGGCGGACCTCTCGTGGCTGGAGGTCCGGTTGACCGAGGTGCAGGCCCTGAGTGCCGAGTGCGGTGGCGATGTCGAGGCGGGCGCTGGTGAACACCGCCGCTTCCGGTGGCGCCGCGAGGCGCTGGATCCGGCCGGTCCGCTGCACCAGCACGCCGGCGGGGGCGGCGCGGTCGCGCACATGGATGGCCAGGGCGCTCCCCACGGCCGCCAGCGCGGCGGCGCGGACCGGCAGGTCCTCCAGGGCGAGCACGGCACCATCGGTCACGGCGTGAAGGCGGGGCAGCGGCCTCATTCGAACCGCTGGCCAACGGCCACGCCGCGGCCGCGGACCCAGTCGGCGGCGACCATACGCTTCTTCCCGGCCGGCTGTACCTCGGCCACCTCCAGCGCCCCGATGCCGGCGGCGATGCACAGGGACTCGCCGGCGGCGAGGACGGTGCCGGGGAACCCGCCGCCGTTGCTGGCCCGGCCCCCGTAGAGCTTGACCTCCTGTCCGCCCAGGGTGGCCCATGCGGCGGGATCGGGATCGAAGGCCCGCACCATCCGCGCGAGGCGGGCGCCATCCAGCTTCCAGTCGAGCCGGGTCGCCTCACGGGTGATCTTGGGAGCGTAGGTGGCCAGCGCGTGGTCCTGCGGCCGGGCGAGGACCTCGCCGCCGAGCAGCATTGTCAGGGTTTCCACCAGGGCCGCCGCGCCCAGCTCGGCCAGCCGCTCCGCCAGTTCCGCCCCGGTCTCGTCGGCGGCGATCTCGGTCTCGATCCGGTGCAGCACCGGACCGCTGTCGAGCCCCGCTTCCATCTGCATGATGCTGACGCCGGTGGTTTCGAGGCCCTGCAGGATGGCGCACTGGATTGGCGCCGCCCCGCGGAGCGCGGGCAGCAGGGAGGCGTGCACGTTGAGCATGCCGCGCCCCGGAATGGCCAGGATCTCGGGCTTGAGGATGTGGCCGTAGGCCACCACGATTCCGATGTCGGCGTCGAGGGCCTGCAGCGCCTCGGCGAAGTCACCGACGGGGCGTTCGGGCTGGAGCACCGGCAGGGACTCCTCCAGGGCGACCTGCTTGACCGGCGGGGGGACGAGCTGGCTGCGGGAGCGGCCGTGCGGGCGGTCCGGCTGGGTGATGACCCCAGCCACCTCGAAGCCTTCCTCAAGCAGCGCCCTGAGCGACGGGACGGCAAACTCGGGGGTGCCGAAGAAGGCGACACGCATCAGGAACGCTCGGCGGACGTGGAGCTGACGGGGCGGATGTAGCCGGGATCGTCGGCGTGCTCCTTGCGCCAGCGGGAAAGCATCCGCTGGCGCTTGAGCAGGCTGAGGTGATCCAGGAAGAGAATCCCGTCGAGGTGGTCGATCTCGTGCTGGGCCGCCCGGGCCGGGAGACCGGTCAGCTCCTGCCGGTAGGGCTGCCCGTCTCGGTCCAGCGCCTCGAGGACAATCCGGTCGGGGCGGGTGACGTCCCCGAAGTAGTCGGGGATGGACAGGCACCCCTCCTCCCCGGTCTCCGAGCCACCGACCTCGAGAATCTGCGGGTTGATCAGGACCAGCTTCACCTCTTCGGTATCCACCACGGCGATCCGCCGGGCCACCCCCACCTGGTTGGCCGCCAGCCCGATCCCCCGGGCAGCGTACATCGTCTCGAAGAGGTCGTCCACGAAGCGACGCACCTCGTCGTCCACGACGGCCACCGGTGCGCTCTGTTCGCGCAGCACCGGTGAGCCAAGCAGGTGGAGGTCCCGAATGGTCATCCGGGCACTCCGGGAGCGGCCTGGTCTCCGATCTTCACGATCCGGGCCCGTTCCACCACTACCGTGGCCGTGCCGGTCTCGAGGGTGACGCGGGTCTCCTTCACATCCTTCACCTTGCCGATCAGGCCGCCGACGGTGGTGACTTCATCCCCCTTCTTGAGCCCCTTGAGCAGCTCTTCGTGTTTCTTCCGCGCCTGGGACTGGGGCCGGAGGATCAGGAAATAGAACACCAGCGCGATGGCCCCGACCTGCAACAGCAGCAGGGACAGGCCGGTGGAGGCCCCGTCGGCGGGCGCCATGAAGGCAAGCAGGGGAAGCGTCACGGTTCTCCTCGTTGGTGATAGCGGTCGGACCACTCGCGGCGGAACGCCTCGAACTGGCCGGTCAGGATCGCGGCCCGCGCCTGTTCGCCGAGCCGGACCAGAAAACGGATGTTGTGAATCGACAGGAGCCTGAGCCCGAGCATTTCTTCCGCCATGAACAGGTGGCGAAGATAGGCCCGCGGGAACCGGCGGCAGGTGTCGCAGTCGCAGGCGGGATCCAGCGGCGCGTCGCTGACCCGCAAGGCTGCGGACCGCACGTTCACCTTGCCGGTGCTGGTCCAGGCGCTGCCATGGCGGCCGTTCCGGGTTGCCGCCACACAATCAAACAGGTCCACGCCCCGCGCGATTCCCTCGAGCAGGTCGTCCGGAAATCCGACGCCCATAAGATAACGCGGCACCCCGATCGGGAGATGGGGGCCGAGTTCCTCCAGGACCCGGTGCATCACCGGCTTTGGTTCTCCCACCGACAGCCCGCCGATGGCGATTCCGGTCCACGGCCCTCGCGCCAGCGTCCCCTCCAGTGACCGGAGCCGGAGGTCGGCGTGGGTCCCCCCCTGGACGATGGGCCAGAGGGTCTGGCGATCCGGCTCCAGGCCGGCGCGCTCCGCGGTCTCGCACAACCCGGCGTGCCGGCCACGGCAGCGCTCCAGCCAGCGAAGCGTCCGCTCCATCCCTTCCTCGGCCAGCTCCCATGAGGCCTGGCCGGGGACCACGTGGTCGAACACCATCGCCACGTCGGCGCCCAGCGTCCACTGGATCTCCATCGAGGACTCGGGGGTGATGGTCCGGGTGGAGCCGTCGATGTGGCTGACAAACTCCACCCCGTGCTCCGAGATCTTGCGGAGCCCCTCCAGGGAGAACACCTGGAACCCGCCCGAATCGGTGAGCATCGGCCGGGGCCAGGTGCTGAACCGGTGCAGCCCGCCCAGCGCCCCGATGACCTGCTCGCCCGGACGGAGGTGCAGGTGATAGGTGTTTCCCAGGATGATCTGGGCGCCGGCCGCTGCCACTTCCGCAGGGTGCAGCCCCCGGACCGTGCCGTGGGTGCCCACCGGCATGAACGCCGGCGTCTCCACCAGGCCGTGCGGCAGGGTGAGGGTGCCGGCCCGGGCGGCGCCTTCGGTGGCGTGGAGGGAGAAGGAGAACATGAGGGTAAGCTACCAGCGATCGGCGGTCGGCGGCCGAGCGGGAGACCAGAAATGGCCTCGCGGCACGCGGGAACGCCTGCTCCCGGATGGCGGCCAGCTGATCGCCTCGCGCCGGCACTTCACAGCACCACCATCGCATCCCCATACGAGTAGAACCGGTAGCCCGCCTCGACCGCGTGCCGGTAGGCCTGCATGATCCGTTGGTGGCCTCCGAAGGCGGAGACCAGCATCAGCAGGGTTGAGCGGGGGAGGTGGAAGTTGGTGATCAGGCGATCCACCACGCCGAAGCGATAGCCGGGAGTGACCAGCAGCCGGGTTTCGCGGCGGCCAGGCTCGACCGTGCCGCCAGGCAGCGCCGAACTCTCCAGCGCCCGCACCACCGTGGTGCCGACCGCCCAGAGCCGGCCGCCCCGCCGGCGCAGGTCGGCAACCGCCTGTGCCGTCGCCTCGGGGATCTCGTACCACTCGGGATGCATCGGGTGCTGGCCGGGGTCATCGACCTCGACCGGCTTGAAGGTGCCTGGCCCGACCTCCAGCTCCAGCCGGGCGATGCGAACGCCGGCTGTCTCAAGGGCCGCCAGCAGGGCCGTAGTGAAATGCAGTCCCGCCGTGGGAGCTGCCACGCTGCCCTCGCGCTCGGCATACACCGTCTGGTAGCGTCGCTCGTCGGCGTCGGTCGGTGCCCGCTCGATGTACGGCGGCAGCGGGAGGCGCCCGAAGCGACGGATCGCCTCCGCGTCGGGGAGCCCGACGAAGCGCACCTCACGATACCCCTCATCGAGCACCGCCAGCGTCTCGATGAAGACCTCATCGTCCAGCGCAATTCGCTTCCCCGGCCGCAGCGCGCTGCCTGGCTTGCCCAGGGCGACCCAGTGTCCGCCGGCCGCCGGATGTATCAGCAGGACCTCGGCCGGCGCCCCGCTCGGCCGGGTGCCGAGGAAGCGCGCGTGGCGTACCCGGGTGGTGTTCAGGACGAGCAGGTCCCCGGCGGGAATGAGGTCGGCGAGCCCGGAAAATTGCCGGTCGGATAGCGTCCCGGAACGGGGCACGACCAGCAGGCGGCTCTCGCCGCGCTGGGCCGCCGGCTCCTGGGCGATCAGCTCAGGCGGAAGCGTATAGTCGAAATCCGCGGTGACGAGCGGCATTGAGGCGGCGAAGGGCTCGAAACGGGAGGTCCATCGGCTCCTCGGGCGGCCGGCGGACACCTCGGGTCAGAGCATCGACCCTTGTGCGCCGGCTGGCGGGGTGAAGCCGAAACGCCGGTAGGCGTGCGGGGTCGCGACCCGGCCCCGGGGGGTTCGCTCCAGGAAGCCCTGCTGGATGAGGTACGGCTCGTACACCTCCTCCAGGGTCGAGCTGTCCTCTCCGATGGCGATTGCCAGGGTGTTGAGGCCGACCGGTCCCCCGCCGAACTTCTCGATCAGGGCGGTGAGCAGGCGGGCGTCCATGTCGTCCAGACCGAACTCGTCCACGTTGAGCCGGGCCAGCGCCTCGCGGGCCACCGGGCCGGTGATCTGGCCGGCCGCTTTCACCTGGGCGTAGTCCCGCACCCGCCGAAGCAGCCGGTTGGCCACCCGGGGCGTGCCCCGGCTTCGCCGGGCGATCTCGCCGGTGCCCTCGTCGTCGGCGCTGACACCGAGGATTCTGGCCGAGCGCCGGATGATCACCTGCAGGTCTTCCGGCGGATAGAAGTGCAGCCGCTCCACCATGCCGAAGCGGGTCCGCATGGGCGGTGTGAGCAGGCCGAAGCGGGTGGTGGCGCCAATGAGGGTGAACCGCTCGATGGCCATGGGAATGGTCTGGCCGTTGGGCCCGTCGGCGATGCGGACGTCCACCCGAAAGTCTTCCATGGCCGGGTAGAGGAACTCCTCCAGCACGGGCCGGAGCCGGTGAATCTCGTCAATGAAGAGAATGTCCCCCGGCTGCAGGGTGGTGAGCATGCCCACCAGGTCTCCGGGCTTCTCCAGCACCGGGCCGGAGGTGGTGCGGAGCTGGACTCCCATTTCCCGGGCCAGCAGCATCGCGAGGGTGGTCTTGCCGAGGCCGGGCGGTCCGAAGAAGAGCAGGTGATCGAGCGGCTCCCCGCGCTGGCGGGCGGCGTCAATGGCGATCCGAAGCGAGGTCTTGACCTGTGCCTGCCCCACGAACTCCTCGAGCTGCGCCGGCCGGAGGGCGGCGTCAGCGCCGCTCTCTTCTGGCAGCGGCTCGGGCGTGGTGATCTGCAGGCGGGACATGGCGGGGTCAGTCGCGCAGAGTGGCGGTCCAGCGCACCGGCCGGTCATCCGGCTCGATGGTGTGCCGGGCATGGCAATGCACGCAGCGATCCTGGGCCTGCTCCGTCGTGGCGGCGACCAGGCGGCGGTTGGTGCTGCCGCAGCGGGTACAGATCCACTCGGCGGTGGTGGCGGGTACGGTCATGCGGGGACTCCAGGTGGAGCGTGTAGGGTGTGCAATGCGATCGGCCGGCGTCAGCGCTTTCCCGCCAGCACGACCAGGGCCGCACGGATGACCTGCGCGGTGCCGCTGGTGCCGGCCGCGAGCACCTCCCGCACGGCTTCCTCGGCCAATGCCGGGCTGTACCCGAGTCGGATCAGCGCCTGGGTGGCGTCGTCGGACGGGCTGGCCGGCCCGGCGGGCAGCTCTCCGGGCAGGGTCGCGAAGCGGTCCGCCAGCTCCACGGCTAGCTTCTCCGCCTTCTTGCGGCCGATCCCCGGCACCGAGGACAGGACGGCGAGGTCGCGCTGCTGGATGCTGCGAACGGCCCGGTCCGGGCCGAGGGTCGAGAGCACCGCCAGTGCCAGCCGGGGTCCGAAGCCCGCGGCGGAGAGCAGGCGCTGGAACACGGCCCGTTCACCCTGTCGGTCGAATCCGTACAGCGCCCAGCCATCTTCGCGCACCACCAGCTCGGTGTACAGGCGCACCGCCTCACCGCTGGCCGGCAGCCGCTCCAGCACCCCCAGCGGCACCGTCACGGCATACCCGATGCCGCCGGCGGTCTCGATGAGGACCGTGTCTCCGTTCCGCTCCCGCAGGATCCCGCTCACCAGGGCGATCATCGGCCCAGGCGCCGGACGGCTGCGCCGCGGAGCAGGTGGGTCAGCGCCACCGCGACGCCATCGGCGGCATCGGCCGGGGCCGGCGCCGCGCTGAGCCTGAGCAGCTGGGCCACCATGTACCCCACCTGCCCCTTCTCCGCCGCGCCTCTGCCGGTCACCGTTTTCTTGATCATCGCCGGGGAGTACTCCGCGAGCGTGACACCCGCCATCTCGCCGGCGAGCAGGATGACTCCGCGGGCATGCCCGAGCACCAGCGTGGTCCGGGCGTTCTTGGCGTGAAAGGCTTCTTCGACGGCGAGCACGTCGGGCTGGTGGCGTTGCAGCAGCGTGACCACGTCCTCATGCAGTTGCCGCAGCCGGGTGGCGAGCGGTGTCCGCGGTGCCGGTCGAATGACCCCGCATTCCAGCAGGCGGAGCGCTCCCCGGTCGCCCGCGTCCACCACTCCGAAGCCGGTCACCGTGGTGCCCGGGTCAATGCCCAGCACCTTCATGGCACCGGCCCGGACAGTCAGGCCTCCGCCAGCTCGGAGGCGTCAATGTCGAAGTTGGAGAAGACCTTGGAGACGTCCTCCAGGTCCTCGAGCGCTTCCAGGAGCTTGAGCATCTGTTCCGCCTGCTTGCCCTCGACCTTCACACTGGTCTTTGGCACCATCGCGATTTCCGCCGATTCGATTTCCAGGTCGCGGGCCCGCAGGGCGTCCTGCACTGCGTGAAACGCGGGCACCGTGGTGGCGATGATATACTGCTCCCCCTCCTTCGTGAAATCCTCGGCGCCGGCCTCGAGTGCCGCCTCCAAGGTGGCGTCCTCCGGCGACTTGGAGGCATCCAGGAACAGCTGGCCCTTCCGGTCGAACATCCAGACCACGGAATTGGTGGCGCCCAGGTTGCCACCGTTGCGGTTGAAGGCGTGGCGGATCTCGGCAACGGTCCGGGTTGAGTTATCGGTGGTGGTCTCGATGATGATCGCCGCGCCACCGGGCCCGTAGCCCTCGTAGGTCACCTCCTCGTAGACGGTGCCTTCGAGTTCTCCGGTGCCCTTCTTGACGGCGCGTTCGATGTTGTCCGCCGGCATGTTCACCGCCTTGGCCGCGTCGATGGCGGTGCGCAGCCGCGGGTTGCCGCCCGGATCACCGCCGCCGGCCTTGGCGGCCACGGTGATTTCCCGGATGACCTTGGTCCAGGAGGCTCCCCGACGGGCGTCGGTGATGGCCTTCTTCCGCTTGATCTGTTTCCACTTGCTGTGACCGGCCATGGGGCTGCTCCTGCAGGTTCGGGCGGAAGATAAGGCGAGGCGAGGGCGTTAGCCATGCATCCGGCGCTCTCCCGCTTGCCACCACCCCGGTCTCCTTGCTACTCTCCCCCGCCTATGAGACACCCCCTGCTTCTGCTGGTCCTGGTCGGCCTGGTGGCCTGCGCCGAGCCTGAGTCCAAACCCAAGGTTGATCTCGGGGAGCGCATTTCCAATGTCCCCATCCCGCCCGGCGCCGAAGGGCTGGGCCGGGATGACGGCGAAAACGCCGTCCAGCTCCGTTTCCGGACCCCGCTCCCCGTGGATACGATCGTGGAGTACTACCGGGTGGAGCTCTCCAAGGCACCCTGGCGGCTGGTGAATGAATCCAGGATGCCCGACGGCAGCGTGGCGTTCTACGCCGAGCAGGACGGCCCGCCCCTGTGGGTCAACGTCCGGCCGGGGGAGGGCTCAGGGACGCTCGTTGATGTGGCAGGGGCAAAGGTGAACTAGCGGGAAGCTGCCATCCGCGGCGACTGAAAAAGGGGAGCCTCCACTGGGGGCTCCCCGTGCCGTTTCCGGTGCCTCCTGATGGCGGGGCGGGTCGTCCGCTCAGCGGTCGGGATCCAGCATGTCCTCAAACCGAAGCCACTGCCGGTAGAAGTACAGGTCGAGGTAACCGGTGGGGCCGTTGCGGTTCTTCGCCACGATCAGTTCCACCGCGCCCTCGACACCCACGACCGGGTGGTACATCTCCTCCCGATACAGGGCCAGCACGACATCGGCGACCTGCTTGACTACTCCGCCGCCGCCCAGGTCCTCCAGGGTGGGCCGCGGGTCCTGGCGTCCGGGACGAAGCCGGGGCAGCTGGGACACCGCCAGGATGGCCAGTTCCTGCTCCAGCGCCAGCTGCTTGAGGAGCCGGGCCGTCGCTGCGAGCGACTGTTCGGGGGTCTCCCCGACGACCAGGGGCTGGACCAGCTGCAGCTCGTCGATGATGCACAGCGCCCGACGGGGCACGGTGCGGAGCGATTCCGCCAGTTCGGCCGGGTCGGGACGGAGGGTGCGGACCATGAGGGGCAGATCGCGCAGGCGGAGCGCCGCGGCCCCGACCGAGGCGCGGGTCAGTTCATCCAGGTCGCCCTTGCGGAGGGCATCCACCGGGACGCGAGCCTCGAGGGCCAGGGCCCGCTCGAACAGCCGCTCCTCGGACATCTCTCCCGAGAGATAGAGCACCGGCGTGCCCGCCCGGGCGCTGCGGACCGCGATGGCCAGGGCGAGCGCGGACTTGCCGGCCGCCACATCGCCCGCGAGCAGCACCAGGTCCTGACGGCGGAAGCCACCGCCGAGCTGGCGGTCAATTGAAGGAAACCCGGTGACGATGGTCTCGCCCACGGCGCTCGGCGCGGGAGCGGTGCGGGCGGGATCCCGGGCGTCGATCCGGGCAACCAGCGCTTCGGCGGGTGAAACGGGCCGGTCGGCGGGGCGCATGACCGAAAGATAAGGTGTTGGTCCCAATCAGCGAGACGGGACCGCGGCGAGGCGCTGGCGGGAGTTGCGCCAGGCCAGCTGCATGGCGTCTCCCGCCTCCGGACCCACCGCATCACGGGCGGGTGCGACCAGCGCGGAGAGCGCCAGCGGCACCGCCTGGGCATCCCCCTCACGCAACTGGTGCAGGGCGGCCGCGAGCGCCCGGCGCAGCGGGGGCGGGACCGTCAGGCTGGAGAGTCGGGTTTCCAGGGCCATCAGCCGGCGGCGGGCGGCCCGTTCGGCGAGTGGGGGGGCGATCAGGTAGTCCTGCGCCACCCGGAGGGTGAGCCACAGCGCAAAGATCCCCTCCCGTCGGGGTCCCCGTCCTGCCTTGGGGAGCAGGGTCAGCAGCCCGACCGCTGCCGGATCCCAGCTCACCCCACCCACTCCAGCGTTCGAGCCATGACCTCTTCCGGAGAGATTTCGGTGAGGCAGCGGTGGTGTTCCAGCGGACACCGGGGTCCCCCCTTGCTGCTGCAGGGGCGGCAGGGAAGGCTCTGTTCCAGAACTGTGGCGCGCCCCTGATAGGGAAAGAAGCCGAATTGCGCGACTGTCGGCCCGAACAGCGCTACTACCGGCGTCCGCACCGCGGTCGCCATGTGCATCGGTCCGCTGTCACCGCTGACCAGCGCCTTGGTGCGCCGGATCAGCGCGCCGCTCGCCTGCAGGTCGAGGCGCCCGGCGGCGCTGGCCCCCTGTCGGCCGAGTGCCGCGACGATTTCGGTCCCGGCGGCGATATCGGCGGATCCACCGATGACCACCACGTGCAGACCCCGGTCGGTCAGGGCGCGGGCGAGCTTCTTCCAGTGTCCCAGCGGCCAGCGCTTGGTCGCGTGGGCGGCACCGGGAACGAGCGCCACCAGGGGGGCACCCGGGATCAGTCCCGCCTGGGTGAGCCAGTCCTCGGCCCGCAACTCCGCGGCGGGACTGACAAACAGGTCGGCCGCCGCCCCATCCGGCGTGACCTGCAGCGACTCCGCCGCCTCGAAGTACCGCTCCGCCACCGGTACCCGGAGCCTGTAGGTGTCCTGCCGGGCGTGCAGCAGCAGCTTGCGCTCACGTCGGCGGGCGTCATAGCCATGCCATTCTCCCGGGACCAGCAGCCGGAGGACCCGGCTCCGGACGCTGCCGTGCAGGTCCAGTCGGTGGGTGTAGTCTGCGCGCCGCAGCTGCCGGGCCAGGGCGACCAGCCGATCTCCCGGAGCGGCGGTGATGACTTCGCTGAGGTGCGGGTTCGCCGAGAGGAGCGGTCCCCAGCACTCCTTGGTGAGCGCGGTGATTGTGGCGTCCGGGTGCCGCGTCCGCAAGGCCCGGATCAGTGGCGTCAGGAGCAGCACGTCGCCGAGGGAGCTGAAGCGGACCAGCAGAATCCGGGGGGTGTTCATGATCCGGAAGTGTAGCAGGGTTCCGGGCCGGAGCGCCCGGCCCGGCCGGAGGCGGTCCCCGTCTATACTTCTCCCATGCCCCGTCCCCGCAGCATCCTCTGGGTGGATGACGAAGTCGAGAGCCTCTCCTCACAGATCCTGTTCCTGGAGGAACAGGGGTTCTCGGTGGAGAAAGCCGCGCACGGCGACGACGCCCTGGCCCTGCTGCAGCGCCAGCCCTACGGGGTGGTGCTGCTGGACGAGCACATGCCGGGCCGGCGCGGGCTGGACCTGTTCCACGCCATCCGGGAGATCGATTCCACCATGCCGGTGGTGATGGTTACCAAGTCCGAGGAGCCGGCCACCCTGAAGGATGCCATCGGCGCCGAGATTTCCGACTACCTGGTCAAGCCGGTCAACCCGCGGCAGATTCTCTCGGTGGTGACCCGCCTGCTGGAGGGAGACCGCATCCGGCAGCAGCGGCTGTCACGGGATTTCGTCACCCGGTTCCGCGAGCTCGAGGCGCGCCGCAGTCAGACGCTCAACTGGCGCGACTGGACCGAACTGGTGGTGGAGATCGCCGAATGGGAAGTCCGGCTGGGCCACGCGGAGGAGCCGGGATTGCAGGAGGCGCTGCGCACCCTGCAGGTGAGCCTGCGGCAGGACTTTTCCCGCTTCATCGAGAGCAACTATGCCGGCTGGCTGGCCGGTCCCCGGGCCGACCGGCCGCCGTTGTCGCATGATATCGTGCCGGAGTTCGTGGAGCCGGCGCTCCGGCAGCACGGTCGCGCCCTGCTGGTGGTGGTGGACTGCCTCCGGCTGGACCAGTGGGAGGCGATCCGGCCGCTGATCAGCACGCGATTCGACATCGAAACCTCGTACTACTACTCGATTCTTCCGACCGCCACTCCGTTCGCCCGCAACGCCATCTTCGCCGGGCTCCTGCCGCGCGACCTGGCCACCCGCTTTCCGGCGTGGTGGCGCGACCAGGACGAGGTGAGCCTCAACTCGCACGAGGCCGACCTGCTGCAGCGGCAGCTGGACGGCCGCCACGGGCGGAGCGTGGCCGTGCACTACGAAAAGGTGTTTACCGCCCAGGACGGGGAGGCGCTGCTGACCCGGCTGCCGGCGCACCTGGCCAACCCCGGGGTCACCGCCCTGGTGTTCAACTTCATCGACCAGCTGACCCACGGCCGGACGGAGAACTCCACCCTGTTCGAGGTGGCGCGCGACACGATGGCGCTGCGCAACCTCACCCGCACCTGGTTCGAGCACTCGCCGCTGTGGAACGCCCTGCGGGAGGCCGAGCGCCGCAATGTTCCCGTGCTGCTCACCACCGACCACGGTTCGATTCACTGCCACACCCCGGCCACCGTCTACGCTCGCCGCGACGCCAGCGCCAACCTGCGCTACAAGTTCGGTGAGGACCTGCGGGTGCAGGATCGGGAGGCGGCGATCGTGGTGGATGACCTGGCGGCCTGGGGCCTCCCGCCACGCGGACCGGGGACCCGCCTGCTGCTGGCCTCGGGCGACCGGTTCTTCGTGTATCCCACCAAGTTGCGGGAGTACCAGGCCCGGTATCGCGGGGCGTTCCTCCATGGCGGGGTCACCCCGGAGGAAATGGTGCTGCCCATCGCGCTGCTCACGGCGAGACGGGGGACGTGAGCCGGCTTCTTCCCTGGCTCCGGCCGTACCGGGTCACACTCGGGCTCGGGCTGCTCACCACGGCGGTGGCCTCGGCGCTCGACGCGGTCTCCCTGCTGCTGCTGATCCCACTCTTCCGCCACCTCTTCGGCACCACCGCGGGCCTCGCCTCCGGCGTGAGCGGACTCGAGACCGCGATCGACCGGGCGCTCGCGCCACTCCTCGCCGGCGCCACCCCGGTCGGGGTGACCGTGCGGCTGGTGCTGGTGCTCTGGGCGGCGCTGCTGGGAAAGAACCTGCTCAACTACCTGGCCGGGCAGCTCAGCGTGCGGGCCCAGGAGGGCCTGGTGCGGGACCTCCGGACCGCGCTGTTCGAGCATCTGCTCCGGCTCGACCTGGGCTGGCTCGAGCGAGTCAAGAGCGGACAGGTCATTGCCCGGGTGATGCACGACGCCGATCAGGTGAAGACGGCGGTGAGCGCCGGACTGGCGTCGTTTGTCCAGAACCTGCTGCTCATCGGCACGACGCTGCTGGTGCTGGGCCAGCTCTCGCCCCGGCTCACCCTCCTCACGCTGGCCGCGGCGCCGCTCCTGCTCGCCGGCATCCGGGTGTTGCTGCGCCGGCTGCGCCGCCAGGCCCGGGCCCGGGCGGACGAAGCCGGCGCCATGACCGCCACCGTGGCGGAGCGGTTGCAGGCGGTGAAGCTGATCCGGCTGCACGGGGCCGAGGCGCGTGAGGCCGGGCGCTTCCGCGACCAGGCGACGCAGTACCGCCGGGCGGTGGCCCGCACCCAGCGCTTCGCCCAGCTCACCAGCCCGGTGAGCGAATTGTTCGGCGGCCTCCTGATGGTCCTGCTGGTGGTGGTGGGCACCACGCCGGCCTTGCTGGGGCAGTCACTCTCGCCCGAGGGGCTGGTGGTGTTCCTGGTGGCCGCCCTTCGGATGATGGCCCCGCTCAAGGCGCTGACCCAGTTCCCCAACCAGATGGCCCAGGCGCTGGCCAGCGCCGAGCGGGTCTTCGAGGTGCTCGACCATCCTGCGGAGGAGCCGGCGGGATCGTCCGGGGCGACCGCCCGGTTCCATCGCAGCGTCGAGTTCGAGGAAGTCTCCTTCGCGTACGCTCCGGGTCAGCCACGGGTGCTGGAAGGGGTCTCGTTCAGCCTGCCGCGCGGCAGCACCGTGGCCCTGGTCGGCCCCTCGGGCGCGGGGAAGACCACCATCGCGGAGCTGCTGCCCCGGCTGCGCGACCCGGTCGCGGGCCGGATCCTGCTGGATGGGGTCCCGCTCACCGACCTGGACCGGCGCTCGCTCCGCGCCCTCATGGCGGTGGTGGGGCAGGAAACGGTGGTGTTCAACGACACGGTGCAGGCCAACATCGGCTACGGGCGGGCTGGCGCGTCGGACGCCGAGATCGCCGCGGCGGCACGGGCCGCCAACGCCGAGGAGTTCATCGACCGGCTGCCGCAGGGTTATCTGACGGTGCTGGGCGAACGCGGCACCCGGCTCTCGGGCGGGCAGCGACAGCGAATCGCCATCGCCCGGGCGCTGCTGCGCGATTCGCCTATTCTGATCCTGGACGAGGCCACCAGCGCACTCGACAGCGAGTCAGAGCGGCTGGTGCAGGAGGCGCTCCTCCGCCTGATGCAGGATCGCACCTCGCTGGTCATCGCCCACCGGCTGACCACCGTCCGGCATGCCACCCAGATCCTGGTGCTCGATGAAGGCCGGATCGTCCAGCGTGGCACGCACGACCAGCTGCTCCGGGGTGAGGGGCTCTATCGCCGCCTCGCTGCCAGCCAGTTCGGGCTGGTGCCGCTGCCGGATTGACCGGCGGCCCCCCCTCGGCAGGGGCCCCGGGACATCGTAGATTCTCTGGATAGAGCCCATGAGCCGATCCTTCTCCGGTCTTCGCATCCTGTTCGTCGCCTCCGTGGACGACGCCGACCTGGCCCACAACGGCCTGCGGCGCCGCGCGCTCGAGCGGCTCGGCGCCAACGTCGCACATCTCGATCCCGAACGGGCGGGGTGGATCGAGCGGCTGGTCCGGCGCGACCTGGGGCACCGGCTGGAAGGGGCGGTGGCCCAGCACCAGCCGGATCTGGTCATCGTTGCCGGAGACAGCGTCCTGCCGACCGAACTGGTGGACCGGCTGCGTCCCCAGCGGCCCGGCGCTCGCTGGATCCAGCTGCTGGGGGAGTCGGTCCGCGACCAGGCCGGGGCCAGCCAGGCGGCGATGGCCTATCACCACGTCTTCGCCGGTTCGACCACCGTGGTGGAGGGATTCGACCGCTTCGGCATCAAGCACGCCCACTACCTCGCCGTGGGCTGCGACCCCTCCGTGCACAAGCCGCTCCGGGCCCGGGGACCCTTCCGCGCCAACGTGGTGTTCGCGGGCGGGGCCTCTGCCCGGCGGGAGCGGTTCCTGGTGGAACTGGTGGAATTCGGGCTGGCGCTGTGGGGGCCCGGCTGGCGCAAGACCAGTCTGCGGGACTACTGCCGCGGCGAATTGCCCAGCACCGAGGACTTCGTGCGGGCCTATGCCGGCGCCACCGTGGCCGTGAACGTGCACCGCAGTGGGGCGGAGGAGAAGAACGGCGATGGGGCCGGCGTCAACCGGCGCACTTTTGAGATTGCCGCCATCGGCGCCCCGCAGGTGATGGATGACCGGAGCGATCTCTCCCGCCACTTCGAGGACGGCAGCGAAGTGCTGGTGTACAACACCCCCGACGAGCTCAAGGGCCAGGTGAAGCGCGCACTGCAGGAGGACAAGTACCGGGACCGGCTGGCCTCCAACTCCCGCCAGCGCGCGCTTCGCCAGCACACCTACATGCACCGCATGACCGAGCTGCTCGAGGTCGTGACCGGCGAGCCCGGGGCGTAGACCTCACACCGCGTCACTCAGCCGGTCGTCGCCGTCCCCGCCGGCAGCATCCCGTCCTCCAGAAAATTCCGGTAGAAGCGCAGATATTCCGCCGCCATCCTTGTGTGGCCGAAATAGCGCTCGGCCCGGGCGCGACAGGCGTGGGGGTCCAGTTGCTCCACGCCGGGACGCAGGGCGATCAGGTCTTCCAGGGAATCCCCCAGCGCCGCCACCTCCGGACTCAGCAGCTCCGGCAGAGCGCCCCGCCGGGTTCCCAGCACCGGTGTCCCGCTCCACAGCGCCTCGATCAGGGTCAGGCCGAACGGCTCGTCCCACTGGGCGGGCATCCACAGCACCCGTGCACCGGCCAGGAGCGCCGCCTTCTTGACGCCGTCCACCGCGCCGATGAAGCGCAGTGACCGCGACAGGGTCGGCCGCCAGCCACCCGCGACCACCAGGCGATGATTGGTGCGCCGGGCGCCTTCGACGGCCAGCCGCCAGCCCTTGCTCGAATGCAGCCGGCCGAGGAATAGATCGTACTCGCCCTTCTGGGCCTGGAACCGGAAATCGGCGGGATCGAGTCCGTTGTAGACGAAGCTCACGCTTCCATGCCGGGCGGCGTGGTCCCGGCTTACATAGATGGTGTTCGGAGGCCGGAGGGTCCCGGGCCGGCTGGTGCCCTCCAGCGTCCAGACCCACGGCAGCCGGGGCGCCACGCGGAGCGGAAAGAAGGCGTGCAGGATCTCGGTGCCGGGCGGCAGGTGCGGGCTGAGATCGGCCGCCGGATCGCGCAGTTGGCGCACGGGGACCGGGACGAGGCGCGCCTCGGGGACCAGCGTGCCGGGTGGTGCCAGCAGCGTCACCTCGTGGCCCAGGGCCGCGAGTCCGCGCACCAGGGCGACCACGACCCGCTCGGTGCCGCCGTAGCCCTCGACGGGCAATCGCGTGTGATGCGCGATGGCGATCCGCATATCTTTCTGGCCGGCCTTTCTCCTCAGTGACAGAACCCCATGCGCGTCACCGGCTTCAGCCTCGTCGCCAACGCGGTCCGCCTCGACTTCCCGATTCGGGAGGCGCTGCGCTCGATCCTGCCGCTGTGCGACGAGGTGGTGGTCAACGTGGGGCCCTCGGATGACGGGACCCGCGACCTGATCGCCGCGATGCGGGAGCCGGGGATACGGGTCATCGAAGGGGCCTGGGAGCGAGGGCAGGGCAGTGCCGTGCTCGCGGTCGAGACCCAGCGCGCGCTCCACGCGGTCACCGGCGACTGGGCAATCTACATGCAGGCGGACGAAGTGCTGCACGAAGATGGCGTGGCCCCGCTCCAGGCCGCGATGCGGGCGGCGCTCGACGCCCCGGCGGTGGAGGGCCTGCTGGTGGACTTCCGGCACTTCTACGGCAGCACCGACTGGGTGGGCCAGGGGCGGGCGTGGTACCGCCGTGAAGTGCGGGTGCTCCGGCCCGGCATTGGCCTGCGGAGTTTTCAGGACGCGCAGGGGTTCCGGGTCGGCACGGCCGCGCGTCGGGTGCGCGCCCGGCCGTCCGGGGCGGTTTATCATCACTATGGCTGGGCCCGGCCCCCGGCCGCGCTGGTCTCCAAGACCGAAACCGACAACGCGCTGTACTACGATGGCCGGCAGCGGCGGGTGGCCGGCGCGCCACTGCCCTGGGACGTCGGCCTGTCACGGTTTACCGGTCGCCACCCGGCGGTGATGGCGGAGTGGATCGCCGCCCGGCGGGACCAGATGACAGACCGGTTTGCGCCCCGGCGGTGGGATGCGCGCCGGCTCGCCCTGCTGGCCTCCCTCGGGGTGGAGCGCCTGACCGGCTGGCGGCCGTTCGAGTACCGCAACTACGTGGCGGTATAGCCCTGGCCCGCGATCAGCAGCGCCAGTCGGTGGGCATAGGTATGCGATGCCAGCACATGCGCTCGCCCCGCGAACGCCAGGCGGGTGCGGCCGTCGGGGTCCGCGAGCAGGTCCTGCAGGTGCCCGGTTGCCTCTTCCTCGGAGCCAAACCAGCGCGCGTGGACGCCGTCGGCGGCAAAGGCCTCGACCCCTCCGGTGCGCTCCCCCAGGAACACTCCGCCGGCGGCCAGCACTCGCCACAGCCGGTTGGAGGTTCCGCCCATGGTCTCCCGTGCCTGCTCTTCCAGCGCGTTGAGGCCGAGGCAGACCGCCGCGCCCCGCACGACGCGGGGGAACTCTGCGCCCCGCACCTTGCCGCCTGCCACGGGCACCGCCGCCGGGGCGTGCTCCCAGTTGGGGCCGCGCACCTGCATCCGGCAGCGCTGCGCCAGCGTGGCCAGCCACCGGTGGCGGCGCGGGTACTGGCCCGAACCGACGAACGACAGGTCGCAGCGATAGGCGGACGGGGCCGCCGCCGCCGGGGCATCGAGTCCGGGATCGGCGCCCTGGGGGAGGAAGCGGCTGCGCGGGGCCCCCGCGGTCCGGAATGCCTCACATTGGTAACCATACGTGGCGTACACCGTCTCGACGCTCCGGGCCAGCCCGATCACCGCCGGGGGCAGGGGACTCCCGGCGTCGAAATACCAGAACGCCGAGGCCCGGCCGCGGAGCAGGCGGCTCAGGCTGGCCGGGTCCAGGCCCGCCGCGTGACGGGTGCACAGGACCAGGCCGGGCCCGAACCGGTCGGCCTGCCAGTGGAGCATCCGGTCGGCCCAGCGGCCGAGGCGCCGCCAGCCAGGGACGTCGAGCAGCCGGGCGGCGTGCCCCAGGCTCTGCGCGGCTCGGACGAGCGAATGCTCGGTGCGCCCCGTCCCGGCGGCGCCGACGATGAGGATTCTCATGGCTGAGCGGGAAGATACCGGGTCACCGCTGCGCGTCATGCTGGCCCTGCACCAGGGGGGCGGCTCCGGGTCGGTCAACTCGGTGCTGCGCCTGGCGCTCGGGCTCCGGGACGCGGGGCTGCGGGTCGGCCTGGTGTGCCCGCCGGCTTCGGCGGTGGAACAGGAGGCCCGGGCCGGGGGGCTGCAGGTCCACCCGGTGCCGCTGGCCCGGCAGTCCCGCCTCGTCAACGCGCGCCAGCTGGCCGCGCTGCTGGCCCGGCATCCGGTGGACCTGGTCAATTCGCAGGGTTCGCGGGACCGGGAGGCCTTCACCCTGCTGGCCGTAATCCGTCAGCTCCATGTCCCGCTGGTGCTCACCCGCCGGTCCTACCCGATGAGCACCCGGCTGGAAACCTGGTTCGCGGCCCGGGCGGCGGACCGGGTCATCGCGCTGAGCGAACCGGTCGCGGAGGTGCTGGTGCGGCAGGGCACCCCGGCGGCCAAGATCGAGGTGATCCATAACGGCCTGCTGGCCGACCGGATCGACCAGCCTGTGTCCGCGGCGGCCGTGCGCCGGTGGCGCGAACGGATCGGATGGGAGCCATCCCGGCGCACGGTGGGCGTCGTGGCGCGGCCCAAGGACCAGGCGGTGCTGCTCGCGGCGCTGCACCACGTGGTCACCCCGGTGCGGCTGGTCCTGGCCGGTCTCGACGGGGCGGCGCTCAGCGCGCCGCTGGCCCCGGTGCCGGAGCGCCACGCGGTGGTGCGGCTGCCGTTCGATCCCGAGATCCGGCCGCTGTACGAACTGCTCGAGGTGGCGCTGCACCCATCGCGCTACGACGCCTTCCCCCAGGCGGTGCTGGAGGCGCTGGCCCTGGGCAAGCCGATGATCGCCTCCCGCGCCTCGGGCAATGCGGTGATCATCCGCGACGGCGTGGATGGCCTGCTGGTGGAGCCGGACGTCCCCCGGGCCTGGGCGGCCGCCCTCGACCGGGTGCTGCTGGACCCGGCGCTGGCCCGCCGTCTGAGCGAGGCGGGCACCCGGCGCGCGCGGGAGGACTTTCCGTTTGCCCGGACGGTGGAGCGCACCATCGGGCTCTACCGCGAACTGGTCCGTCGCTAGGATCTCCCCGGGATTACTCTTTCCGCCATGCCCTCCCTCCTTCTGGCCTACGACTTTCCTCCGCTACCCGGCGGCATCGCCCGGGCGCTGGGCGAGATCGCGCGGCACGCCCCCGCGGGGAAGCTGCTGGTCTCCACCGGCACGCTGCCGGAGGCGGCCGCGAGCGACCGGGAGAGCCGCGTCTGGATCGACCGCCTGACCGTGCCGAGTCCCCGGCTCAGGACCGTCCCGGGGCTGGCCCGCTGGGCCGTCCGGGCCGAGGCGCTGACCCGCCGGCACGGGGTCGACTTTGTGTGGGCCGGCAACCTCAAGCCCGCGGGTCACGTGGCCCGCTGGCTCCGGTACCGTTGCAGGATCCCCTATGGGTTGATCGTATACGGGCTCGATGTGGCGCTGCTGCACGAGCAGGTGGGTGGGTCGAGACTCAAGCGCCGGCTGGCCCGCGACATCCTGGCCGGTGCGGCCGGTACGGTCGCCATCAGCGCCTGGACGGCGGCGCGCTTCCAGCAGCTGGCGCACGCGCTCGGCCTTCCGGCGGCGCGATCCGAGGCCCGGGTCATTCATCTGGGCGTCGACACGAAGCGCTTCCGTCCGGATTGCCCTGGGGACGGACTGCGGCAACGCCTGGCGCTGGGCGGGCGCCGGTGGCTGCTGACCGTGGCGCGGCTGGTGCCGCACAAGGGCATTGACCTGGGGCTGGAGGTGCTGGCGGGGCTCCGTAGCCGGGGATTCGACGTGGGCTATCTCATCGCCGGCGAGGGGCCGGCCCGCATGGCGCTGGAACGCCACGCGGAAGCCCTGGGGGTGCAGGACGCGGTGTGCTGGTGCGGACAGGTCGCAGAAACGGAGCTGCCGGCGCTCTACGCCGTGGCCGATGTCTATCTCGGACTCTCGCGCCCGATCGGGCCGGCGGTGGAGGGGTTCGGGTTGTCGCTGCTGGAAGCGCAGGCTGCCGGTCGGCCGGTGGTGGCGGGACTCGGCGGCGGAACCGGCGATGCGGTGGCCCATGGCGTCACCGGATTCCTGGTCCCACCGGATCAGGCCGCGCCGGCGATCGCCGCGGTGGCCGAGTTGCTCCAGGACCGGTCGCGGGCACAGGTGATCGGCGCCGCCGGGCGGGCGCGCATGGAACGGGAGTTCGGCTGGGACCGGGTGGTGGCTGATCTGGACCGGGCCGCCGCGGCGTTCAGTGGCGCTCCGGCGGGGCCAGACGGGCGCTGATGGCGTAGGTGGGGCAGTTACGGACGTACACGCCATCGAGCGGCGACCAGCTCTGGCCCGATTCCATGACGGTTGCGCGTCCATCGGCGTCCATGGCAAACACCCCCGGCGCGTGCATGCAGCAGGCCCCACAGCCGATGCAGCGCTCCCGGTCTACCCGGACCTCGACTCGCCGCTGCGGGAAGACCCCGGGAGCGGAAGGATCGAAATCGGGGCCGACCGTATCCAGCAGGTCCAGGGTGGAGCGGTAGCCCTCCTCGATCAACTCCCGGTTGTGGCCAAAGCCGAACAGGGGGACATGCTCCACCCGGGGATGCAGCAGCACCAGCGGCGGCGTAGCCCAGCGGCGGAGCCGGCTTTCCATCATGGTCTGCATCACGATTTCCAGTCCGCGGATGTAGGTCGCCGCGAATCCCTCGTCCTGCACGTCGCTCCGGAGCGCCGAGGTGGCGCCGACGTCCACCGCCAGCACCGGCCCCTGGCCGTGGGAGGCGGCAACCTGGACCGGCATGTTCTCCACTACCGCACCGTCCACGAAGTGGCGGCCTTCAATCTCCCGGGGCGGGAAGATGCCCGGCAGTGCGCAGGAGGCGAACACCGTGTCGGCGACCCGGACGTGGCGAAGCCCGGGCAGGCCCCACAGGACCTGCATCCCGCTGTTGAGCTCCACGGTGTTGATGACGAGCGGGTGGGTGAGCTCTTCAAAGGTGAGGTCGCCGACCAGGGAATGGATCAGCCCGTCGAGCGGTTCCCGCCGGTAGACCGCCGGTGAGCGCATCCGCTTGAGGGCCATGTCCACGTGCGCCACCTGGAAGATGTCCCGGCGGCGCACCGCGAGGCCGCGTTCGGTCATCTCCTTGGCGTCCATGCCGGCGGCCCACGCCGCCGCGATCAGGGACCCCATGCTGCTGCCCACGACCAGGTTGGGCGCCAGGCCACGCTCCTCCAGGGCCCGGAGCACACCGATGTGCGCCAGGCCCTTCAGGCCGCCGCCGCTGAGGACGAGTGTGAAGGGTGTGCTAAAGGCCATTGCCTTGCTTGAGGGAACGTGGTGCCAGTAACGTACGTCGCTGCTGGAGGTTGGGGAACGGGCAGCAGGAACCCAAGCCGGGAGCCGTCGTGCCGAACCAGACGAGTCGAGTACCGCCGCCTTCGGGCGAGGCTGGCCGCGCAGCCGGGTCCGGGCCCGCCTACGATCTGGCCGCGCTGCGTAAGGACGAGTTTCCCTGGTGCGACTCGGCGACCTACCTGGACCACGCCTCCATCGGCCCGGTCCCCGAGCGGACCCGGCTCGCCGTGGAGGCCATGAACCGGCGCCGCAGCCGGCCCTTCGAGCTGACCCACGAGGACATGTTCGGCTGCTTTACGGCGGCCCGGGCGGCGCTCGCCCGGCTGATCAACGCCGATCCCGCGGAGATCGCCCTGGCTACCAACACCGGCTTCGGTCTGGCCATCGCCGCACGGGCACTTCCGCTGGCATCCGGCGACGTCGTGCTGATCTCCGATCGCGAGTTCCCCGCCAATGTCTACCCCTGGAAGCGGCTCGGCGACCGCGGGGTGAAGCTGGAGATCGTCCCCTGCACCGCGGAAGGCTGGCCCGATGAAGTCCGGCTGCTCGAGCGCCTGGCCGATCCCAGGGTCCGCTGCCTTGCCGTGTCGCTGACCCAGTTCTCCAACGGCTACACCGTGGACCTGGCGCGCTTCTCCCGGGAGACTCGGGCCCGGGGCCAGTTCCTCGTGGTCGATGCCATCCAGGCGCTGGGCCAGGCCCCGGTCGATGTGCGCCAGACCCCGGTGGACATCCTGTCCTCGGGCGGCCAGAAGTGGCTGCTGGCGCCGTGGGGCAGCGGATTCATGTACGTCCGGCGGGAGCTGATCACCGACCTGGAGCCGGCCATCGCCAGCTGGATGTCATTTGAGGGCACCGATGACTTCACCCGGCTTACCCAATACCGGGATGCCCTCCGTCCCGACGCCCGCCGGTTCGAACTGGTCACGCTGCCGTTCCAGGACTTCGTGGGGCTGGTCGCATCGGTGGAGCTGCTGCAGGGTCTGGGGGTGGCCGAGATCCAGGGCCACCTCCGGTCGCTGCACGCGCCGGTCGAGAGCTGGGCGCACCAGCGCGGTGTCCGGGTCACCTCCCCCGGCGGAGATCGGGGGTCCGGCATCATCTGTCTCGCCCCCCCGCGGGTGGAGGAGTGCTACCGCGCCCTCCGAGCCGCGCGCGTCTCGTTGAGCCTCCGCGAGGGATCGCTGCGGCTCAGCCCCCACTGTTACAACACCGTGGAAGACCTCGCACGCGTCACCGAGGTTCTGGACCTGGTGCTCTAACCGCGACCGCCGCATTCAGCGCCGGACCACGTTTCGGTGGGCGCTCCGCTCTTCTTTTGGCTGCGAGGCAGGAATGACCGAGTCCCTTAAGGACACGCTGGAGGAGGGCTACGGGTTTGCCAACCCCGCCGTGGTGCTGGGGGCCGCGCTGGAAGGTGTCGAGCTCCACCCGGAGCCCAAGGTCAGGTTCCCGCTGGCCATGGTCAACCGGCACGGGCTGATCGCCGGGGCGACCGGCACCGGCAAGACCAAGACCCTGCAGCTGCTGGCCGAGCAGCTGTCCGCCGCCGGGGTGCCGGTGTTCGTGGCGGACATCAAGGGAGATCTCTCCGGCCTGGCCATGCCCGGGGAGCCGGGGGAGCGGATCACCCAGCGGGCCGAGGCCACGGGCTGGCCCTGGGTCCCGACCCCGTCCCCGGTGGAGTTCGTGAGCCTGACCGGCAAGCTCGGGGTTCAGCTCCGGGCCACGGTCGCCAGCTTCGGACCGCTGCTGCTGGCCAAGGTCATGGGGCTCAACGAGACCCAGACCAGCGTCCTCACCCTGGTCTTCAAGTACTGTGACGACGGGCAGCTGCCGCTGCTGGACCTGAGCGACCTCCGCGCCGTGCTGCATTACCTGTCGGGGGATGAGGGCAAGGCCGCCCTGGCGGGGTATGGCGGAATGAGCAGCGCCACCGTCGGCGTCCTGCTCCGCAAGATGGTGGAGCTGGAGTCGCAGGGCGCAGAGCCGTTTTTCGGGGAACCGGAGTTCGACGTGCGAGACCTGCTGGCCACGACCCGGGAGGGCCGGGGGGTCATCACCTGCCTGGAGCTGGCGGACGTCCAGGAGCAGCCGCGACTGTTCTCCACCTTCATGATGTGGATGCTGGCGGAGCTGTTCCAGAACCTGCCGGAAGCCGGTGACCTGGAGAAGCCGAAGCTGGTCTACTTCTTCGATGAGGCCCACCTGCTGTTCAACGACGCCTCCAAGGCGTTCCTGGAACAGGTGGAGCAGGTGGTGCGCCTGGTCCGGTCCAAGGGGGTCGGAGTCTACTTCGTGACCCAGAGTCCGAAAGATGTGCCGGCTGATATCCTCGCGCAGCTGGGCAATCGGGTGCAGCACGCCCTCCGGGCCCATACTCCCGACGACGAGAAGGCGCTCAACGCCGCGGTGCGCACCTTCCCCAAGACCAGCCACTACGACCTGGCGGAGACGCTCACCTCCCTCGGCATCGGCGAAGCTATCGTGACGGGCCTCAATCCGCGCGGCGTGCCCACCCCGGTGATGGCGGTGCGGCTGATTCCGCCCGCGTCCCGCATGGCGCCACTCACCCCCGAGGAGCTGCAGGCCGACATCCGGCAGTCGGACCTGCTCGCCGAGTACGGCACGCCGGTGGATCGCGAGAGTGCGCGGGAGATGCTCACCCGGCGGCTGGAACAGCGCGCGCCGGCCCAGGCACCGGTGGCACCGGCCCCGCGGGGAGGCGGCGCGGCCAAGATGTCGACTGGGGGGAAGATTGGAGCGGCGATGCTGGCGGCGCTGGGGACCACCATGGCGCGGACGGTGGGGCGGGAGCTGGTGCGCGGCGTGATGGGCATGCTGGGCGCCAAGCCAGGGCGGAGCACCCGGCGGACCCGTTGGTAGGAAGACCAGGCAGGAGGGAGGGCGGCGAGTGGCCGCCCGCACCCGGCCTGGCCTACTTCTTCTTGACCTCTTCTTCCTTCAGCACCTTCTTGGAGAACCAGAACACCAGCCAGGCCACGATGATGAAGTTGACCAGCGCCGCCAGTACGATGCCCACGGCGAATGGGCCCACCATCAGGGTCTGCCAGTCTCCCCCCGGCAGGACCATCCCCACCAGCGGCATCAGCAGCCCGTCCACGATGGCCTTGACCAGCTCGCCGGCTTTGCCGCCGATGATGACCGCGATGGCCAGGCCGATGACGCCGTATTCTTTCAGGAACTTCATGAATTCACCCTTCATGCCGACCTCCAAGCGCTGAGGACACTTCAACACATCGGCGGCCACACCTCGTGTGTGGCCGTCCGTGCGCTGGCCTGCGACAGAGCTGCCTAACAAGCAAAAGCCTAACTGCCCGGTCCCCGGCAATCCAGCAGCGCGTAGGTGCGCTTGCCCTTTTGCAGGAGCAGGAAACCCTCGCCCACCAGGTCCTTGGTGGAGAGGACCCGGTCGGCGCCCGCGAGGACCGAGCCGTTGAGGGAGAACCCGCCTTGCTGCAGCCCGCGCCGCGCCTCCCCCTTGGAGGCGGCAAGCCCCGCCGTCACCAGGGCATCCACGATGCCGAGGGTCCCCAGCGAGGCGGCGGGGACCACCTGGGTGGGGATCTCGCCGGCCAGGACGGTGAAGACCGCCGGGTCGGCGGCCGCCAGGTCCTGTCCGCCGAAGAGCAGGCGGCTGGCTTCGACGACGCTCCGGGTCGTGGCGGCGCCGTGCACCCGCGTGGTGACATCCTCCGCCAGCCGCCGCTGCGCCGCCCGACGCCCGGGGTCGACGGCCAGCTCCGCCATCACCGCGGCGATCTCCTCCAGCGGCAGGAAGGTGAAGAACTTGAGCAGCCGCTCGGCGTCGGCGTCCTCGGTGTTGAGCCAGAACTGGTAGAACTGGTAGGGGGAGGTCTTGGCAGGATCCAGCCAGACATTGCCGGCCTCGCTCTTGCCGAATTTCCCGCCCGAGGAGGTGGTGAGCAGCGGAAAGGTGAGCCCGTGGGCCTGGGCGCCTTCCCGCCGGGCGATGAGTTCGGTGCCGGCGGTGATGTTCCCCCACTGGTCGCTGCCGCCCAGCTGCAGCTCGCAGCGGTCCGCCCGCCACAGGTGCCAGAAGTCGTAGGCCTGCACCAGCATGTAGCTGAATTCGGTGAAGGAGATGCCGCTCTCCATCCGGCTCTTCACCGAGTCCTTCTGCAGCATGTAGTTGACGGTGAAGTGCTTGCCGGTGTCGCGCAGGAACTCCATCAGCCCCAGGTTCCTCAGCCAGTCCGCGTTGTTGCGCACCCGGGCGGCGTTGACACCCTCGAAGCTCACGAACTGCTCCAGCTGGCGGCGGATGCAGGCCACGTTGCGGTCGATCTCCTCCACGGTGAGCATCGGCCGCTCGGCGCGCTTGCCGCTGGGGTCTCCGACCATCCCGGTGCCGCCACCGACCACGATCACCGGCGTCCCGCCGGTCCGCTGCAGCCACGCGAGGCCCATGACCGGGACGAGGTTGCCCACGTGCAGGGAGCTGGCGGTGGGATCGAATCCGACGTAGCCGGAGACCGGTCCCTGGGCCAGCCGGTCGGCCAGGCCGGGCGTGACGTCATGGAGGAATCCGCGGGGCGTGAGCGCGTCGAGCAGGGTGAGCATGGCTGGCGAATGCTACGGGGGCACAAGGGGTCCGGCAAGCGGCGCTCCGCCGGTCCCGCCGGCCGAGAGGTGCGGAACGGCTGGGCCGGTTAGATTGGGGCCATGTCGTCCGGCTTTCGGAACACGCTCTCCCGCTGGTGGTTCACGCCCCGCATCCGGAGCTACGTCCTCACCGCCCTGGGCGCCGGCCTCGCGCTCGGATTCGGGCTGGGGCTGGGGGCGTGGCAGCGGGCCTGTGCCAACAACGCCTGTCCCTCCATCGCCAAGCTGGTGCATGGTGATCTCGACCCGGCCCAGGCCGCCAAGGTCTACGCTGCGGACGGCCGCCTCATCACCGATCTCGGGGAGGAGCGGCGAACGGTCCTCTCGACCGAGCAGATCTCCCCGGCGGCCATCTCGGCTTTTGTGACGGTGGAGGACAAGCGCTTCTACGGCCACGCCGGGGTGGACTGGGTGCGCTTCGTGGGCGCACTGCGCCGCACGGCGGTGTACGTGCTGTTCGGAAGGGGCCGGGTCCACGGATTCTCCACCATTACCATGCAGCTGGCCGGCAACATCTTTCCCGAGATCGACCGCAACGACCGGTCCATCAAGCGCAAGCTGCGGGAAATGCAGGTGGCCTTCGAGATCGAGCGCAACTTCCCCAAGGACCGCATCCTCGAGCTGTACCTCAATCAGATCAACCTTGGCAACGGCGCGTTCGGCGTCGAGACGGCCGCGCAGCGCTACTTCGGCAAGTCGGCCCGTGATCTCAACGTGGCCGAGGCGGCCACCCTGGCCGGCATCCCGCGCTCGCCCACCCGGTACAATCCCCGGCGCAATCCCGACCTCTCGGTCGAGCGGCGCAACCTCATCCTCGACCTGATGGCCAACGAGGGGGTGCTGACCCGCACCGAGGCGGAGCGCTGGAAGGCCTATCCCCTGCTGCTGTCGGCCCGGTCCGATTTCAGCGAGGTGGCGCCCTATTTCGTCGAGTTCGTGCGTCAGCAGTTGCGCACCCGGTTCGGGTCGGAGCTGTACCGGGCCGGGCTCCGGATCTACACCACCGTGGACCTCGACGTGCAGCAGGCGGCGGAACGGGCCCTGTCGCGCCAGCTCGATGACATCGAGCGCAACAAGGCACGCTACGGCACCTACCCTCGCGCCACCTACGCCGATTACCTCGAGAAGCGGGACGATGATGCCACCCTCCCGGCCCAGTCCCCCTATCTCCAGGGGCTGGTGGTGGTGCTGGAGGCGAAGACCGGCAAGATCCTCGCGATGGTGGGCGGGCGGGACTTCAACGACAGCAAGTACAACCGCGCCGTGCAGGCCCGGCGGCAGCCCGGGTCCACCTTCAAACCGATTGTCTACACGGCGGCGCTCCGGGCCGGGCACCCCTGGTCCGAGATCGTGCTCGACAACCCGATCAGCGTGGAGATGCTGCCGGGCGAGCCGCCCTGGGAGCCGCAGAACTACGACAGCCGGTTCAAGGGCCCCATGTCGCTGAAGGAAGCCTTCTACGAGAGCCGGAACATTCCGGCGATCAACCTGGGCATGGAGGTGGGCAGTCAGGCCGTCACCGGGGAGGCGGCGCGCTTCGGGATCACCACGCCGATTCCGCCCTATCCTTCCGCTCACATCGGCTCCGCCGACGTCTACCCGATCGAGATCATTGCGGCGTACAGCGCCTTTGCCACGATGGGGACACGGACCGCACCGTTCGCCATCGAGCGGGTGGAAGACCGCAACGGCAATACCCTGTGGGCGCCCCGGCCCCGGTCGGAGACCGTCATGGATTCGACGCTCGCCTGGCTCATGCTCGACGGGCTGCGCGATGTCGTCCGCCGCGGCACCGCTTATCCGGCGGTGGGCTCGCAGTTCACCATCCCGGCGGGCGGCAAGACCGGCACTACCAATGATTACACCGACGTCTGGTTCGTGGGCTTTACCCCCGACCTCGTCGCGGGCCTGTGGATCGGAATGGACAAGCCGGAGCGCATCATGGACAACGCGCAGGGCGGCCGGCTGGCCGCGCCGGCGTGGACCGCCATGATGAAAGACATCTATGAGCGGCGCCCGGCGCCGGGCCCATGGGTCCGTCCCGACGGACTGACGTTCGTGGAGGTGGATCGCCAGAGCGGCGAGCGGTTCAGTCCATTCTGTCCCCGCGATTCGATCTCGGTCGAGTCCTTCCTGCCGGGCACCGAGCCCCGGGACTATTGCCGGATTCATGACCCCTGGGGGGGCGGGGTGCAGGGCAACCCGCTGCAGCCGCAACCCCGCGATCAGTCCGGCAATCCCCTCAGCAATCCTCGTCCACCCCAGTGAGCGGACGGGCCCGCCGCCTCGCGGCGCCCTGGCTGTTTCCCGCCGACGGGGCGCCGGTCGCCGACGGGGCGGTGCTGATTGACGACGCCGGCCTGATCACCGCGGTGGGGCCGGAGCCCGACGTGCCGGCGCCCCCCGGGCTGGTCACCGAACACTGCCCGGGGGCCCTGCTCCCCGGGCTGGTCAACGCGCACACCCACCTCGAGCTGACCGGGTTGGAGGGCCGGGCAGCAGCGGCCGACTTCCCCACCTGGATCAGGGAGGTCATCGCCCTCAAGGCGGAGCGAAGTCACGCCGATTTCCTGGCGGCGGCCCGCCGGGGCCTGCACGACTGCTGGGCCGGTGGGGTCACGACCGTCGCAGACACCGGGGATTCCGGGGCGGTCATCGAGGCGCTGGCGGAAGCGGATGGCAGCGGGATCGCCTACCACGAGGTCTTCGGCCCACATCCGGACCAGGCCGAGCCGGCGCTGTCCACCGCGCTCCGTCGGCTGGACGAGTTGCGCCGGTTCGCGAGCCCCCGGGTGCGGCTCGGCATCTCGCCCCACGCGCCGTATTCAGTCAGCGGGGCGCTGTTTGCCGGGGTGGCCTCACTCGCCCGGGCGCTCGACCTGCCACTGGCGGTCCACATCGCGGAGTCCCGGGACGAAACCCTCCTGCTGCAGGATCACTCCGGTGGATTCGCCGCCCAGTGGCGGGCGCGAGGGATCCCGCTGCCGCGTTCGCCGGGACAGACCCCTGTGGCCTGGCTCGATGCCCTCGGCGTCCTGGGTCCCACCACGCTGTGCATTCATGCCATCGCCGTGACCCCGTCCGATCTTGACCTGCTCGCCGGTCGCCGGGCAGCGGTCGCGCACTGCCCCCGGTCCAACCACCGGCATGCTCATGGGGCGGCACCGCTGGCGGCGATGTTGCAAAGAGCAATCCCCGTCGGCGCCGGCACCGATTCAGTCGCCAGCGTGGCGCCGCTGGACCTGCTCGCGGAGGCACGGGCCGCACAGGCGCTGGGGGGCCTCGCCGCGGAGGACAGTCTGCACCTGGTGACCCTGGGAGCGGCCCGGGCGCTGGGGCTGGAGGCGGGGATCGGGAGCCTGACCCCCGGCAAGTGGGGGGATGTGGCGGCGGTGGACTTGCCGGGACAGGTTGACGCGGCGCGGTTGGCGGGTACCCTTTTGTCGCGCCGTTCCACCGACGTCCGCGCCACCTTTGTAGCCGGCCGCGCCGTCTGGCGCCGCGAAGCCAGTCTCGGATCGCGGCAGCCCAAGACTTGATCACTGACCTCGCCACCCTCGCCCGTGCCCGGCCATCATGAAACTCCAGCGCCACGCCGCCATCCTACGCATCGTCCGCGAGAAGCGCATCGAGAGCCAGGATGGGCTCCGGGAAGCCCTGGCGAGGGAGGGGATCTCCGTGACGCAGGCCACCCTCTCGCGGGACATCAGGGAACTCGGGCTGGCCAAGCTGGTAGACCCACAGGGGGGATCCTACTACGCCAATCCCCACGAGGGCACGCTGCGCCCCGATCTGGCGCACATCCTTCCCACCCTGCTGGTGAGCGTCGAGGGAACCGGACCGCTGATCGTCATCAAGACGGCGACCGGGGGGGCGCCGGCGGTGGCCGCCGCCCTGGACCAGGCGGGCTGGAAGGAAATCATCGGGACGCTGGCCGGGGACGACACCCTGCTCGTCATTGCCCGCAATCCTCGGATGCGGCAGCTGGTCGAGGTGCGATTGGCGGACCTTGCCCGATAAGGCCCTTGCCGTTGCTTGCGCAGCTTCCCGGAAGGCCGTTACGATTCAGCGGCTTCCGGGAGGCAGGAGAGATCACGTGCGCTGTCTGGCGTTGAACGCATCGTTCGAGCCCCTCACCATGGTGCCGGTGCGGCGGGCCCTCAGGCTGGTCATCGAGGGCAAGGCGGAAATCGTCGAAGCGGAGGGCCGGGACGTGGTGCGCAGTGAGCGCCTCGTCCTTCCCAGGCCGGCGATCATCCGTCTCGTGAAGTTCGTGCACGTCCCCCGCCGGTTCCGCCGCCAGGTCACCAATACTTTCCTGTTTGCCCGCGATGGCTACCGCTGCCAGTACTGCCACCGGAGTCCCCTCGAACTCCGGTCGCGGGAGTGCCTGACACGAGATCACCTGCTGCCACTGTCGCGTGGGGGGTCCAACGACTGGACCAACGTGGTCACCGCCTGCAGCACCTGCAATACCCGCAAGGGCAACCGGCTGCCGGAAGAATGCGGCATGCACCCGCTCACCCACCCGCACGAGCCGCACTTCGTCCACCTGGCCTGGGCGGTGCGCCGGCTCACCGCGATTCAGTCGAAATACATCAAGCTGTTCTACGGCCAGGACGCACTGAAGGCCCTGGGCGGATAGCAGGCAGGCGGCGCCTGACAATACTCGGCACCGCCCGCCCGCCCGCCCAACCTATTCTCGCACCTCGAACGCTGCCGACTGGCCCCGGAGGGTCAGCGTCGGCAGCCCGGCCAGCCTGAGCACCAGCCGGCGGGCCCGGTCCACCAGACCGCCGGCCCCCGTGCCGCGCGGATCGAGTCCGCTCCTGATCAGGCGCTCGAACTCGTCCAGATCCGACTCCGACAGCGTGGTCACGTCCAGCACCGCGGAGTAGTAGTACCGGCCGGGGTCGGCCGGCGCGATGCGCAGCGGGTAGGCCACACCCAGGGCCTCCGCCAGCACACCCGGGGTGGCGTAGCGATTCTGCAGAATCCTGCCCGGGGGAAGGAACCGGACCACCGAGAACTGGTCCAGCAGCGGCTCGTGCCGCACCACCACCGTCCACTCCACCTGCCGGACCAGGTCGTCCAGCCAGCCATCGCGGGAACGCCACAGTTCGGCGCGGTACTGCAGCCGGAGTGGAAGCCCCTGGCGCAGGGTGGAGAGCCACGGGGTGTCCTCCAGCAGATTGCGGGTGCGGACGACCGGATCCCGGGTGCCGGCGCGAGCGCTGTCGAGCCGGACCTCCAGACTGAGGCCGGCGTCCTGCGCGGCGAGGGCGCTCCCCGGCACGAGGAGCAGGAACAGCCACAGGCCCAGTCGGGCCCGGCGCTTCCGGTTCACCAGCTGGATCCCGGGCCGCCGGGAGCGCTCATCAGAACCGGCGCCCGAGGCGGAGGTAGAACCGCACCGGCTCCCCGTCGGTGACCGCCTTGGCGAGGTAGACCGCGAAGCCCCCGGCATCGAGTCCCAGGCCTACGTCGGCCTTCCACTGGGTGAGCGATTGGATGCGGTCGCTGGGTACCCGGCCCGGCCCGTTCCCGGCCAGCCATGCGGAGCCGGCATCGCCGAACAGGACCAGCTCCGGATCCTCGATGCCGATGAACCGCTGCAGCTCGCGCTGTTCCGGATCGCGGACTGTGTACCCGGCCCGGAGCCCGAGGCGCTGCCGGAACTCGACCTGAGTGATCAGCGCCCGGTCGCAGAGGGCGGGTCGTCCGGGGCTGCTGAACCCCGGCGGCGAGCAGTCCAGCGCCCGGAACCCATAGCCCGGCAGGAGGTCGAGGCCTCCGAGGGACAGCCGCCGCTGCAGCGGTAGCGGGTCGCCGGAGAGCCACCCGCCGGCCCACAGCCGGAAGTTGAGCTGGGCATCGGGAGTGAGCCGGTTGTACCGCCGGGCATCCACGGTGAAGCGGTTGGTGCCGAAGCTGCTGGTGGCCAGCGGACGGCGCACCGCGGTCGGCAGAGTCACCGGCGCCAGGTCGTTGCTGGCGGCGTGCTCCACCCCGCCGCGCAGCAGCCAGCCGGAAGATGGCTCGCTGCGTGAGTTGCGGGAATCGTATTCCGCGCTCAGCCCGAGGATGGTGTAGTGGCCGTCGTCCACCAGCGGGTTGGGCCGCCACCGGTCTCCGTTGCGGAACAGCGACCAGGGATCGTTGGCGCGGACGGAGCCCTGCTTTTCGTACCGGACGGTGCCATCCACCCGCAGCCGCCGGGTGAGATAGGCGTAGGCGCTTCCCGCCACCCCCTCGCTGGAGAAGTAGTCCCGGTTGTCGCGCTGCAGCAGGAACGCGTTCCAGCCGACCTCGTCGCGGGGCAGGGTGTGCTCCTCGATCCCCGCGATGACGGAATAGGTGCGCGCCCCGAGGCCGAATCGGTCCGCGCCCAGGAAGCGCAGGTCGGTGCGGATGAGCCAGCCGAGGTCACGGCGGAAGGGCGAATCATCCGGGGCGGTGCGCAGGATGCCGCGCAGGTCCAGCGTGGCCGCCAGCTCGCGGGAGGGTCTCCACTCGAAGGCCGGGCCGAAGACGATGCCCAGGCCCTCGATCCGGTTGTAGGTCTGGGTCGTTGTCAGGCGCAGCGTGGTGCGGATCTGGCCGTCCCCAAAGGTCCGCTCGGCGGTGGGCAGCTCGCTGATCGGGCGGCGGCGGTCGCGCAGGGCCAGCTGGCCATCGGATTGACGGCTCACCGCGGCGGCGTCCCAGTAGATCCGCGCCTGGCCGTCGTGGCGGCCGCCCTCCATCACGATCATCCGGCCCCCGGCCACCAGCACCTCCCCACGCACCAGCCCGCCGGCGAGGATCTGCAGGTCGCCGTTGATCACCGTGAGGTGGCCCTCGATCGTGCCGGCCACCCGGAGGGTACCCCGGAAGGTGGCGACCGGACCGGTGAGCCGGGCCCCCGCCGGGAGGCTGAACCCGCTGGGCAGCCGTACCGTGGCCGAATCGTTGTAGGCCGCGAGCAGCTCGCTCAGCACGCCGGCCGCCAGCCCGGTGGTGTTGGAGTCCACCGAGGGGACGTCGGGACTGATGACGATCACGCTGTCCTGGGCTCGGAGCACCGTGGGCAGCGCCAGCAGGCCCAGGACCACGACGGCGGCCCCGGCAGACCTGCGGGGAAGCCCCGGGCCGCTACTCACCCGGCGCCTCTGCCCGCACCAGGCCGAGGCGTTTCATCCGGCGGTACAGGTTGGCGCGGTCGGTCTGCAGGGCCCTGGCCGCCTCGGCCACGTTACCCTGGGCGTGGTCGAGCGCCTGGCCGATGAGGTCGCGCTCGTAGCCGTCCAGGGCCTCGGTGAGCGCCAGGCCGTTCTGCGGGGGCCGGGCCCCGTGGGCGGCACTCGGAGCGCCGACCCGGTCCTCCGGAAGCACCGTGGTGATGTCGCCTTCGCCGATCTCCTCGCCGCCCACGATCGCCAGTCGCTCGACGAGGTTGGCCAGTTCACGGATGTTGCCGGGCCAGCGATAGAGGGCGAGCCGTTCCAGGGCCGCCGGGCTGTACCGCTGGCCCCGGCCGGGACGAGCCCGTTCCGCCAGATGGGCCACCAGGGCGGGCAGGTCGGTCAGGCGCTCCCGCAGCGGCGGCAGATTGATGGGGAAGATGTTGAGCCGAAAGTAGAGATCTTCGCGGAACCCTCCGGATGAGACCGCGAGTTCCAGGCGCCGGTTCGTCGCGGTGACCACCCTGACATTGACGTGGGTCGGCTGCTCGGCTCCCAGCCGTTGCAGGATACCGGTTTCCAGGGTCCGCAGCAGCTTGGCCTGGGCTTCGAGGTTGAGGTCGCCGATCTCGTCCAGGAAGAGGGTGCCCCGGTCCGCCAGCTCAAACCGGCCGAGGCGGCGCTCGAGGGCGCCGGTAAAGGCGCCCCGCTCGTGCCCGAACATCTCCGACTCGACCAGTTCCCGCGGGATGGCGGCACAGTTGACGGTGATGAACGGCTCGCCCGCCCGCTGGCTGGCGCGGTGAATCGCGGCCGCCACCAGTTCCTTGCCGGTTCCCGACTCGCCGGTGATGAGCACCCGCGCGTCGGTCGGGGCCACCTGCGCCACCAGCAGGCGGACCCGCTGCAGCGCGTCGCTGGTGCCGACCATCTCCTCGCGCGGGGCCAGCGCCCGGAGCAGGGCTCGGTTCTGGTTGCGGGTGCGGGCCAGTTCCAGCGCCGCCTGCAGGGTCACCAGCACCGTCTCGGGGGACAGCGGCTTTTCCAGGAACTGGAACGCTCCCAGCTGGGCGGCGCGCACCGCATCGGCCAGTTGGGCCTTGCCGCTCATCATGATCACCGGCGTGTGGATCCCCCGGGCGCGGATCTGGCGCAGGGTTTCCAGCCCGTCCGGTCCCGGGGGCATGAGGAAGTCCATGAAGATCGCGTCCGGTTCAAGCCGCTCGAGCGCGATCATCCCGGCCTGCCCGTTGCCAGCCTCCTCCACGGAGAAGCCTTCCGCCCGCAGCAGGGCAGCCAACATCCGCCGGATGTTGGCCTCGTCGTCAATGATGAGGATGTGGGAGGGCATGCCCGGAAAGATACGGGGATTGGGGGAGTTGGGGAGTTGCGGGTCGCGGGCGGGCACCCGCCAACTTCCAGCCCTCAACGCCTACGGGCCCACTCCCCGGAGGGTCGCTACGAAGGTCGCCCCGCCGCCCGGCGTGGCCTCGTGACGAATCCGGCCTCCGTGGGCTTCAATGGTCTGGCGCACCAGCGCCAGCCCCAGGCCGGTGCCGCCATCCTTGCCGCCGGTG
>CAYUYF010000002.1:31873-195048 GCA_964449145.1 uncultured Gemmatimonadaceae bacterium | reverse complement strand
GGGCGCCATTCCGCGGAGCCCCGCAAGGACGACCGCCAGTGGCAGGAACGAGGCGCCGAGGATGACCCACATCAGGCGCCGGTAATTCCGGGAGCCGGCGCTGAGCGCGACGCGTGCCGCCGGCTTAGCCATCGTCCTCGCCCCCCAGCTCGTAGTGCTCGTCCACAATGGCGCCCAGCCGGTTCAGCGCCGTCCGGAGGCGGGGAATCATCGGATCCCCGCTGCGAGCCCACACGACGATGTCCCACGGGTCGGCGCTGAAGGCATCCGGCGGCATCGCCTCCTCCGCGGCGGTGAAGAGCAGGTCGTCGAGGCTCCCTTCGGGGTCGCTCCAGATCGCAATCGCCTCATCCTCCCGTTCGGCGTGCACGGTCTCCGCGGCCGCCTCGTCGAAGATGGCCGCGGCCTCCTCGGCAGCGCTGCCGCCCATGACGACGGCGAGGCCGCCATGCTCGATGATGGCGAGCGCGAATTCCTGGGTCAGTTCGCTCAGGGCCGGGGTATCGCGATCCAGCCACAGCACCGCCACCGAGACTCGATCGGGAAAGGCACCCGGCGCGGGCGCGAGGTTCAGCCCCATGACAGTGGAGAGGAAGACCCGCTTGTCTTCGTGGTCGGGGAAGCGTGTGAGGGGCATCGGTGGTGAATAATCGGCGATAGCGGTCGGCTATCAGCCATGGGGTCGTCAGGGTATCGCCGGGATCAGATCGGCAGTTCCTCCCGCACCAGGACCAGGATTGCCGCCTGCGGCACCACGAGGTACTTCCGCTCCTCAAACGTGATCTCCACGGCGGCCTTCCGGAAGAAGATAGCGTGATCTCCCACCCGGGCCTGCAGCGGCCGCCAGCGGAGCTGGCGGTCGCCCATTTTCCACGGCTCTTCGTCGAGGGCCGTGAAGTCGGGGGTCGGCTCTCCCGGGCCGGTGGCAATGACCAGGCCGCTCTGGATCTGCTGGGCCTCAATGGCCGTGGCCGGCAGGTACAGTCCTACCCGGGTGCGCTCCTCGCCTTCTTCCGGGGTGACGAGGACCCGGTCGCCGACGAGGATGAGTTGCTTCTTCGGGAACGACATGTCGAGGGTGCGGCCTCAGGCCCGAGGGGTGGGGTGGGTCCGGGGACGGCAGCCGTCCAGGTCCGGGTTCACCCCTGCGCGATCTCCAGCACCTTGAGCTGCCGCTGGCCGGCGGGCAGGCGGAAATGGATCTCGTCTCCGACCTGCTTGCCCTGCAGGGCTCTCCCGATCGGGGAGGCCAGGGAGATGTGCCCCATGTCCAGGTCCATCATCTCTGCCAGCACCACCATGAAGCTCTCCTGCTCCCGGGTCTGCAGATCCAGGACGGTGACCCGGGTGCCCAGTCCGATGCGGTCGGTCGGGGTCTCGGTGTTGCTCAATTCCGCAACCTGCTGCAGCCGCTGATGCAGCTGGCCTAGCCGCGCCTGCACAAACTGCTGCCGCTCCAGGGCCGCCTTGTATTCGGAATTTTCCCGCAGGTCTCCCAGCTCGACCGCCTGGGCGATGGCCTGGGGGATGACGATGTTCAGCTCGTGGCTGAGCTGCTGGATCTCCGCACCCAGCTTCTCGCGCATTTCTCGTAGCATGTCGGACTCGCATAAAAGGAAACGGCCCGGGCCGCGTATCTCCAAGGCCCGGGGCGTTCGGTCGTCGGTTTCCTCACCCAATCTAGCGCGAAAGCCCGGATCCGGCCATAGACGTCCGGGCAAGTTGTTGGGTAGGTTTGGGTTAGCTGGGTTACGCCGTCGCCTTTCAGTCGCTGGGGGTTTCATGCGGCCCGTGCTTCTCCCTCTCCTGTCGCTGCTGATTCCTGCCGCCCTCTGGGCTCAGGTGCCGGTGGAACCGCCATTTGCACCCGCGCCAGACTCGGTCGCGGAACGAATGCTGGTGGAGGTCCGCGATCTCGACTCCACCGTGCTGGTGGAGGCACGCTATGCGACCAGCAACAACTTTACCGGCGCGGTGCTGCCGGGGTATCACGCCAACCGGGTGCTGCTCAGACGGGAAGCGGCGCAGGCACTGGCGCGGGTCCAGCGGCGGCTGGTGAGCGGCGGAATGGGGCTCAAGCTGTTCGATGGCTACCGGCCCGTCCGGGCGACGGTAGGGATGATGCGGTGGGCGGAGCGAACTGGCCGGCTCGATCTCTTCGCCGACGGCTACATCGCGAGCCGGAGCCGCCACAACCTGGGGCTCGCGATTGACCTGACCCTGGTGGACCTGTCCATGGCTGGGCGGGAGGTGGACATGGGCACCCCGTACGATACCCTGAACGAGTCGGCGCACTGGGCCAACGCCACGGGCCGGACCCTCCGCTACCGCCAGCTGCTCAGGCGGGTGATGGAGGAGGAGGGCTTCCGGCAGTACGAGCAGGAGTGGTGGCACTACAGCTTCGAGGTCGCCGGGGAGACGCCGGCGTTCGACATGGAAGTGTGGTAGCAGGGCGGCTACTTGGCTCGTTCCTCCCAGGCCGCCAGGTTCCGCCGGATCTGGCGGTCGTGGATCTCGAGGTGTTCAGCGTAGGCCTCCAGCCACAGTTCCACGCCATAGCTGGGCCGCTCGGTGTGCCGGCCCAGGCGCTGCCATTGCGGCTCGGTCAGCCGGTGCAGCAAGGGGACGGTGTTGGCGCGTACCGCCCGGACCGTCGCGAGCGCCAGGTCCAACGGATGGGCGTGGTAGTCCAGGACCCGGGCCCAGTGAGCCTCGTCGTACCCGGCGATTGTGGGATTGTCGGCGCCGAGGAGATAGCGGAGCCGCATGTGGGCATTGGTCTCGCTGTCGGCGCAATGGACGATGACCTCGTGGACCGACCACTTCCCCGGGGCTGGGCGCCACTGGAGGGCGTCCCGCGGTACCGCCGCCAGGGCCGCCTCGAGGAGGGCGGGGCCTGCGGCGTAGCGCTGGATGAGGAGCTGGCGTTCGGCCGGTGTCATGTCACCCTCCGGGAGGTCCAGCGGGGAATCTAGGTTCCAAGGCTCGGAAATGCAGCGGGGTGACGGCTCGAGCCGGGGCTGTCCAGGCCCCACGCTTCGGGGGGGCTGGTTTTCTTGACTCCGGCTCGCTGGCCGCGTATTCTCACGTCGGCATTTCCATGCCACGTCTGTACTTCCCGATGACAGGACGCGCGTTCTGATGCCCCTCTCATTTGGCCGGCGGCCCCTGAACTGGGCGCCGGCGATTTCGCTGGCCGCCTTCGCCTTGCTCGCGGTGGCCTGCTCCCCCGACCAGTATCCCCAGACCACCCTTCGCCCGCGCGCCGATTTCGCCCGAGAGGCGGACAACGTGCTGTGGGCCACGATCTGGTGGGCGACCGGGGTGTTCGTCCTGGTGGAGGGGGCGCTGCTGTACGCCATCTGGAAATTCCGCAGCCGGCCCGGGGCGGCCGAGCCGGTCCAGACCCACGGCAACACGACCCTCGAAATCGTCTGGACCATCATCCCCGCCTTCATTCTGGCCATGATCGCGGTGCCGACGGTGCGGACCATCTTCAAAACCGCGACCAAGCCCACCGGTCCCGATGTGGTCCAGGTGGTGGTGATCGGCCATCAATGGTGGTGGGAGTTCCGCTATCCCGACCTCGGCATCACCACCGCGGGCGACCTCGTCGTGCCGGTGGGACGGACGGTCAACCTCGAGATGACCACGGCGGACGTGCTGCACAGCTTCTGGCTGCCGCAGTTCGCGGGCAAGCGGGACGTCTTCCCCAACCGCTACAACAATCTCTGGTTCACCGCCGAGGTGGCTGGCGACTTCCCGGCCCAGTGCACGGAGTTCTGCGGCATTCAGCACGGGCGGATGGCGTACCGGATCATCTCGAAGGAAGGCCCGGAGTTCGATGCGTGGGCGGCCAACTTCAACACCCCCCCGCGCGACTTCTCGGCCGATTCCACCGCCAATCCGCTGCTCCGCCAGGGGCAGGCGCTGTTTGCGACCAAGGGCTGTATCGGTTGTCACACGATGTACCCGGCCCTGCCGCTGACCGGGCCGAACCTGCACCACATCGGCAGCCGGAGCCACATCGCGGCGGGCACGCTGGTAAACACCGACGAGAACCTGGCCCGCTGGATCAAGGATCCGCAGGGCTGGAAGCGGGGCGTCCTGATGCCCAACCTGGGGCTGACGGACGAGGAGACCCAGGCGCTGGTGGCCTACCTCCGGGCCCAGCAGTAACTCCGCGGGGCCGGCGGGCCAGCGCCCGTCCCGGCTCAACGACCTGACGACCACGGTGGCGGGCGGTCGCACCCGCCCCAACGCGCATCACAAAGAGACGACCATGGCCACAACCGCGATCGACCACGCCCCCGCCCAGACCCACGCGCCCACCGGCCTGTGGAGCTGGCTCACCACGGTGGACCACAAGCGGATCGGGATCCTCTACGGGGTCTCGGCGTTCCTGTTCTTCCTGCTGGGGGGCATCGAGGCGCTGATCATCCGGCTGCAGCTGATGGGTCCGAACAAGACCCTGGTGGACCCTGATACCTACAACCAGCTGTTCACGATGCACGGCACCACCATGATCTTCCTGGCGGTGATGCCGCTGTCGGCGATGTTCTTCAACTACATGATTCCGCTGCAGCTGGGGGCGCGGGATGTGGCCTTCCCCCGGCTGAACGCCTTCAGCTACTGGGTGTTCCTGCTGGGCGGCATCATCCTGAACGTCAGCTGGATCGGGGGCGTGGCCCCCAACGGCGGCTGGTTCGGCTACGCCAACCTGACCACCAAGCAGTTCTCGCCGGGAATGAACATCGATTTCTGGACCGTGGGCCTGCAGATCCTGGGCATCGCCTCGCTGGCGGCGGCGGTGAACTTCTTCGTGACGATCATCAACCTGCGGGCGCCGGGCATGAAGATGATGCACATGCCCATGTTCGTGTGGATGAGCTTCATCACCCAGATCCTGCTGCTGCTCTCCTTCCCGATCATCACGGTGGCGCTGGTGCTGCTGATGATCGACCGGAGCTTCGGCACCCATTTCTTCGTCCCCGCGGGCGGCGGCGACCCGATCCTCTGGCAGCACCTCTTCTGGCTGTTCGGCCACCCCGAGGTGTACATCCTGATCCTGCCGTCCTTCGGGATCGTGTCGGAGATCCTGCCGGTGTTCTCCCGCAAGCCGCTCTTCGGCTACGCGGCGATGGTCTTCAGCGGCGCGTTCATCGCCTTCGTCGGCTTCGGGGTGTGGGCCCACCACATGTTCTCCACCGGCATGGGGCCGTTCGCCGACGCGTTCTTCGCCCTGGCGACGATGATCATCGCCATCCCGACCGGGGTGAAGATCTTCAACTGGATCGGGACCGTCTGGGGCGGGAAGCTCGAGTTCAAGACCCCGATGCTCTTCGCCCTCGGCTTCATCGCCATGTTCATCATGGGCGGCCTCTCCGGGGTCATGCACGCGTCGCCCCCCGCCGACCTGCAGCAGACCGACACCTACTTCATCGTGGCCCACTTCCACTACGTGCTCTTCGGCGGCGCCATCTTCGCGCTCACCGGCGGGGCGTACTACTGGTGGCCCAAGATGTCCGGCAAGATGCTGGACGAGGGGCTCGGCACGCTCCACTTCTGGCTGATGATGATCGGGTTCAACCTGACCTTCTTCCCGATGCACATTGTCGGGCTGAATGGCATGCCCCGGCGGGTGTACACCTACAGCGATGAGAGCAACTTCGCGCTGCTGAACCAGATCGAAACCGTGGGCTCGTTCATCATCACGCTGTCGTTCATGGTCTTCCTCTGGAATATCTGGAAGACCTCCCGCGGCACCCAGCCGCCGGCCCCGGCCGATCCGTGGAATGGCGCCACCCTGGAGTGGTCCATTCCCTCGCCGCCGCAGGTGTTCAACTTCCCGACGCTGCCGCAGGTGCATGGCCGCGACGCGCTGTGGGAAATGAAGGCCCAGGCCGGCGGCACGATGCCCGAGCCCACGCGGGTGAGCGGGGCCGGGATTCACATGCCCAACCCGTCCATCAAGCCCATGATCGCGGCCATCGGCGTGGCGGTCACGCTGGGCGGGTTCATCGGCGGGTCGCACCTGTGGGTGCACGCGGTGGGGCTGGTCATCCTGGTCTACGGGATCTTTGCGTGGGCGTTCGAGCCGGCGGGGTGAGAGGGCAGGGAGCACCGGCGATCCGGCATCAGCCGACCGCGGCAGCGAAGGACGCCAGCAACGGGTAGCGGACAGCGGCAGAGTACTCCATCGGAGAATCATCGTGGCCGAACACGCACACACAATGGACGAACATCACTACACCGCGACCGGGCTCGACAACCGGAAGCTGGCGATCTGGACCTTCATCGGGTCCGAGTGCATGTTCTTCGCCTCACTGATCGGGACCTATCTCGTCTACAAGGGGCGGGATGTCAGCGGTCCCAAGCCCCACGCCGAGTGGCTGAACCGGGCGGGCCAGCTCCAGGAACAGATGCTGGAGATTCCGCTGGTCACCTTCGGCACGGCGCTGCTCCTGTTCAGCTCGTTCTTCATCGTGCTGGCGCTGAGTGGCGCGCAGCGCGGCAACCGCAAGCAGCTGATCGGCTGGCTGGTGGCCACCATCTTCTGCGGCGTGTTCTTCGTGGGCATGCAGGTCTACGAGTTCAGCCACTTCGCCCACCGCGGCATGGGCTACACGACCAACCTCTTCAGCTCCACGTTCTACACCCTCACCGGGTTCCACGGGACCCACGTGACGCTGGGCCTGGTATGGCTGATCTCGGTGCTGGTCGTGGCGCTCAAGGGAGATCTGCCGCCGGAGAAGTCGCTCAACCTCGAGATCGCCGCGCTCTACTGGCACTTCGTGGACGTGGTCTGGATCGTCATCTTCCCCGTCGTCTACCTCATCCGCTGAGTCCCATGGCCATGGAAGCTGCCGCGCACGCTGAACACGCCCACCCGGGCTGGCAGACGTACCTCAAGATCGCCCTGGTCCTGTTCGCCCTCACGGCCCTCGAGGTCGCCGCCTACGAAGTGGTGCACCGCCACAGTCCCGCGGGCCTCGCCACGATCCTCGAGCCGATCGTGGTCCCGGTACTGCTCATCCTGTCGGCGTTCAAGTTCGCCCTGGTGGCGATGTTCTACATGCACCTGAAAATGGACGGCAAACTGCTGAGCGGGGTGTTCACCTTCTCCCTCATCCTGGCGGCCTTCATCATCGTCGCGCTGATGGTGATCTTCGGTTACCTGTACACCCATGCGCCGACGCTGAACCCGCTGAAGTAGCACCGGCCGGCAGGGCGTTGCGCCAGCAATTGAAACGGGTGGATCCTGGTGGATCCACCCGTTCTTTTCGTTGTCGAGTCCGCCGTTCCGCCCGTCTACCACGTGTCCCCGCCACCCGCCGGCGGCCACGCCCCGAATGCCCGGCGCAGCAGCACCACCTGGCCGGCGTGGTAGCTGTTGTGGGCCACCATCTGCCACAGCACATCCTGCACGGTGTCTCCCTGCTGCGGGTGCACCACCCGGGAGCCCTGTCCCTCGAGGCTGGCGCGGCGGGCCCACTCACTGAGTTCCTCGACCTGCCGGCGGAAACGGGCCACCTCCGCGCGCCAGACCTGGACCCCCGCCGGCGCCGGTTCCGGGAGCCAGCTTGCCGTGGCGTGTTCCGGGTAGGGCACCTCCGGGCCGGTCAGCGAGCGGAGCTCGTAGTCCATCCAGTAGTTCATGTGCCACGCCTGCTGGTGGATGCTGTGCTCGACGCCTGGGAGCCTGCGCCCGGCCAGCTCGACGCTCAGGCCGTCCAGACATTCCACCGGGTCCACGTGGGCACCGCGCCCTCGGAAGAGATCCCGCAGGGTCCGGTTCGGCATGCTCAACCTCCCGCCACGACGGCGGCAATGGTGGTCTCGAACCCACTCCGGCCCGGCTCGCCGAAGAGGACCTGGGCTGCCGCCTCCTGGCATGCGCCCTCGCGGTCCTCGAGCGCCGCAAGGTCGAACGGCACCGGATCGAGGGCGGCATAGGCGGGGAACTCCTCCTGGATCGGGCAGGCGTTCTCCAGGACTTCTCCGTCGGCGGTGAGCAGCGGCAGCCCGATCATGCGGCAGACCAGCGGGCGGAAGGGGTACACCCGGCAGCGACCTTCGGTGTCCAGCAGCGGGCACGGCTCGTCCGCGAGCGCGTCGCAGAGGATATCGAACTCGTCGTCCCCCACCGCCTGAACGTCGAACGGCGGACCCCAGTCCGGCGCCAAGGCTTGCATCCGGGCGAGGATCCGCCGCCCCCGCGCGGCGACCTGCTGGCGCTCGGCTTCCGGCAGCGTAGCCAGGCCTTCTCTGAGCAGCAGGGCGTCGGCGACGGAGATGTCGAACGGTCCATGACAGCAGGCGCTGCAGCCGGCCCGGCAAGGTATGACGCCCGGGTAACGCGCCGCAGTGGCTTCAAACCAGCGGTCGAAGCGGGAGATGAGGCGCTGCCACTCCGCTGCGGCGGGATGCACCGGCTAGGCACGCCGCGCGGCCAGGGCGAGGCAGCCCCAGCCCGCCAGGAACGCGATGCCGCCCAGCGGCGTGATCACGCCCAGACCGGTCACGCCGGTGAGGGCCAGGGCATAGAGGCTGCCACAGAAGATGACGGTACCCGCGAGGAACAACCGCGCGGCCCAGCGAGCGGGCCGGCAGGGTCCGCCCTGGAGGAACCAGGCCGCCGCGAACAGCCCCAGCACGTGGTACATCTGGTAGCGCACGGCAGTCTCGAACACTTCCAGCATTCGCGGCTCGAGCCGGGCCCGCAGGGCGTGCGCTCCGAAGGCGCCTGCGGCCACCGCAACCATGGCAGAGATGGCCCCGGCGAGGGCGTAGTTCATTTCGGCCGGGGGCCCCGTGGCGGCGTCTGCCTGGGGCTGCCCGCCGCCACCCGCCGTCATTGGGCGGCGCCTCCGTCCAGCCCCTCCACCGCCATGCCCATGGAGTGATAGCCGTTGTCCACGTAGACGGTGGTGCCGGTGATCGCCCGGGCCAGCGGGCTGGCGAGGAACGCCGCGGTGGCGCCGACCTCCCGGGCATCGAGGTCCCGCGGCAGCGGCGAGTTGGCACGGCAGTAACGAATCATCAGGTCGATGAAACCGATGGCGCTGGCCGCCCGGGAGGCGAACGGTCCCGCGGAGATGGTGTTGACCCGAACCCCCCAGCGCCGGCCGGCCTCGAAGGCCAGCGTCCGGGTATCGGCCTCCAGCGCCGCCTTGGCGCTCGACATGCCGCCGCCGTAGCCAGGGATGACGCGCTCCCCCGCCATGTAGGTCAGCGACAGGAACGAGCCGCCGGGCCGCATCATGGGACTGAAGGTCCGCACCATGGAGGTCAGGCTGTAGGCGCTGACTCCGACGGCCGCGAGGTAGCCCGCCCGGCTGGTGTCGAGCAGCGGCTTCTTGACCTCCGGGCCGTTGGCCAGGCTGTGGACGACAATGTCCAGCGGCTGGTCGCCGAAGTCGGCACGGAGGGCGGCACCCACACCCTCGATACTGAAGTCGCCGCGTTCCTTGTAGCGCTTGTTCTCGCGAATATCGGCGGGCGCGTCGGCCAGGGTGTCGTAGGCGGCGTCGAGGGCGTAGATGCGCTCGAACCCGAGCTTGCGGCCGTCCGGCAGGGCCAGCGACGCGTCCATCTTCCCCCGTTCCAGCAGGTTGAGGAAGATGTTCATGGCCGGTGGCCAGGTGCCCACCGCGACGGAGGCTCCGGCCTCGGCGAGCGCCTTGGCGATGGCGAATCCGAAGCCGCCGTCGTCCGCGACGCCGGCCACGAAGGCGCGCTTTCCAGTCAGGTCGATTGCGAGCATGGCATGGGGGTGAGAGGTGGGAGAAAGGTACAGGCGGAATTGGGGTAGGGGAACCGAGCCGTGGGAGGCTGGCGCGGGCGCCGGGACGGCGGTGGCCGCCGCCCGGCGCCGGCGTTTCGGCCTACTCCGACCGGAGGACCTCCATCGGGGTCCGGCGGAACACGTCGAGACTGTTCCACAGGCCGGTGATCACCGTGAGAGCCACCAGCACCGCGGCCAGCAGCGAGAATCCCGTCCACGGTACCGAGAAGGGGACTTCGAAGACCCACTTCATCAGTGCCCACCCGCCCGCCGCCGCAAGGCCGGCGGCGACCAGCGCCGCCAGCGCCCCGAGGGCGGCGTACTCGGTGACCATCACCCGCACCACCTGGCGCCGGGTGGCGCCGAGGGTCTTGAGCAGCGCCGCCTCACGCACCCGCTGGTAGCGGCTCGTGGCCAGCGCCCCGATCAGGACCACCACGCCGGTCGCGAGGCTGAAGAGCGCCATGAAGCGGATGGCGAGCGCCACGCTGGCGACGATCTGCTCGATGGTCTTCTGGATCGAGGTGAGGTCAATGGAGGTCACGTTGGGGTGGCGCTCGACCACGGCGCGCTGCAGCCGGCCCATGATGGTGGCGTCATCCACCCGGGTCAGCAGCACAAAGGTCTGTGGCGCTTCATTCAGCACGCCATCGGGGAAGACCACGAAGAAGTTGGGCTCGAACCGGGCCCAGTTCACCTCGCGCAGGTTCACGATCACGCTGCTCACCGGCACCCCCTGGATGTCCCAGACGAGGGTGTCGCGGATGGTCACGCCAAGATCGCCCGCCACGCCGGTCTCCAGCGAGATCGGCACCGGCTCGGTGGTCGCGCCCGGCTGCCACCAGTCACCCACCACCACTTTCTCCGAGGCGACCGACGTATCACGATACGTGGAGCGGAACTCGCGGCGGAGCGCCCAGGTTTCCGCCCGCTCCCCGTCCCGCCGGCGGCGCTTGGTCGAGTCGGCCAGCATGTCCTTCACCGGCACGCCGTTGATGGCACGGATCCGCATCGGGACAATCGGCACGGCGGGCTGAAGCGGGAGTCCGGCGGCGCGGACCAGTCCCGCCACGCTCGCCTCCTGGTCTGGCTGGATGTCGAACAGCACCAGATTGGGCCGTCCCAGGCCGCCATCCAGTTCCAGTTGCCGCAGCAGGTTGTGCTGAGTCACCGCCAGGGCACCCAGCAGGAAGGCCCCGAACCCCAGCGCCAGCACCACCGCGACCGTCTGATTGGCGGGCCGGTAGAGGTTGGCCAGTCCCTGCCGGAAGGGATACGAGAGCCGACTGGGGAAGTGGCGCCGGAGCCCCCGGATGAGGCCCAGGGCGGCCAGCCACAGGATGAGGAGTGCAATGGCGATGCCCGCCGCAAAGGCCAGACCCCGGAGCAGGTTTCCCACCTGAAGCGCGGCCATCCCGATGACACTGAGCACCAGGGCGATCCACACCAGGCCGGTCCACCCATCGGGACGGTTCGTGGCGCCCCCGTCCACGTCCCGGCGGAGCACCGCAAGCGGCGGCACGTCGCGAACGCCGAGGAGCGGAATCAGCGCAAACACGGTCGCTACCCAGACCCCCACGCCCAGGCCGGTCAGCACCGCCGGCAGCGACGGCCGGACCGCCACATCCAGCGGGAGAAAGGCGCCGAACACCACCGGCATCGCCAGCTGGAGGATCACACCGAGCAGGACGCCGGCCGCACTCCCGGCGAGGCCCATGACGGCGGCCTGGAGCAGGTAGATCCCGAACACCTGGCCACTGGTCGCCCCCAGGCAGCGCAGGACGGCGATGCCTTCCCGCTTCCGCTTGATGAACACCTGCACCGCGCTGCCGACCCCGATTCCCCCGAGCAGGAGCGCGACCAGGGCGACCAGGCCGAGGTAGCGCCCGAGCTGGTCCAGGAATTCCTTGAGGTCCCGCTCATCCTCCACCGCCGTGCGCAGCCGCAGGCGCTCCGGCGCGAGCCGGGGCCGCCAGGTCTCGGCGAAGGCCTCGGCATCGAGGGTTGCCGGGAGGCGCACGAACCACTGACGGTCCAGTCGGCTGCCGAAGCCCAGCAGCTTGGTGGATGCGAGATCGGGTCCCGGGATGTAGACCCGCGGCCCGAATGCGCTGCGCACGCCGACTTCACCCGGGAAATTGGTCACCGTCCCCGCGATGACGAACCGGGCCTCCCCCAGGGCCAGGGTGTCGCCGATCTCCGCCGCGAGCGCGGTCAGAAACGACGGGTCGACAAGGGCGACGCCCTGCTCGGCGAGGCGGCCCCACACTCCCGTGGGCGTGGTGCGAATCTCGCCGTAGAAGGGGTAGCCTCCGGTGATGGCTGTGGCCTGGACCAGCCGGGCCCCGCTGGTCCGGGTGACGTAGGCCATCCCGGTAAAGCTGGCCAGCTCCGCCAGGTCCCGGGCGGGATCCGCCCCCGCGGCGCGCACCACCGAGTCCACCATCGCCAGAGTGGAGTCGGTGACGTCCCGCCGGGCCGAGATGGCCATGTCACCGCCGAGGAGGGCACGGGCCTGCTGCTCCACCGCCACCTGCAGGTTGTCGGTGAACGAATCGATGGCCACCAGCGCCCCCACGCCGATGGAGATCGCCGCGGTGAGCAACAGCACGCGCGCTCCGCCCCCGCGGCTTTCCCGCCAGGCCATGGTGGCAATGAATCGCATCCGGCTCATGCGGCGGGCCCGCCGGTGCGGCGATCCTCGACGATTGCCCCGTCGGCGAGCCGGATGATGCGCCGGGCTTTGCCGGCCAGGTCGAGGTCGTGGGTGACCAGCACCGTCGTGGTGCCGAATTCCCGGTTGAGTCCCAGCATGATCTCCACCACGCGGGCGCCGGTGGCGCCGTCGAGGTTGCCCGTCGGCTCATCGGCAAACAGGATCCTGGGCCGGTTGGAGAAGGCCCGCGCCAGCGCCACCCGCTGCTGCTCCCCACCGGAGAGCTGGGCGGGATAGTGATGCTCCCGCCCGCTGAGCCCCACTCGGCCCAGCAGCTCGTTGGAGCGACCCGCGGCCTCCTCACCCCGCAGCTCGAGCGGGACCTGCACGTTCTCGCGGGCGGTGAGCGTCGGGATCAGGTGAAACGACTGGAACACGAAGCCGACTCGCTCCGCCCGGAAGCGCGCGAGGCCGTCCTCGTCCAGCCGGGTCAGGTCCTGGTCGTCGATGAGCACTCGGCCGGCGGTGGGGCGGTCCAGCCCGGCGAGCAGCCCCAGCAGGGTGGTCTTGCCGCTGCCCGATGGTCCGACGATGGCGACGATGTCCCCCGTATCAATACGGAAAGTGATATCCTTCAGCACGCGGAGCGGCTGGCCGCCAGAGAGGTATTCGCGAGAGAGCGATTCTGCGATGATCATGGGCGTCGATTCAACGTCGGGAGTCAGGGATGCGGGGTGAGGACGGGTCCAAAGATTGGACAGCAGCGGCCTCGGCGAAGGCTAGAACTATAGCGGGGGCGGTGGCCATGCTGCTGGCCGCCGCCTGTGACGGCCAGGGCCGCACGGCACGGACCCCGCGACCGGATTCGGTGGTGCCGCCCCTGCCGGTCTCGGGCGTCCAGGCGCCGGCGTCCGAGCCGACCATCGTCTTTCTCGGGACGTCTCTGACGGCGGGCCTCGGCCTGGATCCCGACAGCGCCTACCCCGCCCTGATCCAGCGCAAGCTCGATTCGGCAGGCCTGGCGTATCGCGTGGTCAATGCCGGGGTGAGCGGAGAGAGTTCGGCGGGAGCCCTGCGCCGGGTGGACTGGATCCTGCGGCAGCCCCCCGCCGTGCTCGTCATCGAGACCGGCGCCAACGACGGCCTCCGCGGGCAGGATCCCGACTCCATCGCCGCCAACATCCATGGGATGATCACCCGGGTCCGGGAGAAATCACCGGCCACGACCATCGGGCTGGCCCGCATGGAGGCGATGCCCACGCTGGGCGCCACCTATGTGACCCGGTTCCGCAACATCTTCCCCGCCGTGGCCCAGGCGGACGGCGTCGCCCTGTTGCCGTTCATCCTCGAGGGCGTGGCCGCCATCGACTCCCTCAACCAGCAGGACGGCATCCATCCCAACGAGGCCGGGGCGCGGCGCGTGGCCGACAATGTCTGGCGCGGGCTCAGGCCGCTGCTCCGATGACCATTCGCCTGCTGGCCGTCGCGGCCTCGTTGCGCGCACCATCGCTCAACCGCCGGCTGCTGGAAGTGGCCGTCTCGGTCGCGCGTGCGGCCGGGGCGGAGGTAGACGTGGCGCACTTCCGCGAGTTCGAGGTCCCGTCATTTGATCAGGATGTGATGAACCAGAGTGGGCTCCCGCCGGGCGGCGAGGCCTTCCGGCAGCGGCTGGCGGCGGCGGAGGGCCTGCTGCTCGCCTCGCCGGAATACAACTTCTCCATGCCGGGAGTGCTCAAGAATCTGATCGACTGGGTGTCCCGGCACCGGCCCATTCCCTTCCGCGGCAAGAGCGCCCTGCTGCTGTCGACCTCCAGCGGGCCCGTCGGCGGGGTGCGAGGGCTATGGCAGTTGCGGATCCCGCTGGAAGGCCTGGGGGTCTTCGTCTACCCCGACATGTTCGCCCTGCCCAGCGGCGGGCAGGCCTTCACGTCGGACGGCGCTCTCCAGGAACCCAGGCAGGCGGAACGGCTGCAGAAGATGATCGCCGGCTTCCTCGACAGCGCCATCCGGCTTCACCGTCCGCCGGCCAGCTGACGCCTAGCAGTTCTCGGGGTTCTGCTCGCAGTAGTTGCTGCTCCCCTCGTCGGTGCTGCTGCTGCCGAAGCAGCCGAGCAGGAGCGTCGCGGCTACCAGCAGGCCGAGCGACAGGGAAACCAGGGTGGTGCGGCGGGTGCGACTCAGCGCGACCGTGCTCATGAACTGACTCCGGGGTGACGGAGGCCGGCCATTCGGCCTCTCTGTCACTGATACGCATCGGGGCGGCCGCGCTTCTCGGCCGGTCGCCGGGTTGCAGGTTCCGCGGGAGCCAGTACGTTGGGGAATATGGAAAGCCAGCCCGACGCCGTCTCCGAAGCGCTCGATGCCGTGGTGGCCCGGTTTGCCGCCCGGGTGCGAGTCATCGGCATCCAGCACAGCCTGACCGGCAGCGATGTCGACGACCTGGTGCAGGAAGTCCGGGTCCGGCTCTGGAAGGCGCTGGCGAGCGGTGAGAAAATCCTGGCGGCGCCCGCGTCCTACATCCACCGCACCGCTGTATCGGCGGCGCTGGACGTGCTCCGGCGGCGGCGGGCGCGGCGGGAGACCCCGGCGCGGCTCTCCCGGCCCAGCGGGGTGGCCCTGCTGGGAGAGTCTCTGGGCGCGGATGCCCCGCTGGAAAACGAGGAACTGCAGCGGCAGATCGGCGCCGCGGTGGACAACCTGATTCCGGCCCGGCGCGCGGTGGTCAAGATGTACCTGGCCGGGTACGACCGGCTGGAAATCGCCGACCTGCTGGGCTGGACGGAGCCCAAGACCCGCAACCTCCTGTACCGCGGCCTCGCGGATCTCCGCGAACGCCTGACCGCGATGGGCATCGGACCCGAGGCCATCCAATGAGCGACGAACGCCTGCGCCTCAGCTACGACCGGCTGCTTGCCCTCCGGGCCGACGCCGGCCAGGACCGGGCCACCTGCCCGCCGGTGGAGCGCATGGCGGCGCTGATCCGCCGGGAGGAAGACGAGGATCACCGCCTCGCCGTGCTGGACCACGTGATGGCCTGCCCATTCTGTCAGGCGGAGTTCGAGCTGCTGCGCGTGGCCGCCCGCGCCAGCGGCGAGCAGGCCACGCCGGTCGAAGGCTGATTACCAGGACACCAGCCCGTTGGCCCCCGCCGGTACAGCCGGGGAAACCCCCGCGATCCGTTCCAGGCTCCCCTCCGCCCGCACCACGAAGCCAGAAATGGTCCCGCCCGCGCCGTCGAGCGTGTACAGACGGCGCCCGTCGGGGGAAATGGTGAGGTCGATCGGGCCGGCCCCGGTCACGCCGGTCACGCCATCGGCATCCAGCAGCGCAACGACCCCGTCGCTTCCAATCCGGTAGCCGCTCAGCGTTCCGCTCCCGGTATTGGTGACGTAGGCAAACCGCCCATCCGGCGTCAGCTCCACCCAGCACGCGGCGGTCTCGGTGGTGCCGGCGGAGGCGGTGCGCAGCGCGAGCAAGAGGCCCTGGGTCAGGGCGTAGGAGGAGAGTGCGCTGGCGTCCGGCGCGCCCCCGAAGGCCTCGGACACGAACAGGCCCCCCCGCCGGTCGAAGGCGAAGCCGAACGGGGTCATCCCGGCCGACGGCACCGCCACGTAATCTCCGAGCAGGCCGTTGCCTCGCACCCGATAAAGGCCGATCAGATTGGTGGCGCGCTCGGTTACCACCAGCCACCGGCCATCCGGGCTCAGACCCACCTGCGCCGGGGCGCTGGACCCGGTTGAGAGCGGGCGCGCCGAACCGGCGATCGGGACCAGGTCCCCGGATCCACTGAGCCGGAAACCGTGGACGCCCCCGGCGCCGCCGGCATTGAGCACATACACCAGGCCATCCCGAACGGTCACGCTTACCGGCTGGGCCCCTCCAGAGGGCGTGACTCCAACCAGCGACAGGTTCCCCCCGTCGGTCCGGAAGACCGTGACATCGTTGCTGCCGGCGTTCACCACCAGCAGGAAGCGGCGATCCGGGCTCAGCGCGATGCCGCCCTGGTTGCCGAGTCCACCAGAGGTGCCCGCTCCCCCGGTGGGAAAGGACTGCGGGTCGCCGAGGGCCCCATCGGCGGACCGAGGGAAGACCATGATGGCGTTGCCGGCGGACGAGTTGCTGGCGGTGGCCACGAAGCCGAGTGACGTGGGGCGATTCGCGGCGGCGGCGGTGGACTCCGCAAGCGGATCGGAGGGGGAGCGGTCGGGACTGCAACCGGCGGCGAGCACGGCGAACAGCGCCAGGTGGTACTGGCCAATCGGGGAAGGCATACGGGCCTCGCGGAAAATGGTGGGGGTTGATGAACGACGCCCCACCAACGTCTCCGGCCGGCCCTGCGGTTCTGCGCGTCCCGCTGATGTTGCGGCCCGAATATCTCCGTGAATCCACCGGCCGATTCACGGCGTTGGGTCATGACGGCCCTATGGGCCGAATACCCCCGCGCCTCCCTGCCCATCCGTGATGATCCCGATGCCGGTGCGTGGGTTGGCATACGCACCCGCGCCGCCGCCGTAGTTCTCGCCGACGCCACCGCCCTGCCGGTATAACTGCTGTGCCAGCTGCATGAGGTTCGCGATGGCCGGGCCACCCTCGTACCCGGCATACCCCTGCCCATCAAGCCAGTAGCGTCCGGGGAGCACCTGCCCCACCAGGGTCCGCAGCCCCTGCAGGTCGATCGGGTGCAGTTCGCGGCCATTGATGAAGACCCCGGTCCCGCCACCGGAAATGTCCGCGGGCAGCCTCCCGCCCAGGGGGAGGCCGGGCAGGGTGAATCCGCGGGTATGCCCTCCCTCCAGACCCCAGGCCCCCGACACGGCGTCGTACCAGTAGCGCCCGTCCGGGATCGTGGTGCGGAAGTGCTCCTCCAGCGGGCGCAGGGTGTCGGCCGGGAGCGGATGGCGGTTGATGATCACGCTTCGGGCCCCCGTGGTCTGGCTGATGACCACCTGGGGCATGAGCAGCCCTGCGGCGCAAACAATCACCGCCAGCACGGCATGCGAGCGGATCCCGCGGGTCAGGCGTTGAGCGGGCATGGGGTCGCCTCTGCGACACAAGATGAGCCCGGTCCTGGTGCGGACCAGGGTCCGGAGATTCGGATCGGGCTCTAAGGTTGTCAGGGGAACGGCACTGGGCCGTACCGTGTCGCAGAAATATCGCCGGATACCGGCGCCGGCAAGGGCCGGTCTAGGCCCCGACTCGCCTGAAGGTGCCGAGTGAGGCGACCCGGTCCGCCGCTCGCGGTGCGAGGGCGCCGAGGTGGGGCAGCAGGATCGCGCTGGCCTCCTCGGGGCTGATCCGGTCGGCATTGGGGTCCTCCGCCAGGCGGAGCCACGGCGCGGGCCCGGCGTAGTCGTACTCGCCTGCCACCAGCACCGGGGTGCCGCGTTCGATCACCCGCCGCCGCCGGTCCAGCGACCATGCGCCCGACCAGCGATACATCCACTCGGCGTCCTCCGCGAGGAGCCGGACACAGCCGTGACTCACCGGGCGGCCGGGGAGCTCGTACTGGTGGAAGGCGACGCCCTTCTCGCTGATGAAATTGACGTACCACTCGAGGATCCAGGAAGGATCGTCGGTGCTCACTGTCTTGCGCGACTTCCAGTTGGTGAAGAACAGCCCGGCGTCGGTCGGCGTGGCCGCCTTGCCGGTGCTGGTGGGCCCCCAGCGGACGAGGACGCCGTGTTCGTAGGCGCCGAAGGCCTGGACCCGGCGCGACACCAGCACGAAGCGCGGCACGGCGGCGAGCTCGTCGAGCCGGGACGGAAGCGGGCTGTAGCTCAGCTCCTCGGCGATGGCCTCGGGGACCAGCAGCGGCCGGCGGCCGGCGTGGCGCTGGTCAACGCGATTGATCTTGAGAATCGTCAGGCGCTCCCCGGGGGTCAGGGCGGCGTAGCGCCCCCACGCGGCCAGGGAAACCCGGCGGAAGCTGCGCTCGGCGGACCACGTGGCGCGGGTGGCGGCACCGGGACCGGCGCCGTCCAGCAACCCGGTCACGCGGCTGCCGGGCGCGAGCACTGGAACCGCCGGTGCTTCACCAATGGTGTGGTGTGCGCCCAACAGACCTGACGCGAGGATCATCAGCAGAATCGACCTGCCGCGCCTGATCGACGCTGCTGGACCGGTCACTATTGTCCAATCCTTTGACATTCGCCTCGTTCCTCCAGCGGCTGAAAGCATCGGTCAGCCCCTGAAGTTCCAACGGGTTACCTCACTGCGAAGGGTCCGGCTGCCTTTCGGCACCCGGACCCTTGAGGGGCAACCCCCGTACCACGGGACCTAGCCCAGCTTCGCGTCCAGCTCGATGGCGGCGTTCCCCTTGAACAGGTTGGAGATCGGGCACCCGGTCTTGGCGGCCTCGGCGGCACGCTTGAAGGCATCATCCGCAACGCCGGGCACCACGCCCCGGACGGTGAGGACGATCTTGGTCACCCGTGGCGCCCCGTCCACGACACCGAGCGTCGCCACCGCACCGGTGGTGATCCGGGTGGCCGGCGTGCCCGCTTTCTCGAGATCTGCGGACAGCGCCATGCTGTAGCAGGAGGCGTGTGCCGCCGCGATCAGCTCTTCGGGATTGGTGCCCTTGGCGCCCTCGAACCGGGTGAGGAACGAGTAGGGGCCACGAATCAGGCCTGACGCGCCTTCGAAGGCTCCCTTGCCTCCCTTGAGGCCGCCTTCCCAGGTGGCGGTAGCAGAGGAATTCGGCATATGGACTCCGTTGTTCAGTGTTGGTGACTTGAGGTGTCGGCGATCGGCGACCGGCGGTGGCCACCGAAGGAGGGGCAATCTACCTCCTCGGACGGCTCATCGCTGAGACGCTGTGCGGCCTCACGGCCCGACCTGATGCTCTCCGGTGATGGCCTGACTCAGTTGCTTGATCGCGTCGCGGCCGAGGACACGGCCGGCGAGGCCGAGCATGTGCTCGCGCGCCTGGTCGAGAATCTCATAGAAGGTCGGAATCGCGATCAGGGTCAGCAGCGTTGACGTGACCACGCCGCCGATGACCGACACGCCGAGGGGGGCCCGGAACTGGGCGCCTTCGCCGCTGCCCAGGGCCACCGGCAGCATGCCGGCGATCAGCGCGAAGGTGGTCATCAGGATGGGCCGCAGCCGGATGGCGCCGGCCTCGATCAGCGCGTCGCGGAGCGAAAGGCCCTGCTTCTCGCGGGCCCACTTGGCGAAGTCGATCAGCAGGATCGCGTTCTTGGCCACGATGCCCATCAGCAGGATCACCCCGATCAGGCTCATGATGTTGATGGTCAATCCGGTCACCGCCAGGCCCAGCATGACGCCGATCAGGGACAGCGGCAGGGACAGCATGATGGCCAGGGGGTCGAGGAACGACCCGAACTGCATCACCAGGATCAGGTACATCAGCATGGCCGCCACGGCCAGCGCCACGAAGATGTTGCCGAACACTTCGCTCTGCTGCTGGGCGTCGCCCCCCTCGCTGATGCGCACGCCGGGCGGCAACTGGATGCCGGCGACCGCCACCCGGACATCGTTCATCACTTCCCCGGTGGAGCGGCCGGAGGTGTTCCACTCGACCTTCACCACCGGATCCCGGTTGAGGTGGTTGATGATCGCGGGGCCGATGCTCTGGGTGATGTCCGCGACCTGGCCGAGGGGAATGGTGGCGGGCCGGCCATCGGGTCCGGTCATGAACAGCGGCAGGCGCCGGAGGTCCTCGGCGCGCTCGCGCGCCTGCGGCACCAGCCGGACCTCGACGTCCCGGGTCTCGCCGCTGGGATCTACCCAGTCGCCCGCGTCCAGCCCCGCGAATGCCGGTCGCACCGACTGGGCGATCTCCGCGACGGTGAGGCCCAGGCTGCCCGCCAGCCCGCGATCGAGGTTGATGGTGATTTCGGGCTTCTGTCCCTTGGAGGAGAGCCCCAGATCCACCACGTTCGGCACCGCCGCCACCAGGGCCTGCACCTGCTCGGCCGTGGCGGTGAGGGTGGGGACATCCTCGCCCCGGATCTCCAACTGTAGCTGCTTGCGGCCGCCGCCGAAATCGCTGGTGAACACGGAGACCTTCACCCCGGTGAGCCGGTTGGTCTCCGCCCGGAGCGCCCCCGCGAACTCCTCGGCGGAAATCGCGCGCTGGTCCTTCCTGACCAGCCGCACGTAGAGGTTGCCCTCGTCGACGGCCCCGGCAAGCCCGCCGCCGATGGTGGCATAGGTGTAGCGGACCTCGGGGAACCTCCGGATGAGCGACACCACCTCCTCGGTCTTGGCGCGGGCGTACGCCAGCGAGGAACCCGGCGGCGTCTCGATCTTCACGTTGACCTCGGCGCGATCGTCCTCGGGAAAGAAGCCCACCCCGACCCGTCCGATCACGGGAGCGACCTGCACCAGCACCACCGCGACGGCCAGCCCCGCCGCGATGCCGCCCAGGCGCGGCAGCCAGCTCCAGGGGCGGCTGGCCGCCCAGGCCATCACCGCCACGCCCATCAGGGAGCCCAGCAGGCCCACGAAGCCCTTGCCGAACAGCACGAACGATGAGATGAACGTCCCGACGGCGATGATATTGATCGCCAGGCCGTGGTCCAGCGCCCAGCCGATCAGGCGCTTGTACCGGTCGGCGAGCCGCGCGAACCAGGCGTTGAACCGGTCCAGCAGCCGGGTGATCCACGCCTTCTGGTGCTCTTCCTGATGCGGGTCGGGCCAGTACGCCGAGAGCATCGGGTCGAGCGAGAACGAGACGAACAGGGAGACCGCGACCGAGCAGGCGATTGTCAGGCCGAAGGGCTTGAACCACTGCCCCGAGACTCCGGGCAGGAATGCGATCGGGATGAAGACCGAGAGAATGGAGAAAGTGGTGGCCGCCACCGCCAGGCCGATCTCGTCGGTGCCCTCCCGCGCCGCGGTGAGGTGGTCCTTCCCCATCTCCACGTGGCGGACGATGTTCTCGCGGACCACGATGGCATCGTCGATCAGGATGCCGATGGCCAGGGAGAGGCCCAGCAGTGACATGGTGTTCAGCGTAAACCCGAAGGCCCACACCGCGATGAACGAGGCCAGCACGCTCACCGGCAGGGCCAGGCCGGTGATGATCGTGGAGCGCCAGGAATTGAGGAACAGGAAGACCACCAGCACCGTGAGCAGGGCGCCTTCGATCAGGGTCTCCTGCACGTTGCGCACCGAGTTGTCCACCCGCTCACCACCGTCCTTGACGAGCTCCAGGGCCACCCCCTCGGGCAGGCCGGCCCGGATCTTCTCCACCCGCTCACGGATCAGGTCGGTGACTTCGGTGGTGCTGTAGCCCTTGGACTTCTTGATGTCGATGCCGACGGCGTCCCGGTCGTTGTAGAGCGCCAGCGATCGCAGCTCCTGCGTGCCATCGACGACCTCGGCCAGCTCGCCAAGGCGGATGAGGCGGCCGGCACGTTCCGCCACCACCAGTTTGAGGAAGTCCTGGGGCTCGGCCAGGCGGCCGGTCAGCCGGATGCTCCGCTCCTCGTAGCCATTCTCCAGCCGGCCTACCGGCGCGGCGAGATTCTGCGCCCGCAGGGACTGCACCACCTGGGCGACGCTCACGCCCGCCGCCTGCAGCGCCTGGGGCCGCAACAGCACCGTCAGCTCCCGCTCCTGCTTGCCGAGGATCGTCACCTCGGCGACGCCGGCCAGCGAGCGGAGCTCGCGAGAAATGCCCGGGTCGGCGAGCCGGGTCAGCTCGGCCGCGGTGAGCCGGGCGGAAGACAGCGCCAGCGAGACGATCGGCCGGTCGGTGTCGGACACTTTCTTGATGATGGGCTCTTCCAGCTCATCCGGCAGGTCCACCCGGATGGCGGAGATTCCATCGCGGATCTCCTGGGTAGCCTCCAGCAGGTCCTTGTCGAACTGGAACTCGACCAGGATCTGGCCATAGCCGTCCCGGGCCGAACCCTCGATTTTCTTGACCCCGCTGATCGCCGCGATCACCTCCTCGACCGGCTCGAGGATTTCCCGCTCGACTCCGTCCGGCGAGCCGCCGGGGTAGACCAGTCCCACCAGCACGAGGGGGGGCTGGACGTCCGGGAATTCGTCCGTCTTCAGGCGGAGCAGCGCGATGATGCCGAACACCGAGAGGGCCAGCATCGTGACGACCGTGATCACCGGCCGCCGGATGGCAAAATCGGAAATCAGCATGTCACGCCCCTCCGGCGCTGGGCGGTCGGAGCTCCGACGGGCTGCCGACCCGGACGACCGTGCCGGGAATGAGCCCCCGGGCGCCGCCGAGGAGCAGAGTGTCTCCAGCGATCAGTCCCTGGCGGACCTCCATCCGCTCGCCGGCGGGATCGATCAGGCCGAGTTCGACTTCCACCCGCTCCACCTGGCCCCCCTTCACCCGCATCACCTGGGGCCGGAGCCCGCGGCGGTCCACGGCCGCGGAGGGGACCACGATGCCTTCCCGGGTCTCGCTGGCCAGGCGGCCCTCGGCAAACAGCCCGGCCGGCAGCTGCCCGCCGGCGTTGGGCACGGCGACCGTCACCCGCACCTGCCGGGTGGCGGGGTCAACCGCGGGGTTGATCCTGGTCACGCGTCCTGAGATCGGCTGGTGGCCGGTGCCGGCCAGGGTGAGGCGCACCGGCGTCCCGAGCCGGAGCTTCCCCAGCGCATCCACCGGCACCGTGCCCTCATACTTGAGGGAAGTGGGGTCAATGATGGTCAGCAGCACGGTGCCTGACTGGACGATGTCTCCCAGGCGGACGGCGCGCTCCGCCACTACGCCGGAGAATGGGGCCCGGAGCACCGTCCGCTCCAGTTGCTTCTCGGCGCTGGCCTGCCGCGAACGGGCGTCGGTGAGCTGCGCTTCGGCGCTCTGGAGGCTCCACTCGGCGTCTTCCAGCTCGCGCTGGGCGATGGCGCCGCCTTCGGCCAGCCGGGCGGCGCGCACGGCGTTCCGCCTGGCCAGTTCGGTGGTCATTTCCGCGGAGCGTACCTGGGCCCGGCTCGACTCGGAGGCGTCGCGGATGCCGCTGTCATCGATGCGGGCGAGCACCGCCCCACGGGTCACCGCCTGACCTGGCTCGACCTCCAGCGCCACCACCGATCCGCCCAGTTCTGCCCGGATCGTGGCCTGCCGCTCGGCCTCCAGCGTGCCGCTGATGGCAGGCCCGACTTCGAGGGTCTCGGCGACTGCCAGCGCGATGTTCTCCTTGCCGACCCACGCCGTGCTGTCGGCGGACAGCCGGTCCCCGCCGCCGCCGGCGCCGCAGGCCGCGAGCATGGACGCGAGAGCGGTGAACCGCATGGCGCCGCGAATCCCAATTCGATACTGCCGCATGTGTCGTACTCCTCGATGGTGCCGTTCGGCGTGGCCGCGCGCGGGCGCGCGGCGGATTACTGTCCCAGCGGAAGGTGCTCCTGCAGCGCCACCCGAACCCGGGCGATCTGCAGGTCCCGCGCGGCGGTGGCGCGGTTGGCCCGCGCCTGCTCCAGCAGCAGGCGCGCATCGGCGAGCTCGGTCTGGGTCGAGACGCCTTCGCGGTATCGCAGGGCCGCGATGGCGTGGGCCCGTTCGGCCTGCTCCACGGTGCCCTGACTCGCCATCCATTGGGCCTCGGCGGCGCGCCGCCGCTCCGCCGCCTCCCGCGTCTCGAGGGCCGCCCGCTCCCGGGTCTGCACCAGCCGAAGGCGCGAATCATCCAGGCCGGCGCGCGCGACCTTCACGCTTCCGCCGATGCGGCCCCCGGTGAACAACGGCACCCGCACGCCGATCGCCAGGTTCCAGTCGCTCACGAAGTCTCCCCACGCCGGCAGGAGGTCGTCGGGATAGCCCAGGCGCGCGAAGTTCGAGGTGAGGGTCACTGTGGGCCAGCGCTCCGCCCGGGCCACCTTGAGCGCCTGTTCCTGGGCTGCCAGCGTCTTTTCCGCCTGACGGACGGGGGCGCGCCGGTCCACGGCGGTGTCACTGCCCAGGGCCACCAGGCTGTCGAGGGCGGCAACCCGTGGCAGGGTGCTGTCGTCCACCGTGGTGGTCAGCCGGAGCCCCTCGTCCAGCGGGAGGTTGAGCAGCTGCCGCAGCCGGAGCAGCGCGACCGTGCGATCGGCCTCGCGCTGGAGCACCGTCGCCCGCTGGTTGTCACGTGCGACCTGCGCCCGCAGCAGGTCGAACTCCGGCAGCGTGCCGACCGCACGCCCCAGCCGGGTCTGTTCGAGCGTTGTGTCGGCCAGCATCAAGGTGCCTTCGGCGATGCCGAGCAGCCGCTCGGCCAGCGCGGCATCGTAGTAGGCCCGGGTCACATCCAGCGTGAGCTGCGCTTCCTGGGCCGAGAGGTTGATCTCCTGGGCCTCCCGGCTGGCCCGCGCCGCGCGCGCCTGGGCCCGCACCCGGCCGCCGGCGAAGAGGAGCTGGCTCGCCTGGATGCCGAGGTTGTACTGGTTCTTCTGGCCGAAGGGCAGGTCGCCCAGGGCGGCGAAGGGGTTGAGTCGGGTCAGGCAGGTGACCGCATTCTCCAATGAGTCGAGGCGGGTGCCGGCCGGCTGGGCCGGGTCGGCGGTGAAGCGCTCGCAGAAGCTGCGCGCGGTGCTGTCGGCCACACTGGAGCCACCCCGGTCAAACTGGGACTGAAGGGTGCGGGTGTAGGAGGCGGTGCCCGTGATCTGCGGCAGGAACTCACTCCGGGCCCGCTGTTCCTCGCCCCGGGCCCGCGCGACCGCGGCCCGGGCGAGCCCGAGGTTCTCACTGGCGGGCAAGGCAAGGCGGAGCGCCTCATCGAGCGAGAGCGTCCGCGGCGGGGATGGCTCCTGGGCGGGGAGCGCGGAGGCGCACGCGACCAGCGCCAGCAGCACAGGGATGGCGCGCATCAGGCGGCCCCTCCGGGGCGCCGGGCGCCCACCGCGCTCAGCAGCAGGTCCACGTAGTGCTCCACCACCATCTCCGGTGCGGGGAGGCCGGGCTTCTCGAAGTGGTCCCGCCACAGGGCGTGGGTAAAGACCGCCCCCAGCAGCAGGCCCGCTGCGCCCTCGGAGTGGAATTCCCTGGTGGTCCACCCCAGTGCCCGCATCCGTTCCAGGTAGCGGGCCAGCATCGCGTGCTCGCAGGTGGGCTCCTCGCACACGCTGGGAGCCAGTTCCGGATGCTCCAGCAGGTCGCCCATCACCCGGGAGATGAGGTGCCGGCTGGCATACCAGTGGCGATAGGTGTTGAGTGCCCAGGAGACCAGTTCCGCCCGGGGGTCAGCGGGCTCGCTCAGCGCGGTGGAGGAGCCCTGCTGGCGCGTGCCGCTCAGGGCGGCCTTGACCAGCGCCTCCTTGGTTCCGAAATGGCGGAACAGGGTCACCTCGTTGACCCCTGCCTCCTGAGCCACTCGGCGGGTGGTGGTGCCCCTGAACCCAGTTTCTGCGTAGACCCGGGCGGCCGCTTCGAGGATTCGATCTGTCATGTCCGTCATGGGGCGACAGAATAGCGGGTGGATCGTCTGCGTGCAAGTGGATACTTACAGTCATTACATGACTCATTATCGATCACGTTCTGAGTGTCTGGTCGAAGCGCGCGACCGCACGGCGCGATAACTTCACCTCCACTTCCGCCCCGTGGGGGCTCACGCTTTCACCGTTCGCCTCCCGAGATGACAACGCTTCGCCGGGCCCGCTGGGTGTTGCTGCTGCTGAGTGTCGCGGCCTGCCGGGGACGGGCGGGATCCCGCGACGCTCGCGATCACGCCGTGCTCCCGGATTCCGCGCGGGCCCTGGTGATTCAGGAAGCCGCAGTCGTGGCGTTCTGGCTGCCGGCCTCGGATACCCTGGCGCCGGGGGAAGGTGCGGACCTGCTGGATGATTTCCGCGCCTACACTCGTCTGGCGGGACCGTTCCTCGACGACCGCGGAATTCCCTTGCTGGCCACCAACGCCGAGACGCTCCTGGTGGAACGCGCGGACGGGCCGCGCCGGGTGATCATGCTGAGCGGCCTGGACTTTCCCTTTGGGTATGTGCTGGTGGAGCCGGGGTACGCCGAATCGATCCTGACGGGGGTCTCGACGGAGGACGAACTGCTGGACGAGGTGGACTGGTACTTCGGCCTCGAGGGGGAGGCCGGCACGCCGGAGGGGCGTGCGCAGCTGATTGTCCGGCGGTCGCCGTAACTACGTCCTCAGGACCTCCTGTACCCGCTGGAGCAGGGAGGTGGGGGTGAACGGTTTCTGGAGGAAGCCTGTGTTGGGAAGCAACTGCCCGTGCTGCAGAATGGCGTCATCCGTATAGCCTGACACATACAGGATCCGCAGGCCCGGAGAACGTTCCCGCAGCCGCGCCGACAGCATCTGGCCGCTCATCTCCGGCATGATCACGTCCGTGATCACCAGGTCGAAGTCGCCCTGCCAGGCCTCCGCGACCGCGAGCGCCTCCGCCCCATCCGCAGCCTCGAGCACCCGGTACCCTACGCCCTCTAGGATCCGGCGCCCCAGGCGCCGCACCGATTCTTCATCCTCGACCAGGAGAATGGTCCCCTGAGCCGTCTCTGTCGACCGCACGGGCGCCGGGGCGACGCTGACGGCTTCTCCCTCCGCCCGCGGCAGGTAGATCCGGAACCGGCTGCCTTCCCCGGGCGAACTGTCCGCAAAGATGTATCCGCCGCTCTGCTTGATGATGCCGTACACCGTGGCGAGCCCGAGCCCGGTACCCTTGCCGAGTTCCTTGGTCGTGAAGAACGGCTCGAACAGGTGCAGCCGGGTCTCCGTGTCCATGCCCACGCCGCTGTCGGTGACGCTCAGCAGGACGTAGTGACCGGGCTCGACCATGGCCTCCGGTCCCTCGGTCTGGCTGGTGCGATGGACGTTGGAGGTAGCAACGGTCAGGGCGCCGCCAGTGGGCATGGCATCGCGCGCGTTGACGCAGAGATTCACGATCACCTGCTCCAGCTGACCGGGATCCGCCTGAACCCGCCAGGGGCCGGGAGCGAGCTGGGTCGAGAGCTGGATGTGCTCGCCGATCAGCCGCCGCAGCAGGGATTCCACCCCGCTCACGAGGTTGTTGAGGTCGAGGATCCTTGGCTGCAGCACCTGCCGCCGGCTGAAGGCCAGCAGCTGGTGGGTGAGCCCCGCGGCCCGGGTGGCGGCGCGCTTGATCTCTTCCACATCGGCACGCTGCCCGCTCTCTGGATCGAGATCGGCCAGCAGGAGCTCGGAGGTGCCGAGAATGGCGGTGAGGAGGTTGTTGAAGTCGTGGGCGATGCCGCCCGCCAGCCGGCCCGCGGTCTCCATCTTCCGAGCCTGGCGGGCTTCTTCCTCGAGCTGCATCCGCTCGGTGACATCGCGCTGCAGGCCCCAGACCCGAACCAGCTTGCCGTTCTCCACGAAGCCGATGAGGGTGTTCAGGAAGACCACGCGCCGGTGATGCCTGTCGAACTCGTGGCTTTCGGCATCGACGATCTGGTACCCGCCGTTGACGAAGGCCGTCAAGAACTCCGAATTCTTCGGCTCGGCCGGGTCCATCAGGTCCGTGAGGTGGGCCCCGAGCATGTCGGCGGCTTCCTCCCGGCCGTACTGCCGGGCCATGGCGCGGTTGCATTCGGCGAGCACGCCGTTGCTGGCCATCTGGCGGATCTGTTCCTCCGTCGAAAGGTCGGTCGGGATCGGCGGGATCACCTCGAAGCGCCAGATGCCCTCAGCGCTGCGCTCGACGAACATCCGGTAGCGCTCTTCGGCGGCCTCGGTGCGAGCGGCCTTGGTCTTGAGGTCGGTGATGTCCACGTCCACCCCGAGATAGCCGACGACCCGGCTCCGCTCGTCGATCCTCGGGATCGCGATCTGCATCACGTTGCGCCAGTCGCCATCATGCCGCCGCATCCGGAATTCGAGGGAGACCGCGCGGAGGTCGTTCGGCCGGTCCCGATAGTGCTCGAGGACCGCAGGGAGGTCGTCCGGGTGAACGGTGTCCAGCCAGCCGGTTCCCTCCTCATCGGCGAACTTGCGGCCGACGAACTCGAGGGCAGTACGGTTCTCGTAGATCAGGTTGCGCTCGGCGTCTTCCAGCCACACCGGAACCGGGGTGTCTTCGGCGATGGCCCGAAACCGCGCCTCATCGCGTTGCAGTCTCCGGGTCTGTTCGTCCCGGGTGGCCGCATCGCGGAACGAGATGACGATGGCCCGGACGGAGGGTTCATCCAGCAGATTGATCAGGCTGCCCTCGACACGCACCAGGTGCCCAGCGCGGTGGCAGATCGGTCCGTGACTCTGGTAGTGCTTTCCCGGGTTGTCCATGACCCACCGGACGGCATCCAGCAGCATGGCGAGTCCCTCCGGGGGGGCAAACTCGGTGGCCATCCTCCCCAGCGCCTCCGCCGGTTGCCAGCCCGTGAGCCTGGTCGCGCCCGCGCTGACGAAGGTGATCCGCATGTCCTGATCGAAGGCGATGACCGGGTCGGCTACCCGGTCGACCAGGGTCCGGTACAACCCCCCTGGCGCCCCGCGCCCCGCCGCGCGGGCCATCGCCCGGGCGCAGGCGGCCGCCAGCACCGGCGCCGAGGTCTCCACCCGCGTGAGGCACTCGCTGATGCCCGCACGCAGCAGCGGCAGCATGTCACTCCCTGGCTGCTCTGGCAGGAGGCAAACGACCGGGGTCCCGGTCACCTCGAGTTCCTGGGCCGCCCGTTCCGCGTCGGCGCGGGACCTGGCTGCGAGGATGATGACCGCGGCGGACTCGCTCTGCCCGCCGGCCAGCGCCGCTCCCACGTCGGCGCTGGTGGTGATGACAAAGTCCTCCGGCAGGAGTGCCCTCAGCGAGGCGTCGCCGATGATCAGGACTTCTGGAGATTGGGTCAACTCGCGGATTCCCGGCGTCGGTTCTCTGCGCGGTGGGCAGATGCTGATGGAAAGTATCGGCAGGTTGATCCATTACTGCAAACGCGCCGCCTCCCCCGGGCGTGGGCTCGAGGGAGGCGGCTGGGTCACACCGGGCGGCCGCTAGTCGCGGCGGCGGACCACCAGGGCCAGGGGCAGGAGGAGGCCGGCCAGCGCGATGGGGAGCCTGCCGCCGGTGCCGCTATCGGCCCGCGTGGATGTGGCCTGCTCGTGGAGCATTCGGTCGATGTCAGCGCGGGTCACCCGGAGGGGAATGATGTGCTGGCCGTCCCGTCGAGTCGGGACCGTGGCCCCTGCGATGGCGCCGCTGCCGTCCAGGGTCGCCACCACGGTGGCGCCCTCGTAGTCCTTGTCCTCCCCCACTCTGACAACGACCATCCAGGTTCCCTGCTGTTCGGGCCGAAACTTGACCCCATACACTCCGGGTACTCCGGTCTCGATGAGCGTGAGCCGAACCGATTGCCGGGCCCCGGCGACCAGCCCCTCCGCCGAGGCCGTGATGGGCGTGTAGGCGGGATCGCCGTGGTGGTACACCCTGATCAGGCAGAGGGCGTCCCGGGTACCCCGGATGTAAGGGTTGGCGGGGGTCTCCACGGAAATCCACGGCGGACCCGCCAGCGCGGGTGTCGTGGCCAGCAGGGTCAGCAGCGAGAAGAGCGTCAGGAAGCGGCGCATGGCAGGCTCCGGGGTTGAGGGACATTGGCACCTACAGGTGCGGTCCTCTCTGGGATGCTGCCGAAGCGTCGAACGTTTACCCGGAGGACTCAGCGTTCCAGCGGCCTGGGAGTCAGGCGGATCGTGCCCTTGAAGGTGCGCACCTCCACCAACGCCTGCCCGCTTCCGGTGGTGAAGCGCCATTCGCCCCGCCGCGGGCCCTGCTTGATCGCTGAGGGCGGGAGCAGCTGGTTGTCGAGCGGGCCGGCGTAGCTGGTCAGCGACCAGGTAGCCGCCAGGCTGGGGGGCAGCCGGAGGTCCACGCTGCCGGCGTGGGTTTCGGCCTGGAGGCGTCCCTCAGGCAGCAGGGCACCCTTGAAGGCAATCTCTGCCGAGACGCTCTCCAGTCGCGCCCGGGCGATAGGCCCTTCCATGCCGATCAGCAGCGGGCCGCTGACGCTGGACGCATCAAGCTGCTGAATGAGTCCCCGTGCCACGATCGTCCCGCTGGCCGTTCGGACCTCGGCCGTCTCGGCGGTCACGGCCAGCTCCACGTTGCCATCGAGGGTTTCGATACTCGTCTCGCGGACGCTGCCGAGCAGCCGGACCCGGCCACCGGCGCTGCGAACCGTGACCCGGCCGCCCTGGGCCGTGATCTCGACGCTGGCGCCGGTCGTCGTCACCCAGACCCGGGCCTCCCTGGGCAGCCAGATTTCGAGGTCGGCCAGTCCGCCGCCACGGGGCCGTGCCGGCGGCTCCAGGGCCAGCTGAACCGCCTCGGCACCGCCCTCCAGGAACGCCCGGCCGAGAGCCGCATCCACCCGGCCCCGGACCGCGATGCTGTCCCGGGCCCAGGCGCTGATCCGGATGGACCCGGCCGGCACGGTGATCCGCACCGTGGCATCGGCTGTGAGCGCGCGGCCGAGTACCACGGGCTCCTGGGCGGCGAGGGGCAGCGCGAGCAGCAGAGGTAGCAGGGCGCGCAGCATCAGCTCACGCTCCCGCCGACGGCTGCGGCCCGGCGCAGGAGGTTCAGACGCTGCTCGTAGCGGGCCAGCAGCATCTGCTCCAGCGCCACATTGCGCGGATCGGCGGCCAGCGCCGCCTCGGCCTCGGCGATGGCCTGGTCGAGGATGCTGAGGCTGCGTTCCACGACGGCCCGGGTTTCCGGGGCGAGCGTTGCGGCATTGCCGGCCAGAGCGCGGGCCAGGTCGGCGCTGGCCTGGGCGTAGCGAGCCTGCTCCATCACGAACTCGCGGCGGGCACCCTGGCGCTGCCACAGACTGGTGATCGCCGCACCGAGCAGCAGGCCGCCAAGTGCGGCCGCGGCCAGCAGGGGGCGGCTGGCGGAGAGCCACCGCCGGGGTCGCCGAAGCGTGAGGTCGTGGCTGGTGGCGTCGGTTGGGGTCAGTCGAACGGCGATTCCGTCCCAGAGGTTCCGTTCTGGATGCACTTCTCGTGGCAGGGCCCGGGCCTGGGCCACCAGCGCGTGCAGTGCGTCCGCCTCAGCCCTGCAGCGGTCGCAGCCAGCGAGGTGGGCCTCGACGGTGGCCTGCTCGGCCGCCGGCAGGGTGCCGTCCACCCAGGCATCGAGTCGGGCCTGCAGTTCGTCGCAGTTCATCGTGACAGCGCCTCCCGGAGGAGCCGGCGCGCGCGGTGCAGCTGGGCCTTGGAGGTGCCCTCCGCGATACCGGTCAGTTGTGCGATTTCTTCATGGCGGTAGCCTTCGACATCGTGCAGCACGAAGACCGCGCGGGCGCCCGGCGGCAGTGCCGCGATGGCGCGGCTCAGGTCCCCGCCCGGGGCCGGCTGCGGTCTCCCCTCGTCCATGGACGCACCGCCATCCTCGGTGAGCTGCAGCCGGGCGGAGCGTCGTCCGGCGCTGCGCCGGCCCTGCAGTACCTCGTTGACGGCCAGGCGGTGGAGCCAGGTGGAGAAGGCGCTGTCCCCACGGAAGCTCCCCAGCTGTTGCCACGCCCGCACGAACACATCCTGGGTATGCTCCTCGGCCTCCACCACGTCCCCGGCGATCCGCAGGCAGAGCGCGTAGACCCGCCCGACATGCCCGTCATAGAGGGCGCGGAAGGCGAGGGGATCTCCCTCCTGGGCTTGGCGGACGGTTTCATTCATGCCGGAATGGGATGCCGGTAAAGGGGACAGGGTTTGAAGGGAACATGGGCGGGTGACTTCCTCACCGGTACTTCACTGTCCGTTCACCCCTCCGGGGCAGGATTGATCGAGGCACCACCACAGGAGGTCATATGCGCGTCGCGGACATCATGCAGACCAATCTCAAGGCGATCGGGCCCGCGGAACGAGTCGGGGAGGCCATCTCGGCGCTCGCCGAACATCATGTCTCCGGCCTGCCGGTCGTCGATGACGCCGGGCGGCTGGTGGGCGTGCTGTCCAACAGCGATGTGCTGCAGGCCCTGGCGGAGCATCCCGACCCGGAGGAGCGGGAGCGGATCTTCGAGCAGACCGAGGTGCGGGAGCTCATGACCCCGCGACCTCAGACCGTCACGCCGGAGGCCAGCGTCAAAGATGCGGCCCAGCGGATGCTGTACCTCGAGGTTCATCGCCTCTTCGTGGAGCGGGAGGGGAGGCTGGCCGGGGTCATCTCCACCACCGATCTGGTTCGGGCCATGGCTGGGATGAAGGTATAGGGAATCGCCCCTCGAGAGTGGGGGCGGGAGGGAGGGGGAGGCCGGTGGCGAAAGCTGCCGGCCTTTCTCTTTGCTGGCCGGTCTGGGGGGGGACGGATTCGAGGCCGGTCCCCAGGACCGGTCACATGGCCTCTTGACGGCCCTGGCCGATTGTCTTAGTGTATCACAACAACAATACACTTGAGGAATCGCAAAGACTGATGTTCGACCAGATCGATCCCCGCAGCTCCACCCCGTTGTACGCCCAGATCGCGGCCCGGATCCGGGTGGGCATCGCCGCCGGGGAACTCACCGCCGGAGACGGACTGCCCTCGGTGCGCCTGCTGGCGGGGCAGCTGCGGATCAATCCGGCCACGGTGGTCCAGGCCTATCGTGAGCTGGAAGCGGAGGGGTTCGTGGAGATGCGACAGGGGGCGGGAACCTTCGTGCTCGAGATCGAACCGGCTCGCCGGCAGCGCGAGCGGGAAGCGGAGGCCCGCCGGCTGGTACGTGCGCTCCTGGTCGAGGCCGGACGCCAGGGGCTGACGGTGCTGGAGCTGCGGGCGGCGTTGCGTCTGGAACTGGAAGGAGTGGCCTGATGTCCCTCGCGATCGAAACCCGCGACCTCGGATACCGCGCGGGCAAGAGCTTCGAACTGCGGGACCTGGCGGTGAGAGTGCCGGCCGGCGCCATCTACGGTTTTCTGGGTCCCAATGGTTCGGGCAAGACCACGACCATTCGGCTCCTGCTTGGCTTGCTCCGGCCGGTGGCCGGCGAGATCACCGTGCTGGGTCATGCGATCCCACGGGAGGTGCCGCGGGCGCTGGCGCGGACGGGCTACGTGCCGGAGCGGCCGCATCTCTATCCGTCGCTGACCGTGGCAGAGTCGCTCCGCTATCACGCGTCGTTCTTCCCGACTTGGGACCGGCGCTGGGCGGAGGAGCTGATCAATCGGTTCCATCTGGATCTCTCGCGGCCGCTCTCCCGGCTCTCCAAGGGGGAAATGGGGAAACTCATGATCCTGCAGGCCCTCAGTCAGGTGCCCGAGCTGCTGGTCCTCGATGAACCGACCGACGGCCTGGATCCAGTCGTGCGTCGCGAGGTGCTTACGGCCCTGCTCGACTTCGTAGCCCAGCGCAACGCGACCGTGTTCATCTCCAGCCACCTGATTCACGAGCTCGAGCGCATCTGCGACTGGGTGGGGGTCATGGATCGCGGCCGGCTGGTGGCCGAGCTCCCGATGCAGAGCTTCAAGAACGGCATCAAGCGCCTGCGCGTGCACCGTGCGCCGGCGCTGGCCGGTGATACGCCCTTCGTGGTGCTGGCGCGGGAGCAGGAAGGTGGTCTTTCGGAAACCTGGGTGGTGCGGGGGTGGCAGGCCCCGATGGGCCAGTACTTCGAGGGGGTTGGAGCCACCCTGCGCGAGGTGGTGGACCTCGACCTGGAAGAGGGCTTTGTCGAGTTGCTCCGCACCGCCCGAGCGGTCACCCCGGGGGGGAGCTGATGTTCCGCGCCATCCTCTATACCCAATGGAAGTGGAGCCGCCTGCCGGTCGCGCTGCTCAGCGTGGCGGCCTTCATGGTGCCGCTGCTCGCGGTGCAGGGCGCGCGAATGCCAGCGGGAGAACCGACGCATCCGGGGGAACTGCTGGGCTACGTGCGGGCGGTGGGAGTGTTCTTTCCCATTCTCGCCGGGCTGTCCGGGCTCCTGGTCGGCGTGAGTGCCTGGGCGGCGGATCATCGAGAGCGCCACGTCTACGCACTCTCGCTGCCGCTCCCACGGTGGCACTTCGCCCTGCTCCGGCTGGGGGCGGGGCTGGTGCTCCTGCTGGGACCGATTCTCGCGGTCTGGATCGGGTCTCAGGTTGCCGCCACCGTCATCGAGCTCCCGCAGGGACTCCGGAGCTACCCCCACCTGGTCACGCTGCGGTTCAGCCTCTGTGCCCTGGTGGCATTCACCTGCTTCTTCGCTATCTCGGCGGGGACGTCGCGCACGGCGGCGATCATTCTTGGCAGCCTGCTGGCCATCGTCGCGATCCAGATGATGCTCGAGGCGGTCGGCGTCCATCTCGACATTCTCGGCTGGCTGGGGAACCGGCTGTTCGTGTGGCCGGGACCGCTCGACATCTTCACTGGCCGCTGGATGCTGATCGATGTCTGACCGGCTCCGGTGGTGCGGACTTCTCCTGATTCTGGGGCCGGTCCTGCCCGCGCCGGCCGGAGCCCAGGCCACTGCGGACCTGCAGGACCAGTTTGTTCGCCTGGCCGACAGCACCGCGACCCTCCGTCGCCTGATCGATGTCCGTGAGGCGCGGCGACAAGCGATCTCTGTCGTCGATACCATGCGATACTCCGGCCTCGTCGTGGTGACGCGCGGGTCGAAGCCGGCGGCCCTCGGTCTGGCGCTTCCCCTTGCCTGGCAGCGGCTGGTGTCCCGGTATGGCGATCGAACGGGTGGCGCGCCGGTGGCCATCGAGATCGAGGCCGGCGAGGGGCCGCAGCTCAGCGTCCTGACCTTCCGGACCGCCGCCGCGGCGGCCGACCGTTCCGGCCCCGTGCGGGGAAACCTCGTGCGGCTGGCCGCCATCGGGCCGGACAGCCTTGCCGAGGCAATCGCCGCGGTGGCGGGGCGCACTTTCTGGGCTGGTACGGATCCGGTCCTGCAGGGCTGGCGCGAGTCCGCCGACCCGGTATGGACGGTCAGGGAGGTGAACCTCGAGGCGCTCTACGAGCAGATGGTCACCTCTTCCTGGACGATACCCCGACGGTGCTTCCTGGGGGATATCGCCTCCTGCCGCGATCTGCTCGCGCTGGATCCGACCAATCATGTCCTTCTTGCCTCCTACACGCCGGAGGAACGGGAGCTGATGGTCGGGCGGGTGGCGAGTTATGCCTTGAGTCGGGTACCGTCGGACAAGATCGGCGCCTGCATGACCCGTCACGATGCCGCACGCTGTGCGGAGGTGCTGGTCGGGGCCTTCCCGGCGCCGTGGTCGCCTCGTGGGGCGCTGGCCCCGCCTGGGCGCCAGGCCCTGCTGGCGCTGGCGCTGGAGGTGGGTGGCGCAGGGGCCTTCGACACCCTGGTGGCCTCCGCGCCCGCACCGATGGGAGAACGACTGGCACGCACTGCCGGGGTCTCGACAGACTCGCTGGTGACCCGCTGGCGGAATGTCATTCTAGCCGCCCGGCCGCAGACCATCGCCGTCACGCCGGCGGGCGGCTGGGCGGCCATGGGGTGGGCCACGCTGCTGGGACTGATGGCCCTGTGGAGCAGCCGATGGCGCTGACTCCCCGCCGCTGGCTCGCGGCCTTAATGGTGGTGCTGCTTGCCTGTATGGCCGCGGTCCTACCACCCGGCACGGCGCGTGGCTTCATTCGGTACCTGCCGTGGGGCTGGTATATCAACAGCCGCCGCGAGCCCGACTCGCTGGTGCAGCGGCACAACCTGCTCCTGGGGCGAGCGTCGTTTGCCGGAGAGCAACTAGTCCTTGCCACTGTCCGGGACTCGGTGCTGGCGCAATCCCGACTGATCCACCGGTCGCGCGTCGGCGCGCCTCAACTCTACCGGCTCCGAGTAGGACCGGCGTCACCCCGGCGCCCTGCTGGCGGCACCGGCACCGTGGCGCGAGCAGTGGAGCCGGCGGTGCTGCGGGCCGCGCTCGACTCCTCTTGGAGTCAGCTTCCCCGTCGCGACCCATCCGCCTGGACTCTTGTAGCGCTGGCCGAGGCTCCCCTGCGCCTCAAGGCGTCCGGGCACGAGGCCGATCTTACACTGCCGGATGGCGGCGAGCCGATTCTGCACGGCGCCGCGGTGGGCGGAGGGTGTGTGCTGGTGCTGGATGCCAGTCGCACCGCCGTCCCCGCTGCGCCCCAGGTCATGCTTGAGAGACTGGCACCCTGCCGGTGGCAGGCCGAGTTTGGCGCGCCGAGCGACAGCGTCGCCGCGTGGCTCGGGCGTCAGGGCTGGAGCTCGGCCTACCCGCTTCGCTGGTGGCTGAACCGCTGGGGTGAAGTGGAGGTGCTTTCGGGGCGGCGGACGCAGGTGCTGGCAGACACCGGGGCTTGGGGGGACAGCGCCCGGGCCGTCGTGGACTGGGCGCTCTCGTGGGGGTCAGTCGATGCCGCAGCGTGCTACCGCGGCGCCGCCCCGAGCTGCCTGCGGCTGTTCCGTGAGCCCCTACGCCGGTGGTGGGCCCCTGGCGCTGTAGCGGAAGAGACATCAATCCCGACGATCCGTCGCAGCCGGGCTGCAGGGGCTCTGGTGCTGGCAGGCCTGCTCGATGACGTGTTGCACGCCGTCGGCCCGGAACGCTTCCACGCCTTCTGGACCAGCAACCTCTCGGCCGACTCGGCTCTTGCCGTGGCGCTGCAACAGCCGCTGGCCCCCTGGCTGATGGCCCGGGTCGAGCGCCGGCTCGGTGGAAAGAAAGCTGAGCCGATCCTGTCACCGGCGTCTGCGGGACTGTCACTGGTGCTCGCCGGGGCGTTTGTCGGCGCTGCGTTGCTGGCGAGCGCCCGGCGGGGCACGCCCTGAGGTCGCACACTCGCGCCCTCCGACTTCGGTGGGAGGCCCAGGGCCCGGATCACTGCGCCGGTCTGGTTTCCGGCGGCTCGGTCTTCCGGTCGAGAAAGCGTCCCACCTCCGCCAGGATCATCCCCGGTTCCTCATGACCCCGGCGCTCCAGGGCCACACGAAGCCGCGCGATGCGACCGGTGATGCTCGCGTACGGCCCGGCGGTGTCGGGATTTCCCTCGAGTCGCTCCAGCTCTCCGATCATGGCGTCGAGCGTCTCGGCCAGGGGACCCAGCCGGGCCCGCTCGGCCCGGGGCAGCGAGGCCAGTGCCTTGAGAATGGCGGCGCGATCGGCACGAGCCTGAGCTGCTGACAGTTTCCCCGGTATCGCCCGACCGGCCGGTGGGCGGGAGCCAAACAGGTCTCTCCAGCCGTAGCCCAGGGTCCAGAGCGTACCATACCGAGCCGCCAGAACCCCGGCTCCCACCAGGAGCATGAGCGGGAGGAAGAGGACCGCGCCACGCCAGACATCGGCGAGGCTGGCCGCGAGGCACAGGGCCAGCACGGCGCCCGCCAGCTGCCAGAACCGGCGCGGCACCTGCGGATCCGAATCCGGGGAAGGTGTCAGGGCGGTGGCCGGCACGCTCCACCGGCCAAGGGCGCCCAGCAGCGCCTCGGCACTCTCCCAGCGCTCACCGGGTTCAAGGGCCAGGCAGCGATGGACCGCGCTGGCGAGATTCTCGGGGCACTCGGGCCGTGTGCGCCGTAGCGGTGCCGGCGGCCCCTTCAACTGTTGCAGCAGGATGGCTCCCGGCGTGGTACCTGGGAACGGGCGCTGGCCCGCAATGAGCTGATAGGTCATGACGCCAAGGGAGTAGATGTCGCTCTGTGGCCCGATGATGGGCTCTCCCCCGGCCTGCTCGGGGCTCATGTAGTCCGGTGTGCCGATGACGAGTCCAGCCGTCGTGAGGCCACTCTCCCCGGCAGGGCCGCCCAGCGACTTGGCGATACCGAAGTCGGTGAGCACCACCCTCCGTTCCGGCCCGTCCAGCAGGATGTTGTCCGGCTTGATGTCACGGTGGATGATGCCGGCCCGGTGCGCCGTGCCGAGGGCCAGGGCGGTCTCCTGGAGGATCCGGCGAGCCTCCGGGATCGGCAGACGCCCCTCCCGGTCGAGCAGTTCGCGGAGGGTCTCGCCGGCGATCCGGGGCATCACGCACCAGCAGAGGTCGCCGGATTCGCCGATGTCATAGATGGGGATGACGTGCGGGTGGCGCAGGCTCGCCGCACTGGTGGCCTCACGCCGGAAGCGCTCCCGGATGATCGGGGCGGCGATGTCCGGCCGCAGCACCTTGATAGCGACGGACCGACTCAGCGCCGGCTCTTCCGCAGCGAAGACCACGCCAAAGCCCCCGCGTCCGAGGATCCCGGTGAGGCGGTAGCGACCACCCAGCGCCTCAGTCAGGCGCTCCGCGAGTGGCTGGTCTGGTGGCGGGACGGTGCCGGCCATGGTCCGGCGCAAGGTACCGCCCACTTCCAGCTTGGGCTACCTCGGGTCAGGTGGCGGCCGCCGCCGCGAGGTGCTGCTCCAGCGCCGCCCGGAAATGGGGGAGTTCGGTCTCGATGGCGCGCACCAGGTCGGAAGCGCCGGCCAGCTGGCCCCGGCGCGCGTGCTCCTCCAGCTGCCCGCAGCTAGCCGCAATCCGTGCCGCCCCGATGTTGCTCGAGCTGCCCTTCAGGGCGTGGGCGGCCCGGGTCACCGCGTCGGCATCGCCGTGCGCGATGCCTTCCTGCAGCACCAGGATCCGGCTGGGCGTCCCCGAGAAGAACATCTCCGCCAGCTCCCGCACCAGCTCCGCGCCTCCCTCGGGGGAGAATCCGAGGATATCGTCCAGCATGCCCACGTCCAGCGTCGGTGCCCCGGGCACTGGCGGCGCGATCGTGGTCGCGGGAGCCGGAGACTCGACTTGCGGGCTTGTCGCGGTGCCGACCGGCGGGGTGCCGAGGGGGGCATCAGGCGCCGGTTCCCACCCGAGCCACCGGCCCAGCACCGCGCTGAGTTCCTTGGTGCGGACCGGCTTGCTGAGGTAGTCGTCCATGCCGGCCTCGAGACAGCGCTCGCGGTCTCCCGGCATGGCATTGGCCGTCATCGCCACAATCGGCGTGCGCCGGGCCTCCCCCTCGATCTTGCGGATGAGCCCGGCGGCCTCGTAGCCGTCCAGCTCGGGCATCTGGCAGTCCATCAGGATCAAGTCATACGGGAAGCCGCGGGCGGCGGTCACCGCCTCGCGGCCGTCGCCGACGACATCAATGTGGTGCCCCAGCCGCTCCAGCATCTTGACGGCCAGCTTCTGATTGACCGGGTTGTCCTCAGCGAGCAGGATCCTGGCGCGGGACCGGGGACGGGGCGCCTCGGCAGTCGTGTCCCCAAAGAGCTGCTCCCGTCCGTTACCGCGGACTTCGAGGCCAAGCGCCACCCGGATGGCGGCGTGGAGCGGCTGGTGCCGCACCGGCTTGCTCAGCACCGCGGCGACGCCCACGTCGCGCGCCGCCTGGGCGATGGCCCGCTCCGCCAGCCCGGCCAGCAGCACCACCCGGATGTGCCGGAGCCCTTCCGTCTCCGCCAGCGCCTGGGTCAGGGCCAGGCCGTCGGTTTCGGGCAGCGTGGCATCGATGACCGCGATCCGATGCGGAGCGCCCGCTCGGGCGGATGCGTCAAGACGAATGAGCGCGTCTGCGGCGTCGTCGGTGGCGTCCACGGTGAGTCCCCAGCTCTCCAGCTGGTCCACCAGGGCCGCGCGAATGACGGGGTGGGACTCCACCACCAGCGCGGGGCAGTCTTTCAGCTCGGGGTCGGCATCGAAGGGGCCCGTGCCGGTGCGCGGGATCTCCCCGACCTTCACGGTAAACCAGAACGTACTGCCTGCGCCGGCTTCGCTGTCCACGCCGATTTTCCCACCCATCAATTCGACGAGTTCCTTGCAGATGGCCAGACCGAGGCCGGTGCCCCCGTGCCGACGGGTGGTGGACGTGTCCGCCTGGGAGAACGGCTGGAACAGGCGCGACTGCTGCTCCGCGGTGACGCCTTCGCCGGTATCGCGCACCTCCCAGCGGACCTCCAGGCGGTCGCCGTCCCGATGGATCACCCGAGCGGTGACGGTGACACTCCCCTGGCTGGTGAACTTGACGGCGTTGCCAACGAGGTTGGTCAGGACCTGCCGCATCCGGCCGGGATCGCCGCGGACCAGATCGGGCACATCCCGGGGCACGTGGGCGACGAGGTCGATACGCTTGGCGCTGGCCTTCTCGGCGATGAGGTCGAGGGTGTCCTCGGCCGTTTCCCGGAGCGAGAACTCCACCGTCTCCAGGGAGAGCCGCCCGGCCTCGATCTTCGAGAAGTCCAGGATGTCATTGATGATCATCAGCAGCGACTCCCCCGACGCCCGCACCGTCTCCACGTAGCTGCGCTGCTCCGGGGAGAGGTCGGTGTCGAGCAGGAGGCCGGTCATGCCGATGACGCCGTTCATCGGGGTACGGATTTCGTGGCTCATCATGGCGAAGAACGACGACTTCATCCGCACGGATTCCAGCGCCTGGTCGCGGGCCCGGGCCAGCTCCTCGGTCTGATTGGCCAGCAGGGCGGCCTGTTCCTCGACCCGGGTGCGTGCATCCTCCACATCCAGGGAGTACCGGTACATCTCCTCCTGGGCACGCTTGCGCTCGCTCAGGTCCGTCAGTGTCCCCACGTAGGCGATCGTCCGGCCGGCCTCGTCCACCACCGCCCGGGCGTTGGCCTCAAGCCAGCGTACGCCTTCAACGGCGCGGTGCACGCGGAACTCGGCGGCGAACTCCCGGCCTTCCATCGCAGCCGCCTGCCATTCGGCGCGGACTGCCTGGAGATCCGCCGGGTCAATCGCGCTCATCCAGCCGGCTCCCAGGGCGGCCGTGGCCTCGAGACCGGTGAGCTGGCACCAGCAGGCGTTGACGTAGCGGCAGCGTCCGACCGCGTCGGTCTCGAAGATGCCGATGGGGACGTGCGCAGTGATCCGCGCATGTCGATCCGCCAGAGCCCAATCAGCGGGCTGGTCCGAGGGTTCGAGCCGCTCGTCCTGCCGCCGACTGGCCGCGCGGGAGGCCAGGGATCGATGCCGTGCGTACCTCATGCGGACTCCAGGCCCGATGGGGCGTCCCGGCCGCCGCCGGCGGGCGCCGTCCACTGGGCAAGGACCGCCTGCAACGCTTCCGGCCGGACCGGCTTGCTCAGATAGTCGTCCATGTGGGCCGCCAGGCAGCGCTCCCGGTCGCCCTGCATCGCGTTGGCGGTCATGGCGATGATCGGTGTCCGGGCCGCGGCCCCCTGCAACTGGCGGATACGGCCGGTGGTCTCGTACCCGTCCATGCCGGGCATCATGCAGTCCATGAACACCGCATCGTAGGAACCGCGAGTCACCAGTTCGAGAGCGTCGCGCCCGCTCGAGGCGAGATCGACCCGGCAGCCGAGCCTGCTGAGCATCCTGGCTGCGACCTTCAGGTTCACACTGTTGTCGTCGACCACCAGCACTCGTCGGCCACGGCTATCGTCGGTGTCCGGGGCCGTCTCGGCATCGGCGCCGGGACCGGTGTCGGTCTCGGGTTCTGCGGCCAGGGCCTCCGGTACAACCGTCGCGGGCTCCATGCCGCTGCCAAGGGCGTCGCGCAGCACCTCCGCCAGGGTATCGAACCGTATCGGTTTGCGAAGGAACGCCCGAAATCCGAGGTCGGCCAGCCAGCCATCACGTGGCCGGGCGATGGAGCTGCTCACCAGCACCAGGGCGGTGCCGGCGTAGCGCGGGTCGTCCCGCACGGCGCGCGCCACCGCCTCGCCGTCAAGCACCGGCATGGAATAGTCGAGCAGCACCGCGTGGAATGGCCGCTCCCTCGCATGTGCCGCGGCCAGCCGCTCGAGCGCATCGGCCCCGTCAGACGCGGTGTGGGCCTCGCCTCCCAGCGCCTCGATCTGTTCGGCGATGACCCGGCGGGTTATCTCGATGTCATCCACGACGAGCAGCCGGCGTCGCGGCGGCAGCGGAGCCGGCGGTGACAGTGGTGCCTCACGGAACGCCGGGAGCGGCAGGGTAAACCAGAACGTGCTGCCGCTCCCCACCGTGCTGACGACTCCGATCTGCCCCCCCATCAGCCGGACCAGCTGCTGGCAGATCGCCAGTCCGAGCCCGGTGCCGCCGAAGCGGCGGGTGGTGGAGGCGTCGGCCTGGATGAACTTCTCGAAGACGTGCCCCAGCCGCTCGGTGGGGATGCCGATGCCGGTGTCCGTCACCGAGAAACGCAGCACCGGCTGAAGCGGGTCAGGGGTCTCGCAGGTGACGTGGAGCAGGACGTGCCCGCGCTCGGTGAACTTGACGGCATTGGAGGTCAGGTTGGTGAGCAGCTGCCGCACCCGGCCCACGTCCCCAATCAGATGGCGCGGCACCTCGGGGCCGTAGCGGACCACCAGCTCGAGGCCCTTCTCGGTCGCGTTCGGCAACAGCAGGTCGGCGACGTCCTCCACCATCCGGTGGAGATCGAAGGGGACCGGCTCGATCTGCAGCTTGCCGGCCTCGATCTTGGAGAAGTCCAGGATGTCGTTGATGATCGTCAGCAGGGACTCGGCCGAACTCTGGATCGTCTCGGCGAAATCCCGTTGCTCGGCCGACAAGTCAGTGTCCAGCAGCAGGCCGGTCATGCCGAGGACCCCATTCATGGGGGTCCGGATCTCGTGGCTCATGCTGGCCAGGAACTCGGACTTCAGTTGAGCGCTCTGCTGCGCCTCGAGACGGGCGTGGACAAGACTGGTGATCACGTCCGTCACCATGATCACGCCCGCGACGCGTCCGTCGGGGTGACGCCACGGTTCCACCGCCCAGCGGAGCCAGATGCACCGCCCGTCGGCCCGCTCAAACGCCTCCTCGTCGCAGGAGAGCGCCTCCCCGGCCAGTGCGCGCTGGTGCAGTGCCCGCCAGTGCTCCGGGATGTCAGGGAACACCTCGTAGTGGGAGCGCCCGGTCAGGTCCTGTTCAGCGAGCCCATAATCCAGCAGCCACTTGCGGCTGCAGGCCACGTATCGCATGTCGGTGTCCAGTAGGGCCATGGCGATGGGCGCAATGCTGATCGTCTGCTTCAGGAGGGGCGGCTGCCGGGTCAGTTGCTCCCGCGCGCGCCGGGCGTCCGTGACGTCGTGGCATCCACCGATGAAGCCGGCGAAGCTGCCGTCATCAAGGCGCCAGGGCGATGCCGATGCCGCCATCCAGAGATATTCACCGTCATGGCGCCGAATGCGGCACTCTACCGCGAAGGGCTCCCGGCGCTCGTAGGCCGCGCGATAGGTCCTCAGGGCGTGATCCCGGTCTTCCGGGTGCACCAGCTCCGTCCAGCGCCGGCCGAGGTCCTGCTCGGTGGGCCGGCCGGTCAGCCGCTCCCAGCCGCGGTTGAGGTAGGTCACATTGGCATCGGCACCGCTCATCCAGATGAGCATCGGTGCCTGGTCGGCCACGCGGTGGAAACGATCGTCGCCGCCCAGCCCGGTGGCCGTTTGGGGACGGCAGGTCGAAAGATCGGTGCATGCGGCGCAGTAGGCCGCCCCGGGTCCTGACCCGAGGGTGGAAACCGAGACCAGGGTATCGCGGAGCTGGCCCTGTTTCGCGACCAGCCGAGCCTCGTAGGTCAGGGGCTCGGGGGCGGGGGCGAGGCTCGCCAGTCGGGTGAGCAGGGCGGTGCGGTCGGACGGGGGCAGGTTGGGCAGCCGGGTGCCGATCGCCTCCGACGAACTCCAGCCGAAGGTCCGCTCCATCGCGTCGTTCCAGCTCAGGATCCGCCCTGTCCGGTCGAAGGTCATGATGCCGACCGGGGCCACCGACAACACCCGTTCAAAGGACGCCTGCGCCCGCTGCCGAGCCGCGTCCGCGTTGCGCCGGGCGGTAATTTCCGTCGCCGACACCACGAACCCCCGGATCTGCCCGCTGGGGTCGCGCCGAACCGTCCCCTTCCCTTCGAGCCAGACGGTGGCGCCCTGGGAATCGAGGCAGCGAAAATCGCCGGAGTAGGACCGGCCGGCGGCGATGGCCTCCTGCCACTCGCGGATGACCCGGTCCCGGTCCTCGAGGTGGATGGCGCGCAGCCAGCCGTCCCCGATCGCCTCGGTGCTGCGCAGCCCGGTCACGCGGCACCAAGTCTCGTTGACGAACGTACAGGCACCCGTGGCATCGGCCTCGAGGGCGATGACCGGCAGGTCGTTCAGCACCCGGTGGAGCGCCTGCAGGCGCGCCTGCTCGTCAGCGGACTGGGGCACGGCCGGCACGGAGAAGGTTCGGGTTGCGGGTCATGGCCTTGTCATCGGCAGCGTTCCTGTCCGACTCAAGCCGGTCCCGGGTTGAATCTGGCAAACGGGAAGGGGTCCTCCCAGCCGCGCCGGCGGGTGCCGGCGGCTCTCTTTTGTTTTCGGCCGGCCGGGGCCCCAACTTGAGTCGGACCCGGCCGCCCAAGTCTAGCCGGGACATGATGTTGGGAGCCCCGGTCCTGGGGCCGGTCGCCGATTTCCAACCTCGGCGCCGCTCGGGCTGTCCAAGTTGGCGCATGTCACTCACTTCGACCGGAATGACCGCCCTGCGGACCTTCGACACCGTCGCTGCCGACACCGATGCCGTGGACGCGACCCTCGCCGCCAGCGGGGACGCGCATGCCTTTGAGCGGCTGTACCGGCGCCACGTCAACCGGGTGCACAGCCTGGTGCGGCGCATGCTGGGTGAGGAATCCGAAGAGGTGACCCAGGAGGTCCTGATCCGGGCGTGGCAGAAACTCGGCACCTTTCGGGGCGAGTCGAGTTTTGGCACGTGGCTGCACAAGCTCGCGGTCAACGTGACGCTCAACCATCGCACGGCACGGGGGCGATGGCGAGCGCGGTTCGTTGAAGAGCCCGAGGGCGGGTTCGACCTGCCGGCCCGTTCACTGTCCCCGGCGCAGGGTCTGGACTTCGAGGGCGCCATCGCCGCATTGCCGCCGGGGGCGCGGAAGGTCTTCGTTCTGCACGATGTCGAAGGCTACCGGCACGAGGAAATCGCCGGCCTGCTGGGGATTTCGGCGGGGACGTCCAAGTCACAGCTGCACTACGCCCGCATGGCGCTGCGCAAGGCGCTGGGGTAGAACCGACCATGACCCATCCTCCTGACGCACTCTTCTCGGAGTACCTCGACGGCGGCCTCGCCCCGGCCGCGGCGGCCGGCCTCGAGGCACACTGCGCGGCCTGCGCATCCTGCGGGTCGCTCCTGGCCGACCTGCGCCGGGTGCTGGCGCGGGCCCAGGCGCTGGAGGATCGCGCGCCGCGGGAGGATCTCTGGCCCGGTGTCGCGGCGGCTATTGGCGCGGCACCCCGGGGCCGGTGGCGGATCTCGTTCTCCTTCCCCGAGCTCCTGGCGGCCGGAATCGCCCTGATGCTCGTGTCGGGGGGCGCCGTGGCGATGCTGCTCCGGTCCCAGTCCGGCATCGCCGCCGCGCCGCCGGAGCAGTCGCTCCCGGCGGATGCCGGGGTTACGGCGGCGGCGTTCCGGTCCAGCGGCGGGTATGACCACGCGATCCAGAAGCTCGAGCGGCAACTGGCGCGCGGCCGGGGACGGCTCGACAGTGCGACCATCGCGATCGTGGAGCAGAAGTTGGCCCTGATTGACCGCGCCATCGTCGAGGCCGATCGGGCCCTCGCCACCGACTCCACCGACACCTACCTGCGGCGCCACCTCGCCCGGACCCGGCAGCAGAAGCTGGACCTGCTCCGCCACGCCGCGGCGATCAGCCTGCAGTGAACTGAAACCGAGGCTCTCATGCTGCACCTGCTGCTGCTGCTCGCTCTCCCCCAGGGAACGGACACCACCGTCACGCTGCGCTCGGCGACCGCGCTGGAGCTGAACAGCTTCGAGGGGAGCATCTCGGTGACCGCCGGACCGCGCGGGACCCTGCGGATCCAGGCGGACCACGATGACGATGTCCGGATCAAGATTGACGAGGGTGCCGGACGGGTCCGGGTTTCGGCATCGGCCCGGCACGGGCCGGCCGAAGTCAGCTGGCGCCTGTCCGTGCCGCCGGAGCTGGCGCTGGACCTGTCGGCCCATAGCGGGAGCGTCACGGTCAGCGGCTCCCGCGGGCGGATTGACGTGTCCTCGGTGGAGGGGGACATCACCGTGCGGGGCGGCAGCGGGCAGATTGCCCTGGAGACGGTGGAGGGGGCGGTGAGCGTGGAGGACGCCAACGGCTTCATGCGCCTGAGTTCGGTGGACGGTGACATCACCGTCCGCAACAGCGCGGGCAGCCTGGAGGTCAGCACGGTGGACGGGCGGATCATGCTGGATGGCATCCGGTCGGACAACGTGCGGGCCAGCACGGTGGACGGGGACATCGACCTGGCCGGCGAGATCCGCCCGGGGGGGCGGTACACGCTCACCTCACACGACGGCAACGTGACCGTTACCGCCGAGGCCATTGAGGCGGACGTCTCCGTCTCCACCTATGACGGGGAGTTCGTGACCGACTTCCCGGTCACGCTTACCCGGGTCTCCGACCGGCGCCGGATGAACTTCACCCTCGGTAAGGGGGGAGCCCGGCTGGAGCTCGAGTCCTTCGACGGAACGGTGGCGCTGCGGAAGGGAACCCGCGTGCCCACCGGCAAGCGCTGAGACAGTCCAACGACCATCAACCCTGGAAGACAGGCCACCATGCGATCCCTGCTTGCTGCTGTGCTCCTGCTCCTCGCTCCGCCCGCGCTCGCCGCCCAGGATTTCAAGTGGAGCGGGGCCCTGGCCAGCGGAAAGACCCTCGAGATCCGTGGTATCAACGGGACGATCCACGCCGTGGCAGCCGGTGGCCGCGAGGCGCTGGTGACGGCCACCAAGCGGAGCCGAAAGTCGGATCCCGCCGAGGTCGAGATCAAGGTCGTGGAGCATGCCGATGGGGTGACGATCTGTGCGGTGTACCCATCGCGCCGCACCAGCCGGCCCAATGAATGCTTGCCCGGTGGCGAGGGCCGCAACGACAGCCGCGACAACGACGTCGAGGTCGAGTTCGAGGTGCGGGTGCCAGCCGGCGTGACCTTCGAGGCCGCGACGGTGAATGGGGATGTCCGGGCCGATGCGCTTCCCGGGGACGCCGAGCTTGCCACCGTCAACGGCGATGTCGATGTCACCGCTGCAGGGACCGCCCGCGGCACTACCGTCAATGGCTCGATTTCCGCCCGCATGGGCCGGGGGGACTGGAAGGGGAACCTCAAGTTCACCACCGTCAACGGCGGCATTTCGGTGACGCTGCCCCGCGGAACCGGCACCGACATCGAGGCCAGCACCGTCAACGGGAGCGTGGAGAGCGACTTTCCCATCACGGTGCAGGGCCGGATGAACCCGCGGACCATGCGCGGCCGGATCGGTGACGGGGGCCGGATGCTGGATCTCACCACCGTCAACGGCAGCATCCGGATTCGGGAGGGAGCCTGACGCCAGCGGAACCGGCGGCCGGCGGAGGGCAGAACGGGGTGGGGTCCTTGGGCGGACCCCACCCCGCTTTTTCAGGAGGTCCGGCACGGGTGTCAGGCGCGGCTACCGCGCCTCGGCGGCGTGTCGCCGCCAGAACCAGAAGACTGGAACGCCGGCGCCGAGAATGCCCAGGCCCAGGAGAGCGTTGCCCGGGTTGGAGTTCACCGATCCCCCCACCACATACAGCGATGCGAGGATGAAGAGCACCGGTGTCACCGGCCAGCCGGGGACCCGAAAGGCACCGGGCGGATCCGCGACGCCGGCCTCGGCATCCCGCCGCCGGAGCAGCATCAAGGCCACCACGGCCAGCCCGAAGAAGATCCAGTCGCAGAACACCACGTAATCCAGCAGCTGGCCGTAGCTCCCGGTCAGCAGCAGCACCACCGCCCAGCCTCCTTGCGCCAGGATGGCGGTGGTGGGGGTGCGGTGCCGGGGGTGCAGGACGGCGAACGAGGGGAAGAACAGGCCATCGGCGGCCACGGACTGGTACACACGGGGTGACACCATGATCACCAGGTTGAGGAACCCGAAGGTGGACGCGGCGATCCCCAGTGCGATCAGCGTCTCTCCCGAGGCTCCCAGCCGGGCCCTCAGCACCTCAGCCGCCGGGGCCGGGCTCGCCGCCAGGCCGGCGTGCCCCAGCGTGCGCAAGTAGGCGACGTTCGCGAGCAGGTACACCAGCACCACGATGCTGACGCCGAGGATCAGGGCCCGCGGCAGGTTCCTTTCTGGTTCCAGCAGTTCCTCGGCGATGAAGTTGGTCTGTTGCCAGCCGCCGTAGGCGAACAGCACCGGGACCAGCGCCCCCGCCACCGCGAGGGCCATCGGCCCGGTGGATAGCCCTGAGAGCGCTGGCGCGGCAGGTGCAACGGTGGTGATGCTCTCACCGGGCCCGAAGATGCCCACCCCGATCAGCAAGGCCAGGGCGGTGAGCTTGAGCAGGGTGAAGATGTTGGTGGTGATGGCAGCCGGCTGGACACCGATGTAGTTGACCGCGGTCAGCACCACGATGGCCAGTACCGCCAGGGGTGTGGCCATGGAGGCATCCAGGCCGGCCAGCGGGACGGCATAGCTCGCGAAGGTATAGGCCACAGCGGCGATGGCTCCCGTGGCCACGACGAGGAGCAGTGCCCAGGCATACAGGAACGCCGGCAGCGGGCCGAGCGCCTCCCGGAGGTAGACATAGCTCCCGCCCGCGCGCGGTCTCCGCTGGCCCAGTTCTCCGAAGCAGAACGCGCCGATCAACGCGATGGCGCCACCCAAGACCCAGACGCCCAGGGTCGCGCCGGCACTTCCCACGCGCTGGGCGACGATCGCCGGATTCATGAAGATGCCGGAGCCGATGATGCCGCCCACGACGGCCATCGTGCCGGAGAAGAGTCCGAGGCTGCGGCGATACCCGGCAGGAGTGGTCACCACCACAACGTACCGCGGAATGGACCGCTGGCAACAGCCTCAGACGTTCGGGATGCGGGAGAGCCCCGGCCGCCCCGGTGGGTCGGTGAAGGGCGGTGCGGGGATGCCGATGACCGCCGGCCGCCGCAGCAGCCGCCGGACCCTGGCGGCCAGCTCGCGGGTGGAGAACGGCTTGGTGACGTATTCGTCGGCCCCCAGTTCGAAGGCGCGCACGATGACGCTCTCCTCCCCCCGGGCCGTGAGCATCATGACCGGTACATGCTGGAGCGCGGGATGGGCCCGGAGCGCTTCGAGGAAGGCCAGCCCGTCGAGTTCCGGCATCTCGATGTCGCTGATGATCAGCGCCGCCCCGCTGCTCGGGGCCGCCTCCAGCGCCTCCCGGCCATTGGTGTATGACACGACCTGGAATCCCTCCTGCTCCAGGTGCCGGGTCAGGATCCGAACCATGCTCGGGTCGTCCTCGGCCAGCAGGACCCGCTGGGTCGGAATTTCGACCGTCGTGTCGCCGGTGAGAACCCGGTTCTGGCCGGTGATCTTGGCCAGGTAGAGCAGGCGGTCGGCGGCGGTGAGGGCTTCCTCGAAGGCTTGCCCCGTTGACACATCCGCGAGACCCGCCGAAAACGTGACCACGATCGGCTGGCCATCCCCACCCTTGATTTCGAGCCGGCGCATTACCTCGAGCGCCTGAGCCACCGTCAGCGCGGCTTCGACGGCACTCTGCCCGGTGTACAGTGCGATGAACTGCGCCCCATCCCAGCGCGCGAAGCTGGCCGCCGGCCGCAGCGCCAGGGCCAGACGCGTACCCACCCGGCGCAGCACCGTTTCGGCGAGGACCCGGCCCCACCGCTCTTCCACAAATGAGAAGTGATCCAGGTCGAGGACGGCCAGCGCCATGGGGCTGCCAGGCGGGTTGGAGCCGAGGAGGTGGGTACAGGTCTCGAGGAACGCGGCCCGGTTGGGCAGCCCCGTGACCGGATCACGCCGGCACAACTGGGTGTACCGGGCCTGACGCTCGAGATGGCTCGCCACGGCCACGGCGAAACTCTCGGGTTCGATGGGCTTCTCGAAATAGGCGTCGGCGCCGAGTGCGAAACACTCGGCCTTGACCTCCCCTCCCAGCCGGGCGGTCACCACCAGGACCGGGAGAGCGGCGGTCCGGGCGCTGGAGCGCAGCTCCAGGAGCAGGTTCCGACCGTCGCTGTCGGGCAGAATCAGGTCGAGGACCAGCAGGCTGGGCGTTTCCAGCGCGAGCGCGGCGCGCGCTTCCGCCGCCGTCTCGGCGACCACGACCCGACGGTTTTCGGCGGCGACCGCAGTCTCGAGGAAGCGGGCAAACTGGGGGTCGTCCTCGACGATCAGGATCAGGTCCCCCTCCGGGGTCGCGATCCGGTCCGCCCGCCGGAGCAGGGCGATCAGCTCGCCGGCGGCCAGTGTCAGGCTCGGGCCCTCGGTCTCGAGCACCGCGGTGGCGGCCGCGAGCATCTCGGACCGTCCCTCCACGCCGCCCCGGTCCAGCACCGCGCGGGCGATCCGGCGGACCGACTCGGCGGCGGCCTGGGCCCGGCTGGGGTCCAGTAGCGGCCGGGCGGCGCTTTCCAGGGCCCGCCGCAGCGCACCGACATGCGGCAGCCCCGGGAGGGGCTGGCGCGGGAGGCTTGGGTCCGGCGATGAGGAGGCGGCCATGATGCCCCAAGTATCGGTCGGGCTGGGGGGAGGATTGAGTCCGACTATTGGTCGGTGTAGATTGGATATCGCCGATGATCATACTGTGATTGTGGCACTTTGCCGAACTATCGTGTTGAGGAAGAGGACCTCGGCGATGCTGGACTCTACCGACCTGGCCATTCTCACCCAGCTGCAGGCCAACGCCCGTACCAGCAACGCGGACATTGCCCGCCAGCTCGGCATGGCTCCCTCCGCCATCCTGGACCGTATCCGGAAGCTGGAACACAAGGGTGTGATCCTGGGCTATACCGCCCGGATCAATGCCGAGGCCATCGGGCTGGGGCTGACCGCTTTCATCCTCGTGCGGACGGAGGAACGGGTTGGTTCGGGCGCGATCGGTCAGGCCCTCGCGGCCATCCCCGAGGTGCTCGACGTCCACCACGTGGCCGGCGAAGACTGCTACCTCGTGAAGGTGCGCGTCCGCGACACCACCGGCTTGAGCCATCTGCTGCGGGACCGGTTCGGCCGCCTGAAGGGGGTTCGCAACACCCGGAGCACCATTGTCCTGGCCACGGTCAAGGAAGGTGGCGACCTCCCGATTCCTTCGGAGGAGGTGACCGGTGACGCCTGACCTGGCGGTCCGGCCCAGAGGTCGGCTGGTCGCCGCCTTCGCTGCGGTCTACCTCATCTGGGGCTCGACCTACCTCGCCATCGCGTTTGCGATCCAGACCATTCCGCCGCTGCTCATGGCGGCCGCGCGGTTCCTGCTCGCGGGCGCCGTGATCTATGGCTGGGCGCGCTGGACGGGCGCCGGCCGGCCCAGGCCAGCGCAGTGGGGCTGGGCCTTCTTTCTCGGGGCCCTGTTCTTCCTGATCGGCAATGGCGCCGTGGTCTGGGTGGAACAGGAGCTCCCCTCGGGGCTGACGGCGCTGATCATCGCGCTGGTCTCTGTGTGGACCGCGCTGCTCGAGTGGGCTCGCCCGGGCGGCCTCCGCCCGGCGCCCATGGTGATGCTGGGGATCGTGCTCGGGTTCGGCGGCGTGGGGCTGCTGGTGCTGCCGGGACGGACCGGCGGGGTCGTGCCCATCGCCTGGGCGCTGCTCCTGGTCTTCTCCACCTTTGCGTGGGCCCTCGCTTCGGTGCTGAGCCGAACCGCCGACCTGCCCGCCAGCATCTCGCTGGGATCGGGGATGCAGATGCTTGCGGGAGGGGCGCTGCTCGCGGTGAGCAGTCTGGTGGTCGGCGACTGGCGCCAGTTCGTGCCCACGGCGGTGGATACCCGGTCGCTGCTCTCGTTCCTCTACCTGGTGATTTTCGGGTCGCTGGTCACCTTCACAGCCTACGCCTGGCTGCTCAAGGTCACCACGCCCAGCAAGGTAGCCACGGCCGGCTACGTGAATCCGATGGTGGCCGTGCTGCTGGGCTGGGGGTTCGGCGGGGAGCCGCTGACGGCCCGCACGCTGCTGGCTTCCCTGGTGATCGTGGGCGCGGTGGTCCTGATCATCACCGGCAGGGCCCAGGCTTTCACCAGGCTGGGTCCGGCCCTCGGGTCTGCCCTGTACGGCCGGCGCCGGGCTGGCTGAGCGGTACGCGCCGGCACCGGCGTGCTGACGCTCACCTGCCGCGGTCGCCCCGCGCCAACGCTGGTCTTCCCTACCTTGACCGCTCTACCGACTCCTACAACATTGGGGCGTCCCGTCCGCTGCGGACCCTCCAGGAGTCGCTCCCCCCATGTGGCTTTCCCCTCGGGTGCTGGCGGCGGTCACGCTTTTCGTGGCCGCTGCCGAATCGCCGTCCGGGCTGACGGTGCTGTCGGTCTCTCCCACCGGAGAGGCGCCGCTCACCGCCCCGATCCAGGTCATCTTCGATCGGCCGGTGGCAGGTTCGCTGGACCGGAGCGTGGATCCTGCCACGGTGCTTCGGATCGAGCCTGCAGTGGCCGGCCGGGCGGAGTGGCGTGACCCGGTCACCATTCGTTTCCTGCCCGCCGCACCCCTGACACCGGGGGCCAGCTACACGGTCACGATCGCGACCAGTTTCACGGCCATGGACGGGTCGCGGCTGGCGGAGCCGTACCGCTACCAGTTCACGGTCCTGGGGCCGACGCTCCTGACCGGCTTGCCGGTCAACGCGGAGGAGCATCCCCAATTCCTGGCGCGGGATGCGCGGTTCGAGGTGGTCTACAGCAGCCGTCTCGATCCGTCGGCGGTGCCCGGGCTGGCGTACCTCGAGTTCAACCAGGCCTGCCGGGAACCCGGCGTGGTGCGCCTCCGGGTTGCGGAGCAGCGGGCGATCGGCGAGGACGATCCGTGGCAGTACCGCCAGGCCGGAGGGTGGGAACGCGACCGGGCCGCCGATCCGCTCCGCCGGGTGGTCGTGCTGGTGCCACAGCGCCCGCTGCCGCTTGGCTGCTTCGGGGAGCTGGTGCTCCCCTCGACCGTGGATCCGGAGCGCACCCGGCCCTACGTCCGCTGGTCGTTCCGGACCTACGGCGATTTCCGGCTGACCAACGCCACCTGTGCCACCGGCGAGGCGTGTCCCGTCGGCGGGGTGCAGGTGACGTTCTCGACTCCCGTGCGGGGCGCGGAGGTCGAGCGGGCCGTGCGGTTGCTGCCCGCGGTACCCTTTGCGGTCTCGGACACGTCGGATGAGTCGGCCATCTGGTATCTGGAAGCCGGGCTGGCCCCGCACACCAGCTACGCGGTCGTTGCCGACACCACGCTGCGCGATGTCTTCGGGCAGCGGCTCAGCGGCAATCCCGCGGCCGGGTTCCGGACCACCGGCTTTGCGCCCCTGGTGGAGCATGAGTATGGCCGCCTGACGGTGGAGCGCGCCGGATTCCGTACCCTGGCGGTCAAGTACGTCAACGTGGATACCCTCCTCACCACCGTCGCACCGGTGCCGGAGGCGCTCATTCCCGCGATGCTGCAATACAGCCGGTGGAACCGTGACGACAGCGTGCTCGCCCTGGTCCTGCGGGGTGGGGTGACCCGGCGGCTGCCGGTCCAGGGTCCGAAGGACAGGGTCCGGATCTACGGGGTTCCGCTTCCCGCCTACACCGCCAACCGTCCCAACACGCCGCTGCTGCAGCTGGTTCGCGTCACCAGTCCATCGCTGTCGGCGGAATGGCAGGAGAATCAGCCCTACGCCATCGTGCAGGTGACCGACCTGGCGGTGCATGCACGGATCGGGCACACCGGCGGGGTGGTGTGGGTCACCGGGGTGAGCGACGGAAAGCCGCGCGCCGGCGCACTGGTGGCCCTCTACGATCCGCGTGGGCGGCTTCGGGCGACCACTCGCACCGGCGGCGACGGGGTCGCCACCTTCGGCAGCCTCACGCCCGACAGCGCGGCGGTCGCCGGCGACAGCTTCGAAGGTTACGTCATCGCGACGCTGGCGGGAGACCGTGCTCTCACCAGCATCAGTACCTGGGATCCCGACTTGAGCCCCTGGCGCTTCAACGTCCGCTCCGGCTGGGGTGCGGAGCGCTGGCCTGCCGCGGCGGCGGTGTTCACCGAGCGCGGCATTTACCGTCCTGGTGAGACGGTCCAGGCCAAGGCCATCGTCAGGAGCGGGCCGCTCGGTCGGCTGGAGACTCCCGTCCGCGGGGACAGCGTGCGCTGGATGTTCGACGATCGCGACGGCGGCAACCTGCGACAGGTCACCGTCGCCCTGTCCGCCTTTGGAACTTCGGCCCAGTCCGTGACACTCACGGAAGGACTGCCCCTCGGCACCTACCTGGTGCGGGTCCAGCAGCGCCGAGCGGGAGAGTGGATCGACCTGGCCTCCGCCAGCTACCGGGTCGCGGAGTACCGGCCGCCCGAGTTCCTGGTGGATGCCGCCGCCGATAGCGGCGCGCGCTTCCCCGGGGACACGGTCACCGCCCGCTTTGAGGCCCGCTACCTCTTTGGCGCGCCGATGGGCCGCGCGGTGATGACCTGGACGGCACGACAGGTGCCGCTCGATTTCTGGGAGATCGACCTTCCCGGCACCGAGGGATACTACCTGGGAGAGGGCGTCAACTGGTGGGAGGAATCCGCCGGTCTCGGTGGCTGGCAGTCCATTGGCGGGGGGGAAGACACCCTCGACGCGCAGGGTCGCACCGCTATCGGGGTGGTGCTGGCGGAGCCGGCGCGGGGCCGGCCAGCCCGCGCCATCGTCGAAGGCGCGGTCAGCGACGTCAACCGGCAGGTGGTGGGCGCCCGGGCCAGCCTGATCATGCATCCCGCTTCCTTTTATATAGGCGCCAAGCCGCTGGGGAGCACCTACTTCTGGACCGCGGGTACTCCACAGCGGGTTGAGGTGGTCGCGGTGCGGCCGGATGGGCGACGGGTGGCTGGGGCGCGCCTCAGTGGAACCGTGGTGCGCCGGGAGTGGCACCGGGTGCATCGGACCCGGGCTGGCTACAGCGAGGTGTACGGGGAGTGGGTTTCCGACACGGTGGCCAGGTGCAGCATCACCACCGGCGCCGGCGGGGCGGGGGAGTGCCGCTTTACCCCGCCCGCAGGGGGAAGCTACATCGTCGGCTTCTCGGCCCAGGATGAGAAAGGCCGGGCGGTCAGCACCAGCTTCTATCGCTGGGCCACCGGCAAGGACTGGGTGCCGTGGAACGACGAGACCCAGTTCAAGATGGACCTCATCGCCGATCGCCAGCGCTACAGCGTCGGAGATACCGCCACGGTGCTGTTTGCGTCTCCCTTCACCGATGCCGAGGCCTGGGTCACGGTCGAGCGGGAAGGGCTGATCGAGCAGCGCCGCCTGAAGCTGACGGCGGGCTCGACGACCCTCAAGTTCCCCGTTACCGAGGCCTGGGCGCCCAACGCCTTCGTCTCGGTCATCGTCGCCCGCGGGCGGAGTGCGCCCCCGGGACCGCTGGACGATCCGGGCCGGCCCACCATGCGGGTGGGGTACGTGGACCTGCGTGTGACGCCGGAGGTGAAGCGGCTCGCGGTGACGGTCGCACCGGTCAAGCCGGAGTACCGGCCCGGCGATTCCGCCCACGTTCGCCTGACAGTGCGGGATGGTGCGGGCCGCGGTCAGCGGAGCGAGGTGACCTTGTGGGCGGTGGATGAGGGGGTGCTGGCGCTCACCGGGTACACCACCCCGGATCCGATCGACCTGCTGTACGCCCCCCGCGGCCTGGGACTCCGGCTGGCGAGCAACCTCACCACCGTTGCGCCGCAGGTGCCGGAGGGAGAGAAGGGCAACCGCAACCCCGGCGGCGGTGGCGGCCAGGGAGAGGGCGATCTGCTCCGGTCCCGCTTCCGTACGACGGCGTTCTTCCTGGCCAGCGTCATCACCGATTCTGCCGGCAGGGCCGTCGCGTCGGCCAAGCTCCCGGACAACCTCACCACCTTCCGCGTCATGGCGGTGGCGGTGACCGCGGGGGACCGCTACGGCAGCGGCGACGCCAAGCTGCTGGTCACCCGTCCGCTGGTGGCCAGGCCTGCGTTGCCACGGTTCGTGCGGGAGAGCGACCGCTTCGAGGCCGGCGTCGTCGTCAACCAGCGCGCCGGCGGCACGCCGACAGTACGCGTCACCGCCGAGGCCCGCGGGGCGAGGCTGACGGGAGATTCCGCCCGGGTCGTGACCCTGGAGGCCGGTCGCGGGCGCGAGGTGCGGTTCAGCTTTCAGCAGCCCGGCACCGGCCCCCTCGGCGGCGATAGCGCCACCTTCCGCTTTGGGGTGAGCGGCGGTGGTGACGCCGACCTGGTGCAGCAGCGGGTCCCGGTGATGCCGGCCTTCCGCCCGCGGGCGTGGACCATCACCGGGGTACTCGCGGATACCGCGACGGTGGTGTTTCAGCTTCCTGAGGGCATCGACCCCGAACGCTCGCGTCTGGAGCTCTCCCTGGGCAGCAGCCCGCTCGGGCTGATTCGTGGCTTCGCCGCCGAGATGCGGGTGTACGCCTACTACTGCACCGAGCAGGTCTCCAGCACGGTCCGTCCGATCATCGCGCTGTACCGGGCCCAGCGGTCGATCCGCGGGGTCACCCTGCTCAAGGGGAATCCCAAGCGGGAGATAGAAACTGCCGTCTCCGTGCTGTCCCGGCGACAGCGTCCCGATGGTGGCATCGGGTACTGGAACAGTGAAAACTGGACCACGCCGTGGCTCAGTGCCGAAGCCGGGCACACCCTGCTTGAGGCGCGTGCCGCGGGCATCGCCGTGAGCGACTCGGTCCTGGCCCGGCTGGCGGAGTATCTCCGGCTCCAGCTGCGTCAGCCGGGGCCGATCCGTGCGCCGGTCATCGGCTGGTACGATGAGATCCAGGCCAGGCTTGGCGACCAGGTCGCCGCCGCCGACTTCCTGAGCCGGCTCGGCAAGCCGGAGATCGCCGCGGAGAATGAGCTGCTCCGCAATGCTGCCCAGCTGGCCTGGGAGGATCGGCTCCGCCTCGCCGAAGTACTGGTTCGGCGGAAGGCGGTCCGGGCGGCGCGGACGCTGCTCGAACCGGTCTGGGCCTCAGTCAAGGTCGAGGGCCGGCGCGCGGTCATGCCGGAGGTGGCGTATCGCCATCGCATTCACTTCTTCTCGCGCGTGCGTCCGGCCGCCAGGCTGCTCACCGCCACGCTCGCGGTAGACAGCGCCCACGCCCTGCTTGGCCCACTGGTGGAGACGATCGCCCAGCAGGGGCGCGCCGGCCTCCTCAACCCCTGGAACACCCAGGACTATGCCGCGGCGGTCGGGGCGCTGGCTGCCTTCGATGCCCGAGTCAGCGTCGGCGGTCCACGGGGATTCTCGGTGCGCCAGGAGAATCGCACGCTGCTCTCTGCCACGGTTGCTGGCCAGACCGCCGGTGCCCGTCTTGCGCTCCGGGACTCCGTCGTGGCGCTCGCGGGGCTCCTGGGCCCGGCGGCCGAAGGTGTGCGTCCGCTGTCCCTGTCCCTGCAGGGCAATGGTCCGGGCGCGCCCCTCTACTACTACCTCACCGTGCGCGAGGTCCCCCGCGAGCGGCCGGTCCGGCCGACGACGGACGGGATCCAGCTCGAGCGCTGGTACGAGCGCTATGACCGCGCCGAGCCGCTCACCAGTGTGGCGGAAGGGGAGCTGGTCCGGGTGCGCCTCAGGATCACCGTCCCGAGCGACCGGCAGTTCGTCGTCGTGGACGATGCCCTTCCGGCCGGCCTGGAAGCGGTGGACCTGAGTCTGCGGACTGCCAGCGCACTGCCGGGACCCGGCCAGGCTCAGCAGATGGAGTTCCTCACTCCCGAATCGATTGAAGGGGAGGAGGTCGAGGGCGCCCCCGCCGACGGGGCCGAGTGGTTCTACGGCAGCTGGGATGCGGGGTGGTGGTCTCCGTTCGACCACAAGGAGATCCGCGCCGACCGGGTGGTCTACTTTGCCACCGTCCTCTGGAAGGGCACCTATACGATGACCTACGTCGCCCGGGCCACGACCCCGGGCAGCTTCGTCCGTCCGCCGGCCCACGCCGAGGAGATGTACAACCCGGCGGTGTACGGACGGAGCGACGGCGGGCTCTTCACCGTGACCCCGAAGTAGCCGGAGGCGCCCCGCATGCGGCTGATCCGACTTGGCGTGGGGGCGCTGGCTGCCCTGGGGATGGCGGTTGGGGCATGGGTGGCGGTTCCCATCCCACCAGACCTGCTCGCCCCGGGGGCGGCCCAGAGCCTGCTCATCCAGAGCCGCGACGGCCAGCTCCTCAGGAGCACGCGGGCGGATGATGGCTCGCTGGCCCGGTGGGTCCGCCTGGCGGAGATCGATCCTGATCTCTCGCGGGCCTTCGTGGCGGTCGAGGACCGGCGATTCTATCACCATCACGGGATCGACCCGCGCGCCGTAGGGCGGGCCCTGCGCGACAACGTGATGGGGCGTCGCGTGGTCTCGGGTGCCTCGACCATCACCATGCAGCTCGCGCGGCTGATCCGTCCCATCGGTCATGGGCCGGCGGACAAGGTGGTGCAGGCGATCTGGGCCCTCCGGCTCGAGGCTCACCTGACCAAGGCCGAGATTCTGGAACAGTACCTCAATCGTGTGCCGCTCGGTCAGGGCGCGGTGGGGGTGGCCGCTGCGGCGCGGCTCTACTTTGGCAGTGCCCCCCGCGAAGTGAGTCTCGGACAGGCCGCGCTCCTGGCGGCGCTGGCGCGCTCACCCTCGGGCCACAACCCGATTGTCGCGCCGGGCCGGGCCGCCCGGCGGCGGGAGATCGGCCTGGCGGCACTCCGGCGCGAGGGCTACGCCGGCCCGGAAGAAGTGCGCCGCGCCCAGACGGAGCCGTTGACCGCCGTCGGTCGCCGGCGGCCCTTCCTCGCCCCGCACTTTACCTCGCGCCTGCTGGCCAACGCCGAGGCTGACCGCCACCCCCTCTATGGCACCTGGCGCACTTCGCTCGATCTTCCTCTGCAGGAGATGCTGGAAGGGGACGTTCGGCATACGGTGTCCCTTCTCGGGGATCGAGGGGTGGAACACGCCGCCGCGGTGGTGCTGGACAACCACAGCGGAGAGATTCTTGCCTGGGTTGGCTCTCCGGACTTCTGGGCCGACACCGCCGGACAGGTGGACATGGTCACTGGCACTCGGCAGCCAGGGTCGGCGCTCAAACCGTTTCTGTATGCCCTCGCCTTCGATCGTGGTGTCACGGCCGCGACGGTCCTCGCCGACGTTGCCGTGACCTATCAGACCGCCGGCGGCCCCTACCATCCGCGGAACTATGACCGGCGCTATCACGGCCCGGTGCGGGCGCGCGAGGCGCTCGCCAGCTCGTTCAATGTGCCGGCGGTCGGGCTGGCGGAGCGCATCAACGTGGGTACGCTGCTGCACGGGCTGCAGCGAGCCGGTTTCGTGTCGCTGGGTCAGAGCCCCGAGTTCTACGGCCTTGGACTCGCGCTGGGCAATGGCGACGTCTCGCTGCTCGAGCTGGCCAACGGCTATCGGGCGCTGGCCAACGGCGGCCGCTGGTCCCCGGTGCGCTGGCTGGCGGCGGGCGAGCCGCCGTCGGGCGAGGTCCGCCGGATCGTATCGGAGCGCGCCGCGTTTCTCACCCTCGACATCCTGGCCGACCCGGAGGCGCGCGCCGGCGGCTTTGGACTGCGTACCCCCTTCGACTGGCCCTTCCGGGTGGCGGTGAAGACCGGCACCAGCCGGCATTTCACCGACAACTGGGCCGTGGCGACCACCGCTGGTTTCACCGTGGCGGTCTGGGTTGGCAACTTCAATGGCCGGCCGATGGAAGGCGTCAGCGGTGTCACCGGCGCCGGGCCCCTGCTGCATCGGGCCGTGCTGATGACCGCCCGCAGGTTTCCGGCGGGTGACTTGCCGCGGCCCGGGGAGAGCGGGCTGGTGCCGCACCTGATCTGCCGGGTCTCGGGGCTCAAGCCCGGTGCCTACTGCCCCACGATTCGGGAATACTTCATCCCGGGCACCGACCCGGACCGGACCTGTGACTGGCATACGCCGGATGGGGTGGTGTTCCCGGTGGAGTATGCGGAGTGGGCGGCGGTCGGAGTCCCGGTGTCGCCGGCGGCCAGCGGGCGGGGCGCGCCGGCGCCGCCGGGCGGGGGCCGCTTCGAGATCACCTCGCCGGTCGAGGGGGACCACTACCGGGTCCCGCCCGGGGTGGAGGGGAGATATGCGACGATTGCGCTGCGCGCGGCGGGGCACACTCAGCCGGTGCGCTGGTACGTGGACGGCGCCCCGGTGGCCCACCCGCGCTGGCCGCTGGCGCCTGGGCGGCACCGGATCCGGGCCAGCACGGGAACCCTGAGCGACGAGGTCAGCATCACCGTCGAGTAGCCCATCAGGGGCGGGGCGGCCCCGCCCCGCGCGGCCATCCCGTGCCCCTTGCGCCATATTCTGCATAATGCATATTTATGGCCCATGCCGACCATCGTCCTCGCCTTCTCCGGCGGCCTCGATACCTCCTACTGCGTTCCCCGCCTGGCGGAGCAGGGGTGGGTGGTGCACACCGCCTATGTGAACACCGGCGGGGCCACCAGCCAGGACGTGGCGGCGGTCGAGCGCCAGGCCCGGGCGGTGGGGGCGGTGGCGCATCACACGGTGGATGCCCGCGAGGCGGTCTTCCAGCGGTTTGTGCGGTTTCTCATTCAAGGCAACGTGCTGCGCGGCGAGGTCTATCCCCTGTCGGTCGCGGCGGAGCGTACCCAGCAGGCGCTGTCGGTGATCCAGGTGGCGCAAGCCACGGGAGCCCGCGCGGTGGCCCATGGGTCCACCGGTGCCGGCAACGACCAGGTGCGGTTCGACATCGCCTTTCGGGTGCTGGCCCCTGAACTGCAGGTACTCACCCCGATCCGTGACGAGGGACTGCAGCGGGACCAGGCCATCGCCTACCTGGAAGCCCGTGGCCTCCCGGTGCCGCCCAAGGCTGGGGCGTATTCCATCAACCGCGGGCTGTGGGGCACGACCTACGGCGGCGGCTGGACCCACGATACCTGGGCCGGGCCGCCGGCCGAGCTGTTCGATCCCCCGGCGGACGCTCCCGCGCCCCGGGAGATCATCCTGCGATGGGATCGCGGCGTGCCGGTCGCCCTGGACGATGCCACCTTGACCGGTCCGGAGCTGATCGGCCGGCTGGGAGACCTGGCGGAGCGCTACGGCATCGGACGCGGCATCCATGTGGGAGAGACCGCGCTCGGCATCAAGGGGCGGATCGGCTTTGAGGCGGGTGCGGCTCTGCTTCTCATCGGGGCGCACCGAGAGCTGGAGAAGCTGGTCCTGACCAAGTGGCAGGCCTTCTGGAAGGACCAGCTGGCCAAGTTCTACGGCGACCGGTTGCATGAAGGCCATTACTTCGATCCGTCGCTCAGGGACATCGAAGCCCTGATCACCAGCAGTCAGGAGCGGGTATCCGGGGAGACGCGCGTCCGGCTGGCCCCTGGCCGCCTCCAGGTGGTGGGCACCCGGAGCCCCTTCTCCATGATGGACCGCTCGGTGGCCACCTACGGCGAGGAGAACCGGCTCTGGGACGGTGCGGAGGCCCGCGCCTTCGGCCGGATTTCCGCGGTGCCGGAGATGCTTGCCGCCCGGGCCGGCTCCACGCCCTCCGCCACCTGACCGCCACTCCAGGAGACGCGCATGGTCAAGACCACCCGCATCCGGCTCGACAAGATCTCGTCGAGCACCAAGAACGCCCACCTGTCCCAGGAGGTGATTCTTGGCGACGAGATCATCGCCACCGAGGGGTTCGTGCTCGCCGTGCGGATCCTGGCCGATAAGCCGAGCTACAACACCATCGAGGATCTCACCGGCCGGATGGTGACGCTCCGTGCCGGCGATGTGCTCGCCGGCACGCTCGGGCACCGGCGGGCGCTGCGGGGATACGCCGGGGTGGTGCCGCCCCACATCGCCGTCGGCGACACCATCGACGTGCTGAATCTCGGCGGCATCCTGGGCAAGTGCACCTCCGCCAATCCCGAGAACGGCAAGCCGTTCCAGGCGGAGGTCCTCGGCTCCATTCTCAGCTTTCCCGCCCTGGGAGACCGCATCGGCCGGCCGGCGCACATCAAGGATCATTCGGTTCCCACCGCCGATCAGCTCAGCGCCAACGCGCCGGTGATCTACGTGGCCGGCACCTGCATGAACGCCGGCAAGACGATCGCGGCCACCGAGCTGGTGCGCGGCCTTTCCCGCGCCGGCCTCCGGGTGGCGGCGACCAAGCTGACCGGGGTATCGCTGATGCGCGACGCGCTCTCGATGCAGGATGCGGGTGCCGTCGCAGCGCTGACCTTCAACGACATCGGCATCGCCACCACCCGCGCCGGCCTGACCGTGCCGGCGGCGAAGGGCATCCTCAATCGGCTCGCTGGCAGCAAGCCCGATGTAGTCGTTGCCGAACTGGGCGACGGCATCCTCGGGGAGTATGGCGTGCAGGACATCCTGCGGGACCCGGAGCTGACGGCGGTCGGCGCGGCCTACGTCATGGCCGCCCCGGATCCGGTCGGCTGCTGGGGCGCGGTCACCCTGATGCAGGATCGCTTCAAGCTGCCGGTGACCGTGCTCACCGGCCCCGCCACGGACAACGAGGTCGGCCGTGACTACATCCGTGCCGAGCTGGGTCTTCCCGCCCACAATGCGCTCCGCGACCCGGATGCCCTGGTCGCCGTGGTCCGGGCCGCGCTGGACGAGTTCATCAGGCGCCAGGAGGCCGGTATCGCGGGGCGTTTGTCCGGAGTCGCCGTCTAGATGGCGTGGCCCTCCCCGCCGCTCGGCCGCATCGCCGAGTCGGGATAGCGATCGATGTCGCTGCGTGTGGCTGTCATTGGAGCTGCCGGCTATGTCGGCGGCGAGTTGCTCCGGCTTCTCCTCGGCCACCCCGACGTTCGGGAGATCGTGGCCACCAGCCGGAGCCAGGCTGGCGTGCCGCTGGGGGAGGTCCATCCGCAGCTGGCGGCGCTGACCGACGCAAGGTTCGCCGGGCTTACCCCGGCGGAGGTGGCCGCCGGCGCGGACGTGGTCTTCGTGGCGCTGGAGCATGGGGAGTCATCGAAGGTGGCCGCGGAGATCCTGGCCGCCGACCCCGGACTGATCATCGACCTGGCCGCTGACTTCCGGGTGAGCGACCTGGAGCTGTACGCCCGGTTCTACGGGCAGCACGCCGCCGCTGAGCTGGTGCCGCAGTTCACCTACGCCCTGGCCGACGTCCTCGGGCCCGCGCTGATGGGCAAGAAGGCCCTGGCAGTGCCCGGCTGCTTTGCCACGGCGGCGCAGCTGGCGCTCTACCCGCTGGCGGGCCTTCGGTTGCAGGCGATCCCCGCACTCTTCGCCGTGACCGGATCGAGCGGCAGCGGCGTGCACCCCAAGCCGACGACCCACCACCCGGCCCGGGCCCACAACCTCTTTGCCTACTCGGTGCTCAACCACCGGCATGAGGCGGAGATCCTGCAACGCTGGCGGGAGTGGACCGGGGACCCGGTCGCGCGGGCCCGCCTGATGACGCACTCGGGGCCGTTCGTCCGCGGCATCTACCTCACCATGCACGTCGAGTGGCCGCCGGCCGCAACCGGACCCACCCCTGACCTGGTGGCGGCCTTCCGGGCCGCCTACACCGGCCGTCCATTTGTGCGGTTGCTGGACTCCCCGCCGGAACTGACCCATGCCGTGGGCACCAACTACGCCCTGATACACGTGGCGCAGTCCGCCGACGGGAGTGAGGCGCAAGTCATGGTGGCGGTGGACAACCTGGTCAAGGGCGCTGGTGGCCAGGCGCTGCAGGCGATGAACCTCGCGCTCGGACTGCCCGAGGATCGCGGGCTGGTCGGCGGGGGGATCTATCCGTGCTGAGGCGCGACTCGGCGACTCGGGGGCCCGGGGATTCGGGCGTGGGTCCGCGGATTGCGGACGCCCCTGCGGCGGAGAGTGACGGCCACCTTCTGCCGGTCTATGCTCAGTTCCCGTTGCGGCCGGTGTCAGGGCGTGGGTCATGGATTGTCGACGAGGCTGGCCAGCGCTGGCTGGATGCGTATGGCGGACACGCGGTGGCGTCCACCGGGCACAGCCACCCCCACGTGGTGGCGGCCATAGTGGCACAGGCGGAGCGGTTGCTCTTCTACTCCACGGTCCTGCCGCACGAGAATCGCGAGCGTCTGGCCGGTGAGCTGGCGCGGCGCTGTCCCGCGCCGCTGGCCCAGGTCTTCTTCTGCAATAGCGGCGCGGAGGCCAACGAGAACGCGCTGCACCTGGCGCGGAAACACACCGGCCGCCAGGCAGTCGTCTCGCTGGAAGGCGGCTGGCACGGGCGCACGGTCGGCTGCCTCGCCGTGACGGACGGCGCCAAGTACGAGGCTGGGGCGCGGCGGGCGGGGATGCCGCTTTCCCAGAAGATCCCGTTCAACGAGCTTGAGGGTCTGGAACGGGCGATCACCACCTCCGTGGCGGCGGTGATCCTGGAGCCGGTGCAGGGGATGTCGGGGGCGCGGGCCTGCTCCGCGGAGTTCCTGCGGCGGATCAGGGAGCTGTGCACGGAGCGCGGCGTGGTGCTGATCTACGACGAGATCCAGTGCGGCGTGGGCCGCTGCGGCGCATTCACCGCGGCCGAGGCCGCCGGAGTGGTGCCGGACATGCTCACACTGGCCAAGGGGCTCGCCTCCGGACTCCCGATTGGCGCGGTGGTCACGTCGCCGTCGGTCACTCCCGGGATCACGACCGGCGATCTCGGCAGCACGTTCGGTGGCGGGCCGGTGCCCTGCGCGGCCGCCCTCGCGACCCTCGAGGTGCTGGATCGTGACGGCCTCATTGCCAGCGCCCGCGAGGTGGGCGAGTATCTCACGGCGGGCGCGCGCCGCCTGCCGGCCGTGCGCGAGGTGCAGGGCCGTGGGCTGCTGCTCGGCCTCCGGCTTGATCGCCCCGCCGCCGGGGTGCAGCAGGCGCTCTTTGCGAGGCGGATCCTCACGGGGACCGCGGCGGACCCGGCCATCCTGCGGCTGATCCCGCCGCTGTGCTTCACCCGCGCAGAGGCGGACCTGGTCCTCACCGCTCTCGGGGAGGTGCTGCTGTGACCAAGCGCGACTTTCTCACCGTCGAGGAGTTCGGGAGCGATGCCACCGCCCGGCTCCTGGCGCTGACGGCGCGCCTGAAGCGGGGCGAACTGGCCGGCGGGCTCGAGCGCAAGGTCATGGCCATGGTGCTGATGGACCCGAGCATGCGCACCCGCACCAGCTTCGAGGCTGCCATGTTCCTGCACGGCGGCCACGCCGTGGTGCTTGAGCCGGGTCGCAGCAGCTGGGCCCTCGAAACCGAGCCCGGCGCGGTCATGGACGGGGACCGGGTCGAGCATCTCGTTGAGGCGGCCCGGGTCCTGGGGCGCTACGCCGACGTCGTGGGCGTCCGCTCGTTCCCCCGTGGCGGGCAGTGGGCGGCGGTCCGCGAGGACCGGGTGGTGCGCGACTTCGCCAGGTTCTGTGAAAAGCCGGTCATCAACCTGGAGTCGGTGCGGCGCCATCCCTGCCAGCAGCTGGCGGATTCACTCACGCTCACGGAAAAGCTGGGCGACCCTCGCGGCAAGCGATTCGTGCTGATGTGGAGCTGGCACCCCAAGGCGCTGCCTACCGCGGTGCCGGCCAGCGCCGCGCTGGCCGCGGCCCATCTCGGCATGGAGATCGTCATCGCGAGACCCGAGGGCTACGAGCTGGATCCCGAGGATACCGCGCTGATCCGCTCGATTGCCCAGGTGCAGGGCGGCGAGTTCGTCCATATCATGAACGATCCGGACGAGGCGGTGGTGGGCGCGGACGCCGTCTATGTGAAGTCCTGGGGATCGCTCAGGCATTTCGGGCGGCCGGACGAGGAGCGGGCATTCCGGGCTGGACTGCGCGACTGGCGACTGACCGCCACACGGCTCCGCTCCACCCGCGGCGGGAAGGCAACGGTCCTGCACTGTCTCCCCGTCCGCCGCAATGTCGAGATCGACGACGAAGTGCTCGACGGGCCCTGCTCCGCCGTCGTGGACGAAGCCGAGAACCGCCTGCACGTGCAACGGGCGCTGTTGCTGGAGATGATTGGCGTGGTGAAGTGACCGAGAGCGGCTGATCAACGGGCAGTCCATCGCCGAGAGCTGAGAACCCACAGAGAACCATGACCATCGACACCACCAGGGGAATCGCCGGGCTCAAGGGCGCACTGCGCTACGTCCGGGCCTACCGCGACCACGTGTTCGTGATCAAGCTGGGCGGCGACGTGCTGGCCGACCCGGAGGCACTGGACCGGGTCGCGGCCCAGCTGGGGCTGCTCTCCTCGCTCAGTATCCGGATCGTGGTGGTGCACGGCGGCGGCCCCCAGGCCTCCGCCCTGCTCCGCCGGCTCGGCTCCGAGCCCGTCATGATCGCCGGCCGGCGAGTGACGGATGACGCGGCCCTCGAGGTGGCCAAGATGGTCTATGCCGGCGTGCTCAACGTGAACCTGCTCGCGGCGCTTCGCGACCACGAGGTCCAGGCCGTCGGCCTTTCCGGGGTCGATGCCGACCTGATCACCGCGCGGCGCCGCCCCCTGGTGCACGTCGTGGATGACGCCGGGGTGACCCACGAGGTGGACTTCGGCCACGTCGGCGATATTGACCGGGTGGATTCGCGGGTGCTGGCGACCCTGCTGGATGCCCGTTTCATGCCGGTGGTGGCCAGCCTGGCGGGCGATGGTGAAGGCAACGTGTTCAACGTCAACGCCGATACCGTGGCCGAGTCGCTCGCGGTGGCCCTCAAGGCGCAGAAGCTGATCTTCCTGACGGGGGCCCCCGGCGTGCTGCGCGACCGCAACGATCCGTCCACCCTGGTGACCTTCGCCGATCCCGACGACCTCGAGGGCCTCATGGCCAGCGGGAGCCTGGCCGGCGGCATGCGGCCCAAGGTGGAGGCCTGTATCCGGGCCGCCACTGGCGGGGTTGAACGCACGCATATCATTGATGGCCGGGCGCCGGACTCGATCCTGCTGGAGGTCTTTACCGGCGCGGGATGCGGGACCATGATCGTCGGCCGAAAGGAAAAGGCGACCTACCTTGGAGTGGATCTCGCGACCTGAAGTCAGCCTCCTGCAGGACCTGGTCGCGACCCACTCGGTCAGCGGTACCGAGGAGGCCATCGCGCGCCGGGTGGAGGAGTGGTGTGCCGGCGCCGGCCTCGCCGTTCAACGGGACGACGCGGCGGTCTCGGTCATGGTGCCGGGCCAGCGGCCGGGACCGACGCTGGCGTTCGTGTCCCATCTCGACACCGTCCCAGCCGGCGAGGGCTGGACCCGCCCGCCCTTCGAACCCACCCTCGAGGGGGACCGCCTCTATGGCCGGGGGTCCGGCGATGCCAAGGCTTCCGTTGCCGCGATGCTGCTCGCCGCACGGGATGTGGCCGAATCGGGCGGGCCGGCCAGTGGCCGCCTGCTGGTGATCCTCGGCTACGAGGAGGAGACCAAGCTCACCACCATGGGCCTCGCGGTGGAGCGCCTCGGTCCGATCCATGCCGCGGTAGTCGGCGAGCCCACCAACCTGGAATTCGCCATTGCCCAGCGTGGTCTCATGATGGTGGACCTGCTCACCCGCGGGGTGCAGCGCCACGCGGGCTACGCTGCCGACACGGCGGACTTCCAGAACGCCATTGTTGAACTGGCCCGGAATATTGCGCGCCTGCCGGCACTGCTGCGGGAGCGGGTGCACCCGGTGCTCGGGCTCGCCACCGCCACGCCCACCGTCATCGAGGGCGGCATCAGCCGCAATGTCACCCCGCCCACTGCCCGGGCGGTGCTGGATGTGCGGAGCACTCCGGCCTGGAGCCATGGAGAGATTGCCGAGGTCCTCCGCAGCGCGCTCGACTGCGAGGTCGTGGTGACCTCCGACCGCCTGGTCCCCTGCGAGACCCCGGTTGGCTCCCGGCTCCTGCCGCTGGCCCGGTCCGTCCGGCCAGTAGGGCAACCGTTTGGTTCACCCACGTGTTCCGATTGGGTATTCTTACGCGATCAGGACGCCATCAAGTGCGGGCCCGGCACCAGCCGCCGGTCGCACACCCCGGACGAATTCGTCGACCTCCCGGAGGTCACGGAGGCCCGGGCCTTCTATGCCAACCTCGCCAAGGCGTATCTCGCATGAGCAAGAAGCCCGCCCGCCGGAGCGCCCGTTCCCGCCGTCCCAGGAAGCTGACGACGACGCTGTGGCTCTCCAGCACCTCGCTGGACCGCCAGATGCTGGACTATACCGCCGCCGAAGACCGCCTCTGGGATGCGCGGCTGATCGCGTGGGACATCCTCGGCAGCCTGGGGCACATCGAGGGCCTGCGGGCCTCGAAGCTGCTCAAGCCGGGTGAGTACCAGAAGTTGCGCGCCGGCCTTCGCCAGGCCCTGGGTCAGGTGAACCGGGGCGTGCTGGCGGTGGGTCCGGAGCATGAGGATGTGCACACCGCCGTCGAGGACTGGCTGACCCAGCAGGTGGGCCCCGTGGGCGAGCGGCTCCACACGGGCCGCTCCCGCAACGACCAGGTGGCCTGTGACCTGCGCCTGTACCTGAAGGACAGGCTGCTGCTCCTCTCCACCGAGGCGCTGGACCTGGTCGAAAGCCTGCTGGTCTTCGCCCAGAAGCACCAGCGGGACCTGTGGCCGGGGTACACCCACACCCGCCGGGCCATGCCCTCCTCCGCGGGGCTGTGGGCCGCCGCCTTTGCCGACGGCATCCTCGACACGGTAGAGGCCATGCCGGCGGTGTGGGCGAAGGTGGACCGCTCCCCGCTGGGCAGCGCGGCGGGGTACGGGGTGCCGCTGCCGCTGAAGCGTGAGGCGGCCGCCAAGGCGCTCGGCTTCAAGGGCGTCGAGCACAACGTGGCGCAGGTCCAGAACGGCCGCGGCAAGCTGGAAGCGGCGGTGCTGTTCTGGTGTGTGCAGATCGCGCATGAACTCGCCAAGCTCTCAACCGACATCATTCATTTCAGTGCCGACGAGTTCGGCCTGCTGATCCTCCCGCCGGACCTCGCCACCGGTTCGAGCATCATGCCGCACAAGCGCAACCCCGACCTCTTCGAGCTGACCCGGAGCCGGGCGGCGGCGCTCGAGGGTGACCTGATCACCGTGCTGCAGGTCAAGGGCAAGCTGGGCAGCGGCTATCACCGCGACTTCCAGCTGCTCAAGGAACCGGTGATGCGGGGGGTGGACCGGCTGGAGGGGATGCTCTCGATGCTGGCCGTGGCGATCCCCCGGCTGGGAGTGGATCGCGCGGTCGGCCGGGACATCCTCCGCGGCGGGCCGCTGGCGACCGACGAGGTCATGCGGCGGGTGGAGGGGGGCCGCGCGTTCCGCCGGGCGTATCGTGAGGTCGCCGCCGCCATCCGCGAGGGCGACTTCTGGCGCGAGCCCGCCACCGCCGAGATCATCGCCCGGCGCCGGAGCACGGGCAGTCTCGGCAACCTCGGCCTGCCCGGCTCCCGGGCCCGCCTGCGCGCCTGCCGGCGCTGGACCGTGCGCGAGCAGCGCCGCTTCGAAACCGCCATTGACGCCCTGGCCGGGCGCTAGTCCAGGCGGGCCATGAGCGGCGATCGGCGCAAACGGCAGCTCCGCATTCTCGAGCTCATCAGCACTCGCCCGATCCGCACCCAGGAGGATCTGGCCGACGCGCTGCGGGCAGACGGCTGGCCGGCCACCCAGAGTTCGGTGAGCCGCGATATCGCCGCCCTCAAACTGGCCAAGGTGGCAGGCGCCTACCGGCGACCGGCCCGGATCGCCGCGGAACCGGAGCACCCCGACGAGCGACGGATCGCCGAGGGGGTGCTGGTCGTCGAGCCGGCGGGGGACGCGCTGCTGGTGCTGCATACTCCGGCCGGCGAGGCCAACCGTGTGGCCGTGGCGATCGACCGGCTGGCCTGGTCCGACGTGGCCGGAACCATCGCCGGCGACGATACCATCTTTCTGGCAGTCCGAAGCGGGGCCGCGCAGCGCAGCGTCGTCCGGGCCCTCCGGAAGCTCATGGCCTCGAGGTAGCGGCGCGGCGCCGAGCCCCCCCTCCATCGCATGACTTCCCCCGAACTGCTGCTCCGCGATCTCGCCGTCGTCCTTATGGCGGCGGGCGTCGCCGCGGTCGTCTTCCGCCAGCTCCACCGGCCGATCGTCATCGGGTACCTGCTGGCGGGTCTGGTCGTCGGGCCGAACCTGACCCCGCAGCTGGTCTCCGACGAGAATACCATCCGCCTGCTGTCGGAGCTGGGCGTCATTCTCCTCATGTTCAGCATCGGGCTCGACTTCCGGCTGCGGCAGATCGCCAAGACCGCCAGCACCGCCGGTACCGCCGCCGCGGTGGAGCTGGGACTGATGCTGGCGCTGGGCTACGCCGCCGGGCAACTGCTGGGCTGGTCTCCGCTGGCCAGCCTGTTCACCGGGGCCACGGTGGCCATCTCCAGCACCATGATCGTGGCGCGCACCTTCATGGAGGAGGGCATCACCGGGCGGGTCAGGGAGATGGTGTTCGGCACCCTGATCTTCGAGGATCTCGCCGCGATGCTGCTCATCGCGCTCCTGACCGCGGCGGCGAGCGGGGCACAGATCTCCGGGGCCACGATGGGGCTTCTGCTGGTCCGGCTGGCGGTGGTGCTGGCCCTGTTTCTCATCTTCGGGATGCTGGTGGTGCCAAGGGCGGTGCGGCTGGTGGTGGCGCTCCGCCACCAGGAGATGCTGGTGGTGGGCGCCGTCGGGCTCTGCTTCGGGCTGGCATGGCTGGCCCATCTGGGCGGGTTCTCGGTAGCGCTGGGCGCCTTCCTCGCCGGGGCGCTCGCGGCCGAGTCCGGACTCGGCAAGGTGCTCGAGGAGCAGGTGCGGCCGCTCCGCGATGTGTTTGGCGCCGTGTTCTTCGTGGCCGTCGGGATGCAGCTGGACCCCAGCCTGATCGCCGAATCCTGGGGAATCATCCTCGGGTTCACGCTCCTGGTGCTGGTAGGAAAGACCACCGGCGTCACGCTCGGTGCCTTCCTGGCGGGGCGGGGCACTCGCGAGGCGATCCAGACCGGACTCTCGCTGGCCCAGATCGGCGAGTTCTCCTTCATCATTGCCGGGGTGGGCGTCCACATGGGCGCGGTGCCGCCGCTGCTGGGGACGATCGCGGTATCGGTCTCGGTGGTCACGGCGTTTCTCTCACCGCTGCTCATCCGCAACGCGACCGGGATCTCCGCCTGGGTGGATCGCCGCCTGCCGCACCCGGTCCAGACCGTGGCCTCGCTGTACGGGTCCTGGGTGGAATCGCTCCGGGAGGCGCCGCCGGAGCGGACTCCGTGGCGGCGGGTGCGCGCCTCGTTGCCATGGCTGCTGCTGGACGTGCTGGTGATCGCCGGGCTGGCCTGGCTTGGCTCGGCGATGCGCGAGCCACTGGCAGTGATCGCCCAGCAACTCGGGGTGCCGGCCCGCGCCGCGTTCCTCGCGGTGGGTATCATGATGGCCGCGGCGGCGGTGCCATTCATCTTCGGCATCGTGCGGGTGGCCCGCCGGCTGGGGCAGGAGCTTGCCACCATCGCCATCCCCCTTCCCCTCAAGGGCAAGGTGGACAACGGGCGGGCCCCCCGGCGCACTCTGGCGGCGGCCCTGCAGATCGGCATCGTCCTTGTCACCGGGGCGCCGCTGGTGGCCATCACCCAGCCGTTCATTCCCGGGCTCGCCGGCCTGGCGATGCTGCTCGCAGTGCTGCTGGTGCTCGGCGTCGCCTTCTGGCGCTCGGCCAACGACCTGCTCGGCCACCTCAAGGCCGGTGCCGAGGTGGTGGTGGCCTCGCTGGCCAAGCAGTCCCGGGCGACGGGCCACTTCGAGGTGGTCCGCGAGATGCTGCCGGGATTGGGGGATTTCGAGCCGGTGCTGGTGTCCGAGCGGAGCGCGAGCGGCGGCAAGTCGCTGGGCGAGCTGAACCTCCGGGGCCACACCGGTGCCACGGTGGTCGGGCTGCTCCGGGGTGATGAGCGGATCGCCTTCCCCGAGGCAACGACCCGGCTCCGTTCCGGCGACCTGGTGGCGCTGACCGGCAGCCACGAGGCGATCGCGGCCGCCCGGCGAGTGCTCGGAGACCCGGAGCCGGAGCCGACCGAGCGACCCTCGCGTCCCCGCCACTCCCGGGGTGAAGGATGGTCCCGATGACGCGCCGGAGTTGGCTGCTGGCCCTGAGCCTGTGGGGCTGCGTGCCGGGGACCGGCGCCCTGCCGCCGGAGCTGGAGCAGCGCCTCGTCGCTGAGGGCATCGTAAGGCGCGCCGATGACCAGGTGTTCCGCTACACCTACTACTCACGCAGCACGCGGGGCAACCGCTGGGAGGAGCGCGATGCGTCCGTCATCATCACTCCCCGCACGCTGCTGATCCACAAGAATGGCAGGATCGGGCTGGAACTGACCCCCGCCACCCGGAAGGCGGTGGAGATCAGCCGCAATGCGGACCGGCTCACCATCGCCGCCGGTAGCGGGCAGTCACGCGTCTCCTGGTCGTTCCGTCCGCCGGACGATGCCGAAGGCTGGGCGAGCGACGCCCGGGCGATGCTCAAGGCCGAGGCGGTCGCGCCCTAGGGCGCGGTCGTCGCTTGCCGGCCGCGACGGACGACGCGGCCGGGTTTCGCGCCGAGATGCTCACCATCCCGCAGCACCGGCACTCCGTTGACAAACACATCCCGGACCCCGGTGGCGTACTGGTGCGGGTGGTCGAAGGTCGCCCGATCCTGGATCGTGCCCGGATCGAACACGACGATATCGGCGAAGAACCCCGGCTTGAGGGCCCCGCGGCGCGAGAGGCCGAGGTTCTCGGCCGGGAGGGATGTCACCCGCCGCACGGCTTCCTCGATCGTGAGGATCCGCTCCTCCCGCACGTACTTGGCGAACAACCGTGCGAACGTGCCGTACGCCCGCGGATGCGGATTGGACTTGAGGAACACCCCCTCGGGCGCGTATGCGCCCTCGTCCGAATCGAGGCTCACCCAGGGCAGCGCGATCTGCTTGCGCAGGTTGTCCTCCGTCATGGAGAAGTAGACACAGCCGACCCGGCTGCCGTCCTCGATCACCAGGTCCATCGCCACCTCCTCCGCCGGTTTCCCCCGGAGCCTGGCCACCTCGGCGAGGGTCTTGCCGGTCAGCGGCTTGAGGGAATCGTTCCGAAAGGCCACCACCAGCACCCCCTCGGGGCCGCCCGTTCCGCGGAACGCGCCACCGGCCCGGGTCCACGCAGCCCGCAGGCGGCGGCGCACCGCTGGATCCATGAGCCGCGCGCGCCAGGCCTGGTAGCCTCCCTCCCGCACCCAGCCGGGCATGATGGCGTCGAGTCCCGTGGCGCTGGCAGGATAGGTGTACATGTCGGCGGTGATCCCGAGACCCTCCGCACGCGCCGCTTCGATGCGGCGGATCACCTCGTCCAGCTTGCCCCAGTTGGCCTGGCCGGCCGCCTTGAGGTGGTAGATCTCCGACCGCGCACCGGAGTTACGGGCGATCGCAAGGAACTCATCCAGCGCGTCGAGGATCGAGTCGTTCTCGTTGCGAATGTGCGAGATGTACATGCCCCCGTGCTCGGCCGCGACCCGGGCCAGGGCCGTCAGCTCCTCGGTGGTCGCGAACATGCCCGGCTCGTAGATCAGCGAGGAGCCGACCCCCATCGCCCCGTCCTCCATGGCGGCCCGGACCAGCGACCGCATCTGGTCCAGTTCCATGGCCGTGGCCGGTCTGGGGTCATGCCCCAGAACGTGTTGCCGGACCGTGGCCGCACCCACGAATGAGGCCACGTTGGGAGAGATGCCGCGTGCGGCGAGGGTGTCCAGGTACTCGCCCAGCGTGGACCAGGTGATGTCGTAGCTGATGTCGCCCTGGGCCTCCCGGGCCTCCTGCTTCATGGCGTCGGTCCAGGGCCCCATGGACTCCCCCTCCCCGAACACCTCGAGGGTCACACCCTGACGCAGGTCGCTCTGGCCCCGCCCGTCCACCAGCAGCGGTTCGTTGGCCCAGCTCAGCATGTTGATGAACCCGGGCGCGACGGCCAGACCGCGGGCCTCCACGAACTGACGGCCATGCACCCCCGCGAGGTCGCCGATCGCGACGATGCTGTCGCCCTGAATGGCCACGTCGGTGACAACACCGGGCCTGCCGCTGCCGTCGTACACGGTCCCGTCACGAATGACGATGTCATAGGTCGGCCCGCCGCAGGCGAGGAGCAAGAGTGGGGCGAGGCGAATCGCTCTGTTCATGCAGGCATCCAGTGAGGTGGGCGGGTCAGGTGGTCCGTGAACCCGGTGGTGCGTCCGTGCTCGAGGGGTAGCAGGCGCCCGGACCTCCGGCTACAATGCGCGGAGCCGGATCTGACGCGCACTCAACCGGAGTAACCCATGGCACTCAAGGACGCGCTGCTCCCCGAGTTCGACCAGGAGATGGCAGTCACCCGCCGGATCCTGGAACGCGTGCCCGATGGCAAGAACGACTGGCGGCCCCATCCCAAGTCCATGCCGCTCGGGCGCCTCGCGAGCCATGTCGCGGAACTTCCCGGCTGGGTCCTGAACAGCCTCACCAAGACCGAACTGGACCTGGCCCCAGCCCCCGGGCAGGAATGGAAGCCGATGATCCTGGACAATCAGGCCGCGATGCTGGCGCTCTTTGACTCGGACCGTGCCGAGGCGCGGAAGGCGCTTGAACAGAGCCCCGACGCGGCGTTCATGGTGCCGTGGTCCCTCAAGCGAGGCCCAGCGGTGCTCATGACGATGCCCAGGGCGGCGGTCTATCGGGGCTTCTGCATGAATCACCTGATTCACCACCGCGCTCAACTGGGTGTTTACCTGCGCTTGCTGGAGGTTCCCCTGCCGTCTTCCTACGGCCCCACCGCGGACGAGCAGATGTAGCTTGCGCGCCGGCACGTCACTGAGATCTGACCGGTCCGGCCGTCTCGGGCAGCGAGAAGACCATCAGGGTGCTCCCCGCCGCCACGGTCACGAACTGGCGCCCTTCCACGGCGAACGACACCGGATTGGCATTGATCATCCCGCCGGTCTGGAAGTGCCAGAGCGGCCGGCCGGTAAGCGCGTCCAGCGCGAAGAATTGCCCCTCGTTGCTGCCGCCGAACACCAGTCCACCACCCGTGGAGAGGAGCCCGGCCCAGGGTGGCGAAAAGAGCGGGAAGCTCCAGCGCTCGCGGCCGCTGACCGGATCCAGGGCCTTGACTGCGCCCTGGGCGGAGTCGCCACCGAACTCCGACTCGCCGCCGCCCAGGAAATAGCGCCCCGGTTCATAGCTGACGGGATACTTGTAGTACCGTGATCCCATCTGCCGCGCCGCCACGTAGAAGAGGCGCGTCGCCGGGCTGTAGCTCGGGCTGAGCCAGTTGGTGCCGCCGTGCAGGTTCGGTGTGATCGCGGTGCCAGTCTCCGTGGGTTCGGTATTCTCCTTCTGGATCGGCCGGCCGTTCGGATCCAGCCCCTCGGCCCAGTCCAGCCGGATGTAGGGCTCCCCCGCCAGGAATTCCCCCGTTCGCCGGTCCAGCACGTAGTAGAACCCGTTCCGGTTGGCCATGGTTACCAGCGGCCGCACACGCCCGTTCACGGTCCCGTCCAGCAGCACCGGTACCTGGGCGGCGTCCCAGTCGTGGGTATCGTGCGGCGTGTACTGAAAGTGCCAGCGCAGGGTCCCGGTCTTCGCGTCGAGGGCCACGAGGGAGCAGGTATACAGGTTGTCACCGGGGCGGTCGTCGCCGTTCCACAGCGGGCCCGGGTTCCCGACGCCCCAGTACACAAGGCCGAGTGCGGGATCGTAGCTGCCGGTGACCCAGGTGGAGCCACCGCCGGTCTTCCACGAGTCGCCACCCCAGGTCTCGTTGCCGGGCTCGCCGGGGCCGGGGATGGTGTGAAAGCGCCAGCGTCGCTCCCCGGTCCGGGCGTCGTAGGCATCGAGGAATCCACGGATGCCTGCCTCGGCACCACTGACCCCGGTCAGTACCATGTCCCCGAAGGCAAGCGGCGCCCCGGTGATGGCGTACCCAAGCGCGTTGTCTGCCACCGTGACGCTCCAGCGGAGGGCCCCCGAGCGGGCATCGAGCGCGAGGAGCCTGGCGTCGGGCGTGCCGACGAATACGGTCGAGTCGAGCACCGCGACTCCGCGGTTGGTCGGCGCGAAGCCGAGCGCCAGGAGGTTCGCGGGAATGGTCTGCTGGTACCGCCAGAGCACCCGGCCGGAGCGGGCATCAAGCGCTACGACATGGCCGTGGAACTCCGTCAGGTACATGACGCCGTCAACGATGAGCGGACTGGTCTGCAGGCCGCCGGCCTGGCCTGCCTGGTAGATCCAGGCCGGCCGGAGCCGCGCCACATTCGCCGGCGTGATCTCTGCGAGTGGTGAGTAGCGCTGGCTGGCAAGGTCGCCGGAGTAGGTGAGCCAGTTCTGCGGCTCTCGGCGGGCGTTACGCAAGCGCAGATCGGGGACCTGTGCCTGCCCGCTGGTGGCGAGGGTGGCGGCGGCAAGGGCGGCCAGAACCATGCGTGTCACGGGGTCCCCCGCTGGCTCATGATGAACGCCACGAGGTCGTCGATCTCGCCCTCGCTCAGGACGCCCGCGTAGGATGGCATCGGGCTCTTGCCCTCCCGCTTCACCAGGCGGCGGAGGGACGCCTTGTCGAGAGAGTGAAGCCGGCCTGCGGGGTCGCGCACGACCAGGGTGAAGTCGTCTTCGGTGACGCGGGTGCCCACCACGACCCGGCCTGCCCGGGTTGTCGCCTCCACGGCAAGGAAGGCGGGGTAGGGGCCATGCACCGAAGGGAGCGGGGAAATCGGTTGCGCCGCCCCCGGGTCGAGGAGCGCTTGCCGGACGTACACCGAGCCCATCCGCAGCCCGGCCTCACTGAGATCCGGTGCCCAGCCGGCGCCTTCTCCTTGCAGGATGTGGCAGGTTCCGCACTGGCCCCGTCCCTCATAGAGCAGGCGCCCGGCCGCGATGTCGCCTGGCAACACCTCGGCCGGCCGCTTGCCAAGGGCACGGACGTAGGCCGCCACCTGGCGGGCCTCATCCTCCTGGAGATTCCAGAAGCCCGCCATCGCGGTGCCGGGCACGCCGTTCTGGATCACCGCGACAAGGTCGGAGTCGGTGGCGGCCCGCCGCAGCTTCGGCTGGGTGAATGCCGGGCCGGTGCCCCCGGTCCCGCCGACGCCATGACACCGCGAGCACTGGCTCTCGAACACCCGCTCGCCAGCGCTGAGGTCCTCGGCCGAGGGTCCTGGGTCAGGCTGTGAGGGGGACTGGGCAGGCAGGATCGGGGCCGCGAGCCAGAGGGCGACCAGCATCGAAGGGATGCGCATCAGGGGAGGCTACCGTGCGGCGGCGGCGATGTAAAGACCGGCCGGCGCGTCACGGCCCGCCAGCATCGTACATGCAGTCCCAGCGGGTGAGCCATTCTCTGAGGCGGGTTTTCGCCAGCAGCACCGACAGCGCTCCGGCCCCCAGATAGAACAGGGCGATGAAGGCGTGCTGCAGGTACCGCTCAAGGTGCAGTCCCGGAATCGCGGCCAGGCCCACGAGGGCCGTCGTCGTCCCTCCGATCCCCACGGCCGCCAGGCCCCATTCGCGGAGCCTGCGGGGCGCGGCCAGATGCAGCGAAAGCAACTCGTGGGCGGGGATGTAGCGGGCCTCCGTGGACTCCATGAGCAGGGAGAGATGAGCGGCGGAGCCGGAGATCAATGTCCCCTCGAGGACGGTTCCGTCCCGCAGGCGAGCGCGTACGCGCGCCCGACTCAGCCCGTGCGGCTCGGACAGCACGGTCAGTGCCCGGGTCAGTTCTGGAGGAGTTGTGGAGGGCAGCATGGACATTCTGTTTGCGACTCGATGCGTGGAGGACGCGGACGCTCAGTCCTGGTAGCCTCCACGGAGGAAAACCCGGCCAGCCGCGATGGCCCGTGGCACAACGCCGGACTCGGCGGGATCTCGCCTTCGGGCGGCCTGTCGAATCGCCGGTCCACCATGCCCGCCCAGTGGTCAGCGGAACGCCTCATCGCGGGGGAAGTCGAGGGACAGATCTCCCTGCGAAAAGGCGACGGGGGATGCCATGCCACCCCTAATTGCCGTAGCGCACCTTGGTCATCTCCGCCAGAATGGCCAGCGCGGTCTCCGCCGGGGCCCTGCCGCCAAGCGGCAGGCCAATCGGGCCATGCACCCGGGCCAGGTCATGGTCGCTGAATCCTTGGCCCAGCAACCGCTCCCGGCGTGCGGCCTGGGTCTTCCTTGAGCCGATCGCGCCGATGTACCGGGCGGGAGACCTGAGTGCCAGCTCTATCGCCGGATCGTCGAACTTGGGGTCATGGGAGAGGAGGCAGACAAAGGTGGCCGGACCCAGCCCGGCCTTCCGGAACGCCTCCTCGGGCCAGGCCAGGATCAGCTCGTCGGCATCCGGGAAGCGCTCGCGGGTCAGGAAGGCCTGACGCCCGTCGGCCACGATGGTGCGGTAACCGAGCAGCCGGGCCATGGGGACCAGCGCCATGGCGATGTGCACCCCGCCGAAGATCACCAGTACCGGACGCCGGGGGAACACCTCGAGGAACACCGTGGCGATCGTCCCTTCCGGCCCGCCGATCTCCACGATCCGGCTCGCCTCCTTCTGCAGCGCTTCCCGTGCCGGGCGTCCCACGCCCTCGCGAAGCCAGGCCTCATGGGGACTCCCGTCGTCGCTGCCGTCCTCACGGAAGGTGAGGCTCTGGCCGGTGGCGATTCCTTCCACCGCCGTGGCCACCACCACGCCGCCGTCCCCGCGTGCCGCGGCGAGCACCCTCGGCGAGACCGAGGGTTCCACGTACACCTTGATGGTCCCGCCGCAGGCCAGACCCACCTCCCAGGCCCGCTCGTGGCTCACTCCGTAGGTGATGTGCGCGGGTTTGTGCTCCGCCTGCGCCTTGAGCACCTCCTGGGCGGCGGCGCTCTCCACGCACCCACCCGAGACCGAACCGGCAATCTTCCCCCGCGCGGTGGCGAGCAGGCAGGCACCCTCGGCCCGGGGGGCAGACCCCCAGACGCTGGTGACCACGGCCCGGCCTACCCGGTCGCCGGCGGCAACGAACGCATCGTAATCCTTGAGCAGCTCCTGCATGATGGCACCGGTCGGCTGATGGGTATTGCTCATCCTCGCGGCCGCCAGACGGCCGCGTTTCTCAATATATGAATGGACTACGGCGGCGCCACCACGCCCGATTACATTGGTGCAACCGAATTCGGAGCAGATTGTGACACATGCCGCGACGGACCAGCTGGTCCAGGCGATCGCCCGGACGGTGGACGCGGAGCGCGAGAACATCGTCGCCCTGCACCAGTCCTTCGTCCGCACCCGCTCCATTACCGGCAGCGAGGGCGCCATGAGCGCCGTCGTCGCCGAGGCCTTTCGGGCGCGGGGGCTGGTCACCGAGGCCTGGGCGGCCACGCCGGAGGAGATGCGCGATCACCTCGAGCATGTGGGCGACCAGGCCGTCTGGGAGGGCCGCCTGAACGTGGTCGGGAAGCGGGCCGGCTCGGGGGGTGGGCGGTCCATCCTCCTCAATGCCCACATTGACACCGTCCCCGAGGGGGACCATGCCTTGTGGACCCACCCGCCCTTCGGCGCCAGCCTGGTGGACGGGAGTGTCTATGGCCGCGGCAGTTGCGACATGAAGGGCGGGCTGGTGACTCACCTGGCGGCGCTGGACGCCCTCAGGCACCTGAAGGTCCGGCTCAAGGGAGATGTCACCGTCGCCGCCACCGTGGGAGAGGAAGATGGCGGTCTGGGCGCCCTGAGTGTGGTGCTGCGCGGCCACCGGGCGGATGCCGCGCTGGTGACCGAACCCACCGAGCTCAAGCTGGTCACGGCCTGTGAGGGCTCGCTGGTGTTCCGGCTCGCGGTCACCGGGCGTTCGGCCCACGCGGCAACCCGGGACGAAGGCGTGTCCGCCCTCGAGAAGTTCATCCCGATCCTCACCGACTTGCAGCACTTCGAGCAGGAGCGCAACGCCCTGCTGCGCCATCCGCTGTATGATGTCTTCGCCAACAAGGTCCCGATCAATGTCGGCGTGGTCCGGGCTGGGAACTGGGCCTCCACCGTGCCGGAGCACCTGGAGGCGGAGATCCGGATCGGATTCCTGCCGGGCGAGGAGCTGGAGTCCTTCAAACGTCACGTCATCAGCCGGATCATGGCGGTCGCTGCCCGGGATGTCTGGCTCAAGGACCACCCGCCGGTGATCGAGTTTTTCGGCGGGCAGTTCATCGCGGCCGAGACGCCGTCGGACGCACCCATCTGCGGCGTCATCCGCACCGCCCACCAGGCCGTGACCGGACAGCACATCCCCACCGAGGCGGCTACCTACGGCGCCGACATGCGGCACTTCATCCAGTTTGGCGGCATGCCCTGCGTCATGTACGGCGCCGGCGATATCCGCCTGGCCCACGCGCCGGACGAGCACCTGCCCGTCGCCGACCTGCTCACGGCCACCAAGGTGGTGGCAACGGCGCTGACCGAGTGGTGTGGCGTGGCAGGGTAGGCCCTAGGTCCGGCGTCCGAGCACCCTGAGCGCCTGTCCCAGCCGCTCCAGCGAGGCGACCGACGCACACGGCAGCAGCTGATCCACGAAGGGCAGCGCCGCCAGCATGCCCTGTGTCACCGGTTCGAATCCTGGCCGGCTCGCCAGCGGGTTGAGCCAGATCAGGCGGTGGCAGGACCGGCGCAGGCGCGCCATCTCCTCTCCCAGCACGGCCGGATCGTCCCGCTCCCACCCATCAGACACCAGCAGCACGATCGCTCCGCTGCGGATGGTGCGTCGAACCCAGGTGCGGTTGAGGTGTCGCAGCGACGCGCCGATGCGGGTGCCGCCGCTCCAGTCCACCACGCCGTGCGCGACCCGGCGGAGCGCCTCCTCCGCGCTGCGGATTCTCAGCTGCCGGGTGATGCGGGTCAGGCGGGTGCCGAAGACGAACACCTCCACCGGGGCGCCGGAGCGGGCCAGCGTGTGGGCAAAGCGCAGCATGAAGCGGCTGTAACGTTCCATCGAGCCGCTGATGTCGCACAGGAGGATGATCGGGCGGGGACGAGTCGTGCGGGCGCGCCAGCGCCACACCGCCGGTAATCCTCCGGTGGCCAGGGAACGGCGCAGCATCTGCCGGAGCGCCGGCCGGTACCCGCGGCGGGCCAGGCGATCGCGCCGGGCCGGGCGGAGCGGGAGGGCCGGGGCCAGGGCCGCCAGCATCCGCAGGGCGTCGCGCTCTTCCGCTTGGGTCAGCTCCCCGAAGTCGGCGGTCCGGATCACCTCACGGTCCGACGCGCGCGGAATCTCCAGCGTGACCGGCTCGGTCCCGGTAACGGGGAGGGCGCGATCGTCTCCCAGGTCGAGCGCCCCCGGCAGCCGGCTGCTCTGGCGGAGCCTGGGCAGCTGCCGGCCCATGTCACCCCCGGGGGCGCGCCGGTGCCAGAAGAGCTCGAACGCCGCATCGAAGCCGCCCCGGTCCTCCCTCCGCCTGACATAGATGAGCCGTCCTGCCGCGCGGACATCGTCCTTGCGGGCCAGGCCCAGCAGCCCCGCGACCCGCACAAAATGCCGGGTCTGCTCGGGGTCCACCGGGAGGCCCGCGCGCCGGAGCAGCCGGCCAAACTGCACGCAGTTGGCCACCAGGGCCTCACCGTCGACCGGATCCGCCGGCGTCGCCATCACCCCGCCCGGACTTCTGCCAGCAGCGTGCGCGCGCCGCCCTGCTTCATCGCCGCCACATCCTCCTGGTACTTGAGGAGCACGCCCAGCGTCTGCTCGACCTGGCCCGCCTCGAGCCGCAGGGCGCCCAGCGCTACCAGCGCGGCGGCCCAGTCGAGTGTCTCGGCAACCCCCGGCAGCTTGGTCAGTTCGGCCCCGCGGAGCCGCTGCACAAACCCGACGACTTCGCGGGCCAGGATTTCTGGCACCTCGGGCTGGCGGGCCAGCAGGATGTCCAGCTCACGTTCGGGTGTCGGGTAGTCGATCCAGTGGTACAGGCAGCGCCGCTTCAGGGCATCGTGGACCTCACGGGTGCGGTTGGACGTGAGGATCACGACCGGCGGATGCCGGGCACGGAGAGTGCCGATCTCCGGCACCGTGATGGCGAAGTCGCTGAGCAGTTCCAGCAGAAACGCCTCGAACTCTTCGTCGGCGCGGTCCACTTCGTCAATCAGCAGCACGGGCGGCGCGGCGCGCTTGTGGTCAATGGCCTGGAGCAGTGGCCGCCGGATCAGGAACTCCTCGCTGAAGATGTCGCGCATGGCGGCATCACGAGCCTCGCCCCGGGCCTCCAGCAGGCGGATCTCCAGCATCTGCCGGGGGTAGTCCCACTCGTAGACCGCCGTGCTCACATCGATGCCCTCGTAGCACTGCAGCCGGATCAGGTCGGTGTCCAGCACCCGGGCCAGCACCCGGGCGACTTCGGTCTTCCCGACGCCCGCTTCTCCCTCCAGCAGTAGTGGCCGGCCGAGCGAAAGGGTGAGGAAGACGGCCATCCCCAGCTCCCGGTCGGCGACGTAGCCGTGCCGGCCGAACCGCGCCTGGATCTCCTCGATAGTAAGTGCCGTCATCGGGTCCCGTGTGGTGGGATCGGTTGGACTGCAGCGACTCCGGATCGTCGGCCCGTCGCCGCTACTCGGGGCTCTCCAGGTCGCGGGCGTAGTCGGGGAAACGGAACCGCATCTCCGGGCCGAGCAGTCCGCCGTGGCCCAGGTCCGCCAGGGTCAGCGCGGTGACGCGCTCCCCGGTGAGCAGCCGCGGGAGCACCAGGTCGGCGGCGGTGGCCTTGCTGAACATGCCGCACTGGGGCAGCCCAAGGATCGTCGTCGCTCCCAGGGCGGCCAGCCAGATCATCGAGCCGGGGTGGGCCGGCACCCCGCGCCGGAGGACTCGGCCGCCAAGCCGCTCCAGCGCCGCATAGAAGGGGGAGAGCGGATCGCCGGCCGACACCCCGCCGACCAGGATGATCGCCACCCGCTGTTCCAGCGCCAGTGCGTGGAGGATCTCGCCGAGCCGTTGGCTGGCGGCAGCCTCCGTCGGGTGGTCCTCTGGTACGCCCAGCCCCTGCCGGGTGCCCAGGAAACGTCCGCCCAGCCCCTCGACCTTCGCTCGCGCGGCCTGGTCGAACTTGCCGAGGCCACCGGGCGACAAGGCCTCTGCCGCGATCGCCGACACCTCGAGCGCAAGGTACGGCGCCACCGAAATGACGGGTCCTGCCGTTTCTGCCGCGACCGCCTCCGCCTGAACCACGGCGTCGCCCGACACGATGTGGGGGGCCACCTTGGCCGCCGCGACCAGCTGTCCCGCGCGCACCGCCTGTCCGTGAAAGAGGGTGAAGACCTCCAGCGGGTCAATGCGGTTGATCCGCCCCAGCGCTCCGACCTCGACGCGGAGCACACCGTCCGTCGAGGCACACAGGTCGACCCGGCTCTGTCGGGGCACAGCGATCGTGACGCCGCTGCCAGCCACCGCGCGGGCCAGCCGCAGGGCCGCATCATCCTCATGCAGTTCGCCCGGGTCGAGCCAGCCAAGGCGGAGCGGAGCGGCGAGCACCCCGGCGCGCCCCGCGGCCACCAGCCGGTCGGCCAGTTCCGCATCGACTCGTGCGCCCTTGGGGATCCGCCCGCCGCCGAGCTCGACCGGGGCCAGCAGCACCGCCCCCCGGATGGGCCCCGCGTCCTCCAGCGTGCCCGGCGCCCGCAGCTCAGCTCGCATTGCGCCTGGAGCGCTCGGCACCGAGGCGGGCCATGGCATACTCCGCCAACGCGGTGATCGTCAGGCTGGGGTTCACGCCGGGGTTGCCGGGCATGATCGACCCGTCCACCACGTAGAGGCCCGGATAGCCGTGCACCTGGCAGTCCGTCCCGATGACACCCTGCCGGGCGTCTGCACCGATGGGGCAGCCACCGAGGATGTGTGCGGTGATGGGAATGTTGAAGAGCCCCTCGTTGATGGACCCCATCGGGATGCCACCGGTGCGCCTGGCAAAGGCGCGGGTCACCTCATGGCCGATTTCGATCTTGCTCGGGACCGCCTGCCCTTCCACGGGACGGGAGACGAGATCGCGCCGGAAGCCGGTGAGCAGGCTTCGGCCCGGCTCGAGCCGCAGGTGGTTGTCCTCGTACTGCATCGCCAGAATGATCGTGGTGCGCTGGGCCCAGCCGGGGAGCACGTGCGTGCGAAGGAAGTCCCCCGGCCGCCGGACCACCTCCATCACCGACTGCCCCAGCCGGGAGAGCAGGTGGCCCTCCTCCAGCATCGGGCCGCCCAGCAGCCGCATCGTGGAGGAGCCGGCGGGGTAGCGCACCGGCTCGATGGTCGTGACCCGGTCGGCGTGGAAAATGGAGGTGATCGCCAGCCCGGTGGAGTAGTCGGTCTCCTTGCCGCGGGCCACGCTGCCGAGGAGCGCCTCGTTGTTGGTGCGCACCTGCGAGCCGAGCGTGGGCGAGAGTGCCGCCAGCGAGCGGGTGACATCCCGGCAGCGGAACAGCAGCCGCAGGGTACCCAGCGGCCCGGCCGACACGATCACGTTGCGGGCCCGGATCGGCGGCAGCGAACGCGGCCCGAAGCCGCGGGTGGGGCGGGTATGCACCTCGTAGCGGGCACCGTCGCCGCCCGCGACGGGCCGGATGTCGCGGACCGTGGTGAACGGCTGAATCTCGGCACCGGCGCGCTCGGCCAGCCAGAGGTAGTTCTTGGGCAGGGTGTTCTTGGCGCCGTGTCGGCAGCCTACCATGCAGGCGCCGCAGTGCAGGCATCCACGACGGGCCGGCCCGGCGCCGCCGAAGTAGGGATCGGGCACCTCCCGCCCTTCCTGCCCCGGTTCCCCGAAAAACGTCCCGACCGGCGCCGGACGGAAGCTGTCGGCCGTGCCCAGCTCGGCTGCGATCTCCCGCAGCACGTGGTCCGCGGCGCCGAGACGCGGGTTCTCGGTGACGCCGAGCATCCGCCGTGCGGTGGCGTAGTGAGGCTGGAGCGCAGCGCCCCAGTTGACGCCGCGCTGCCACGCCGGGGTATCGAAGGCTTCAGCGTCCGGCTGCATCAGCACGTTGGCGTAGCCCAGGCTGCCGCCGCCCACGCCGGCGCCGTGCAGCACGAACACGTTGCGGAACAGGCTGATCTGCAGGATCCCGTAGCATCCGACCGTTGGCGCCCAGAGATAGCGGGGGAGATTCCAGGTGCTCTCGGCGAAATCGGTGTCGCCGAAGCGGCGCCCGCGCTCCAGGACCAGTACCCGGTAGCCGAGCTCCGCCAGGCGAAGCGCGGAGACGCTGCCGCCAAAGCCCGATCCCACGATGACGTAATCAAAGGTCGCTTGCACGCCCAAGCCTAGCGTGTCGGGATTGTCCGCCGCAAGCGCATCGGGGCAAGATTGAACGCAGGGTTGGCCGGGACTTCGGCACCGTGTAGAATGGCGCAGCCTTCCGATGAGTGGTGCTTCATGAAGCTGTTCGAGGAATTGTCCGGCCGGCAACTCGTGGTGGTGACCGGCAAGGGCGGCGTCGGCAAGACCACGCTGGCCGCCGCCATGGCCCGGCTGTTCGCGGCTGGCGGCCGGCGCACGCTGCTGCTCGAGACCGATCCGCGGGAGAGTCTGCACCAGCTCCTCGGCACGGAACCATCGGGCGGCCGCATCGTCGCTGCCGGCGTGCGCCTGAGCGCCCAGAACCTGCAGCCCATGGCCGTGGTGGAGGGTCTGGTGCGAGAGAAGGTCAAGCTCAAGCGTCTGGCCGACGTGGTTCTCCAGAGCGTGGTGTTCCAGCAGTTCGCGCAGGGCGCACCCGGGCTCAAGGAGATGGCGGTGCTGGGGTACGCCCTGCGCATGGTCCGCGGAGAGTACCGCCACAAGGCGGACGTCGTAGTGCTGGACGCGCCGGCGACCGGCCACGGCGCCTCGATGCTGGCGGCGCCGCTGGTCCTGGCGGAGGCCGTCGGCGGCGGGCAGATCGGCGAGATGGCCAAGGACCTTGCTGGCTTCATCGCCGACCCCCGGCGCTGCGGCGTGGTGCTCGCCACTCTGGCGGAAGAGATGCCGGTGCAGGAGACTCTTGAGCTGGTCGATCTGCTCTCCCGCCGGATGGGCCGGCGGCCGGAGTGGCTCATCGCCAACGCGCTCTATCCGCCTGTGCCGCCGGCGTCGCGACGGACCGGCATCGAACCAGCGACCCTCGACCTGTGGCGACAGCGGCGGGCGGTGAACGACCGCGAGCTCGGGCGCCTGCGCGACGCCTGGGACGGGCCGCTGGTGGAGATCCCGCTCCTGCCACTCGACCGTGGTCCGGTCCTGCTGGATGAGGTCGCCGGCCGCCTGGAGGCGGCGCTCGCATGAGCGGGGGACACTTCGGCGCCCCCCTCCTGGTCGTGGTGGGCGCGGGCGGTGTCGGCAAGACCACGCTGGCCGCCGCCCTCGGACTGGAGTCCGCCCGCGGGGGATCCCGCACCCTGGTCATGACGTTCGATCCCTCGCACCGGCTCAAGGACGCCCTGGGCGTGGGGGACGAGGCCCGGGAGGCGGCGGTCGGCGTCAAGGGAACCGGTGGCCGGCTGAACGTGGCCCTCCTCGACGCCCGGAGCACCTTCGACCGGCTGATCCGGCGCTATGCGCCCGACGAGGCGGCCGCCGAGCGGATCTTCACCAACCGATTCTACCGGGACCTCGCCGGCAGCCTCGCCGGTATCCTCGAGTACATGGCGGTGGAGCGGCTGTTCGAGGCCTCGGCCGCCCGCGAGTACGACCGCATCATTCTGGACACCCCTCCCACTCGGCAGGCGCTGGACTTTCTGGAGGCGCCGGAGCGCATCGTGAGCTTCCTGGAGAGCGGCGCGGTGAAGCTGGCGCTCAAGCCCTGGTGGGAGTCCGGGGGGCTGGGCAGGTTGCCGCTGCGCATCGCCGCGAAGGGCGTGGAGGAGGTCGCGGACCGGATCATGGGGAAGCGCCTGCTGCGGGACATGCTGGAGTTCTTCCGCGCCTTCCAGCCACTGTACGACGGCTTTCAGGAGCGCGCCGAGGAGGTGCGCAAGCTGCTCCGGGCCAAGGGGACGGTGTTTGCGCTGGTGGCGGGCCCCGGCCCCGACCGGATCCCGGATGCGCTGTTCTTTGCGCGCAAGCTCAAGGAAGCCGGACATCGGCTGGGCCCGGTGGTGGTCAACGGGGTCGCGCCCCGGGTGGCCGCGCCCGCGGGAGCGGGCCTGGCCCGGGAGGGGGTGGCACTGTTCCATCACCTCGGCGAACGCGACCACCGGGGCCTCGGGCGGCTGGCGACGCTGCTGGCCGGAGCCCACCCGCTGGTGGTGGTCCCGCTGCATCCGACCCCGCCGACCGACCTTCCCGGACTGACCCGGATCGGGACCGCGCTGACCCGGGCGGGCTGACCGGTCCGGGCCGGCCGGACGTCCCCGATGCCGCAGCGCGGCATCGGGGTTGCGTTTTATACCGCAATGCGGTATTATGCTGGCGTACCGGAGGGGGCCGTGCCAGACGCGGCGGCCCCGACACCGAAGCCCGAGGATGCCATGATCCGACACATCAAGCGCTACGGCGGCGGCAGCCGGAAGCTCTACGATACCGAGGAGAGCCGGTATGTCTCTCTGGAGGAAATCGCGGAGTGGATCCGGCGGGGCCAGGAGCTGCAGGTGGTGGACAGCGGCACCGGTGAAGACGTGACCGGCCAGACCCTGGCCCAGATCATCTATGAAGACCAGAAGCGCGGGACGGCCTTCCTGCCGTCGCGCTTCCTGCACGACGTGATCCGGCGGGGCAGCCGGGCCATCGTGGAGCGGGTCGGGCAGGTCCAGGATGGAGTGGACCGGCTGGTACGGGCCTCGGTGGACAAGTTCACCCCCGCCACCGGCATGCAGCAGGAGCTGGAGCTGCTGCGGGAGCGGCTGGTGGAGCTGGAGGCCTCACTCGAGGACCTGGAGCCGCCGGCACGGAGCCGGCGCCCGGTGCGGAAAGGCAGCAAGCGGCGGCCGGCAGGCCGCTAGAGAAAACAGCGGTGTTCACCATTCGCAGTTCGTACACCCCGGCCCCCGTGGCCGGCAACCAGGAGGGAACCATGGCGGCAAGAAAGAACGGCAAGAAGGCCCGGGCGCTTCCGATGCTGAAGGAATCGGCGCAGGAGATCTGGCTGGCGGGCCTGGGGGCGTTTGCCCTGGCGGGCGAGGAAGGTGGCAAGCTCTTCAAGCAGCTGGTGAAGCGTGGTGAGGGCATGGAAAAGGTCAACAAGGCCCGGATCCACAAGCTCACGGCCCGCGCCGAGAGCCTGCGGGGCGATGCCCGGTCGGCGGTGAGCCGGATCGCGGCGCCCATCGAGAACGGGATGACCGGCGCCATGCACAAGCTGGGCGTGCCCACCCGGAGCGAGATCCAGACCCTCACCCGCAAGGTGGAGGAGCTGACCCGCGTGGTGGCCAAGTCCAAGACCCGCACCCGCTCGCGCAGCCGCCGGACGGCCTCGGCGGGCTCGGCCTGAGGCTCGCGGTGCGCACCCCGTCACGCGGTCGCTCCAACCGTCGGCTAGGGCTTGCCCTGGCCGGCGGCGGCCCCGAGGGGGCGGTGTACGAGCTGGGGGCGCTCCGCGCGCTGGAAGAATCCATTGAAGGTCTCGACTTCACCCGCTGCGATGTGTACGTCGGGGTGAGCGCCGGGGCCTTCATCGCTTCGGCGCTCGCCAACGGCATCGGGACGCCGGAACTGGTGCGCGGCCTGGTGGTGGACGGCCCCGAGGCGGCGCCGTTCGATCCGGCGCGCTTCTTCCGTCCGGCGTACGCGGAATGGGCCCGCCGGGGCGCGCAATTGCCCAAGCTCCTGGCCGAGGCGTTGTGGCAGTTCACCCGGGCGCGGCAGGATCAGCGGCTGATGGATTCACTGATCCGCCTGAGCCGGGCGCTGCCGCCCAGCCTCTTCGACAATGACCCGATCCGTCGCTACCTCGAGGCGGCCTACCGCCACCCCGGACGCAGCAACGATTTCCGGCGGCTGGAACGGCGGCTCTTCGTGGTCGCGGCGGACCTGGAGGCCGGGGTCCCCATGGTCTTCGGGAGTGACGGGCTTGACCATGTCCCCATCTCCCTTGCCGTCCAGGCCAGCACCGCGCTGCCCGGTCTGTACCCGCCGGTGGAGGTCGAGGGACGGCTCTGCGTGGATGGGGTGCTGCTCAAGACGCTGCATGCCTCGGTGGCGCTGCAGCAGGGCGTCAGCATGCTGTTCTGCGTCAACCCGCTCGTGCCGGTGGACGTCGCGGCCGGCGAGAAGCAGGGGGCGCTCCGTGACGGCGCGCTCCTCAGGGGCGGGCTGCCGGCGCTGATGTCACAGACCTTCCGCACCCTGATTCACTCGCGCATGGTCGTCGGCATGGCCCGCTACGAGACCGACTACCCCGATGCGGACGTGGCGCTGTTCGAGCCCCCCCGCAGCGAGTACCGGCTCTTCTTCCGCAACATCTTCACCTTCGCCGCCCGGCGGGAGGTCTGCGAGATCGCCTACGCGGCGACCCGCAACGACCTGCTGGCCCGGCGGACCGAGCTGGCACCGATCCTCAAGCGTCACGGGCTGGCGCTACGGTTGGACGTGCTGCAGGACGAGTCCCGGAACGTGTGGGAGGGCGTGGGGTTGCCGCCCGCTGATGGCCGGCCGAAGCAGAGCGTGACGGACCGGTTGTCACAGGCGCTGGAGCGGCTGGAGGCGGTGGTGCCCCGGCGCGGGCGTCGGCGCCGGGCGGGATAACACGGCCTCCCACGGCGGCTAGAGCGCCCGGAGTGCCTGGAACTCCTGCTCGAAGGCCGTGACCAGATCACTGGCGTCGGGCACCAGTTCACCGTCCGCGATGATCCCCACCTGCACCTTGCCGGCGTAGCTCAGGATCGAGATCCCCACCCCGATATCGGCCCGCTGCGGGACCCAGAACATCAGACCCTGGACCGCCCGTCCGGCCAGCAGCAGATCCCGCTGCGGCCCGGGCACGTTGGTCACCACCGCGGTGCACTTGTTGGCCAGGAAGTCGATGAGCGCTCGGCTCACCGCCTGGGGCAGGAGGGTGAGCAGGGCGCCCTGGATACCGTACACGACAATCGGCTCCACCGACGTCTTGAGCGTGTCCATCCGCGCCTTGACCGCCCGAACCCGGGTCCGGATGTCGGCGATGCCGGCCGGGAGCACCAGCGGCACGGCGGCAAACCGGTTTTCCAGCGTCATGGGAGCATCCGGCGGGCGGATGTTCACGGGCATGGACACATGGAACTTCTCCACGACCTCACCGGCATGCTCGGCCAGGTAGCGGCTCAGCGCGCCGGACACACAGGCCATGAGCACGTCATTGACTGTGGCCCCGATCCGGTTCTTGGCCTCCTTGAACAGGGCCAGCTCCACCGGCGCGGTCCACGCGACGGTCTTGGTTCCGGAGACCTTGGGGCCGTGGAGCGCGTGGCTGTCGCGCGGCCAGAACAGCCGCCGGATCAGCACCCCCGGCGCGGCGAGCGGCAGGGTGACCAGGCGCAGCAGGCCCTTGCCGAGGTGTCCCGCGGCCGGCCGCACCGCGCGCGCGATCCCGGGCTCCTCGGTGGCCACGGCATCGTCCATCAGCGCGAAAATCACGGCCAGCAGCGCCATGCCGTCACCGATGCTGTGGTGGATACGGACGATCAGGGCGCTGGTACCGGGCTCGAACTCTTCGACCAGCTCGAACTGCCACAGCGGCCGGTCCTCGGGCAGCGGCCGCGACGCCTCCGACCCGACGAAATGCTGCAGCGCCTTGCGGCTGGTGAGTCCGGTGGCGCTGGCAGGAAGGATATGCCGGGCGATGTCGAACTCGGGATCGGTCTCCCACCAGGGGGTGCCGCCGCGCCAGGTCACCCGGTGAGTAAATCGGGCAAAGCGTTGCCCGCCGTTGACCTCCAGCACCCGGCGCTGAAAGGTGGCGCGGACGGTTTCGAGATCGATGTGGTCGGTGATGAGGACCCCATTGATCACCATCAGATTGGTGGCCGAGTCCTGCAGCCAGACGGCGTCCCGGCCGGCGACGCGAGCGAGCATGGCCTGCCTCCCAGGAGAGTGGCGTCTAGCCTCGGCGAATCGCCAGGAAGAACGCGATCACGAAGAGTGCTCCCCACACCGGCCATGGCAGGCCGAACCCCATGGAGATGGCCGCTGCGACGAGGCAGGAACCGGCAATCAGGGTCCCGCGGAGGCCGGTGAGCGGGTTCTGCTGGGGCTGGCGGGCGACTTTCTCCAGCACCCGCAGCCCGTCGGTGACCAGCAGCGGCATCTTGGCCAGTGCATCGACCATGTCGGGCGCACCACGCATCCCCTCGGCCAGCAGCCGAAGCGGGCTGAACTGGTTGATGAACAGGCTCCGGATGTGTTTCTTGCTCACCTCCGCCACGTCGAAGCCGGGCAGCAGCACGTGGCCCACCCCCTCGAACGTCACCAGCGCCTTGACCATCAGTACCAGTTCCACGGGGAAGTACATCCCGTATTGCGCGCCCCGGGAAAGGGAGTCGAGGATCAGCTGGCCCAGGGAGTACTCGTCGAAACTCGACGCCCGGCCCCAGCGGCTGGCGATCTCCGCCGCCTCCCGCCGGAAACCGCTGGGGTTGGCGTCGGGCCCCGGCGTCGCGATGGCGGCGAGGTAGCGGGCGGAGTTCTCCGCGTCCCCCATCACCAGCGCGAAGTAGTAGTACAGCAGGGTCCGGCGCAGCTCCTCGTCCAGCCGTCCCACCATGCCCAGGTCGATGAATCCGATCTTCGGGCCCGGCAGGATGATCATGTTGCCCGAGTGCAGGTCCGCGTGGAAGAACCCGTCCTTGTAGAGCATCCGGATGATCGCCGCCGCGCCAAGGTCGGTGAGGTGCCGCCGCTCGTCCTCGGGCAGGGACTGCGCCTCCGCGGAGTCCGGCCCCACGCCCTCGAAGAACTCCATGCACAGGACGCTGCGGCCGCTGAACTCCCGGTAGATGTCCGGAAAGACCACGTCCGGGACATCCGCAAAGTTGGCGGCGAAGGTCTCGGCGTTGTCCGCTTCGCGACGAAGGTCCACCTCGCGCAGGGTGTAGTCGCAGAATTCGTTGACCATCCGCCGGGGCTGAAACCGGGGGATGACCCCCTGCAGGATCGTGCCCAGCATCCGGAGCAGCTTGGCATCCCGCTCCAGCGTCTCCCGGATGCCTGGCTTGACCACTTTCAGGATCACCGGGTCGCCGTCCCGGGTGGTCGCGCGGTGGACCTGGCCAATCGAGGCTGAGCCCAGCGGGATGACATCGATGTCCAGGAACAGATCGTCGACCGGCCGCTTCAGGTCCTTCTCGATGATCTGGGTCAGCACCGTGAGCGGCACGACCGGCAGACGGTTGAGGAGGTGCTTGAGTTCGTTGGTGATGTTCTTCGGCAGCAGGTCTTCCCGCAGGCTGAGAATCTGCCCCAGCTTGATATAGGTCGGACCGAGCCGTTCCAGCCGCCGTCGCAGCTGTACCGGGAAGGGCTGGCGCCGGAGGTCCCGGTCCACGAAGGGTGTGACCAGCAGCGCCAGGACCCGCAGCATCAGCCACTTGAGTCCCCGGCCCTCGCCCTCCGCATGGCGCTCGCGAACATGAGCCACGAGGGCGCCGCCCGACAGCCCGAGAAAATGCCGCCAGGTGGTGAACAGGCGCCGCACCAGCCCCTGCGGGCGGGTGACGCGCATGATCTCGAAGCCTTTCGCCCGGAGCGCCTCCTCCTGCGAGGCGGCGGACGCCTCAGCGATTGCGGCCATACTCCTCGTGCGACGAGACCCATTCCAGCGAGGAGATGGCCGCGGCCAGCGAGATCTCTCCCGCCAGGACGACGCCGGCCACGATCTCGGCGAACTTGTTCACCTTGCCCTTGCCGACGCAGTCGAGAACCTCCAGGCACTCGCGCTGGGTGGGCAGACTCGTGCCGCCGCCGTGGGTGGCCACGATCAGCGAGGGGATGGTGATCGAGAGGTAGAGGTCTTTTTCGGGAGTGAGTTCCACATAGACGATGCCCGCCGAGCCTTCGGCCACGTTGGCCACGTCCTGCCCGGTGGCGATGAACATCGCGGTGATGGCGTTGGGGGAATGCAGTCCGTTGTTGTTGGCGCCGGACAGGATCGAGCCCACGTTGGCCACGCCCCAGTGGTAACACAGGCTCTCCGGCTCCACCCGCAGGACGTCGAGCAGGACCTCCCGCTTGATCACGCACTCCGCCGTCACCCGCTTGCCCCGGGTGCGCATGAGATTCACCTGGGAGGCCTTCTTGTCCGTCGCCAGGTTGGACTCGAGGTAGAACCGCCGGATGGTCTTGTTGTGCTCCAGGATCCACGAGCTGGCGGCGAAGGTGGCGCGCCCCACCATGTTCTGGCCGGCCGCATCCCCGGTGAAGAAGTTGAACCGGAGGTAGGCGAACTTGCTGGCCAGATAGGTGTCGATGTACTGCAGCTTGCCGACGCTGGTCGTGGACTCCGCCTCCCGGCGGATGTCCGCCATGTTGGCGTCCACCCAGTCCCGAAAGGCCCGCGCCTCGCGGGCACTGTCGAACACGAAGACCGGCGCCCGCTGCATGTGGTCGCCCTGGATGGTGCAGGTGACGCCGCCCGACAGGTTGAGCACCTTCATGCCCCGGTTGTACGATGCCACCAGGGTTCCCTCGCTGGTGGCGAGGGGGATGATGAACTCGCCCTTGGCAAACTCGCCATTGACCTGCAGCGGCCCGGCAAATCCAAGGGGGATCTGCGCGACACCGGTGAAGTTCTCGATGTTGCCCTTGGTCTTGTGGGCATCGAACGAGAACTTCCCGACGTGCTCCAGGTTGGCCCCGGTCACCTGCTTGATGAACTTCTGGCGCTCCCGGATGATCTCCGGGGTGTAGTTGTCCTGCTTCGAGTAGGGCACCGAGGTGAGCCGGCGCTGCGGCTCGGCCACGTGGTCCTTGACCTTGAAGGAGAGACTGCCCATCCCCTGGACCTCGATGCAGATCTCGATTTCGTGCGTCCCGTCGGGGAGCTGAATCCCCGGCGCGCGGAGGTGCGCCACGCGCTTGAGCGGGAAGGCCTGGGGGGCGTCCGGCGTGACCGCGGTGGCGGCTCGCCAGCGGCCATCGCCCAGGTCCACTTCCAGCTGGGCGGCGGGAAACTCCTGATGATCGAACTTCACCCGCACGATCCGGGTGAGAGTGACGTCGCTCAGCCGGTTCTTCAGGCTGAGGCGAAAGCCGTTCGGCTCGTTGGCCAGGGAGCCGAAGGTGTACAGCTGGCGGAGCAGCAGCTGTGGGATCTTCATGAGATTCGCTCTTGAGATGAGAACCTGTGAAATGTCGCGGACTCGGCGCCGAGGCGCCATGTGGGTACGTGCGGCGGGCCGGGCGGCAGGGCCGAACGGGTGCCGGCCCGATCCCTAGCCGGGGGTCGGCGGCTCTGTCGCAGCAGGTGCCGGGCCGGCCGGTTCGGCTGGGCGGGCTGGATCGGGCCGCGCCGGGGCCGCCGCCGGGGCCGGAGGCGTGCCGGTACCCGCCACCGCCTGAATGCTGGCGGCAAACTTGGTCCAGAACTGTTCGGTGAGTTTCCGTGCCGTGCCCTCCATCAGGCGGGCCCCGACACTGGCCACGCTGCCATTGATGTCGGTGTCTGCCTTCCAGTCGAGCCGGGTCCGATGGGGGTGGAGGACCACCAGGGCCAGCTCGGCGGTGACCTCAATGGCCGAGCCGGGCGCCTTGCCGCGGGCCCGCATGGTGAAGTAGTTCGGTGGATTGACCTCCAGCATCTCCACGTCGATCCCGAAGCGGAGCCGGATCGAGCCCACACCGAAGCCGGTGATCACCTTGAAATGGCGGGCATCCAGGACCTCCACGGACTCCACGCCCGGCCCATGCTGCGCCACGAAGTGCGGGTCGATCACCCGCGGCCACACCTCGGCGATGGCGGCTGCAATCTCCGGGGCTCCCTTGAAGCTCAGACGCATCAGGTACCATCCTCCAGACGGGTCAGGTCCAGCGGCGTGTCCACATCGGGATTGACGCCGGGCACATCAATGGTGGCGGCGTGGGTGGTGCCGCTGCCGAGCACCGTGCCCAGGCCTCGATCCCCGGTCAGCTGCTCGGCGAGGTGCCAGGCGGCGCGATCCAGCAGGACGGGATGGCCCGGAGCGGCGGGGTCGGAAAGGTAGCGGGGGCGCACCGTGCGGCCGCCGCGCCGCCACTCGGCCACCAGCTGCTCGATCACCTCCAGGCGGAGGAGTGGCTGGTCGGCCAGGACGATCAGCGCCGCCCCGGGCCGGGGGTGTCCCAGCGGGGCCAGGGCCGTGAGGCCGCACTGGAGCGAGGTGGCCATGCCCTCTGCCGCCCGCGGGTTTTCTACCAGCCGGAGTCCGGCGGTGTCAAAATGCCAGGCGAGCCCGGTGTCGCCGGCCGGGAGAACGGCCACGCCCCCGGCCAGGGTGCCAGCCGCCAGCGCCTGGGCCAGCGTGGATGCAACATGGGCGACCAGCGGCCGCCCACGAAAGTTGGCGAGGAGCTTGGCTCCACCGAAGCGAGTCCCCGCACCGGCGGCCAGGACCACCGCGTAGACCGATGCCCCTGGTTGCCGCACCTCCGGACCTAGCCCGTCCGGCCACCGGCGCGTTCGTACGCCAGGAAAACGGCCCGGCGTGCCGCAACCTGGGCGATGTGGCGGCGGTAGTCCGCTGGCGCGTGCAGGTCACCGGCGATTTCGATGCCGGCGACGGCCTCCGCGGCGGCCGTGTCGATCACCGCGGGATCTCCCTTGGTGTCCTTGAGCTGATCGAAGGCCGGGGCCAGAAAGGCCATCTCGCCCAGCCCGGTGAACGCCACCGTGATCTCCGAGACCGTCGTCCGCTTCCGCGCCACCACGGCGCAGACCCCGACCAGCGCGTACCCCGAGGCGGCCTGATCGAAGCTGACGTACGCGGCGGCCTTGCGACCCATGCCGGGGATCAGGATGTCGGTGAAGAGCTCATCTTCCGCCATGTCGGTACTGAACGGCCCCTTGAAGAAATCCCGGGCCGCCACGGTGCGCTTTCCGCCTCGCTTGGAGCGGAGCTGGAAATCAGCGTTGAGGGCGAGCATCAGCGCCGGCATGTCGCTGGCGGGGTCGGCGTGGGCCAGGGAGCCGCCGATCGTCCCGCGGTTGCGGACCTGGATGTCGGCGATGCCTGCGGCCACTTCGACGGCGATGGGACAGCGTTCCTGGAGCAGCGCGCTGCGCCCCAGGTCCGCGTAGGTGGTCGCGGCCCCGATGCGCACGCCCTTCTTGACCTCCTGAATGCCCCGGAGCTCCTCCAGCCGGGAGATGTCCACCAGGCGAGGGGCCTGGACCAGGCGGAAGCGCATCATCGGCAGCAGGCTGTGCCCGCCGGCGATGACCTTCGTGCCATCGGCCGCGGCCAGCAGGGTGAGCACCTCGCGAACCGAGCCGGCGCGGGTGTAGTCGAAGCTGGTGGGGATCATGCCTTGGCTCCCTTCGCCTGCTGGATCGCGGCCCAGACCCGGGCCGGGGTGAGCGGCTTGTCAATGTGAACGATGCCGAAGGGTGCCAGCGCGTCGGTCACGGCGTTCACCACGCACGCGGCCGAAGCGATGGTCCCCGCCTCTCCGCAGCCCTTGACGCCGAGCGGATTGACCGGCGACGGCGTGACGGTGTGCGCCACCTCGAGGTGCGGCATCTGGCTGGCCCGGGGGACGGCGTAGTCCATCATCGTGCCGGTGAGGAGCTGGGCCTCGTCGTCATAGACGGCGATCTCCTGCAGCGCCTCGCCCAGCCCCTGGATCACGCCGCCGTGGATCTGGCCGTCGACGATCATCGGGTTGATGGGCGGGCCGCAATCATCCACGGCGATGTAGCGGAGGACCTTCACGGCGCCGGTATCCACGTCGACGTCCACGGTGCAGATGTGGCTCCCGAAGGGGTAGACGAAGTTGGTCGGGTCAAAGAAGGCCGTGGCCTCGAGCCCCGGCTCCATGCCCGGCGGCATGTTCCAGGCGACGTTGGCCATCAGGGCCAGCTCGGCGAACCCCTTGCCCTTGTCGGGCGAGCCCTTCACCTGGAAGCGGCCCTCCTTCCACTCCAGGTCGGCGGCATTGGCCTCCAGCAGGTGGGCGGCGAGCAGCCGGGCCTTGTCCTTGACCTTGAGGGCGGCGTTCTTGACGGCCGAGCCGCACACCGCGGTGGTGCGGCTGCCGTAGGTGCCCCAGCCCTGGGGCGTATTGTCGGTGTCGCCGTGGATGATCTCCACGTTTTCCACCGGATAGCCGAACTCGTCTGCCACGATCTGGGCGAAGGTGGTCTCCTCGCCCTGGCCGTGAGGGCTGGCGCCGATGTAGACCCGCACCATGCCGGTGGGGTAGACCCGGACGATGGCGGAGTCGTACAGGCCGCCGCCGAAGCCGACCGCGCCCGCCACCTGGCTCGGTCCCAGGCCGCAGATCTCGACATAACTCACCACGCCGACGCCGAGATAGCGTCCTTCCTTGCGGGCCCTGGCCTGCTCGACCCGGAAGGCCTTCAGGTCCAGCATGCCCTCGGCCTTGTCGAGCGCTCCCTGATAGTTGCCCGAGTCGTAGATCAGGCCGGTCGCGACGGTGTAGGGGAACTTGTCGGCGGGGATGAAGTTCTTGCGCCGGACCTCGAACGGATCGAGGCCGATCCGCCGGGCGTAGATGTCCACCAGGCGCTCGACCAGGTACGCGGCCTCCGGCCGGCCGGCGCCACGATAGGCATCGACCGGGGCGCCGTTGCTGTAGACACCCCGGATCACCCCGTGGATGTTCGGGATGGTATAGGCGCCGGAGTAGATCAGTCCGTGCAGAATCGTGGGAATCCCCGGGGCCGCGGTGGAGGCATAGGCGCCCAGTCCGGCGTACACGTTGGTGCGCAGGCCGGTGATCTTCCCGTCCCGGGTGCCGCACATCTCGACATACTCGATGTGATCCCGGCCGTGGATGGTGACCTTGTAGTTCTCCGACCGGTCCTCGGCCCACTTGACCGGACGCCCCAGCTCCATGGAGGCAAAGGCGCAGAGCGCCTCGTCGGGGTACGCGGGAATCTTGGAACCGAACCCCCCGCCTACCTCTGGTGCGATGATCCGGATGCGATGCTCCGGCAGCTTGAGCATCACGGAACAGAGAAAGCGGTGGATGTGCGGGTTCTGGGAGGTGACCCACAGCGTGAGCTGGCCCGAGCCGCGATTGTAGCTGGCCACCGCGGCCCGCGCCTCCATGGCGGTGGGCAGCAACCGCTGCTGGACGATCCGCTGGCTGACCGATACCTCCGCCGTCTTGAACGCGGCCTCCGCGTCGCCGCCGGCCACGGTCCAGGTGAAGGCGATATTGTCCGGCACCTCCTCGTGCAGCCGGGCGGCGCCGGGCTGGGCCGCCTTCTCGGGGTCGGCGGTGGCGCCGAGCGGCTCATAGTCGGCGTCGACCAGGTCGATGGCATCGCGCGCCTGGGCCCGCGTCTCGGCGATCACCATGGCGATCGCATCGCCCACGTAGCGGACCCGGTCGTGGGCCAGCAGCGGGTGGGCCGGGATCTTGAGATCGCAGCCCGGGACGTTCCAGGCGCAGGGCACCGGGGTGAGCCGGTCCTTGACGTCCTGGCCGGTGAATACCGCGATCACCCCGGGTGCCTCACGGGCGGCATCCACCCGCACGGCTGTCAGGCGGGCGTGCGCGTAGGGACTCCGCGCGAACATGGCATAGCAGAGCCCGGGCAGCTTGATGTCATCGGTATACGTTGCCGATCCGGTGATGAGCCGGGGATCCTCACGCCGCTTGATGCCCGAGCCGAAGAGTGTGGCCATGGATCGTCCTCCTCAGACGGCGGCGCCGGCGGCGGCGCGAAGGGTGGCGGCGGCGGCCTTGATCGCCGCGACGATGTTCTGGTAGCCGGTGCAGCGGCAGTAGTTCCCCTCGATCGCGTGGCGGATCTCGTCGTCGGTCGGGTCGGGGTGGTGGGCCAGGAAGTCCACCGCGGTCAGGATCATCCCCGGGGTGCAGAAGCCGCACTGGAGCCCGTGCTTTTCCCAGAAAGCCATCTGCAGCGGGTGCAGCTGGTCGCCGTGGGCCAGCCCCTCAATGGTGGTGATCCGGGTCCCGTCCGACTGGACCGCGAGGGCGGTACAGCTCTTGACGGCCTGGCCGTCGATCAGCACGGTGCAGGCGCCACACTGGCTGGTGTCGCAGCCGATATGTGTACCCGTCAGGTTCAGGTCGTCCCGGAGAACATGCACCAGCAGGGCGCGGGGCTCCACGTCCACGGTGTGAATCCGGCCGTTGATGTGAAGGGTGACGGGGCGTTTCATGCGCGGGCGTCCTCAACTCGGAGGGATGGAAGGTGCGGGTACTCGGTTCCGCTGGGCGGCGGAGCAGGGTGTCGCCGGCGCGATCGGCCGCCGGGACCAGCTAGCGTATCCTTCGGCGCTGGAGGCCGCAAGCCCGGAACCCTGAATGCCATCACCGGATTTCCTCCGCCGGGACCTTGAACTTGACCCGGAGGGGCGATCCGGGTAGCATCCTCGCCCTATGGACCGCCCACACAGCGCTCGCCAGAATCGAAACTCGAACCGCGCCGAATCGGCGGGTCGGGCGTAGCGGCGTTCCAGCGCCGGGAACGCTTCTGGCCCGCCGTGTGACGGCGGGCTTTTCTGTTCCCGGGGGCGGCTGTCCCACCGGGCCGGCGGGCTGGCCCGGTGAGTCTGCGTGGACGGCGGCCGACAATACCTTCGGCTCGCCGAGTACCGATGGGGTGTAGCTCAACTGGCAGAGCGCCCGGCTGTTAACCGGGAGGTTGCAGGTTCGATTCCTGCCGCCCCAGTAGTTGTCGGAGATGTCGTGACGGCCCCGGGAACCGCGGTTCCCCGGGGCCGTGCTCGTGTCAGGACAGGTACTCGTAGGCGCCCAGCGTGAGGAACTCCTCCGGTACCTGTTCGTGCACCAGCCGCTCCAGCAGGGCGGCGGCCTCGCGCCGGCGCTCTCCCCCTGCGCCGTTGCGTTCCAGCCCGTCCAGTTCTTCCCGCGCCAGCCTGGCGTAGCGCGCTGGCGTCAGCGGGGCACCGTCCTCGAGGACCACCTGGTGGCGGAGCCACTGCTGCAGCTGGGTCCGGGAGATCTCCGCCGTGGCGGAGTCTTCCATCAGGTTGTCGATGCCCACCGCCCCGCGCCCCTCGAGCCAGTTCTCGAGGTATTCCAGTGCCACACGGATGTTGGTGCGCACCCCGAGCTCGGTGACCTGGGCACCGGGGATCTTCACGTCCAGCAGTCGTGCGCCGTCGGGGATGATGTCCTCCCGCAGCCGGTCCTTCTGGTTGGGCCTGTCCCCGAAGGTCTCGTCGAACACCGCCTGGGCCACCGGGACCAGGTCCGGGTGGGCCACCCAGGAGCCGTCGAACCCGATCTGGGCCTCGCGGAGCTTGTCCTCCCGGACCTTCGCCATGGCGCGGGCGTTGACCTCGGCGTCGCGCCGGGACGGAATGAAGGCCGCCATGCCGCCGATCGCATGGGCCCCCCGTCGGTGACAGGCCCGCACCAGCATCTCGGTGTAGGCGCGCATGAACGGCACCGCCATGGTGACTGCGGTCCGGTCCGGCAGCACGAAGTCCGGCCGATGGCCGAAGTTCTTCAGGACCGAGAAGATGTAGTCCCAGCGGCCGGCATTGAGCCCGGCGGCGTGATCCCTGAGCTCATAGAGGATCTCTTCCATCTCGAAGGCCGCGAGGATGGTCTCGATGAGCACGGTCGCCCGGATCGTTCCGTGCGGGATGCCGAGTGCCTCCTGGGAAAAGGTGAACACCTCGTCCCAGAGTCTCGCCTCCAGGTGGTTTTCCAGCTTGGGGAGATAGAAGTAGGGGCCGCTGCCCCGCCGGCGCAGCTCCGCGCCGTTATGAAACAGGTACAGGCCGAAATCGAACAGGCTGCCGGACATCGGCACGCCGTCGAGCGTGACATGCTTCTCCACGAGGTGCCAGCCGCGGGGCCGCACCAGCAGGGTGGCGGTGGCGGGGTTGAGCCGGTAGGCCTTTCCCTCTGGCGAGGTGAACTCCAGTGTGCGCCGGACGGCGGCGTGGCAGTTGAGCTGCCCGGCGACGACGTTCTCCCAGTTGGGCGACAGCGCGTCCTCGAAGTCCGCCATGAAGACCCTCGCGCCGGAGTTGAGGGCGTTGATCATCATCTTCTGCTCGACCGGGCCGGTGATCTCCACTCGGCGGTCGTCCAGGTCCGCGGGGGCGGGCGCGACTTGCCACGATCCCTCCCGGACCGCCCGGGTCTCGTCGAGAAAGCCGGGCAGCCCACCCGCTCGGAAGCTGGCGCGGCGCTCCTCGCGCCGGCCCAGCAGTGCGCGCCGCTGGGCGCCGAACTGCCCTTCCAGTTCCGTGAGGAAGGTCAGGGCCTCGCGGGTCAGGAGCGACTCGGTGCCGGCGGTCGGGGTGGGTAGGACACGGAGCATGGTGGGCCGTCGGTGAGCGGTTCGGAGGAGGTGGTTACCTTCAGGGACGGGGGAGCGACCTCTCCAATCTAACGCCGCCGAGGGTGAACACGGTGATTCGCGCTTCCGACCCTTACGCGGCGCTCCGCGTCACCGACTTCCGGCGGTTCATCCTCTTTCTGCTCGGCCAGACACTCGCCACGATGATGCAGGGCGTGGTGGTCGGCTGGCAACTCTACGAGGTCACCCGCGATCCACTCGCGCTGGGCCTGGTGGGTCTCGCAGAGGCGATTCCCTTCATCGGGTTTGCGCTGCCGGCCGGCCAGCTCGCCGACCGGGTGGACCGCCGCCGTGTCTGCCTGACAGCCGTGGTCGTCCTGGCCGGGTGCGCGGGAGCCCTGGCCTGGTTCACCGTCTCCGGGCTGGTGCGCGCGGACACTGCGTGGCTGGTGTACCTGGTGATCTTCATCAGCGGAATCGCCCGGAGCTTCCTGCAGCCCACCCGCACGGCCCTGGCCGCCGATCTCGTCCCCCGGGAGCTGTACGTCAACTCCATCACCTGGCGCAGCTCCACCTGGCAGTTTGCCGCCGTCGCCGGCCCGGCGCTCGGCGGGCTGCTGCTGGGGTTCGGCGGTCCGGGCCTCGCCTATCTTGTCGCGACGGGGCTGATGCTGCTGGCCTGGGGCATGCTCTCCCGGGTGACCGGTGGTGCGCATCCCGGCGGCGTCCCCGTCCCCGGTGGCCTGGCGGGCCTGCTGGAAGGGGTGCGTTTCGTCCGCACTCAGCCGGTGCTGCTTGGCGCCATCACCCTGGACCTGCTCGCGGTGCTCTTCGCCGGAGCGGAGGCGCTGCTCCCGGTCTTCGCGGCGGATATCCTCCACGTCGGGGCCGAGGGTCTGGGCCTGCTCCGGGCCGCACCGGCCGCAGGGTCCGTCCTCATGTCCCTGTACCTCTCCCACCGCCCGCTGCGGGACCGCCAGGGCCGCACCATGCTCCTCTCCGTGGCGCTCTATGGCTGCTGCATCACGGCGTTCGGGCTGTCCACCAGCTTCGCCCTGTCGGTGTTCCTGCTGGGTCTGTCGGGGCTATGCGACAACATCAGTGTGGTGATGCGGTCCACCCTGCTGCAGGTCCTCACGCCCCGGCACCTGCTGGGCCGGGTGGCCGCGGTCAATGCGGTCTTCATCGGGTCGTCCAACGAAATCGGTGCCTTCGAGTCGGGGGTCGCCGCGCGGCTCCTGGGCGCGGTGCCCGCCGTGGTGCTCGGGGGACTGGTGCCCATCGTGGTCGTGGCCCTGGTGGCCTGGCGGGTCCCCGATCTCCGGCGGCTGGAGCGGGTGGGATAGGCGCGCCCTGTTTCGGACTTCCATGCCGGGCTTTTTCCGGCTACCCTCCCGTCATGCGGATCGCGCTCTTCTCTGAAGTGTACTGGCCCATGGTCAGCGGAGTCGGGGTCACACTCGTCCGGCTGGTTGAGGCGCTGGAGGCGCGGGGCCACGTGGTCCGGGTCTACAGCCCCACCTACGCGCTGCCGGCGGGGATGGCCGATCGTCCCGAGGCCCACCGCTCGCCCAGCGTGCCCCTCTTCCTGTATCCGGACGTGCAGTGGGCGTTCCCCCGCCAGCGCGAACTGGACGCCGACCTGGCGCTGTTCCGTCCCGACGTGGTGCACGTGGCCACGGAGTTTGCGCTCGGCCGCGCAGGGCTTCGGGCCGCCGGCCATCTCGGCGTGCCAGTGATCGCCTCGGCGCACACCGACTACGAGAAGTACGCCCGCCGCTATGGGGTGCCGTTCCTGATCAACGTCGGGTGGGTGTACCTGCGCTGGTTCTACAGTCATGCCGAGCGGGTGCTGGCGCCCTCGCGGTTCTACGAGCGCACTCTCAATGCACGGGGGGTCCACCACACCGGTCTGTGGACGAGGGGGGTGGACACCGGGCTCTTCAACCCGGACCGTCGCAGCGCCGAATGGCGCGCCCGGTTCGGAGTCGGCCCCGATGACCTGCTGCTCACCTACATCGGCCGTCTGGCGGTGGAGAAGGACCTGCGCCGGTTGCTGGCGGCCTGGCGGTCGCTGGGAGAGCGGCGCGGACCGGCCCAGCTGGTGCTGGTGGGGCAGGGCCCGCTGGAGCCGGAGATCCGGCGGTGGGCGCCGCGCGGCGTGCACCTGGCCGGCGTGTTGTCCGGGGAGGCCCTGGCGCAGGCCTACGCCAGCGCGGACCTGTTCGTGTTCCCCTCGCCGACGGAGACGTTCGGAAATTCACTGCTGGAGGCCATGAGCTCGGGCGTGGCCACGCTGGCGGTCGGAGCCGGCGGGGTCCTCGACTACGCCGAGCACGGACGGAACGCGTGGCTGGCGCCGCCCCAGGACACCGGCGAACTCAAGACGGCGATGCTGCGGCTGATGGAGGATGCGGTGTTGCGGAAGGGCCTGGCCCACGGCGGATTGGCCACCGCGGCCAGCCGCTGCTGGGACACCATCTATGACCAGTTGCTGGCCGACTACGCCCAGGCTGCGGCGACCCGCCGGGCCGCGGCCCACGCCGCCTGACCCGCCCCACCCTACCGCAGGAGCAGGTAGCTGAACCCGGCGATCGCCGCGCTCATCGGAATGGTGAGTATCCACGCCCAGACGATCGTTCCCGCCACCCCCCAGCGCACCGCCGAGATCCGGTGGCTCGTGCCCACGCCGACGATCGCCCCCGTGATCGTGTGGGTGGTGCTCACCGGGATGCCCCAGGCCGACGCCATGAGAATGGTGATGCCCCCCGCGGTTTCGGCGCAGAATCCACCGAAGGGCTGCAGCCGGGTGATCTTGGACCCCATAGTCTTCACGATGCGCCAGCCGCCCAGCGCGGTGCCCAGGGAGATCGCGGTGTAGGCGCACATCTCAATCCAGAACGGTATGTGATCCGCGGTCGGCAGGTAGAGGTGGGCCATCCAGCCCTGCTGGTCCACAAAGAGAGCCTGCGCCGACACCAGCAGGCCCACGATGATGCCCATGGTCTTCTGGGCATCGTTGGCGCCGTGGCTCAGGGAGAACAGCGCCGCCGACACCAGCTGCAGCCGGCGGAAGAGCCGCTCCATCGGGGCCCGCTGCTGGCGCCGGAGCAGCCACGCCAGCCCGACACTCAGCCCAAGCCCGAGCGTCACGCCGATAAACGGCGAGATGAAGATGAACAGCACCGGCTTGACCCAGCCGCCCAGCAGGAGCGCGCCCACCCCCGCCTTGGCCACCGCCGCCCCGCCATACCCGCCCAGCAGGGCGTGCGACGAACTGCTCGGCAGGCCGAACCACCAGGTGATCAGGTTCCAGGCGATCGCGCCAACCAGACCCGCCAGCACCACATTGGGGTCCACGGCGGCGGGGTCGATCAGCCCCTTCCCGATCGTCTTGGCCACCGCGGTGCCCACGATGAACGCCGCGGCAAAGTTGAAGAACGCCGCCCACACCACCGCCACCCCCGGCGTGAGCACCCGGGTGGCCACCACGGTGGCAATCGAGTTGGCGCTGTCGTGGAAGCCATTGATGAAATCAAAGGCCAGGGCGACGCAGATGATGACGAGGATGTAGTTGACGGTCGCGTCCATGAATCAGCCGTGCTTGATCGAGATGGACTCAAGGACGTTGGCGGCATCCTCGATGATATCGACCGTCTTCTCGAGGGTGTCGTACAGTTCCTTCCACTTGATCAGTTGCACCGGGTCCGGCGAGCCCTCGAACAGCTTGCCCATCCACTCGTGATACAGCGAATCGCTCTCCTCCTCCAGCCGCTTGACCGCCACGCAGGCGGCCAGCACCCCGTCGCCCTTGCCCGGCTTCGCCAGCCCCCGCACCCCGAGCAGGAGCTGTTCACAGGCCCGAATGATCACCCCGGCGAGCAGGATCGCCCCCTGTGGGGAATCATCGATGTGAAAGATCCGCACCCGCCGCGAGAGGCCGTCGATCAGGTCGATCACATCATCCAGACCCGACGCCAGCTCGTGGATGTCCTCCCGGTCCAGCGGCGTGATGAAGGACTTGTCCAGCCGGGTGATGACTTCGTGGGTGAGCCCGTCACATTCATGTTCGAGCCGCTTGATCGAGTCCACCAGCGCATTGCGCCGTTCCGGCTCGGCCTTCAGCAATGCCTCCAGCTGGCGGGCCGCCTCGGTCGAACGTTCGGCCACGGCGATGAAAAGCTCGAAAAAGCGCTGATCGCGCGGTAGGAGACCCACGGGCACTCCTTGGCACCGAGGATTGGTAACGACGGTGAAACGGAAGCGCGGGGAATGTAACGGCTGGAGCGAGGGGGGGAAGGGTGATTGATCTGGGCTAGTCCGCGCCCAGCAGGAGGGTATCCAGGTCGGCGGGGCGCTCCAGCCAGTAGTCGGGCTGTCCCACCTCCAATGCCGGCCGCCGGAACGGGCCCCACAGTACGGCGCCGGTGCGGGCGCCTGCGGCGCGCCCACTATGGAGGTCGTGAATGCTGTCTCCCACAAACAGGGTCTCCGCGGGGCTGCTGCCCAGCCGTTCCATGCCGAGGAGCACCGGTTCCGGATGGGGCTTGGGATTGGCGACTGAGTCGGCGCAGATCAGGACCTCCATCTCTGCTTCCAGCCCCACCAGCCGGAGCCCGCGGCGCGCCCCCTCCTGGTTCTTGCTGGTCACGATGCCGGTACGGTATCCCCGCGCCCGGATGCGTCGGACCAGTGGCACGATCCCCTCGTAGGGGCGCACCATGGTATCGTGGTTGGTCAGGTTGTGTTGGCGGTAGGTGGCCACCAGGCCATCCATTTCCTCCGGCGACCTGGCCCACCGGCGGAGCTGGACCCGGAGCGGGGTTCCCACCCCGGCGAGCCACTCTTCGTCGGACACCGGCGGAAATCCGTGCACCGCCAGCGTGTGATGGTAGCTGGAAAGGATCAGGCCGATGGAGTCGATCAGGGTGCCATCGAGATCGAAGAGGATCGCGCGGAAGGCGGACATCCGGGAAACTTAGTCACCCGGACAATCCCAGTGATCCGGGGGACCAGATGCAGACGCCGGTGCACCGGGCCCGCCAGGAGCGGACCGAGGACCTGGGGCAGAAGCGCAGGTTGGTCGGCGGCGCTGGCCACCAGCAGGTTCTCTCCAGCCGTCAGCCCTCCCGAGAGACGCTCCATGAGCCGGTCCAGCCGGCAGAGGGTGTCCCGGTCCCGCCTCCGTCCCGCCTGGGCCGCAAGCCGCCGCAGTCGTCGCAGCACCATGAGCCGCCGCGGCGCAACGGCGGTCGTAAGGCTCCGGGCCGTCGCCTCCCTGAGCCGGTGGCGTACCCGGGTACACAGCGGCGGCCAGAGTGCCGGCAACGCCGGCTCCTGCGGGGCGGGCAGCGCACCCGCCAGCGCCACCAGGCGTGGTACCAGCTGGGCGGGCGATGTCTCGAAGCCCCCATCCTCGCCGAGCCACCAGAGGTCCGCCGGTTCCTGCCGCACACGACCATCCGGTTGCAGGGAGTCAAAGGCCACGCCCACCAGCCACCCGTCCCCTGGACCGATGGCGACGGCCACCCCACCCTGCAGCGGTCCACCCTCCGACCAGGCCGCCAGGTCTGAGCGCCAGCGATACAGCCAGCGGGCCGCGTCTCCCAGGCCTGCCACGAAGGTCAGCTCGCGCTTGGACGCGAGCCGTTCCAGCGACCGCAGCAGGTGCTCAACCCGTGCCGATGGCAGGCAGCGGAGCACCTCGACTTCCGGGACGCTGCCGCCCAGGCGTCGGGCGCGGCCTTCACGCTGATCCAATCGGACGCTGGTCCACGGAAGGTCGTAATGCACCACCCGCGCCGCCTGCTGCAGGTCCAGTCCTTCGGCGGCGACGTCGGTGGCCAGCAGCACCCACGGTGGCTGCAACGGCGGCGGCAACGGTGGCGATGGCCGGCGAAACCAGTCCAGCACACCTTCGCGTGGCAGCCGGGTGCCCCCGATCCCGGCGGCCGAGCCGGTAATCCAGGCCGGCCGGAGGTGGCGCCACTGCCCGCGGAGATATTCCAGGGTATCCCGGCTGCCGGTGAAGACGATGCTGGTGCGCCGGTCCTCAAGCAGGGCTCCCACGGTCCGCGACTTGGCGTCGCCGGTGAGCGCGGACTGCCGGGCGCGGGCCAGCAGCCGGGCCACACGATTCTTGTCCGTGGGGTGGAGGTCGCTGTTCTCCGCGGCCTCTGGCAGCATCTGCCACATGAGGTACTGGCCGGACTCGGCGCCGCACCAGGCCCGGATGGCCGCCCGGGAAACTCGCCGGCCACTGGCGGCGGCCGCACCAGCCTGATCCAGCAGGGCCAGGTAACGGTCCAGCGTGCCGGCCAGCGCGGCAGGGCTCGAGGCCAGCGCCCGCCAGAGGATCATCCGGATCAGTGCCCGCACGCCGGGGTCGCGCGAGAGGCGCAGCCGTCCCAGTTCGGCGGCCAGGGCGGCCTCCTCGGGCTCCGGGTCCTGCGGCAGGTCTCTCGCTGACAGGCGCGGCGTATCCCACGGCTGGGGCCGGGAGATGACCACGTCCCCCAGCGCCGGGTGGGCGACGCCGGCGCGGAGCGATTCGAGGATGGAGTCGAGCCCCCGGGGGCGCAGGGCGTCGTCCGGCACGGCCAGCAACAACTGGTGGGCGAGGTCCTCCAGCCGGTTGACCACGGGCGTGGCACTGAGGAACAAGGCCTGGCGGCCGATGAGCCACCGGGCCAGGCGGGTGTAGCGAAGGATGCCGGGGTTCCGGAACCGGTGGCACTCGTCCACCAGCACCAGAGCGGCAGCGTTGTCAGGCAGCCGTCCCCGGCTGACGGCTTCATGGGAAAGCAGCTCCAGGGTGCTGCCCAGCCGCCGGGCGGTGGCGCGCCACTGCGGCAGCAGGGCGGCCGGCACCACCGCTGCCGCCGGCTGTCCCAGCGACCACGCCACCGCGAGCGCGATCCAGGTCTTGCCACTGCCCACCGGGTCGGCGAGCAACGCCCCGCCGTGCCGCTCCAGCGCGGCCAGGCAGCGCCGGAACGAGTTCGTCTGGTCGGCGCGGAGCCACGCCGGTGCCGGGCCGGCGGACTCCGGTGGCCCCAGCGACCGCGCGATGGCCCGGGCCACCTGCCCCGGGGCGGCGGGCGACCCCGGCTGCAGCACAGTGGCCAGCGGTTCGTCAACGTCGCGCAGCGACTCGGCCACGATCCTGGGCACTGGCGGCGGGGGCGCCGGCCAGGCAGGCGCGTTCCCGGGGCGAGAGCGCCAGGTGCTCCGCACAGAGATCATCAAGTTCCTCCTGAACGTCCGCCCCCGTGGCGCCACGCCGCCCCAGCTCCGTGAGGCGCAGGTCGGCGGGGACGGCACCGGGCAGCGGCAGATCGGCGACGACCCTGGCGTTGAACCGCGCAAAGCCGCTGGCGGCGCTCTCGGCGAGGGCCCGCGCCGCCACCCGGATCCAGGTCGAGTTGAGCCACGCGCTGATGGCCAGGGCGATGCGGTCGTCCGGCACGGCCAGGATGTAGCAGGTATTCAGCGGCACCAGCTGGCGGGCGGCGGGGCCGACCAGCGGGGCGGCATTGAGCTGACGGGAGAGATCGGCCCACACCACCCGCGATCGGGCCGAGGCCCCGGCCGTCCGGAAGAGGGTCCAGTAGGGGCCGCCGACATAATCCACCCGCGCGCGCAGCGCCGGCTCGTGAGCCGCGGCGTGGGCCAGCGCCGCCGCCGGCAGGCGATCAAACGACGCCCCGCTGGCATCGTGGGGATAGAACATCCGGAGCCTGGAACGGGTCCGGAACGCACTCACGTCCCGGCCGCGCAGGGCGGGGCGAATAAGCGCCGGCTCGATAGCGGCCGGCGGCTCCAGGAAGAGCGCGTTGGCACCGGTCTTGACGCCGAGTCGCGGGGAGAAGCTCTCCGCCAGGCGGGGATGACGGGCGGCGAGTTCGGCGAGGGTGCCGGCGAGCGCCGGTGCGGCCAGCCGCCACGGACCGCCGCCCTGCCACGCAGCCTGTGGCAGCGACGGGGCCGACGGGTCCAGGCTCAGGCGCACGCGCTGTCCGGGCCGGGGCGCGGCGCGGGTGAGAATCAGCGCGGCGGGGTAGGTAGTGGCATCAAACCCGGCCGACGGGTCGTTTTGCAGATCGGCCATGACCTCAAGGGTGCAGCGTGCCGCCAACTCACCGCGGAGCGTCCGGCCATAGCCGGCGGTTGCAACCTTGGCCGGCAGGAGGTACGCGAGCGTTCCTCCGGGTGCGAGCAGTTCCACGCCACGTTCCACGAAGGCCAGCGACAGGTCCGGCTGGTGCCCGAAGCTGCCGCCCCCGCCGCGCCAGCATCGATAACGTCGCGCCAGCGCCACGCGGAGCCGGGGCGGCAGCGACTCGGCCCGCACCCACGGAGGGTTGCCGATGACCAGGTCGAAGCCGCCCCGGGCCAGCACATCGCCAAACTGGACCTCGTAGCTGAACCACCCCACCTCTCCCTCCTGCCGGAGCCTCCGCTCCAGCCGGCGGACCTCTCGCTGCTGCGATCGAAGGTCCCGAAGCTGGAGCCGAAGCTCGCGATCCAGTCCACGGCGCTCTCCGAACAGCGTGACCTGGCGGGCCGCGCCAAGACACTCGCCGAGGCGGTGCTCCAGCCGCGCCGAGGCAATGGTCAGGCACTCGCCGAACGCCGCCGCCTCGGCCCGGCGCAGCCGGTGCAGGCGGTCCCTCTTGGCCTCGCCGCTGGCGGCCACGAAGGCGGATCGGCAGGCCCGCAGCGACGCCTCGGTGCGGACGGGGCGGGCGCCCAGCCGCGCCAGCAGGCTGGCGGGGTCCAGCAGGCTGTCTCCCTGGCGGACCAGCCCGTCGAGGTTGGGCAGCGGCGACACGGCCTCCGGGTGGGGGCTGTCGTCGCCGGCAATCACCGCGAGCCAGAGCCGGAGTTCTGCGAGGCGAACCGCCATGGGGCTCTGGTCCACCCCGAACAGGTTGGTGGCGAGGATGCGGCGGCGGAGCACGGCGGCTGGCGCTTCGTGGGCGCGGAGCACCGCCAGCCGTTCCAGGGCGCCCAGCAGGAACGCGCCGGACCCGACCGCCGGGTCCAGCAGGGTGAGGCCGCTGAGTGAGGCGATCGCGCCCGGCTCCCGCGCCGCGAGCCGGGCCGCCGCTTCTGCCGCCGGGCAGTCCAGCCGGACGCTGAGGTGGGTGGCCAGCGCGGCATCCACCATGCGCTCCACCAGGGCGGCGGGAGTGTAGAACGCGCCGGAGGCGCGCCGCTCGGGCGGCGCCATGAGTCCTTCGAACACCCGGCCCAGCATGTCGGGGGCGATGACCCCGGGCGGGGCGTCTTCGTGGACGGTGAAGTGGAATCGCTCGAACAGCCGGTCGAAGGCGTCCCGCCAGCAGTCGTCCGGGACCTCCCCACGCCAGGCGCGCTCCAGCGGGTGCGGTTCGAACAGCCCGCCGTTGAGGAACGGGATGGCGCCAAAGGCCCGGGCGCGCCCGCGCTCGGCGGCGGCCCGGTTCAGGGTCCCGAAGAAGAGCGGGCGGAAGAGGTGGCGGTGCAGCGAGCGCCGCCGGGCCAGGGCCTCATCCACGGCGCGGCGGAGGAAGTCCGGCCGGCCGTCCAGCCAGCCCTTGGCCTGGACGAAGTAGAGGAACAGGATACGGGTGAGCTGGATCAGGGCGAGGCTGCGCCGGACCCCGGGCGCGGGCCCGATTGTCAGGCGCTCTGCCATGGCCTGCAGCGTGTCGCGGAAGGCGCGGAAGAATCGCCGGCCCGGATCTTCCGACTCGAGGATCTCCGCCGCGCGGAGCGCGTACGCCACCCCGCGCAGGTCCGCGACCCGGGCGAGGCGTTCCAGGCGCTCGAGGTCGGCGGCGCGCGGACCCCGGAGCGGGATGACAGCCACGGCGGGGCGATCGACCGTGACGGCGAGGACCAGGAGCCCGGCGGTGAAATCCACGGCGGCGACGCCGGCGCTCTGGCCACGGCGTGCCAGCAGGGCGCTGGTCCGGCGGGCCAGGACCAGGGCCGGGCTGCCTTCCACGGCCACCCACTCGAACGCGCCGGCCCGGCCCACGAGGGCCGCGCGCCTGACCCCGGGGACCAGTGCCGGGTCCTCGGGCAGTTCCTGCCACAGCGGCCGGTGCCCCAGCCAGGCGATCAGGCTGGTGACCCCGGGCAGGTCGGCGAGCTGGCGCAGCATCTCTGCCGGCGACATGAGATCCTCGGCTGGCGGGGATCCATGCTAGGGGGGCGGGGGTGTAACTTGGTAACGAAGAACCCGGGCCCCGGCGCCGGAAAATGCCGGGCTATCGGCGTCACCCGCTTCCGAGGAGTGTCATGCTCAGGCCCATGGCCGCGGTCGTGGCGGTTCTCAGTCTGCTGCCCGGAGCATTGCCGGCGCAGGATCCAGAAGCCGCGGCGTTCACGGTGGTGCGCCAGGGAGACACCGTGGCAATTGAGCGCTACCTGCTCGAGCCCCACGCCCTCGCCGGCCGCCTGTTCCGAGTGGCTGCCCGCGACGCGCGGGAGCGGCTGACGTACCGGGTCACGCTCCTGGACGACGGCAGCGCGCCCCTCCTGGAGCTCTCGGCGTGGCGGGCCGAGGATCCCGAGCAGATGCCCGCCCGGCAGACGACCCGGGTCATCTTCAAGGACGACAGCGTGGCCGTGGATGAGGTGGATCGCCTGACAGGGCTGCGCACCATGATTTTCCCCACCACCGCCGGAGCCGTTCCCTACCTCAATCTCTCGGTCGCCTTCCTCGAGCAGGCCACGCGGCGCGCGGCAGCGTCCGGGCGTGACAGCCTCGAGCTCCCGTTCTTCAACCTGGGCGGGGGCCAGACCGTGACCGGCACGGTGCGCCGGTTGGGCACCGACTCGGCGCTGGTGCGCCTCGGCGCGGTCGAGTTCCGGTTCCGGGTGGACCTGCTGGGTCGCATTCTCGGCGGCACCCTGCCCGCCCAAGGCCTGTACATCCGACGGGAGCCGGCCCCCTGACGACGCCGGGTGGCCGGGTCCTGTCGCGGCTCTCGCGCCGTCAACTGCCCGTCGCGATCGCCGGTGTCTACGCGGCGGTCGGAGCGGTCTGGGTCCTGTTCTCGGACCTGATCTGGGCCCGGCTCGCACACCTCTCCCACGACACCCTCCGGCTGCTCCAGACGGCTAAGGGCCTGGCCTACGTCCTGCTCACCGCCGTGCTCATCTGGTGGCTGGTGCGCCGGGCCCTCGACGCGGTGACGGTGGCGGAAGCCAGCCAGGTGGAGAGTGAATCGCGCTACCGCCAGATCTTCGAACGCACCACCTCCGTCAGCCTCCTGCTCGACGTGGCCAGCCTGACGCTGGTGGACGTCAACCCCGCGGCGGTGGTGTTCTACGGCTGGTCGCGCGAGGAACTCATCGGCAAGCCGATGACGGAGATCAACCTCGTCCCGGAGGCCGCGCTCCGGGAGCTGGTGCAGGCGGCGGAGACCGAGCGGCGGAACTTCTTCGTCTTCCGACACCGGCTGCGCTCGGGGACCATCCGTGACGTCGAGGTGCACTCCAGTCCGATCGTGCTGAACGGCAAGCCGGTGCTGTTCTCGATCGTCCACGACATCACCGACCGGGTGCGGGCCGAACGGCAACTGGTGGAGTCCGAGGCCAACTACCGCCGGGCCCTGGAGCAGGCCTCCGATGCCATCGTGGTGACCGACCGGCAGGGATTGGTGCTGGAGGTGAACGCGCGGGCGGAGGAACTGCTGGGCTATCCCCGTGCCGATATCGTGGGGCACGCGCTGGAGCAGTTCGTGCCCCAGGAGGACCGCGAGCGCCAGCCGTTGCGCATGCGGGAGCTGATCGAAACACCATCGACCTTGGTCCAGCGGCGGCTGCTGCGGCGGGACGGCGTGGTGGTGGAAGTGGAGATCAGCGCGCGAGACCTGGGCGACGGGCGCTACCAGGCCATCGTGCGCGACATCTCCGAGCGGCACCGGCTGGAGGAGCAGCTGCGGCAGGCACAGAAGATGGAAGCCGTCGGCCAGCTCACCGGCGGCATCGCCCACGACCTCAACAACCTGTTGACGGTGGTCCTGGCCAACAGCGAAATGATGGCGGCCGGTCTCCCGGAGGAGCGCCAGGACCTGCACAGCGATCTGAACGAGCTGCAGGCCGCCGCCCGCCGTGGTGCGCAGATGATCCGCAAGCTGCTCTCCTTCAGCCGCCACGCCCCGCTGACCTACCAGGTGCTCGATCTGGGACGGGTCGTCGCCGAGCTGACCGGTACCCTGCGTCGCCTGCTGCCGGCCCATATCGAGGTGCAGTTCACCCGCGCGGCGATGCCGGTGAAGGTCCTGGCGGATGCGGGCGCCATCGAACAGATCCTGCTCAACCTGGCCACCAACGCCCGCGATGCCATGCCCGGCGGCGGCCTGCTCGAGGTGGAGACCCGCAAGGTGGATGTCGCCCGCTCCGCCGCCGGCGCCCCGCCCGGCAGCTACGCCTGTCTGATCGTCCGCGACACGGGGAAAGGCATGGAGGAGCGCATCCGGGCCAGGATCTTCGAGCCGTTCTTCACGACCAAGGGCCCGGGTGAGGGCAGCGGACTCGGCATGGCCATGATCTACGGCCTGACTCAGCAGCACGGTGGATTTCTCGAAGTCGACAGTGAACCCGGCAAGGGCACCACGGTGCGGATCTACTTCCCGCTGGCGCGAGAGGATCAGCCCCTGACGGAGCTGGCGGCGGCGCCGGCCCCGTTGCGTGGCGGCCGGGAGACGGTCCTGCTGGTGGAAGACGAGGAGGGACTCCGGCGGGTGGCCCAGCGGGCGCTGGAACGGGTCGGCTACCAGGTGCTGACCGCCCCCGATGGGCTCGAAGCGCTGGATGTCTACCGGGCGAATGCGAGGGACATCGACCTGATCATCACCGACGTGGTCATGCCGAAGCTGGGGGGCATCGCCCTGTACCGTGCGCTGCGGGAAGAGGGCGTCACCGTGCAGTTCCTCTTCACCAGCGGGTACGCCGCCCACGAGATCACCCGCGGCGATGTGCTTGAGGGCGACCTGGCCCTGCTGCAGAAACCCTGGACCCTCGCCGACCTGACCCACCGGGTGCGGGAGGTGCTGGACCGGGCGCGGAAGGAGGCGCCATGACCCGCGGACTGGCCTTCCTGCTGCTCCTGGGCAGCGTCGTCCTGCTGGCGGCGACGGCGCTGCACCCGGTGCTGCCGCTCACCGCCGCCGGGGACCTCGCCATCATCGCGGCGATGCCGCACTGGCACCTCGTGCACCTCGCGCTGCTGCACGCGACGGGGCTCATCATCGCCGGTGTCTGGGCCCGCTGGCTGGCCGCCGATCCCGCGGAGCGGTCCGGCCTGGGGGTGGCGCTGGTGGTCCTGGGGATCGGGCAGGCGCTCAACGGGGCGAACATCGCCTACATGGCGGGTGCCGGAACTGGCTTCGCCGCGCTGCACGCCGCGGGCGCCGACATCGGCGCCGTCTACCTGGCCACCCATGCCTTCGCGGTGATGTGCGGACGGCTGGCGGGATTCCTGGTGGCCATCGCCGCCGGAATGATCGCCCACGCCACGGCACAGGTGGCCTCGGAGCCGCGGTGGCTGGTGGGGCTGGCGTGGGTCGGTTGCGTGGCGGGGGTGCTGGGCAATGTCCTCGCCGCTCCGGGCCATCCGCTCATGCTGACGTCGGTGGGCGTCATGGCGGCCTGGCAGGTGGTTACGGCGCTCCGGCTCCTGCGTCGGGCCGGTTGAGTCCTTCCCCGTAGGTCCGTCCCTTCCATTCCACGCGCCCCCTCCCCCGGAAGGTCGAGCGGAGGATGATGTACAGCGCCATTCCCGCGCCCAGCGGGTAGAGCAGCCCGTACCACGCCGGAATCTGCATCCCGATGGAGATCAGGCACCAGAACGTGAAGCACGCCCCGGCGGCGAGGTGCACCCAGCCGGCAGTGGCGGGGTGCAGCACGCCCACCCACGTCAGCGGCAGCAGCACCGAGGGCAGAAGCCAGAAGAGCATCGCCAGCGAGAGCGAGACCGGCACGAGCGCGCGCGCGAGCGGCTCCTCCGGATAGGAGCGACGGCCACCAAGATAGATGTTCTTGGACCACCCCTCGATGATCTGGGCCAGGCTGGAATACATCCGGGTCTCCATCAGCCGCTCAGCGAAGGCGAAGTGAATCCGCTTGCCGGCCCGCCAATAGCGCTGGGCCAGGGCCAGGTCTTCCGCCACTTCCGCCCGGACGCTGGCATGGCCGCCGAGCGCGGTGTAGGTCTCCCGGGCGACCAGGATGAACTGGCCGTTGGCGATGACGTCGCGAGCCCGCCGGGCGTGGTTGACGGTGTCGGGGTGGTAGCGCAACCCCAGCAGCATCCAGATCTGGGGCATGACCAGCCGCTCCCAGAAACTGTCGCAGCGCTGCCGCGGGGCCACGGTGAGGAGGTCGGCCCGGACCGCGTCCATCGCCGCCACCGCGGCACCCAGCAGGTCGGGGCCATGGCTGGTGTCGGCATCGGTGAACAGCAGCAGTTCGCCGCGTGCCGCCTGGGCGCCCTGATGGCAGGCCCAGGGCTTGCCGTACCAGTCGGCCGGCAGCTCGGCACCGCGGATCAGGCGCAGGCGGCCCGCGGCCGGATCCGCGGCGAGCCGCTCGACGATGGCCGCGGTCTCGTCGGTGGAGCGGTCGTCCACCACCAGCAGCTCGAAATCGGAATACCGGCTCGCCAGCACGGTCTGGATCACCGTGCCGATGGCCTGGGCCTCGTTGCGGGCCGGGACGATCACGCTCACCAGCGTCCCGCCTGGTGCCGGGGCAACACCGCTCAGGTCAGGACGCTTGCGGGCCAGCCGGAAGAGGCTGAGGTACGGCAGCAACCAGGGCAGGGCGGGGAGGAGGGTCATGAGGGCGGAAGCGTCGGGCCAGGGCCCGGTCACCCCGCGGCGGCGCGTGGTCGCCGACGCGCGGGCGCGATGCGCGCTACCTTACTGATTGCGGACCACGCTGCGGAGCTCGCCCTCGAGTTCCTCCAGCTGGCGGTCGATGTCCTGCGGATCGAACGACTGACTCGGCGTGGGCACGCCATTCTGGCCGAAGAGGGTAGCCACCAGCGCATCGGTGTAGCCCACCACCGCCACCGCGATGCCCTTGTCGAGCATCATGTTCAGGCGGAGAATGATGGCCATGGCCTGGCGCTGCCGGAGGGTAGTGAGCACCGGTCCGATCCGCCGGGTCAGGAGCTCGCGGAGGTACTGGATCTCTTCCACGATCTCTCCGGCGGCCAGGCCCCGGGCTGCGCCGACACGGCCGTAGTGCTCGCAGACGTGGTGCCAGACCTCGTCCACCGCCCGGCGCAACGGCCCCACACTCTCGATCAGGATGTCGAAGAGGAGCCGCAACTCACGCTCGACGGCGGCGCGGGGTATCGGGACGGCGGAAGAGACTCGCTGGGTGAGCCAGTCGGCCCACTCCCTGACCACGGCATCGCGATGATCGGCCATGACGCGGCCGACGGTCAGCAGCGTCGGTGGCGATGCGCGCAATGAGGAAACTCCATCGGTTGGAGAACCAGCGGCAATCTACCACAGGAGACAGGATGGGGTCAAAAGTCATGGTGCGGGCGCCCCGCCTCGCGCCCGCCAGCCGAGTGGCGCTGGTGGCACCAGCGGGACCGCTGGGAGAACGGGACGATCTGACACGCGGCATCGAACTGTGCGAGGCGCTGGGCTGGGTGGCCGCGCCCGGCGTTCATGCCCTGCAGCGCCACGGCTACCTGGCCGGCACCGATGCCGAACGGCTCGAGGACCTCAACACCGCGCTCCGTGACCCCACCATCGATGCCGTCTGGTGCCTGCGCGGCGGCTACGGCATCCTGCGGATTCTCCCCCAGGTGGATTTCGAGGCCCTGGCCCGCTGGCCCAAGCCGGTCATCGGCTTCTCCGACATCACCGCCCTGCTGCTGGCGGTACGGCAGCGCACCGGGCTGGTCGCCTTTCACGGTCCCATGGCCCGGGCGCCGCTCACCCGCTTCTCGCACCAGCATCTGCTCGACGTGCTCACCCGCGTGGAGCCGGCGGGCTGTCTCGGCCGGCGGCCGGTGCCGGACGATGTCCTGGTGCCGCGCGCCCCGCGGATCGTCGCCATCCACGGCGGCCGCGCCGAAGGCCCACTGGTGGGCGGCAACCTCACCCTCATGCTGGCGCTGGCCGGCACCCCGTACTTTCCCGACCTCGACGGCGCGCTCCTGTTCCTCGAAGACGTCGGCGAGGACCTCTACCGGGTGGACCGGCTGCTGGCCCAGCTCCGCCTGATGGGAGTGCTGGAACAGCTGGCCGGGGTGATCGTCGGGCAGTTCACCGAGATGCAGAAGGGAACCAGCGACGGCGCCCTGGGCTTCGACGAGGTGCTGTTCACCTACTTTGGCCCATTGCAGATTCCCGTGGCCTACGGATTTCCCATCGGTCACGTGGACGATCAGTGGACCCTGCCGCTGGGGGTGCGCGCCAGGCTCGATGCCGATGCCGGCGAGGTCGAGTTGCTGGAGGGCGCGGTCGGATAGATCGCCGGGCTCATTCTCACACCCACATCTCCCACCATGGCCACGCCCACCCTGACCTCCCACACGTTGCCGGGCGCCCTCGGCCCCATCCTGATCGATGTGCTCACCGGCGACCGGGAGGCGCCCCGGCCGGCGGTGCTGGTGCTGCACGGCTTCAAGGGCTTCAAGGACTGGGGCATGTTCCCGGCGGCGGCCCAGCGGCTGGCACGCGCCGGATTCACGGCGGTGACACTCAACCTGAGCGGGAGCGGCGTGGATGAACACGGGGACTTTGCGTACCCCGAGCGGTTCGGCCACAACACCTACAGCGCCGAGCAGCATGACGTCCAGGTCGCGATCACGGCCCTGGCCCGCGGCGAACTCGGGCTCGCCGCGACGGCCGGGTTCGGCCTGATCGGCCATTCGCGTGGCGGCGGCACCGCCATCCTGGCGGCGGCGGATGACGCCCGAGTGCGCGCCCTCGTCACCTGGGCGGCGATCGCGGAGGTTCATCGCTGGCCCGGCCAGGGGGCCGAGTGGCGACGGGCCGGGAAACTGGAGATCGTCAACAGCCGCACCGGCCAGGTGCTGCCCTTGTACCCGGACGTCCTCGACGACGTCGAGCGGAACCAGGCGGTCCTGGACCTCCCCGCCGCGGCAGAGCGGGTGCGGGTCCCGTGGCTGATCCTTCACGGCACAGCGGACGAATCGGTTCGGGTCGAGGAAGCCCACCTGCTGGCCAGCCATGCGCCGGAGGCCCGGTTGCTCCTCCTGGAGGGGGCGGGGCACACCTTCGGGGCCGTCCATCCATTCGCCGGCATGACTCCCGAACTGGCCCAGGCGCTGGACGAGACGGTCAAATGGATGGGTCGGCACCTCTAATCGGAGCGTCGAACCGCGGGCGGTCCCGGCACCGATCCTGTTGACGGCTCCCGCCCGGTTCTCCATCATCCCTGCATGCCTATTTACGAGTACCGCTGCCGCGCGTGCGACAAGACCTTCGAGCGCCTGGTGCGCGGCCAGACCCGGGTCGCCTGCCCGGCGTGCGAGAGCGCCAAAGTCTCGCGGGTGATCTCCCTCCCCGCGCGCCCCGCGGGGAGTGCCGGTCCCGCCGATCTCTCCTCCCTCGGCCCGCCCAAGGGTGGGGGCTGCGGTGGAGGTGGCTGCGGTTGCCACTGAATTCCGCCCGGCACCGTCTGGCGCTCGGCCTGTCCGAGCGGACGCCCCGGCGATTCCCCCTCACCGGACCGGGGACGGCGCTGGCTGAATCGCGGCAGAATCGGTGGGCCGCGGTCTCGGTCATCGTGGCCCCAGACCCCGATTCGGTGCTGCTCATCCGACGGGCGGAGCGCAGTGGCGACCCATGGTCCGGACACATCGGCCTGCCGGGAGGGCGGGCCGAGCGGGGCGACGCCGACCTCGTCGCCACCGCCATTCGTGAAACCGTCGAAGAGATCGGCTGGCCCCTCTCCCGCGAGGCGCTGGTCGGCGAACTGGACGATGTCTGGCCCAACACTCCCCTTCCGCAAATCATCGTCGTCCGGCCGTTCGTCTTCACGGTGTCGGATCGCCGGTCCCCCTCGCTGAGCCAGGAGGTGGCCGAAGCCTTCTGGGTCCCGCTGGCAGAACTGCGGAACCCCGCCATTCTCCGCGACACCCCCCTGCAGGTCAGAGGTCACCCCCTGGTCTTTCCGGCCTATCATCTTCCGCAGGGGATCGTCTGGGGGCTCACGGAACGAATTCTCACCCCGCTCCTGTCGCTGACGGCCTGACCCCGCCCACCTGACAATCCAGCCTGCGTAAGGTCCGCGGGTAAGGCTACCGTTCTTGACTTTCGTGTGTACGAAATCTAGGTTATGGAAGCGGTACAAAATGATTATGCCCACACTGCCCCTCCAAATCGACGCGCCTCCCGTCGCGCCCCTCCCGGCGCTCGGGTACTTCCTTGTGCTCCTGCTGGCCGCGCTAGTAGTGGCGTGGCCGCGCCGGGGGATCATCGCGCGCTTCCTCCGGTGGCGACGGCAGTCCGACCGCATTCTGCTGGAAGACGCCCTCAAGCAGCTCTATCACGCCGAAGCGGCGGGCCGGGTGCCTACCGTGGAGGGCCTGGCCGGCTCCCTCGAGTCCACCCGCGGAACGGCGGTCCGCCTCATCGAGCGGCTCACCGAACGCGGCCTGGCCCGCGCCGAGCATGGGTCGCTCGCCCTCACCCCCCAGGGGCAGAGCTACGCACTGCGGATGGTCCGGCTGCACCGGCTGTGGGAGCGGTTCCTGGCCGACCGCACCGGCGTGGCGCCGGCGGAGTGGCACGAGCAGGCAGAACGGCAGGAGCACACCCTGACTGAGGAGCAGGCCCAGGCGCTCTCGGCGCGGATGGGCCACCCTCGCTTCGATCCGCACGGCGATCCGATTCCCACCGCCACCGGGGAGCTGCCCGTCCGCAACGGGCAGCCGCTCTCCGCGCTGCCCGAGGGGAGCGCGGTGGTGATCACCCATCTGGAGGATGAGCCGCGGGAGGCGTTCGAACAGCTGCTGGATCGCGGGCTCACGCCCGGTACCCAGCTCCGGCTGGTGGCTGTCTCTCCGACGCTGGTGCGATTCCGGCTCGATGGCCGGGAGCACACCCTTCCATCGGTGGTGGCCGATCAGATCTCCTGCGAGCCCCTCCCCGTCGGGGCGGAACTCGATGAACAGGTCCATGGGCAGCTCTCCGATCTCGCCCCAGGGCAGTCGGCCCGGGTGGTGCGCCTCTCCGCGGCCTGCCAGGGCCCCGAGCGCCGGCGGCTGCTGGATCTGGGCCTGGTGCCGGGAACTGTCGTGAAGGCCGAGTTCACCAGCCCGGGTGGCGATCCAGTGGCGTACCGGGTGCGTGGCGCGCTGATCGCGCTGCGGCGCACGCAGGCCGAGCTGATTCAGGCGGACGTCGCCGTCGCGGCCGTGGGGTGACCGCATGACGATCGCCGTCCCGCCACCCTCATCCCATCCCTCGGGCAAGTCGTCCGAGCTGGTGCAGCTCGGAATCCGCACCGGCCGGCACGACTTCCTCGTCGCCCTTGCCGGCAACCCCAACACCGGCAAGAGCACGGTCTTCAACGCACTGACCGGTCTCCGCCAGCACACCGGCAACTGGCCCGGCAAGACCGTGGCTCGGGCCGAGGGGGTGTTCCAGCACGGTGGCAAGCGGCTCAAGCTGGTGGACCTCCCGGGCACCTACAGCCTGCAGGCGGGCAGCACCGACGAAGAAGTGGCCCGCGACTTCCTGCTGTTTGGCCGGCCCGATGTGACGATCGTGGTGCTGGATGCGACCCGGCTGGGCCGCAACCTGAACCTCGCGCTCCAGATCCTCGAGATCACCGACCGCGTAGTCGTCTGCGTCAACCTCATGGACGAGGCGAGGCGGCACGGCATCGCGGTGGACCCCAGAAAGCTGGAGCAGGAGCTTGGCGTTCCGGTCGTGGCCACCTCTGCGCGCCAGCGGGAGGGCATCCCCCAGCTGCTGGATCGGGTGCTGGAGATGGCCACCCGGGAGGGGCCGCAGGCGCCCGGCGGCGCATCAGTGCGGCGGCCGACCTACCCGTCTGAGGTGGAGAGCACGCTGAACGAGGTGGTCGTCGCGGTGGAGGCGGCGTTCCCCGGGTTGCCCAACGCCCGATGGGTGGCGCTGCGGCTGCTGCAGGGGGACCAGCGGATCGAGGAGGCCGTCGAGGCCGGCGAACTGGGGGATCCCGATGAGGGCGGCCCCGGGGCCATGGCGGTCTCGGCCCAGCTCACCGGCCGCTTGCAGGACGTGGTGGACCGGCTCCGGTGGCGGTTGCCGTACAGCTTCCAGGACCGCCTCACGGAAGGGCTCTACAACAGCGCCGAGAAGATCGCCGAGCGGGTCGAGCTCAGAGGCCTGCGGCGGGCCAAGTGGGACTTCGACCGCACCCTGGACCGGGTCCTGACCAGCCGGGTCTTCGGCTTCCCGGTGATGCTCTTCATGCTCACGGTGGTCTTCTGGCTCACCATTGCCGGGGCCAATGTGCCCTCCGCCATGCTGGCGGAGCTGCTGATTGATACTGCCCAGCCCTGGCTCAAGGGCGTCGCGGCCTCGGCCGGCATGTGGCCGTGGCTGAGCGGGTTCCTGTTCGACGGCGTGTACCTGGCCACCGCCTGGGTGGTGAGCGTCATGCTCCCGCCGATGGCCATCTTCTTCCCGCTGTTCACCCTGCTGGAGGACTTCGGCTACCTGCCCCGGGTGGCCTTCAACCTTGACGCGCTGTTCCGGCGGGCCGGGGCGCATGGCAAGCAGGCGCTGACCATGTGCATGGGGTTCGGCTGCAACGCCGCCGGGGTCGTGGCCACGCGGGTGATCGACAGCCCCCGGGAGCGGCTCGTGGCGATCATCACCAACAACTTTTCCCTCTGCAACGGGCGCTGGCCCACCCAGATTCTGATCGCCTCGATCTTCATCGGGACTCTGGCGCCGCCGGCACTGGCCGGTCTGGTGTCCGCCGGGGCGGTGGTGGGCATCGCGCTGCTCGGGATCGTGATGATGTTCGCGTCCTCCTGGCTGCTCTCCCGGACCATGCTGAAGGGAGAGGCGACCACGTTCAGCCTCGAGCTGCCGCCCTACCGGCCGCCGCGAATCCTGCAGACGCTCTACACCTCCCTCATTGACCGGACGCTCATCGTGCTGTGGCGGGCCGTGGTCTTCGCCGCGCCGGCGGGGGCGGTGATCTGGCTCATCAGCAACATCACCATCGGGCAGGTGAGCATCGCCGAGCACCTGGTTGGCGGGCTGGACCCCTTTGGCCTGCTGCTGGGCCTCAACGGGGTGATCCTGCTGGCGTACGTCGTCGCGATTCCGGCCAACGAGATCGTGATTCCCACGGTGCTGATGCTGACCGTACTGACCGGCCATGTCAGCGGCATCGGCCCCGGGCAGGGTGTGATGTTCGAGCTGGACTCGGCGACGGCGGTGGGAGACTTGTTGCGCGCCTCCGGCTGGACGGTGCTCACCGGGCTCAACCTGATGCTGTTCAGCCTGCTGCATAACCCCTGCAGCACCACGATCTACACCATCTACAAGGAGACGGGGAGCGTCCGCTGGACCACCGTCGCCACGCTCCTCCCCGTGATCCTCGGCTTTACCCTCTGCTTCCTGGTGGCGCAGGTCTGGCGCCTCCTTGCGTGACCCCGAATGGCACAGTCAATCCGGCTGACGGGTACCCGCGTCCTTCTCGCCCCGACGGCTGGTGCGCGCGCCGATCGGGCGCACCGGTTCCTGGCGCCGGGCCTGCTGCTCACCAGCCTCGGGCTGGTGCTCGACTATGACCTCATCCGCTGACCCGGCGCCGGCGGTCGAGACGCAACTCTTCCGGGTGAGCGGAATCGACTGCCCCAGTTGCGCGGGCACCATCAGCAAATCGCTCGACCGGCTGCAGGGCGTCAGCGGCGTGGCCGTGGACGTGCTCAAGGGGGAAGTGCGGGTGACCGTCGCGGGACCCGGCCCTTCGCGCGATGCGCTGGCGCGGGCCATTGCCGGGGCGGGCTTTCCGGTGCGGCCCGACGGCCCGGCTGCGGCGCCGCCGAGGGGACCGCTGATCGCCGCGACGCTCTCGGGGATCGCCCTTGGGATCGGCCTGCTGCTGGGTTGGCTGGGCGTGGGGGAGGGCCTCGCGCTCGCCACTCTCATCGCCTCGCTGGTCGCGGGGGCCTGGTTCGTTGCGCCGCGAGGGCTCAAGGCGCTGCGGGCCGGATCGCCCGACATGCACGCCCTGATGACCATCGCCGCCGTCGGAGCCGCGCTCATCGGGGAGTGGGCCGAGGGCGCCTCGGCGATGTTCCTCTTCTCGGTGGCGTTGCTGCTGGAAGAGTGGGCGGTAGGCCGGGCTCGTCGCGCCATCACGGCGCTCATGACCCTCGCACCGGACGAGGCGCTGGTGATCCGTCTCGGGGGCGATCAGCAACTGCCGGTGGATCAGGTGAGGGTGGGCGAGCGCATCCGGGTGCGCCCCGGCGAGCGGGTGGCGCTCGATGGGGTGATCAGCGCGGGGCACTCGGCGCTCAACGAATCTCCCATTACGGGGGAGTCGGTACCGGCGGACAAGGGGCCTGGCGACCGGGTCTTCGCCGGCGCCATCAACGGCCACGGTGCCATTGAGGTGCGCACCACCGCTCGCGCCAACGACACGACGCTGGCCCGCATCCTCCACGCGGTGGAGGACGCCCAGGCCTCCCGCGCGCCGGTCCAGTCGCTGGTGGACCGGTTTGCACGGATCTACACCCCGGCCGTGGTGGGGCTCGCGGTCCTGGTGGCCGTGGTGCCGCCGCTGTTTGCCCTCGGTGGGTTCACGGAATGGTTCTATCGGGCGCTGACGCTCGTCGTCATCGCCTGCCCCTGTGCCCTGGTCATTTCCACTCCGGTGACCCTGGTGAGCGCCATGACCGGGGCGGCCCGGACCGGCGCCCTGCTCAAGGGCGGCGCCCAACTGGAGGCGCTGGCCCGGGTCACCGCCGTGGCATTCGACAAGACCGGTACGCTCACCGAGGGGCGCCCCGTCGTCACCGATGTGATCGCGCTGGATGGGCTGGCCGAGGCGGAGGTCCTGCGGCTGGCGGCCGCGGTGGAGCGCCACTCGGAGCATCCGGTGGCGCGCGCCATCACCCAGGCCGCCCTGGAACGCCAGCTGGAACCTGAGGCCTCCAGCGAGTTCGCCGCCCTGCCGGGGTGGGGGGCTCGCGCGACGGTGAATGGCCACAAGCTCACGCTGGGCAACCGCCGGCTCTGTGATGAGATGGGGACCTGCCGGGACGATGTCCACCAGCTGCTCGAACGGCTGGAGCAGGAGGGGAAGACGGCCATATTGGTGGCGCAGGGCCGTCAGGCAATCGGGGTCGTGGCCGTGGCCGACCGGATCCGGCCCGACGCCCCGCGTGCGCTCGCCGCGCTCCGCCAGGCCGGGGTGCGGCGCCTCATCATGCTCACCGGCGACAGCGCCACGGCGGCGGGGGCGGTGGGCCGCAGCGTCGGGGTGACCGACGTCCGGGCCCGGCTGCTGCCGGAGGAGAAGCTGGCCGCGGTGCGGGAGCTCCAGGCCGACGGTGAGGTCCTCGCCGTGGTGGGAGACGGCGTGAACGACGCGCCCGCCCTCGCCGCGGCGACCGTGGGCATCGCAATGGGAGCCGCGGGCACCCACGTCGCCCTGGAGACGGCCGATGTGGCACTCATGCGCGACGACCTCACCCTGCTCGCGCCACTCATCCGGCGGGCTCGGGTCACGCTCAGCATCATCCGCCAGAACATGGCGCTGGCGCTGGGGCTCAAGGCGATCTTCCTGGTGCTCGCAGTAGCCGGGCAGGCCACCCTCTGGATGGCCGTCGCCGCCGACATGGGGGCCAGCCTGCTGGTCATCGCCAACGGCCTCCGGGCCCTTCCCGCCGGTGCCGCGGAGGTGCCCGCCGAATGACCGCCGAACTCGCCCGCGACTCCCTGACCCGCTCGGCCGAAGACTACCTCAAGGCCATCTTCCACCTGACCGGTGACGGCAGCTCCGCCGCCACCACCGAACTGGCCTCGGCGCTGCATCTGGCCCCGGCATCGGTGAGCGGGATGCTCAGGCGTCTGGCCGAGCAGGGCCTGGTGCAGCACGAGCTCTATCATGGAGTGACGCTGACGCCGGAAGGGCGGCGGATCGCCCTCAAGATCCTGCGGAGACACCGGCTGCTGGAGGCGTATCTGGTCGCCCACCTCGGCTACAGCTGGGACACGGTGCACGAGGAAGCCGAGCGGCTGGAGCACGCCGTGTCGGACCTGCTGATCGAGCGGATCGCCCGGGTGCTCGGCGATCCCCTCGAGGATCCGCACGGCGACCCGATTCCCGGCCCCGACGGCTCGATGGCTGAGCTGGTCTATACGCCGCTGGCGGATGTGGAGGTGGGATCGGAGGCAGAGATCAGGCGGGTGAACACCAGCCACCCGGAGCGGCTGCGCTACCTCAGCGGCGCGGGGCTGACCCCCGGGACCCGGGTGACCGTCACCGGCCGGCAGCCGTTCCAGGGTCCGATCACCCTCCGGCTCGGCGCTCACGAGCAGGTGATCGGGCACGAACTGGCGACGCTGCTGTTGTGCGTGCGGCCGGAGCAGGCCCAGCGCCCCATCGCCTGATCCTCCCGCTACTCCCGCATCGCCTCCAGTAGCCGGACCAGCCGCTGATCCCGCGCTTCTCTCAGCTCGCCGAGGTACTTGGAATAGGCCTTGTCCACGGCGCGGCTCAGCTTCTTCTGTTCCTCCGCCGGCAGCGCCTTCCACTCGGCCAGGCTCGCCCAGATCGCCTCGTACTGACCCAGTTGCTGGGAGAGGAACACCTCCACGTCCCATTCGCCGGCGGCGAGGTGCTGCGCCAGATGCGGTCCCGTGGCGGCCCAGATCAGGCCGGGGCCCACCGAGACGGCCCGGTCCACGTCTTCCACATCCACCACACCTTCCAGCACCAGCTGGATGCACTCGCGCCAGAGCGCGGCGCTCAGGCGTGAGGCGAGGTTGCCCGCGATCTCCTTTCGCAGGACGATCGGCGCCCGGCCCAGCATGCTGAGCCAGAACCGGACATCCTCGACGCACTCCGGATCGGTGCTCGTCCCCGGGACCACCTCCACCAGCGGCACCAGCTCCACCGGGTTGAGCGGATGGGTCACCATGAAGCGCTCGGGCCGTTCCAGCCGGGTACTGAGGGCCGAGGGACCGAAGCTGCTGGCGCTGCTGGTCAGGATCGAGGCCAGGCGCGACACCTGCTCGCACTGCTGCAGGGTCTTCTGCTTGTTGGAGAGATCGTCCGGTACCGCCTCGATGATCCAGTCGGCGTCTGATACCGCCTGCAGCAGGCTCCGGCCGACCCGCATGTTACTGAGCGCGTCCTCCGCCACCGCTGGCTCGGCCCGCTTGAGCCGGATCAGGGTGACCACCCGGTCCCCGATCGCCTCGGTAGCCGGATTGAGCACCGCGGCGTCGGCGTCGTAGATGGTCACCGGCCAGCCGGCGCCGACCGCAAGCGCGGCCCAGCCCCGGCCGACTTCGCCGGCCCCGACCACGGCGACGCGCGGTGTCTCGAATCGTGTCATGGGATGACCAAACGATAACGTTGAACGGGCAGGGTGTCGAGGACGAGTAGATTACCCGGCGACTCGGCGACTCGGTAAGAAAGCTGAAAGCGAAAGCGTCCCGATGGCTGTGCACGGCACCCTGGTTGTAGCAGTCGCCGCCCTGGTGGGGGGCGGAACGGGCGCGGACACCACGGCGAGCCGTCCGCATCTGCCCGGCATCGCGCTGGAGCGAAGGCTGGCCAAGGCGCTCGGGGCCAGGGTCGGGGATACGCTCCAGGCCGGGGTGGAGGCGGGGCAGGTGCACCAAGGGGTTATCGTCACCGCGATCTACGAACCTGCCGCCGACCCCTCCACCATCACCACCGGCGGGTACCACCTTCGGTTTCACCTCCCGGACCTTGCCCAGCTGCTGGGACAGCCCGACCGGGTGGACCGGTTCGGGGTGGGACTGGCACCGGGCCGGTCGGCCGACAGCGTTGCGGCAGTGCTCAATCGGGTGGCCTTCGGCTACCAAGCCTATCCCTCCGAGATCATCGCCAGCGAATCCTCCCAGACCTTCCGGGTGGTGAGCCGGTTCCATCAGGCCATCGGGCTGATCTCGGTCGCGGCCAGCGCGATCTTCCTGTTGTGCATCATGCTGCTCAAGGTGGAAGAGCGGCGCCGGGATGCTGCGGTCATGCGGTTCACCGGGGTACGCCGTCGCACCATCTTCGGGGCGCTGCTGCTGGAGGCGATTCTGGTGGCCGCCCTGGGCTCGGCCATGGGGGTGGGGCTGGCGGCCCTGGCCAGCGCGGCAACCAACGCCTACTACCAGCACTTCTTCGGTACCACGCTGGTGTTCTCGGTGGTCACTCCCGGCATCGTGCGCTTCAGCGTCCTGCTGTCGCTGGGCCTGGGGCTCGGCGCCGGCTCGCTGGCCGCCTGGCGGCTGGTACGGACCCAGCCGATGGTGCTCTGGGGGCGTGGATGACCACGGTCCGCAACCTTCTCCGTCACCCGGTCCGTTCCGGACTCGCCCTGGCCGGCATCGCAGTGACCACCGCGATGCTGCTGGACATGGTGCTGCTCGCCGGCGGGATCGAACGTTCCTTCGAGCGGCTGCTGCTTGGGCGCGGCTACCAGGTGCGGATCTCACCCAAGGGCACGCTGCCCTTCGACAGCGAGGCCACGATCCCGGGCGCCGGACCAGTCGCCGCGACCATCCGGGCCGACCGCGCGGTGCAGTCGGTGGCCCCGCTGCTCGGGGCGCCGGTCTACGCCCGGCGGGAGGAGGCGCTGGTGACGCTGTTCGGGTATGGAGTCCTGCCCGAGGCGCAGGCGGTATACGAGGTGCTGGAGGGGGACGACCTGGGTCGCGCCGATTCGCTCGGACTCCTGCTGAGCGTGCCGGCGGCTCAACTGCTGGGTGCCGGGATCGGCGACACGCTGGTGCTCATCAGCCGACTGGACCCGCAGATGGCAGTGGCGGGGAGCGCGCGCCACGTGGTGGTGCGCGGCCTGGTGCGGTGGCTCTACGATACCCGGGGGCAGCCCTCGGTGGGCGTCCTGCTGCCCGTGCTGCAGGAGCTGGCGGGGTTGCGTGCCGAGGATCGGGTGAGCGGCATGGTGGTCAAGGTGTCGGGAGAGCCGGGCCCGGCCGTCGAGCGGCTCCGCCGGGCGCTGCCGGGTCTTGCCGTCAACAGCATCGAGGACATGCTGGTGCAGTTCCGTGACCGGCTGGTCTACTTCCGCCAGCTCTCCTACATCCTCGGCACGATCAGCCTCGGCGTCACCGTGCTGCTGATCTCCACCCTCATGACCATCACCATCAACGAGCGGCTGGGGGAGATCGCCACCCTCCGGGCCATCGGGGTACGCCGCGCGCGCATCGTCACGGGGGTGATGCTGGAGGGCGCGGCGCTCACCGTGGGCGGCGGGCTGCTGGGAACGCTGCTGGGCCTCGCGACCGCTCGGCAGCTCGACCGCATTCTCACCTCATTCCCCGGGCTGCCGGCCGCGATCTCGTTCTTCGTGCCCGAGCCGCGAAGCCTGGCCGTCGCGGCCCTGGTTCTGGCGCTCGCGGGGATTCTCTCCGGCGTCTATCCCGCCTGGCTGGCCGCGCGGGCGCCCATCGCCGCCACCCTCCGGACGGAGGCCACCTGATGGAGGTGCTCGTCGCGCGGGATCTCCACAAAGCCTACCCCATGAACGGGCAGACGGTGAACGCCCTGCGGGGCGTTTCGCTCACCGTGTGCCAGGGCGACTACGTCGCGATCGTGGGCCCCTCCGGGTGCGGCAAGTCCACCCTGCTGCAGCTGATGGGCGGTATCGATAACGCCACTGCCGGCAGCGTCAGCCTGCTGGGCACCGCGCTGGAGTCGCTCAACGACCAGCAGCTCACCCGCCTTCGGCTCACCCGCCTGGGATTTGTCTTCCAGCGGTTCCACCTGCTCCCGGTGTTAAGTGCGGCGGAGAACGTGGAACTGCCGATGTCGGAGGCGGGCGTGGGCCGGGCCGAGCGGCGCATGCGGGCCCGCGAGCTGCTGGCGTATGTCGGCCTGGAAGACCGGGCGGAGCATCGCGCGACCCAGCTCTCCGGCGGCGAGATGCAGCGAGTGGCCATCGCCCGGGCGCTCGCCAACCGGCCCGCCCTGATCCTGGCCGATGAGCCGACCGGCGAACTGGATGCGGCCACCGGGCGCGGCATCCTGACGCTGTTCCGCCAGCTCAACGCGGACGGGACCACCCTCGTGGTCGTCACCCACGACGAAAAGCTGGCCGCCGAAGCCGGCCGGGTCGTGGAGATGGTGGATGGCCGGATCGTCCACGAGCACCAGCCCCGCCCCGATCCGGCGAACCTGCGGCCGCCCTCCGGACGCTGACGTCCATGCTCGCCACCCTCGCCTTCCGCCACCTGTTGCTCAAGAAGGGCCGTTCGCTCTTCCTGCTGCTTGGCTTTGGACTCGGGGTCGGGGTGATGATCGTGCTCCTGTCGGTCGGCGAGGCGATGCTGTCACAGTCCCGGGACGTCTCGCTGGTGGGTGGAGGAGAAATCACGGTCCTGCCGCAGGGCATTGATATCGAGGCGATGCGCACCGGCGGCGTGGGGGGGATGTTCTTCGGCATCGACCGGGCCCGGTTCCTGACCCGGCAGCTGCTCGGTGGCCCGCGCCACGCGGCCGACGTCCGCGCCGTCTCACCGGTGATCGAGGGCAAGCTGGTCTATCTGCGCAAGGGCGACAGGGTCATGGCGGCGCGGGCGGGCGGGGGGATTCCCAGCCGGGCCGATGCCCTGGGGGCGGGGCTCCGCGTCCTCGAGGGCCAGTGGGTGGACGACCCTGCCGACGCTGCGTGGATCGCCCCCTCGGCGGAGCAGCTGTACCACGAACTTGACCGCTTCCACCTTCCGCCGGTGGCCGACTCGAGTTGGGCCGAGTGGCACTACTTCAACATTGCAGCGGGGCCGGACGAGTGGTGGTACATCACCTACCTGGTGGGAGGCGAGGTGCTGCGGGGTCGCTGGGGCGGACAACTGCTCGTCACTCACCGCCGGGCCGATGGCGCCTACGACCGCTTCACCGCCACGTACCCGGCAGGTGATATCCGGCTCGACACCACGCGGGCCGACCTGTCGCTGGGAGAGAACCGGGTTACCCAGCGCGGCGGACGGTACCAGCTCGAGGCGCGGGTACGGGGCGCTGCCGGCGAGCTCTCCCTCGACCTGGTCGTGACTCCTGACGCCAACCGCTACTTTCCGCCGGTTTCCCTGCGTGAGGGGGAGTACCTCTCGGGCTACGTGGTGCCGGCGCTGAGCGCCTCGGCGGGCGGACGCATCTGCCTCGACGGCCGTTGCCGGGGCTTGGAGGGAGTGCCCGCCTATCACGACCACAACTGGGGCGTCTGGCGCGAGGTGACCTGGGACTGGGGCGCGGCCCGCGGCGCCGAGTTCAGTCTGCTTTACGGCGCGGTGTACGCGCCGGACGACACCCTCGCGGCACTCAGGACCGGCGCGCCACCGCTTTTCGTGGCGCTGGTGGATTCACTCGGGGTACGGCAGATCCTGAGGGCCCGTGAGGTCCGATACGAGGGCGCGCATCCCCACAGCGGGCGACAGGGGGTGCGGGCACCGGCCCGGTTCAGCTTCGTGGCGGCGCGGGAGGCAGATACCGTCACCGTTGAGGCCGAGATCCTGGACTTCCAGGCCACTCGGCGGAACCCGGTGGGCCGCGGACCGGTCTTCCTGCAGATGCGTGGTCGATTTCGCCTGGAGGGACGCCTGGCCGGCGTGGCGATCCGCGATGCCGGGACAGGGTTCTTCGAGACCTACGTGGAGTGAGGCGGCCCGGCTGCCGCGGCCAGCTCCCGGGTCTCCAGGATCTGGCGGGTGTGTCGTTCGGTGTGGGCGGCGAGAAAGAGCAGCCACTGCACGCCGTCCAGCTTGCCGAGCGCCGGATGGGGTGAGCCGAACTCACGCAGGTCGACCTCGGTGACCGAGACCCATTCCATCAGGTGGTCGCGGGCGGTCCCGAAGGCCGTGAGAGTCTCCGAGCGCGACCCGTAGCGGCCGCTGGGCAGCGTCGTTGCGGGCGCATCGCGGCGTTTGGAGCGGTCGAACAAGAGCCGGATGATCTGGTCGTCGGTGATGCGGGGACTCGACTCCCGGGGCGGGAGAGGCTGCTCCAGCAGCTGGGTGGTGATCATGCGGGAGACGGAACTCAGCACCAGCGTGGTATGTTCGGCCGTCTCGGCGACCGACCAGCGCTCGGGCGAGGGCTTGAAGGTCCACGCCGATTCGCCGGTTTCCTCCACCGCCTTGAGGAATCCATCTCCAGTGGCGCGCAGCTCCTGTAACACCAGTTCCCGACGAGTCGCGAACGTCATGTCGATCCTCCCTACAGCCCCAGGCGGGCGCTGATCTGTGCCGAATAATAGCGAAACGCACCGGTCGTGCTGCTCACCGCCGAGTTGGAGACCCCCGCTCCAAGGGCCACTTCGTTGATGGTCCCGAAGCGGCGCGCCAGCCGGGCCTCGGCATGCCATTCGCTCTGGACCGTCGCGCCGCTGCCGACCTGCTGCAGGCCGAGCCCGGCGGAGATCCGGCTCTCCCACTTCCGCACGGAATGGGTATACGATCCGCGCACCTCACCGACCAGGAAGCGGTCCGGGGTGAAGTAGCCGACGCCGGGCGATTCATAGCCCATCACCCGGCCGAACAGCCCCACGGTGTAGCGCTGGGCGATGCGCTGGGTAAGGCTCAGGACCGCGGCGCGGCGGAGGTTGTCGTCCGAGAGCCAGGCCACGCTGGCGCCGGCGCCGGCGCTGAGCGTCGGAGTGAGCGCCACGTCGCCATCCACGGAGAGCTCATCCACGTCGAGGTCACGCGAGAGCAGCAGCGCCGTCTCGTCGAAGCTGTAGTGGGCGTAGCCGATCCCCACCCCGGCACCCGGGGCCACCCGGTAGCTCAGGGCCGCGCGGCCGGTGCCCAGGGAGCGGGACGGGGCCCCGTCGGGGACGAGCCGCCGCGCGCCGAGGGCGCCGGTGAGTGTGAGGTTGGCGAAGCCGTAGCTCGCGCCGATCTCCCCGCCCAGCCGGTGGCCGTCGCGGAAGGGATCGCTGGCTTCCGCGGCGCTGAGGGACCCGAAGCCGCGAAGGCCCGGGCCGAGGGCCATGCTGGTGGACGCCTGCTGCCACCAGAGCGTGTTCTTGTCTGAATCGCGGCTCCAGCCCAGCAGCAGCTCCACGCGCGGGCGCACCAGGGCCCGCACCTGCTGCTGCAGCTCGTGAGCGGGCCGGTCCTCCGGTGCGGCGGCAAGCGCCTGACTGGCGTACTGCCGCGCGTCGCCGGCACGGCCCTGCCATAGCCGTACCTGGCCCAGGCCGACCAGCGAGGTGACGTGGTCGGGTTTGCGCGCCAGCGCACTTTCATACCGGCGGGCCGCGGCCGCCAGGTCCCCCCGCCAGGCCGCGACCAGGGCCCGTCCTGCCAGCGCATCCACGTCGTCCGGGTCCGAGGCGGCCAGGGCGGCGAACCCCGCGTCGGCCTCGGTGAAGCGGTTGGCCCACGCAAGGGTCTGGGCCCGGCCGAACGCCGCGTCTCGCCAACCCGGCTGTTCGGCGAGCAGCGAGTCGTACAGCGCCACGGCCCGGCTGAAGCGTCCATCCCACGAGAGCACCTTTGCCTGGTAGAACCGGACGTCGGCGTCCCCCGGTTCCAGCTCCCGGGCGTCGCGGAGCAGCGCCATGGCCGAGTCCAGTCGGCCGTCCCACGAGGCCAGCACCGCCAGCCGGTACAGGGCTCGCACACTGCCAGGGTTGTCGTGGAGCTCGCGTTCGTAGGCCAGGCGGGCGGTGTGGAAATCTCCCGCCAGCCAGGCGGAGTCGGCGGCGGCAACCTGGGCGGACGCGGCGGGAGGTCCGAGGAGCGACAGGGCCACGAGCAGACTCACGGCGGTGAGCATGGAGCTCCTGCCACGCGGCGCTCGTGGCTGCCCTCCCATCCCCGCCGTCGCTGCTCTCATCGCCATCCTCCCCACAGGGTCCGGAGCGAGTCATACACCGGCTTCAGGCGCTGATGATACCGGGGAGTGTCCCACCCCGGCCACCCCCAGGTGACGAACACCGATCGCTGCCACCGACCGTTCGAGTCGGGCGCGGGGAGGGCCCATTCCACCGAGCGCCGCCCGCCCCGCGACCGGGCGACGACCAGGCCGATCCGGAAGCCATCGCTGGGCCGGGTACCGACGCCGTCGCGGCCTGCGCTCCCGAAGAGGATGGCCCTCGTGGAAGGGTCGCCGAGGTTGAGGAGGTTCCACGGCAGCCGCAGCTGCAGTTGTCCCGCCGTCCGGTCCCAGTACCAGTCCGACAGCGTGGAGCGCTGCTCGGTACCGTAGCGGAGCCGGCCGCGATTGATACCCTGGGCCGGGAAGAACCGGCCATCCCGCCCGAAGCGGGCCCGGTTGGTGATCACGAAGAGCGAGTCGAACCGGCCGTCGTCGCGATTGCGGATGGTCACGGGGCGGTTCGCGAAGCGGCCGAAATCGTCGCCGCCGACAATCGCGTCGCCGCCGACGTAGGGGTTGTAGTCCGGGGTGACCCGCAGCTCCGCGTCGCTGCTGTCGCGCAGCTCCACCACGAACTCAAACCCGATGTCTCCGCTGATCAACTTGTCCGGCAGCGCCCGCTGGCCCAGGTCGGCGCGGTAGGTGTCCAGGGCGAGGAGCAGGTCGTGGGTGTCCCACGGGAAGTCGTGTCCCGCGTAGGCCGGAAAGTCGGCGGAGAGATAGACATAGGACTCATCGTGTCCGGCCCGCAGCGCCGCGGGCTGGCCCGGCGCCATGGGATTGGCGGGCGAGGCCACGGGGGTGAGTCTCCGCCACCCGGCCGCCGGGCCGCCGAGGACCGGACTCGCGCCCGCGGCCCCGGCGTACACGCCGAGGATCCCATAGTTCTGTTCCGCGTCCATCACGTTGTGCCACTGGCGGTTGTTCTCTGACGGAATCTCGTAGTCAATCACCAGCCAGTTCTTCTTGAACCACTCGTCCATCCACGCGAAGATGATCCCGCCCGCCGCGCCGCTCTCTCGGATCTCGCGGGTGAGCCGGGCGTCGATGCGGGCCATCGCCACCTCGTCATGGCCGCCGTGATGCCAGCCCTGCGGCTGCAGGTGAGCCAGCCCCCGGCTGGACGGGACGCCGTACTCCGAGAGCAGGAGCGGGACCCCCGGGTGATGGCGCTTGAGGCTGGTGAGGTAGCCGAAGTAGTTGGAGCGCCCCTCGGAAGAGCTGGCGGTGTTGTAATCGGGATCGTACAGCAGGAAATCCGGATAGTAGGGATAGGCGTGATAGCTGGCGAACCATCCGGCGGGGTTGGCGGCGGTGGCCGTGGTGGTCATGGCGTCGAGTCCGATCACGTCGTTCTCGTACTCGATGGGGTCGCGCGGGATCTCCCGGCCGGCCCGCTTCCGCCACGCCGTCTCCTCGGCGCCGGTCGCCTCGGTGATGTGGGTGAGGGGGTCCAGCGTGGGCCAGTTGGTGTAGGCGATGGGCCGGATGGTGTTCCACCGTCCGACCTCGTATGCCAGCAGGTAGTCGCACTGCTCCGCCATCCATGCGTCGCTGTGCAGTCCGCCGGTCGTTGTCAGGTAGCGCCCAGCGTATCCCGGGCTCGGGCCGGAGAAACGCTCCTCGAAGGCCTTGACCGCGTAGGGCTCCCACTCCCGTCCGATGATATAGGCCAGGGTCCATTGGGAGACATCGGCGTCGTAGGTCCCGCCGGCGTGTCCGGGCCGGACCGGGAGGCGCGCACCCCCGTGCAGCAGGTCCACCACCCGGCGCATCTCGTGGTGGAATTCGGCCCGCCAGGCCTCGTCGTTGAAGTCGTGATTGGGTGGCAGCTCGGTCCACACCCCCTGCACCAGCCACAGCGGCCGGTCGGGATGGCGAAGGTTCCATCCGCGCAGCGCACGGTAGAATTCGGGCGGGAGGATGGTGTACAGCCGGACGGAGTTGGCTCGCATCGTCGAGAGGGTATCCAGCCACCCGGCGTAGGTCGCCGAGTCGGACGGAAACTGGGCGGGGTACTTCCCCGGCAGCGCCACCCCCATGTTGACCCCGTCGACGTAGAACTTGCGCCAGACGCCCAGTCGGCCGGGCACTTCGAAGAAGTCGCCGCGCACCCGCGCGTCCACCCTGAGCCGTGTCCCGGCGGCCGGTGGCAGGGCGCTGGTCCGGGCCCAGTCGGGATCCAGGGCGTTGAGAATGGCCAGGGTCGCGGCGTTGTCGGGGTGGCGGAGGATTGCCCGGCGTGCCGCGGCGAGGGCGCCGACCACATCGCCCCGCCGGTAGCGGGTGAGCGCCAGGCCGTCCCAGGCGTCGCCGTTGGCGCTGTCCCGGCGGGTGATGAGCAGGAAGATGGAGTCGGCCGCCGGAACCTGGTCCAGCCGCAACCGCACATTGCCCAGCCCGACCTTGGCGTCCACGCCTTCGGGGCAGAGCGAGTCGGCGACCGAGAAGTGCCGCAACGCGAGGGCGATGGAATCGGTCTGGTAGGCGCGCCATCCGGCCGCCACCAGCCGGCCGGCTTCAGGGGGGCAGGGGGGACCGATCAGGAGCAGGCCCAGGCCGAGACACGCAAATGACAGGAGATGTAGATTCTTGAGCATGCTGATAGCGAATCATACCCAGGGACGGGGACGGTCGCATGAGTGACGCGACAGATACCACCCTTGCGCTGGGCCGCGTGCTGGTCGACGAGTTCGGCCGCGGCTGGGCCAAGGGCAAGACCGATGTGCTCATGGGGGTGTTTACCGACGACCCGGTGTTCGTCGAGACACCGTTCTCGGAGCCGCTGCGCGGCCGGGAGGCAGTGCGCGGCTACTGGGCCGAAGTCCCGATGAACCAGTCGGAGATCACCTTCACCTCCGGGGAGATCTTCGCCGTGGGGCCGTGGTTCTCGGCGGAATTCCGCCTGCTGTTCCGGCGACGCCGCACCGGCGAGTGGGTGGAAGCCCGCGGCGCGATGTTCTGCGAGACCGACGGCACCAGGATCACGGAAATGCGGATGTACTGGCACCGGAAGTAGGGTGCCCCCGACCCGAGGCGGTCCGAGATGATCTGGTACATTGCGCTGGGTAGCGCCATCGGCGGGGTGGCCCGCTACCTGGTGAGCGGCCTGGTCCAGCGGACGGCCGGCGGCGGATTCCCGGTCGGAACCCTCCTCGTGAACGTCACCGGCTCTTTCCTGCTTGGCATCCTGCTCAGGGTCGCCACCCATCCGCCGCACCTGGCCCCCGAGCTGCGTGCATTCCTCACCATCGGCCTTTGCGGCGGCTATACCACCTTTTCCACCTTCAGCGTCGAGGCCGTGACCCTGCTGCAGCAGGGAGAATGGCGAAAAGCCACCGGCTACGTGCTGGCCAGTGTCTCGGTTTCCCTGCTGGCGACGGTCGCGGGCTTCTGGGTGGGAAACCGGGCCGGTGGCTAGCCGGACTGCCGCCTATCCTTTCCGCCGCTCCGCACTTCCGCGTAAGTTCCTGCCATGATTCTTCCCATTGCCATTGCCCAGTTCCGCCCCGACAAGGGGGACTATCCCGCCAACCTGGCCCGCATGGGACGGGTGCTGGGGGAGGTGGGCCAATGGCCGGTGCCGCCGGCGGTGGTGGCGGCCCCGGAAGCGGCACTCACCGGCTATTTCCTTGAGGGTGGGGTGCAGGAGCTGGCGCTCCCCGCCGAGAAGCTGTTCGAGGACCTCTCGCGGGTGCACCGGGAGAGCGGGGCCCCGCCACTCGATATCTCCATCGGGTTCTACGAGTTGTGGCGCAATCACCTGCACAACTCGGCGCTCTACGCGTCGCTCGGCGGCACCGGCGCCGGCATCCGCCACATCCACCGCAAGGTGTTCCTGCCGACGTACGGCGTGTTCGACGAAGAACGCTTTGTCGAGCCCGGGCGGAGCGTGCAGGCGTTCGATACATCCTGGGGCCGTGCCGCGATGCTGGTGTGCGAAGATGCCTGGCATTCGCTGGCGCCGACGCTGGCGGCGCTGGACGGTGCCCAGGTGCTGTTCGTGCCCAGCGCCACCCCCGCCCGAGGGCTGGCGCCCCGCCCGGGCCCGTCCCGGCCGGCCAATCTCGACCGCTGGGACCGGCTGGCGCAGGGCATCGCGGAGGAGCACGGCATCTACGTGGTGGTGTCTCACCTGGTGGGCTTCGAGGGCGGCAAGGGCTTCGTGGGCGGCTCGGTGGTTGCCGGGCCACGCGGCGCTCTGCACCAGGCGCCGGTCTTCGAGGCCGGCACCGTGCCGATGAGCCTCGACTTCGAGGAGATCACCCGGGCCCGTGCCGAGGCCCCGCTGCTCTCGGACCTCCAGGTCCGGCTGCCACACCTTCTGGAGGGGCTCAACGGCGGTGACTCGGCGGCTCGCCGGCTCGGCGATTCGGGCGCCGGGCAGCCATCCGCGCCGGGACGCGCCGGTACGGTCGAGTCGCCGGGTCGCCGCGCCGCCCTGCCGCCGAGCCCCTCCGACCAGTCGCCCCTCGACATTGACCCCGCCCTGACCCAGCGCTGGCTGGTCGAGTTCATCCGCGACGAGATCCAGCGGCGGCGGAAGTTTGCCCGGGTCGTCATCGGGCTCTCCGGCGGGGTGGACAGCGCCCTGGTCACCTACCTGGCGGCCGAGGCGCTGGGGGCCGAAAATGTCATCGCCGTCCGGATGCCCTACCGCAGCTCGAGCCCCGAGAGCCTGGCACACGCCCAGCTGGTGATCGATGCCCTCGGGATTCAGAGCCGCACCGTCGAGATCACCGCCGGTGTGGACGGGACCGTGGCCGGCATCGGGGGCGACACTACCCCGGCCCGCAAGGGCAACATCATGGCCCGGGTGCGGATGATCACCCTGTTTGACCTTTCTGCCGAACTGCAGGCGCTGCCGCTGGGCACCGGCAACAAGACCGAGCGGCTGTTCGGCTACTTCACCTGGCACGCCGATGACTCGCCACCGGTCAACCCGATTGGCGATCTCTTCAAGACCCAGGTGTGGGCGCTGGCCCGGCACGTCGGCGTGCCGGAGGTGATCGTCACCAAACCCGCCAGCGCCGACCTCATTACCGGCCAGACCGACGAGGGCGACTTCGGCATCTCCTACTCCAAGGCTGACGTCATCCTGCACTGGCTGCTGCAGGGGTATCGCCCGGCCGCCATCGAGGCCCGGGGCTTCACCCATGCGGAGGTGGCGCTGGTGGAGGGCCGGCTGGAGAGCACCCACTGGAAGCGCCGGCTGCCGACGGTGGCGATGCTGAGCCAGACGGCTATCGGCGAGTACTACCTGCGGCCCGTGGATTACTAGATGGTTGGGCGGTTGGGCGGTTGCGGGCCGGACTGTTCGCCATTCCTCCCGGACCATCCCGGCCGAACAACCCCAACCGCCCAACCGTCTAACCGTCTAACCGTCTAACCGTCTAACCGTCTAACCGTCTAACCGTCCAGCCAGCCATGTCCCTCGCCTCCCGCCCGATGTCGTACTCCCGCGCCGAGATGACCACCCTGGTCATGCCGCACATGCTGAACGTGCTGCAGGGCCTCTTCGGTGGGCATCTGCTGGCGATGATCGACCAGGCGGCCGCGGTGGCGGCCATCCGGCACGCCGGCGGTCCGGCGGTCACGGCGCGCTTCGACCAGGTGGACTTCCGGGAGCGGATTCCCGTGGGTGCGCTGGTGACCTGCGTCGCCACCGTGGACTTCGTCGGTACCAGCTCCATGGATGTGTCGGTGGAGGTATTCAGCGAGCATGTGCCCACGGGGCTGAGGCGGCACACCCATTCCGCCCACGTGGTTTTCGTGGCCATCGATGATGCGGGGAAGCCCAAGCCGGTGCCCCGGCTGGTGCCCGAGACGCCGGAGGAACTCGAGCGCTTCGAGCGGGCCCGGAAGCATCGGGAAGTCCGTACCCGGTGAGCGTTCCTCCTGCCGAGTCGGCCCCGGGCGTGGTCGCGGTGTTCAGCGGCGGTGGCGCCAAGGCCTCCGCCCACATCGGCGCCATGCGCGCGCTGGAGGAGGCGGGCATCCGCCCGGCCCATTTCCTGGGCACCTCCATGGGTGCCGTCTTCGCGGCGATGTTCGCATCCGGTCTCAGTGCCAGCGCGGCGCTCGAGCGGCTCAACGGCATCGCGGAGGGGGAGATCGTCCGCGCGGACCGGCTGGCCTTCCTGCGCGGGCTGTGGGGCCGCTCGCTGCTCAAGGCGGAGCCGTTCCAGCGGGCCCTCGCACGGCTGGTGCCGATCCACCGCTTCGCCGAGCTGCCCCGGCCATTGACGATCACCGCCACCGCGCTGGAGAGCGGCGCCCTCACCCTCTTCGGGGCCGGCGGCCGGGAGGTGCCGCTGCTGGAAGCGCTGTATGCCAGCTGCGCGCTGCCGATCTTCTTCCCGCCTGCCGTCATTGCGGGGGTGCGCTACGGCGACGGCGGCCTCCGTGCAGTGCTGCCGCTGGAATCCGCGGCGCTGGTGCCGGCCCGGCTGGTGGTGGCGGTGGACGTGGGCCCCGGTTTCGACGAGCCTCCGGGCGACAGCGGCCCAGGCCTTCCGCCGGTGGTGGAGGCCCACAACGAATCCACCGGTATCCTGATGGCCGGCCAGACCGCCCAGGCGCTCGCCCTGTGGCGCGCCAGCTCCAACCGTCCCCCGCTGGTGTACGTCCGGCCGCGGGTGGCCCGGGGGGCAACTTTCCGGGTGGATCAGGTCCGGAGCTACGTGGAGGAGGGCTTCAGGGCCACGACGGTAGCGCTGGCGGGCTTGAATTCGGGGGCGGGGTGAGCAAATTGCCTCAGGGCACCGGTCGTCTGTCGCCCCCTTCTCCGTCCCTCTCACCCCGGTTCGCAGAATAATGAAAGCCAAAGAGGTCATGGTTCCAACCCCCTACGTGGCGGTGGCCAACGCCTCCGCCAGCGAAGTGGCGATCATGTTCCGCGCCCGCAACATTTCGGTGGTGCCGGTGGTGGACGATCATCGCACCCGCCGGTTTCTCGGGGTGCTCAGCGACCGTGACCTCGTCACCCGCTGCCTGGCGGTGGGCCAGGACCCGGGCCAGACCCGGGCCGATGCCATCATGCGCACCGAGAGCGCGGTGGTATCTCCCGACACCGAGCTGAAGGGCTTCGTCCTCCAGATGGACCAGGACCCGGACGATTCCCACCTCCGGCCCACCATCACCGTGGTGGACAAGGATCATCTCGTCGTTGGCTTCATCAGTCACCCCGAGGATGTCGACGGGCTCGAGATCGTCTGGAGCTGAGGTGATCACCCCCCGGATCTTCACCGTGCGGGAAGCCGAAGCCACTCTGCCGCTGGTGCGGCGGATCGTGGCCGATCTGCGGGCCGCCTATCCCCGCTGGAAAGCGCTGGTGGCCAGCTACGAGCTCCTGACCGGCCCGCTCAAGGCGGGCGACCAGGAGCCGGCGGAATTGATCGAAGTCCGCGACGCGGTGACCCTGGAGGCCGAGCGGATCGGCGGCTTTCTGCTGGAACTGGAAGAGATCGGCTGCGTGTTCAAGGGATTCGACGCCGGCCTGGTGGACTTCTATGCCCTGCGGGACGACCGCCTGGTCTACCTCTGCTGGCAGCCGGACGAGTCGCATATCTCCCACTGGCATGAAGTGGACGCCGGGTTCGCCGGCCGCCAGCCCGTGGACGAACCCATGCTCACCGAAACGGTATCGCAATGACGCTCTGGTACCTGGCCCATATCGCCGGATTCACCCTGTGGCTGGGCGGCGGCCTTGCGGCCATGGTCGTCGGGATCAAGGGCCGGGCCGAGGAACGGCCGGCACAGGCGGTGGTGGTGCGGCTGCTGGATGCGGTGCATCGCCTGCTGTTGCTGCCGGGGATCGTGTTGACGCTGGCCTCCGGCGTCTACTTGAGCATTCCGGCGGCCCGCGCCTCCGCGCCCAGCGCCTGGCTCATCGTCATGCAGGCGACGGGGCTCATCGCCGCCATCCTGGTGCTCTTCGTCTCGCTGCCGGCCCTGACCCGGCTCACCCGTCTTTCCCCCACCGGCGAGAGTGCACCGCTGTTCGACGCCTTCCGCAAGCGGCAGCGCCTCGCCGGGGCTATTGCCGGCGGGCTCGGGCTGATCGCGCTGCTGGCCGGGGTACTCCACAAGTACTAGGGACGGTGGGGACGCCGGGTCATGCGCCTGACCGCGCCGGCCGGGGCTCCACAGCGAACGCCGTCTCGGACTGATCGGTCCGGTCAAACGGGTGCCATGCCACGGATCTTCATCAAGCCCCTGATCGTGACCCAGGACGCCATCGACGTCCAGCGGCACGTCAACAACCTCGCCTACCTGCGCTGGATGCAGGATGTGGCCATCGAACACTCGGCGGCCCGGGGCTGGTCCATGGACCGGTATGTGGCGAGCGGTACCGGTTGGGTGGTGCGTTCCCACTACATCGAGTACCTGCGTCCCGCCTTTCTGGGGGAGGAGCTCTCGCTGCTCACCTGGGTGGAGGACGTCAAGCGACGGAGTTCCCGCCGGCGCTACCTTTTCTGGCGGCCGTCAGATCAGGAGGTCGTGGCCAAGGCGGAAACCGTCTGGGTCTTCGTTGACCTGAAGGCCGGAAAACCGGTGCCGATCCCCGAGGATCTCCGCACCGCCTTCGAACTGGTGCCTGAGAAGGAAGATGTGCTGACTACCACCGGCCTCCGAGCGGCTGCCAGCTAGCCGCCGCCACAAACCGCAACCATTCGCCACCCGGCCCCGTCGCGATCCCCGGCCGTCGGGGCACGAGGTTCCATGAGTGATGTCGCCGAGCTGTTCCGCAACAACCGGGCGTGGGCGGCCCGCATGGTCCAGCGGGATCCGCAGTTCTTCGACCGGCTGGCCCATCAGCAGGCACCCCGCTACCTGTGGATCGGGTGCGCCGATAGCCGGGTGCCCGCCAACGAGATTGTGGGCCTCCTCCCCGGAGAGCTGTTCGTGCACCGGAATGTGGCCAACGTGGTGGTGCACACCGACCTCAACTGCCTCTCCGTGCTGCAGTTCGCGGTGGATGTGCTCAAGGTCGCGCACATCATCGTCTGCGGCCACTACGGCTGTGGCGGTGTCATTGCCGCGTGGCACGGTCGGCCGCTGGGTCTGGTGGACAACTGGCTCCGCCATGTCCAGGACGTGGCGGAGCAGCATCGGTCCCGGCTGGTGGAGCTGCCCGAGCCCCAGCTGCTCGACCGGCTCTGCGAGCTCAACATCCTGGAGCAGGTGGCCAACGTGTGCCGCACCTCGATCATGCAGGCTGCCTGGGAGCGGGGTCAGGCGGTCGCGGTTCACGGTGTCAGCTACGGCCTGCAGGACGGCATCCTCCGCGACCTCGGCTTCCGGGTGGCCGCTGCCGGTGAACTGGACCCGGCCCGGCGTGCGGCGCTGGAGGCGATCTGGCACCCTCGGCCGCCGGGCGGCGGCTCCCCGGGGCGCTGAGACCCACGACTACCCGAGGGGCCGCATGGAGTTCGCACAGCTCGTCCGCAATGCCGACATCGGGCAGGTGATCCAGCTCGCCGTGGCGCCGGTCTTCCTGCTGTCCGGCGTGGGGGTGACCCTGGGCGTGCTGGCCAACCGGCTGGCGCGCATCATCGACCGGGCCCGGCACCTGGAGCAGTACGTCCCCGAGCACACCGGAGAAACCCGGGAACAGGCCCTGGCCGAGCTGCACACGCTCTCCCGCCGGGCCCGGCTCATCCACTACGCCATCACCCTCTGCACCACCTGCGCCCTGCTCATCTGTTTCCTGATCGCGGATCTCTTTGTCAGTGCGGCGCTCGGGCTGGGGCTTGCGGTGATCACCGCGGCCCTCTTTGTGCTGGCCATGCTGGCGCTGATCGGCGGGTACGTGAGTTTTCTGGGGGAGATCTTTCTCGCCACCCACAGCCTGCGCTTCGGCAAGCCGGGTACCGGGGCACCGGCACGCCTGGACCCGTGATGTAACCCCCGGCGGGTGGCCAGCGGTCAGGCTGGTCAGTCGGTCACTGTACCACAGCGACGCAGTCATCAGCGGACGTCGGCTGTCACCTCGCAATCGGGAGGCATCATGAAAGGCGCCGGGGGCACGAGTGGGGGTCTGGGGCTTTTTCTGGGTGGATCAGCGATGGTCGTGGCGGGAGGCTACCTCCTGCTCACCCGGGTGACCGTCGCCAGCGGCGGCTGGCAGATGTGGGGCTACAACGCCTTCGGTCTCTCCCTGGTCCCGCTGCTGGTGGGGATTGGGGTGCTGTTCTACAACGGCAAGTCGCTGGTGGGGTGGGGGCTCACCTTCGCGGGGTCGATCATCATCCTGGCGGGGATCATCGCCAATCTGCGGATCTACTTCCAGCCGAGTTCCCTCTTCGACACGATCATGATCCTGGGGCTGCTGGCCGGCGGGATCGGCCTGGTAGCCCGCTCGCTGCGCGCCCAGGGACCGTAAGGGGTGGCGGCCCGTCCCTTGGCGGCTTCCCGGTGCAGGATGACTCTCCCCGTCACGGGCTCGAGGGACGCTTCTGCTGCCGACCCGTGCGGCAGGCCGCCCGTACCGGACAGATCTCGCAGCGCGCCACCCGCGCCGTGCAGATCAACGCGCCGAGCTCGATGATGGCCTGATTGAAGGTCCATGCGGCGTTGCCCGCCCGCGGCACCAGCCGTTCGGCGATCTCCCAGACTGTTCGATCATCTGATGGCTTGCGGGGACCTCGGGCGGTCCCCGTGGTGCTCCGCCCCAGCTTCACGAACGCCCGCCGGATCACCCTTCCCACGTTGGTGTCCACCGCCGCCGCCCGGCGCTCAAAGGCGAAGCTTGCCACCGCCCCCGCGGTGTACCGGCCGACGCCGGGCAGGGTGCGGAGCACCACCGGATCGGCGGGGACATGGCCGGCATGCTCCCGAACCACCGCACGAGCCAATCGGTGCAGGTTGGCCGCCCGGCGGTAGTACCCCAGTCCGTCCCACGCCGCCCGCACCTCGGCGGGGCGGGCCGCGGCCAGCTGGACGAGCGACGGAAAGCGGGCCAGGAACCGCCCGTAGTACTCTGTCACCCGTGAGACCTGGGTCTGCTGCAGCATGACCTCCGACACCAGCACCCGGTACGGGTCGCGGGTGTGCCGCCAGGGCAGGTCGCGGCCCGAGCGCCGGAACCAGCGCATCAGTCCACGCCGAAAGGCGAGTACCTCGGGGGTGGACTTGGGGGGCATGGCGGGCGAAGATACAGTGGTTGGAAGCTGGAGGTCAGGAGTCCGGCCGCCAGACTGCCAGCACCCAACTCCCTAATGACCACCTCCCACGCCCTCGACCCCCGCCGGCCCATCGGCCGCTACGTGCTGCAGGCGCTGTCGCACGTGGGCCGGGTGAGCCTCATGCTGGCGGAGATGGGGCGCGCCCTGGGCGAGTGGCGGGTCTGGCTGCCGCGGACGTTCACTGAAGCCTGGCATATCGGCGTGGGCAGCCTGCCGATCATCCTGCTGGTGGCGGGGTTCGCCGGGGCGGTGACGGCGCTGCAGACCGGCTACCAGTTCACCGGCAACATCCCCTACTACGTGGCCGGCTCACTGATCGTGGAGTCGGTGGTGCTGGAGCTGGGCCCGGTGCTGACCGGGCTCATCCTGGCCGGCCGGATCGGGGCCCGCTACGCCGCCGAACTGGGGACGATGCGGGTCACCGAGCAGATTGATGCCCTGGAGACTCTGGGCCGCTCTCCCGCGAGTCACCTCGTGATCCCGCGGGTGCTCGCCGGGATCATCATGATTCCGGTCCTGGTCATCATCGCCAACGTCACCGGCATCCTCTCCGGCTGGTTCGCGGTCCAGCAGGTCCTCCCGGTGACCGACGCCGACTTCATCTACGGCGCCCGGTTCTTCTGGAAGCCGTTCGACGCCTACTATTCCGTCATCAAGGGTTTTGCCTTTGCGGTCTGCATCACCATCATCTCCTGCTATTTCGGCTTCAGCACCGAGCAGGGGGCGGAGGGGGTGGGGAAGTCCACGACCAGCGCGGTGGTCGCCAGCTGCGTGATGATCCTGCTGCTGGACACCCTGCTCGCCAAGCTTCTCCTGCACTGATCCCCGGCTCCCATGATCGAACTCCACGGCGTCCGCAAGCGATTCGGCCAGCAGGTGGTGCTGGACGGGGTCGATTTCGTGGTGGAGGACGGCCAGACGGTGGCGCTGCTGGGCCCCTCGGGCACGGGAAAGAGCGTGCTGCTCAAGCACATCGTGGGGCTCATCCGGCAGGATTCGGGGACCGTCCTGGTGGATGGGAAGGACGTGGCCCGGCTCCGCCGGGACGACCTGCGCCAGCTTCGTTCCACCATCGGCTATGTCTTCCAGAACGGCGCGCTGTTCGATTCCATGACCGTCTACGAGAACGTCCGCCTGGGGATCACCGACGAGGAGCAGTTTCGCGATCGCGCGTACTGCGAGGAGCGGGTGGCCCGCTGCCTCAACCTCGTGAACCTGACCCCGGATACGTCGGACAAGTTCCCGGCCCAGCTCTCCGGCGGCATGCGGAAGAGGGTGGGCATCTCGCGGGCCATCGCCGGGACTCCCAAGTACCTGCTCTACGACGAACCCACGTCCGGCCTCGATCCGGTCAATGCCGATATCATCGATGACCTGGTCAAGACGCTCGCCGGAGAGCTCGGCGTCACCAGCGTGATGGTCACCCACGATGTGCGGGGCTCGTTCCGGGTGGCGGACCGGCTCGCGCTGCTCACCGGCGGACGGATCGTGCAGCAGGGGACGCCGGCCGAGTTCAAGCAATCCACCGTGCCCGAGGTGCGGGAGTTCCTCGAGCGCGACTTCGGCAACCTCACCTTCGCGGCCTGAGCCATGGACCTGCACTATCAGAAGGAAGCCACGGTCGGTGGCCTGGTGCTGGCCGGCATCGCCCTGTTTGTCGTGGGCACCATGTGGCTCAAGGGTGCCACCTTCCGGCCCACCGGCCAGGTGGTCCAAGCGGAGTTCCCCGACGTGGGCGCCCTGAAGGTGGACAACGTGGTCACCATCTCGGGGGTCGCGGTGGGAAAGGTGAGCACCGTGACGCTGGAGCGGCCGGGACGGGTGCTGGTGACGCTCGCGCTCCCCAGCGCCCTGGAACTCAAGGCGGACGCCTCGGCCTCGATCTCCAGCGGCTTCTTCAGCAGTGACTCCCGCCTGCTGCTCGATCCGGGCCGTTCGGCGGACCCCTTTCCGGCCGGCGGGATCATCAAGGGCCGCATGGACGGTGGGGTCTTCGAAAAGGGCGCCGCCCTGGCCGACCGTGCCGACTCGGTCCTCATCGGCGTCCAGGCCATCGCCAACCAGCGCACCGCCGACGAGCTCACCCGCACCCTGCAGTCGCTGCAGCAGGTCCTGGCCACCATGAACCGGCAGCTGCCCAGTGTGACCGGCGAGACGGAGCGCACCATGGCCGCGATGCGCCAGCTGGCCGAGCGGCTGGACAGCACCATCGCGACCATCCCCATCAGCAACGCCATCGTGCGCGCCGACACGCTGGCCAGCCACCTCTCCACCATGTCCATCCAGCTCACCGCCACCGGCGCCCGGCTGGACTCGGTGCTCCAGAAGATCAACCAGGGGGAAGGCACGATGGGCAGGTTCGCCACCGACTCGAGCTTCTACGTGGAGAGCCGGGACGCGATCCGGGCGATGCAGCGGCTGATGGATGAGCTGGCCAAGAATCCCGGCAAGCTCACCGTTCAGGTCAAGCTGTTCTAGCCGGTCCGCGGAGCGCACCCTCCCGGGGGCGCTCCCGCGATTCCCGCCTCCCGAGACCCATGACCCCGTCGCTCTCGCCGAAGTTCACCGAAGCCCTGCTCTACGCGTCCGAGATTCACTCCCGCCAGCGGCGCAAGGGCGGCAAGGTGCCATACCTGGCGCACCTGCTCGGGGTCGCGGCGATCGTGCTGGAGGACGGCGGGGACGAGGAGGAAGGCATCGCGGCCCTGCTGCACGATGCCGTCGAGGACCACCCCCGCCTGGGCAAGACCCAGCAGGAAATCCTCGAGCGGTTCGGCGAGCGGGTGCACCGGATCGTGATGGGCTGCACCGACTCCGACCCGCTGAGCGACGCCAAGGCGCCGTGGGAAGAGCGAAAGCAGCGCTTCATCGACCATCTTCGGCGGGAGGCGCACGCCGACGTGCTCCGGGTGGCTGCCGCCGACAAGCTCTACAATGCCCGGTCGATCATCAACGACATGCGGGTGGTCGGGGAGGAAGTGTGGAGCCGTTTCAGTGTCCCCCGGGAGAAGACCCTGTGGTATTATCGCGAGGTGACCGATGCCCTCCGCACCGCTCCCGGCAGCCCCAGCCGGCTGGCCCGGGAGCTCGGTGCGATCGTCGACGCCATGGACCACGGGGTGGCCAGGATCTAGCGCTCCGCCATCGCTGAAACCACCGCTCGCCCAACCCCGTCTCCGTGACGTGCTGGACAACCCGTGCCCGCATCGGCAGTTTGGCTGACCCTCTTCCCGGAGCATGTCATGCGCAGATCCGTCGCACTATGCGCGGTCCTCGCCCTCGCCGGCTGTCAGGCCACCGAGACGCCGGAACAGGCCGCCGTCCGGATCGCGGCGGAATCCGCCACCGCCAAGGCGGAGATTGACGCGATCAACGTTCACTACGCCCGCTACATGAATACCAATCAGGCCGACTCGATTGCCGGCCTGTTCATGGAGGGCGGCGCCCTCATGCCGCCCTTCTCTCCGGCGGTGGTCGGGCGAGACGCGATCCGCAACCAGATGGCCACCAACGGGATGCCACCCGGCGCGACCCTGGCCTTCACGGCGGTGGAGGTCACCGCGAACGGGCCCATCGCCGTCGAGCGCGGGACCTACACCTTCAGCATGCCCGCCCAGGGCAGCGACCCCGCGGTGAGCGTTCCCGGCAAGTACCTGGTGCACTGGCACAAGGTGGATGGCCAGTGGCTGCAGGCGGCCACCATCTGGTCGGACGACGTCCCGCCGCCCCCGCCCGCCAAGTAGCCGCACCACCGGGCCTGTCGTGGGCCGCCTGCCAGCGGCCCGCGGCAAAGCTCCTCACCCGCATTATCTTCCCCCGCCATGCTGAAGCTCACCTTTCTCGGCACCGGGGCCGCGTGTCCCACCCTCGAGCGCAATGTCTCCTCCCTCGCCCTGACCCGCGAGGGGGAGACGATGCTGTTCGACTGCGGCGAGGGGACCCAGCGCCAGATGATGCGGTACGGGGTGACCTTCACTTTTCGGGAGATCTTCTTCACTCACTACCACTCCGATCACCTGCTGGGGGTCATCGGGCTGCTCCGCACCCTCGGCCTGCTCAACATCTTCGGCGGCGCGGAGCGGAGCGAAGGACTGACGCTCCACGGGCCGAAGGGCGCCCGCCGGATCCTGGAGCACGCCATGGCGGTGGGAATCGAACGGACCAAGTTCCCGGTGGAGATCAACGAACTGACTCCCGGCGACCGGATTCGGCGCGCCGAGTACGATATCGTCACCTGTGCGACGGAGCACCGCGCCGACACCATCGGCTATGCCCTGGTGGAACACGCCCGGCTCGGCCGCTTCAACCCCGACAAGGCCCGCGACCTGGGCATCCCCGAGGGGCCGCTCTGGGGCAAGATCCACAAGGGGGAGCCGGTCACTCTCGAGAGCGGCCGCGTGGTCACCCCGGCGGAACTGGTCGGCGGGGCCCGCCCCGGGCGGACCGTGGTCATCTCCGGGGACACCCGGCCGGTTCCCGCCCTGCAGTCCGTGGCGCAGGGGGCCGACCTGCTGGTGCACGAGGCGACGTTCAGCCACGTCGACCTGACCCGTGCCCGCGAGACCGGCCACACCACGGCCGTGGAGGCTGCAGAGCTGGCGCGGGATGCCGGTGTCAGGCGGCTGGCGCTGACTCATATCTCCCCGCGCTACACCCGCGATGCGCCCGAGCTCCTGGCGGAGGCGCGCGCCATCTTTCCGGAGACGGTCATCGCCCGGGATGGGATGGAGCTCGAGGTGCCGTTTGTGGGGGAGTCGTAGGTTGTCGCCGGCTGGGCGCCCCGGGACAGCGTTCACCGCAAGGCGCGAAGGGGCGCGGCGCCACTAGGCCATCGGGGAAGAGACCCCGGTTCTCTCTCGACCGTCAGGCGCGCCGAAGCTCGAGATGCGGCGGTGCCCTTGCGCCGTCGGGCGGGATACTCACATCGACGGCCCCCCCTGGAGGGGGACGCCGCCTCACCCCCCCACCTCAAAGCTCCGGATGTACCTCGGCACGTCGAACTTGCCCTTGGCCGCCCTGAGCGACTGGTAGCGCACGTTGCCAAAGATCGGCCGGGGGTAGAACGGCCGGTCGAATTTCCCGAACGTCCACATCACTCCGCCGTAGCTGTTGGGATCCCGCCCGTCGAGGCTGTACTTGTTGTTGAGGTGTTCCAGCACCGCCAGGCACTCGGTGGCGTTCCGGGTCCACATCAGCACCGACTTGCCCCAGAGCATCCGCATGTAGTTGTGCATCCAGCCGTCCCGGAGGTAGGACCGCTGGGCCGCGTTCCAGAGCGCCTCGCCGGTCCGGGCCTGTTCCAGCTCTTCCAGGCTGTAGTGCGCCGGGCGCGGGTCGTGCTCGTGGGCGGCGAGCTGGTCCCGCGCCCACACCGGAATCCCCGCGGTGGTGCGGTGCTTCGGGTTGAAGTGGCAGAAGTTGTGCGCCACCTCGCGCCACACCAGCGCCTCGTCCAGGAACTTGGCGTACTGGTCGGCGGGGCCGGCCTCACGCGCCGCCAGCAGCACCTCGTGGATCGAGAGATTGCCGAAGTGGAGCCAGGGGGAGAGCCGGCTCACCGCCTCGGTCTCGTTGGGGTCGTTCCGGTCCTTTTCGTATCTCGGCAGGCCCCGCGCCAGGAAGGCCGCCAGTCTGGCCCGCCCTGGCGTGGTCCCGCCGGAAAACAATGCCGAGGGTGGTACCGAGTGGTCCACGTCGCAGCTGGCCACCAGTGCCGCGATCGTCCCCGCCGCCGCCGCGCCGCGCGAGGTGAGTTGCGAGAGCTCCACCCACTCATCGCTCTCGGGAAGCTCCACCCGCCGCCGCACGTTCGGCACCGGGTTGTCCACCGGCCAGAGAAAATGCTCGAGGGCGTTCATCAGCACCGTGCGGATGCCCCGGGCCGTGCTCTGCTCCCTGGTATGGTACGCCATCGGTACCAGGGTGGCCGAATCCACCGCGATCACCGGTGTCGCGGTCTTGTGCCGGAGCCCGCGGATCTGCCTGGGGACGATGAACGTGGGGAAGTAGTCGGTCACCACCAGGGCGGCGCGGTTGGCAAGCTGGAGCAACGGGGTGTCACCACGCAGGCCCCCATCGGCCAGCTCCCTCTTCCCGCCGGCCGCCCAGACAGTGAACGCTCCCCGGCTGCGGCTCAGCCAGAAGGCGTACTGGATGCCCTTCGCCCCGAAGCCGGCGGCGAGGTCCGCCACCGACTGGAGGATCCAGGTATGAAACCGGTCGCTGGCCCAGGGGTAGTCATGCCGAAGTCCGTGGTACACCAGCACGGGAATCCCCAGCAGATCGGCCTGCTCGATGGCAAAGTTGAGGGCGAAGTTGTCATGCGCGCGCTGGGTGGTTTGCATCCAGTACAGCACGAACTCCCCGCCCGCGACCGGGCGCGCCTCGGGAGGGAGGTAGAGCCGGTGATCGGTGAGGGGCGCCTGTTGGCGGTTGCTCATGCAGTCCTTCCCCATGGTGAATGGCCGACCCCGTCCGGCCGTGCTAGTATTTGGCGACCCCCGAGGACCTCGACCACCGCCCTCGCCGGAGCCGGACCATGACCCCGCCCGTGCCGACCCCCCCTGCCGAGGAGCCGCCGTCCGCCGGGCGCAGCGACGCCGCTTCGGCTGGGGGAGCCGCCCTGCTGCGGCCCCAGCTGGACCTGGATCTCAAGACCAGCGGCATCGTCATCCTGGCGCTCATTGCGGTCTTCGGGGTGCTCTATCTCGGCAAGCAGGTCTTCCTCCCGGTCGTCCTCGCGGTGATCCTCAAGCTCCTGTTGAACCCCGTGGTCCGATGGCTGGGCCGGCTGCGGTTGCGACCGCCGCTGGCCGCGGCCGTGGTGCTGGTCGGGCTGCTCGCCCTGCTGATCGGCGGCGGAGTGCGGCTCTCCACCCCGGTCCAGGAGTGGCTGACCCGGGCGCCCAAGACCCTGGAGCAGGCCGGCCGGCGCACCCGAGCGCTCTTGCGGCCGGTGGAGCAGGTGAACCGGGCTGCCGAACAGGTGCACGACGCGACCTCGCCCGCCGCGGATGGCGCCCAGGAGGTGGTGATCCGCGGGCCCCGCCTGGGCGAACAACTGTTCGGGACGACGACCCACCTGCTCGTCGGGGTGGCGGAGACCCTCCTGCTCCTGTATTTCCTGCTCGCCTCCGGCGACCTCTTTCTCCTCAAGCTCATCCGGGTGCTCCCGGCCCTGGGAGACAAGAAAAAAGCCGTGGCGATCGCCCGGGAGACCGAAGCCTCGATCTCCGCCTATCTCGGTACCCTGTTCCTCCTTAATCTGGGCCTGGGGGTCTTCGTCGCCCTCGCGATGTGGGCGCTGGGAATGCCCAATCCGCTCCTCTGGGGAGTGGCGGCGGCCCTGCTGGAGTTCGTCCCGTACCTGGGTGCCATGGCCATGGTGGTCATCCTGACCGTCGTGGCGCTGGTGACCTTCCCCGATCTGGGCCGGGCCCTGCTGGTGCCGGCCAGCTATGCCGGGATCAACCTGGTGCAGTCGAATGTGCTGAGCCCCATGCTGCTGGCCCAGCGGCTCACCCTCAATCCGGTCGCGCTTTTCGCCGGACTGCTGTTCTGGTACTGGATCTGGGGGGTGGCCGGCGCCTTCCTCGCAGTGCCGATGCTCGCTGCGCTCAAGATTCTGTGCGATCACGTGGAGCGCCTGGCACCTGTCGGGGAGTTCCTCGGCAACTGAGGTCCGGAACGGACGTGATGCAGTCGGCAGGGTGGTCTCGAAAAATCTAGCGGGGCGGGCGGGGCCGGGCAGAAAAGCCACAGCAACGTTGAACGCCGGGTGGCGAGCGCCGGTGAAGCGCCCCGGGACCTACGCCAGGTGCCGTGGCCGGCGCTCGAGATACTCGTTCCACGGGCGGATGCGCACCGGCACCCCGGCCCGGTTGCGCATGGCATCCACCAGCGCCGAGGCCAGCATGAGGTCGGTGACCAGCGGCACCTCGGCGTCGACCGCTCGGCGCCGAATCAGATAGCCGTCGGGCCGGCCCAGCTCGTCGTAGGAGCGGGGCACGTTGATGACCAGGTCCACGAGGCCCTCGTCGATCACGTCCATCCCGCTTCGGCCCTCGCCGGGCGTCTTGGCCAGCGCGGTGCAGGCGATGCCGTGGGCCTGCAGCGCCTCGGCGGTGCCCGCGGTCCCGTAGAGCGACAGGCCCAGCTCCTGCGACAAGGCTCGGGCCTCTTCCAGGAACGAGTACTTCTCGCTGGGTGGCCCGAGCGACAGCAGCACGCCTCGCCGCGGCAGCCGGAACCCCGTCGCGGCCAGTCCCTGCAGCAGGGCCTCGTCTCCGTCATCCCCGAAACAGCCGACCTCGCCAGTGCTCGCCATCTCCACGCCCAGGATCGGATCGGCGCCCACCAGGCGCGGGAAGCTGAACTGGGGGACCTTGACCGCCACGTAGTCCAGGTCGAGCGCGCGGTTCTCCACCGGGTTGCGAACGCCGAGCATCCGGCAGATCGCTTCGTGCACGAAGTTGGTCCCGGTCACCTTGGAGACGAACGGCAGGCTGCGGGAGGCCCGCAGGTTGACCTCGATGACCCGCACCCGCCCGTGCTTGACCAGGAGCTGGAGGTTGAACGGTCCGGTAATGGCCAGCGATTCGGCCAGCTGCACCGCGATCTTCCGGGCCCGGTGGATGACCGGCAGTGGCACCGTCTGCGGCGGCAGCATGAGGGTCGCGTCGCCGCTGTGCACCCCGGCGTCCTCGACGTGCTCGCAGATGGCCCACAGGACAATGCGCCCGGCGTCGGCGACGGCGTCGATCTCGATCTCCCGGGCGCCGGCCTCGAACTTGGTCACCACCACCGGGTGCTCCGAGGAGACCGTCCGGGCCCGCTCGAGGATGCGATCCAGTTCGACCGGATCGTGGGCCACGCTCATGGCGGCGCCGGACAGCACGTAGCTCGGCCGCACCAGTACCGGGTAGCCCCCCAGCGTGGCGATCGCCTCGGTCGCGTCCGACCGCTCGGTGAGGTGGGTCCAGGCCGGCTGGTCGATGCCCAGCCGGTCCAGCAGGCCGCTGAACTTCCGCCGGTCTTCCGCCATGTCGATGCTCTCGGCGCTGGTGCCGAGAATCCGGACGCCCGCGCGGGCCAGCCGGAGGGCCAGGTTGTTGGGGACCTGTCCACCCATGCTCACCACCACCGCCGCCGGCCGCTCGCTCTCCCACAGGTCCATGACGCTCTCGAAGCTCACCTCGTCGAACACCAGCCGGTCGCACTCGTCCCAGTCGGTGCTGACCGTCTCGGGATTGTAGTTGAGCATCAGGGTCTCGTAGCCCAGTTCGGAGGCGGCCCGGACCGCGCTCACGCAGCACCAGTCGAACTCCACGCTGGAGCCGATGCGATAGGAGCCCGATCCGAGGACCAGGATCTTCTTCCGGGTGCTGGGGGGGCTCTCGTTCTCGGTCGCGTGGTAGGTCGGGTACAGGTAGTTCGTCTCCGCGGGGAATTCAGCCGCCAGAGTGTCGATCCGCGCCAGCCGCGGCACGATGCCATGCGCCAGCCGGTGTGCCCGTACCGCGTCGCTGGTCAGCCCCACCAGCTTGCCGACTCCGTTATCGGAGAACCCGAGCCGCTTGGCGCGGCCCAGCAGATCCGGCGACAGGCGGCCCGCCCAGTCCGGCCTCGCCCCCGATCCCTTGGCCGTGCCCTTGCCACCGCCGCTGGCGCCGAGTTCGCTCCGCATGGCGACGATGGTCGCGATCCCGTGGATGAACCACGCGTCGATGCCGGTGAGATCGTGGACCTCCTCCGGGGTGATGCCGTCGGCGAGGGCCCGGGCAATGGCGAAGACCCGCAGCGAGGTCGGGACCCGGAGCGCCTCTCGCACGTCATCGCCCTCGAAGAAATTGGGGTCCACGCCCAGGGCGCCGATGTCCAGCATCCGCACCGCCCGCTGCAGCACCTCGGGGAAGGTCCGTCCGATGGCCATCACCTCCCCGACGCTCTTCATCTCGCTGCCGATCCGGGTGGACACCCCCCGGAACTTGCCCAGATCCCAGCGGGGGAACTTGCAGACGATGTAGTCGAGCGCCGGCTCGAAGAAGGCCGTGGTCTTCTTGGTGATCCCGTTGGGGATCTCCGGCAGGGTGAAGCCGAGCGCGATCTTGGCGGCCACATAGGCCAGGGGATAGCCGGTCGCCTTGCTGGCCAGGGCGCTGGACCGGGACAGGCGGGCGTTGACTTCGATCACCCGGTAATCGGTGCTGCTGGGGTCCAGCGCGTACTGGATGTTGCACTCGCCCACGATGCCCAGATGCCGGATCACGTCGATCGCCATGGTGCGCAGCAGCTGCACCTCGGTGTCGTTGAGCGTCTGGGTGGGCGCCACCACGATGGACTCGCCGGTGTGAATGCCCATGGGGTCGAAGTTCTCCATGGCGCAGACGGTGATGCAGTTGTCGTCACCGTCGCGGACCACCTCGACCTCGATCTCCTTCCACCCGGCCAGGTATTCCTCCACCAGCACCTGCCGGATGCCGCCGTCGAAACTGCGCTTGAGCGCCGGCAGGATCTCGCTCTCGGTCCTGATCACCGCGCTCCCCTTGCCCCCAAGGGCAAAGGCGATCCGGAGCATCGTGGGCAGGCCGATCTCCCGCACCGCGCGTTCCGCCTCCGCCAGAGAATGGCAGGCGACGCTGCGGGGACTCTTGATCCCGATCTGGTCCAGCCGCTGCTTGAACAGCGCCCGGTCCTCGGTATCGCGGATCGACGCCACCGGCGTGCCCAGCACCCGCACGCCCAGCCGGTCGAACACGCCCCGTTCTTCCAGCTCCAGTCCGCAGTTGAGGCCGGTCTGCCCGCCGAAGCCGAGCAGGATGGCGTCGCACTGCTCCTGTTCCAGGATCTGGGTCACGTTGTCCGGGGTGATGGCCACGAAGTACACCCGGTCGGCGAGCCCCTCGCTGGTCTGGATCGTCGCGATGTTGGGGTTGACCAGCACCGTGGAGACGTTCTCCTCCTTGAGCGCCTTCAGCGCCTGGGTACCGGAGTAGTCGAACTCGCCCGCCTGGCCGATTTGCAGGGCGCCGGACCCCAGTACAAGCACCCGGTGGGGCAGGGCCTGCGCGCGACGCCGGTTCATCGGCCACCCCGGCGCGCGGTCTCGCACAGCTCGAGAAAGGTATCGAAGAGAAAGGCGGTATCACGGGGGCCGGGCGAGGCGTCCGGATGGAACTGCACGCTGAACACCGGCTTGAAGCGGGCCCGGATGCCCTCGTTGGTGCCGTCGTTGAGATTCACGAACCAGGGTTCCCAGCCGCGCGGCAGAGAGTCCTCCCGCACCGCGTAGCCGTGATTCTGGCTGGTGACGAAACAGCGCCGGGTGCCGATCTCCTGGACCGGCTGGTTCACGCCGCGGTGGCCGTACGGCAGCTTGAACGTGTCGCCGCCCGCCGCCAGGGCCAGGATCTGGTTGCCGAGGCACACCCCGAAAATGGGCAGGCCGGGCCGCTCGAGCAGGCCGCGAACCTGGCCCACCAGTTCCGGCAGGTCCTTCGGGTCTCCAGGACCGTTGCCGAGCAGCACACCGTCCGCCTGGTTGGCGAGGGCGGCGAGGTCGGCATGCCACGGTGCCCGGATGACCCGGGCCCCGCGCTCCAGCATCGAGCGGATCAGGTTGTCCTTGACCCCGGCATCCACCAGCAGCACCCGGGGGCCGCTGCCCTCCCCGATGTGGGTGGTCGCCGCAGGCGCCACCAGCCGGAACAGCTCCCGCCGCATCTCCACACCCTCCGCCTCCGCCCGTCCCTCGGGGAGCGGCACGTCGGCGGGGAGCAGCCAGCCGCGCATCGTCCCATGCTCGCGCAGCCGGCGGGTGAGTGTCCGGGTATCGATGCCCGTAACCGCCGGGACCCCCTCTCCGGCCAGCCATTCGCCCAGGCTGCGCACACTGGCATGGTGGCTCGGCTGGTGGATCGCGTGCTGCACCACCAGTCCCTGCACCTGGATGCGGTCAGATTCGAATGGACGGTCGAGGGTCCCCGCGGCGCGCGGCGCGGGGACGCCGTAGTTGCCTGCCAGGGGGTAGGTGAGGACGAGGATCTGGCCGCGGAACGACGGGTCGGTCAGCGCCTCGACGTAGCCGCTCATCGCCGTGGTGAAGACCACCTCGCCCACCACCGACCGCCGGGCGGCGAAGGAGGCGCCGGCGTACTCCGTGCCGTCTTCCAGGATCAGTTTCATGGGCAGGTGGCTTCCCGGCGCGGACGCCGGGTGCGATTCCCCCTGGCCCCTGCTTGAATGCGGTTGCGTGACCGCCGATGACCCGCGTGTGGAGCGTGGGATTGGCTTTTCCTGTCTGGATGTACAAACTCAGTGGCCTTCGGATCCTCGGGCGTGACGGCCCCGGAGGGCAGGCACCCGGCCGGGCCGTTGAGGTGTGGCGCCGGAGCATCACCGACGGAAAAGGTATCCCCGTCCCGGCAGCCGGGCCACCGGGGGGGGGCGCCCCCGGGCGCCTGCGCAGCGCCCCGGTTTCGGGGTGGTCCGCCCCCGCTCGGGTGAGCACGCTCCTTGCACAGTAGGGGTCATCCCCTGCATCGCCGTCGAACGAGGAACCAATGAAGGCGTGGCTGCTGAATTCGCTGCTGGCCATCGGCTCCATTCTGATCGTCCTTGGCCTGCTGGAGCTACCCGCAGCGCTGCATCTCCTGGACTACCGGGTCGTGTTCCGCTCCGGGCCGGCGCTGGCCATGGGCAAGCCTTGGCTAAACCCGCACAATCGCACCGACCCCGAGCTGCTCTGGATCCACCAGCCGCATCGGCAGATCAGCGGTACCGCCTCCGGCGACATGGTGGCGTGGCTCGGTATCGCGACCGACCGGCGCTACCCGGTCGATGTCACCTACGATCGCCACGGTTTCCGCAATCCCACCGATCTCGACTCGGCGCCCGTGGTGCTGGTCGGGGACTCTTTCCTGGAGTGGTCCAATGTCGGGCAGTCGGATCTGTTGGGTAGCGTGCTGGAGCGGCGGCTCGGGGTGCCTGTGGCCAATCTGGGCCAATCCGGTTACGGTCCGGCCCACGAGCGCATCGTCCTGAGCCGGTACGCCATCCCGCTGCGACCCCGGGTGGTGGTCTGGGAGTTCTTCGAAGGCAACGATCTGACCGATCTGATCCGCTACGAGGAGCTGGTCGAGGACTGGGACCGGATCCATGCGGACATGCATCGGTTCGTGGAGCGGTCATTCCTGAACAATGCGTGGCGGACGGCCCGGCTGGTGTCGTCCGGGTGGAGACGGAGCGACGGCCCGGTCGCCCGGTCGCGGTCGTGCAGGCTCACCGCCGGAGAGTCGCGGGACAGCACACTATATTTCGCGTACGCCGGCTTGCCCTTGGGAGAACGCGAACTGAACAGCCTGGCCAAGGTGGAGCGGTTGCTGGCCGAGGGACAGGCCGAGGCCCGGCAGCATGGTGCTGAGCTGGTGCTGATGTTCGTTCCTACCAAGTTCCGGGTGTACGGAGAGATTTGCAGCTATCCCCCGGAGGGGCTGGCCCGCAAGTGGCTTGTCAACGACCTGCCTGGGCGTCTCGGGGCCTTCGCCGCCGGGGTCAACATGCCCTTCCTGGATCTCACCCCGGCCCTGACCGGGGCGCGGAACGGCCCCCTCCTGTATTTCGTGGACGACGGACACTGGACTCCGCGAGGCCACCAGGTGGCCGCGGATACGCTGGCCACGTTCTTGCATGCCAACGGTCTGAACTGACCCCTATTCTACCCCCCGCAGAGGGCGGCGGACGATCGTTCCGTCGCAACCTTGGGACGACCGCAAGGCGCCATGACGGCTGGTACCTACATTCTGGGCATCTCAGCCTACTACCACGATAGCGCCGCGGCCCTCCTCCGCGACGGCGAGATCGTGGCCGCCGTGTCCGAGGATCGCTTTACCCGCAAGAAGGGTGACAGTGGCTTCCCCTCGAGAGCAGTGGAGTACTGTCTGGGCCAGGCCGGCATCACCGTGAAGGACTTGGCCCACGTCGGGTTCTACGACAAGCCGATCCTGAAGTTCGAGCGCATCCTGGAGACCTATCTCGGCACCGCACCGAAGGGGTATCGCCAGTTCCTGATGGCGGGGCCGCTGTGGATCAAGGAAAAGCTGTTCATGGACCGGATGCTCCATGACGCACTGGACTATGACGGCGACATCCTCTATGCCGAGCACCACGAATCGCACGCCGCCAGCGCCTTCTTCCCGTCGCCGTTCGAGGAGGCTGCGATTCTCACGATGGACGGGGTGGGAGAGTGGGCGACGGCCTCGATGGGCGTGGGTCGCGGCAATGATATCGAGCTGCTGAAAGAACTGCTCTGGCCCGATTCGCTGGGCCTGCTCTATTCGGCGTTTACCTACTACACCGGGTTCAAGGTCAACTCGGGGGAATACAAGGTCATGGGCCTGGCACCCTACGGCCAGCCCAAGTTCACCCAGCTGATCTACGATCACCTCATCGACCTCAAGCCTGACGGCTCGTTCCGCCTCAACCAGGAATATTTCGACTACCTCAGCGGCTTCACCATGACGAACAGCAGGTTCGACGCGCTGTTCGGGGCGCCGCCCCGGGTTCCGGAGACCAACCTGTCCCAGCGGGAAATGGACCTCGCCCGCTCGGTGCAGGACGTCTGCGAGGAGGTCATGATGCGGATGGCCCGGACCGCCCACAAGGTGACCGGGCTCGATAGTCTGTGCCTGGCCGGCGGGGTGGCGCTCAACTGTGTCGGCAACGGCAAGCTGCTGCGGGATGGGCCCTTCAAGCGGCTGTGGATCCAGCCGGCGGCGGGAGATGCCGGGGGAGCGCTGGGGGTGGCCCAGCTGATCTGGCACCGGCACCACGGCCAGCCCCGGCGGGTCACTCCCGGGACGGACTCCATGAAGGGAGCCTGCCTCGGGCCGGAGTACAGCGACGCGGAGATCGAGGCGTTTCTCCGGTCGGTCGGGGCGGTGTATCACCGGCTCGATCGCGCGCCGTTGCACCAAACGGTGGCGGGACTCCTGGCCAACGAGAAGATCATCGGCTGGTTCAACGGCCGGCTGGAATTCGGGCCGCGCGCTCTTGGTTCCCGCAGTATCCTGGGCGACCCGCGCAGCCCGCGCATGCAGGCGCAGATGAACATCAAGATCAAGTTTCGCGAGGGATTCCGGCCCTTTGCGCCGAGCGTCCTGCGTGAACGGGTCGCGGACTGGTTCGAAATGGACTGCGACTCGCCCTACATGCTGCTGGTCGCTCCAGTCAAGCAATCGCGGCAGATCCCCATGACCGCCCAGCAACAGTCCCTGTGGGGCCTGGACCTGCTCAACCAGCCGCGCTCGGATATTCCCGCGGTGACCCACATCGACTACTCCGCCCGGGTACAGACGGTCAGCCGGGAGGTCAGTCCCGACTACTACGATCTCATCCGGGAATTCGAGAAGCTCACCGGCTGCCCGGTGGTGGTGAACACCTCGTTCAACGTGCGGGGGGAGCCGATCGTCTGCTCCCCCAAGGACGCGCACACCTGCTTCATGCGTACCCACATCGACGCCCTGGTCCTGGGTTCGTTCCTGCTCTACAAGCAGGAACAGCCCGCCTGGGAGGAGACTCAGAATTGGAAGCAGGAATTCCAGCTCGACTGACCCCGGCCGAAGGGCGGAAGTTCGGCCTCACCGTCGGCATCGCCTTCCTGGTGCTCGGGGGCCTGCTCTATTTCTGGCGTCATCACCAGACGCCGGGGGCCGTGGCGGGCGGGCTGGGCGCGCTGCTGGTCCTCGCGGCGCTGGCGGTGCCGACCTACCTGGGGCCCCTGCAGCGGGCGTGGATGGGACTGGCGCACCTGATCTCGAAGGTGACCACGCCCATCTTCATGGGGGTTGTGTTCTTCGTGGTAATGATGCCGATCGGCCTGCTTCGGCGGCTGGCTGGCAAGCAGCCGCTGGTGCACCCGGAGCATGAATCCAGCTACTGGGCGCCGCCGGTGTCGGGCGGGCGCAGCGACCTGAACCGTCAATTCTGAGGATACGCGTATGGCGAGACACGGAATCGCGGGAGAACTCTGGGCCTTCATGAAGGCCCGCAAGAAGTGGTGGCTGCTGCCAATCATTGTCCTCATGATGCTGGTTGGCGCGCTGCTGGTCTTTGCCCAGGGGTCGGCGCTGGCGCCGTTCATCTACACGATCTTCTAGGCGGTGGGGCGGCTGGGACAATCGCAACAATGGCCGGCCGCCCTCGGGGCGGACCGGAGCTCCATCGCTGAGCCGGGCGCCTGCCCGAATCGGCACTCGCCGGGCTACCCCCTGACCACTTCTGGCAGGGCGGACATCGCATCGCGGAGCTGGCGGTCCGACAGATAGGGCGCCGGGCCGAAGCGGAGCACCTCTCCCCGGGCATCCACCAGCACGCCACGGGCTTGCAGCCGCTGGGTGAGTGCCCCGGCCTTCGGTGAGCGGAGCGCCAGGAACCCGGCAGTCTCCGACAGCGGCGCGCTGCGGTCCCGGTCGATCAGGCCGGGATCAAGGCCGAGCCCATCGAAGGTCTCGGCCAGCACGCCGATCTGGTGCTGGCTCACCGCGCGCAGCACGGCCGGCGTAAGGCCCTGTTCCTCGAAGAAGTCGAACACCCGCGCCGCACGGTAGTGGCTGGCCGGGTCATAGGTGGCCCCGGCGAAGCGCTCTCCCCCCGCTCCATAGGCGGTCTGACCCTCACGCTCGCGGGCGGTGAGGGCCGTGAATTCGCTGTACCAGCCGGTGACCACCGGCTGCAGGTCGCAATCGGGCGGGATCCGCAGGAAGCAGTTGCCCTCTCCCAGTTGGCAGTACTTGTAGCCCCCGCCCACCACGTACGCGTCTCCCAGGTCCTCCGCGGCGATCGAGAACGGCACAACGCCGAGCGCGTGGTAGGTGTCGATCAGGAGCCGGGAGCCGTGCAGCCGGCAGGCGGCCGCCAGTTCTGGCAGGCCGCGGGCAATGCGGCCCGAGTCAAAGAACACCGCCGACACGAGCACCATCGCCGGGCGGATCGCGACCGCCTTGGCCAGCCGGCTGACGACGGTCTCCACCGGAGATTCCGCCACCCGTACCACCTCGATCCCCTCCTCGGACAGCCGGTCCAGCTGCCGCCGGATGGTGTGGAACTCCCCGTCGGTGGTGACCAGCCGGGGCCGGTCTCCCAGCGGGAGCGCCGACAGCAGCCGAACCACCAGCTCGTGGGTGTTGCCGGCCAGGGCGATCGCCGCGGCGGGCTCCCCCAGCAGGCGGGCGAATCCGGCCTTGACCTGTTCCGCGCGCTGGAAGGCGTGCTCCCACTTGTCGTCCACGTATCGCGCGGCATCCAGCCACGACTCCGCCTGGGCCGCAAATCCCACGTCCGGCCACGCCTGGTGCGAGTGGCCGGTGAGCAGCAGGCGCTCCGACACCCTGAAGCGCGCGTAGTGCCCGGCCAGGGCGTTGGGAGAGGAGTAGAGCTGCTCGGGGTTCATGCGTCGTCCACCGGCTCGCGGCCTAGAGTTCCGACCGGATCGCCCACAGGTCCGGGAAGAGCGGATTGTTGAGCGTGGTCATCAGGTATTCAGCGCCGGCGCTTCCGCCGGTTCCCATCTTGGTGCCGATGGTGCGCTGCACCATCTTCACGTGCCGGTAGCGCCACTCCATCAGCCCCTCATCGAGATCTACCAGCCGCTCGCACAGTCCCGCCAGCCCGGACTCGTTTCGGTACACCGCTACCAGGGCCTTCCGCACCTCGGCATTCGGCGCGACCGGACGGGTGACGTCCCGCTCCAGTTCAGACCGGGGAATAGCCACGCCGCTCGCGGACAGGTACCGGAGAAAGCTGTCCCACAGGGTGGGCGCCGCCAGCCGGCGCTCGAGCCGCTCCCTCGCCGCGCTTCCCGGCTCGGCCCGCTCCAGCGCCTTGGGGTTCTTCCGGCCCAGCCGGAACTCCAGCTCCCGGAACTGGGCCGACTGGAAGCCGCTCCCCGACTCCAGCCGGTCGCGGAAGGAGAGGAATTCGAGCGGGGTCATCGTTTCCAGGATGTCGATCTGGGCCACCATCACCTTGAGGATGGTCAGCACCCGCTTCATGGTGTGTTGTGCCCGGGCCTCGTCCTTGCGGGCCAGCAGCTGTTCCAGGTAGTCCAGCTCATGGAGCACCTCCTTGAACCACAGCTCATAGACCTGGTGGATCACGATGAACAGCATTTCATCGTGCTCGGGACCGTCGGAGAGCGGCCGCTGGAGTGTGAGCAGCTCGTCAATTTTCAGATATTCAGCGTAGGACGGCATGGTGGTTCTCACTGAAGATGGGGGCACTGCCGGCGGCCTGAGCTCCTGGCTCGGGGATCCGGGCATTCACCGCAAAGACGCCGGGGCGGCCGTTCCAGCCTCAACAGGGCTCGCCAGCGCAAGGACGCGATGTTGTCGAGTCAACTTCGTCCAGCCCCTGTGCCGCTTCCTGATACTCTCGCGTCTTCGCG
>CAYUYF010000002.1:0-31773 GCA_964449145.1 uncultured Gemmatimonadaceae bacterium | reverse complement strand
CTGTCTTCGCGCCTTCGCGGTTCGCTGTTGCCCGGCTCGAATCTCTCAGCGGAGCCTGGGCCGATACCGATTCAGGCTGGCATACGGCGGTGGCCAGGGCAGGGGATATTCCAGCTCCGCCGCTGCGTGACGGGTCCAGTACGGATCATAGAGGTGTGCCCGGGCCATCACCACCAGGTCCGCCCGGCCCGCCGCGAGGATCGTGTTCACGTCCGCCGCGGAGGAGATATTTCCCACGGTCATGGTTGGCACCCGCGCCTCGTGCCGGATCCGGTCGCTGAACGGGGTCTGGAACTGCCGGCCGTAGACCGGCTTCGCGTCAGCGACCGTCTGGCCTGCCGAGACATCCACGATATCCGCGCCTGCGTCAACCAGGAGCCGCGCCACGGTCACGGCATCCTCGGGTTCGAGGCCCCCCGGAGCCCAGTCCACCGCGGAAATCCTGACCGACAAAGGCTTGGCCGCCGGCCACGCGGCGCGCACCGCGGTCATGATTTCCAGCGGAAATCGCAGGCGGTTGCCGAGGGATCCGCCGTACTCATCGCCGCGCTGGTTGGTGAGCGGGGAGATGAAGGATGCCAGCAGGTACCCATGCGCCATGTGCACTTCCAGCAGGTCGAACCCGGCCTGATCCGACATCCGGGTCGCGCGGACGAAATCACTCTGGACCTGGTCCATGTCGGCGCGGGTCATCTCCCTCGGCGTCTGGCTCCCCTTCACGTAGGGGATGGCTGACGGTGCCATTAGGGGCCAGTTGCCCTCCGCCAGCGGGAGATCCTTCCCCTCCCACGGCGCCCGGGTACTGCCCTTCCGCCCCGCGTGCCCAAGCTGCACGCCGATCCTGGCCGGACTCTCCCGATGCACGAAGTCCACGATCTTGCGCCAGCCCTCCACATGCGCGTCGAGGTACATCCCGGTGCAGCCGGGACTGATCCGCCCCTCCCGGCTCACATCGGTCATCTCCGTCATGACCAGCCCGGCGCCGCCCATCGCCCGGCTGCCGAGGTGCACCAGGTGCCAGTCGTTGACGAGGCCGTCCTCGGCGCGGTACTGGCACATCGAGGAGACCACCACCCGATTGGGCAGCACCAGGTCCCTGAGCCGGTAGGGGGTGAACAGCGGCGGCGGGGGAGGGCTCACCAGCATCGGCACGCAGCTCTGCCGGCCCGCCTCCTGGGCGAACCAGCGGTCCACCTGCCGCACCAATGCAGGATCACGGAGCATGAGGTTCTCATGGGTGATCCTGAGGCTGCGGGTGAGCAGCGCCACGGAGAACTGCAGCGGTTCCAGGTCATGGTACCGTTCCGCCGATTCGAACCACTCGAGGCTCGCCTGCGCCGCGCGTTGCAGGCTCTCCACCGCCGGGCGTCGGTCCGTCTCATACCCGGCCAGCGCGTCGGGAATCGACCGGGCGGTCTTCAATGCACCCGCCAGCGCGATGGCGTCCTCCATCGCCAGCTTGGTCCCCGAGCCCACCGAAAAATGCGCCGTGTGAGCGGCGTCTCCGATCAGGACCACGTTGCCGGCGTGCCAGTGGGCGTTGCGGACAGTCGGGAACCGGCGCCAGATGGAGCGGTTGGCCACCAGCCGGTGCCCCTGAAGCTCCTCCTCGAACAGCTTCTCCAGGTAGGCGACCGTCCCGGCCTCGTCGTCTTCCTTGAGTCCGCTGGCCCGCCAGGTCTCTTCCCGCCCCTCCACGATGAACGTGGACCGGCCCGGGGCGTACTGATAGGCATGGGTGCGCCACAGCCCCGCCGGCGACGGCTTGAAATAGAACGTGAATGCCGGAAAGGGCCGGCTGGTGCCGAGCCAGACGAAGCGGTTCTGCCGCCAGTCAATCGTGGGCTGGAACTGGACCGCCAGGTGGTCCCGGAGCCGGCTGGCCACGCCGTCGGCGGCCACGATGAGGTCCGCGCCCTCACAGTCGGCGGGACTCCCGATCTCCCGCTGCAGCTCCAGCCTCACGCCCAGCGCCCGTGCTCGCCGGGCGAGCAGCTCCAGCAGCGCCTTCCGCTCCAGCCCCGAGAAGCGGTGCCCGGTCGTCCGGATCACCGCGCCGCGATAATGGATCTCGATGTCGTCCCAGCAGGCGGCCATCTCGGCCATCGCGCGATTGGTCTCGGCGTCGGCCTCGCCCACGTTTTCCAGGGTCTCGTCGGAGAAGACCACCCCGAATCCGAAGGTGTCCTCCAGCCGGTTCCGCTCGTAGACCGTGACGTCGTGGCCCGGGTTGTCGCGCTTGAGCAGGATGGCCAGGTAGAGCCCGGCGGGCCCGGCGCCGACAATGGCGACTCTCATTGGCCGGCCGGCTCCCAGCCGGGCGCGACCAGGCGCCGCCGGCCATCGGCGGTGCGGGCGACGTCCGGCCCGTCCAGCCCCTCGTGGTCCCACAGCTTGCAGGTCACCTGTTTGTGCACCTGGTCCAGGCCCTCGCAGTAGTTGGTGAAGACGCAGCGCCGCACTTCATCTCCCAGCCCCAGCCGGATCTTCCGGAACCAGTCCGGATCGGCCAGGCTCTGCCGGGCCGAGGCGATGATGTCGGCCACCCCGTCCCGAAGCAGGGCCTCCGCCTGGTCGAAGGCCGAGATGCCGCCGGACATGACCACCGGCGTCTCGCATCCGGCGACCCGCACCGCCCGTCGCACCGCCAGGGTGGCCGCCCGGTTCCGCCCGAACGGTCCGCGCTCATCGGAGCGCACCGTCGGCATGCACTCGTACCCACTCGGCCCGGTGTAGGGGTAGCGTGCCCAGCCGACGCGCGGCTGCTTGGCGTCCTCGAACTTGCCACCGCGGGAGAGCGAGAGATAGTCCATCCCCGCGCGGGCGAATGCCGCCCCGAACCACGCGGCATCCTCGGCACTGCTCCCCCCCGCCACACATTCCTCCGCCAGAAAGCGGCAGCCGACCACGAACCGAGCGGTTACCGCGTCCCGGACCGCACGGTAGACCTCCATCGGGAGTCTCACCCGGTTCTCCCGGCTGCCACCGTACTTGTCGCCGCGGTTGTTGAGTGCGGAGAGGAACGACGCCATGGTGTAGGCGTGGGCGTAGTGCAGCTCCACGCCGTCGAAGCCGGCCTGTTCGGCTCGGCGCGCCGCATCGGCAAACAGTCCCGGCAGCACCGTCGGCAGCTCGGCGATATGGGGCAGGTGCGTATCCGTCACCCGCTCGCGCTCGCCGTACTCGACCGCCTCCAGCTCCCGGTCGCTCAGGAACTGGGTCCACATGGTGGCGGGGAGGCCGGCGAGGGCCTGCCGAATGTCGGCATCGGTGCCCGGCAGCAATGCGCGGTGCTGGTCGGTAATGACCAGGAACTCCCGGAAGAACCGTTCCGGCTCCGGTCGCCGCCGAATCCGCAGGAAGTCGATGATCTGGATGAAAAGCCGGGTGCGGCCGCCGCTGGCCCGGTGCACCGTCTGCACCAGCTCCCGGAGTCCAGGGAGAAAACGGTCGTGCCCGATCCGCAGCAGCGGGCCGCTGGGGATATCGCGGATCCCCGTTGCCTCCACCACCAGGGCACCGGGCTGTCCCCGGGCGAAGCGTTCGTACCACGCCAGCACCTCCGGCGTCACCAGCCCGTCGTCGGTCGCCCGCCACGGCACCATCGCCGGCACCCAGGTGCGGTCGGCAAGCTCCAGGCGGCCAGCCCTGAGCGGACTGAACCAGCGAGACTGGGACACCGCGTCCGCCGTGGGCCAGCGCGCCTCAGGGATCGAGTGCTTGATGAACGGCTCGGGGTGCCACATGCAGGGTAAGTTAGCGAAGCCCGTCTGGCTTGGGCATTCGCCTCATGGGCGCGGAGGCGGGTAGAGAAACAGCTCCGGGGACCTCGGTCGACCCGACTCGCACCCGTACGGCTCCCCGCGGCCCCGCTGGTCAGCAGCGCAATCGGGGCTCGCGGCCGGCTACTTGAGCAGTTCGCCCGCGATGATGAGCTGCTGGATCTCGGTCGTCCCCTCGTAGATCCTGAGCGCCCGCACCGCCCGGTACAGGCGGTCCACCGGGTGATTGGCGAGCACCCCGCGACCACCGATCAGCTGCACCGCGTCGTCCACCGCGCGCTGGGCCATCTCGGTGGCAAACGACTTGGCCATCGCCGCCTCGGTGGTGATCCGCTCCTGGCCGTGGTCCTTCTCGTAGGCCGCGCGGTACACCAGCAGGCGGGCCGCGGCGATGTCGGTGGCCATCCGCGCCAGCTTCTGCTGTACCAGCTGGAACTCCGCCAGCGGCTTTCCGAACTGTTCCCGCTGCTTCACATGCGCGAGCGACTCCGCCAGCGCCCGCCGGGCCATGCCGCACGCGGCCGCCGCCACCGTGGGCCGAAGCCGGTCCAGCGCCGCCAGGCCCAGCCCGAAGCCTCGGCCCTCCTCACCGAGGAGGGCTGCTTGGGGGAGCCTGCAGTCGTCAAAGGCGAGTTCTCCCAGCGGATGCGGCGCGCTGAGCACCTGCGCCCCCGCGAACCGGAACCCCCGCGTATCCGCCGGCACCAGGAAGCAGCTGATTCCCTTGTGGCCCTTGGCGGGGTCGGTGCTGGCAAACACCGTGTACAGGTCCGCGAGTCCGGCGTTGGAGATCAGGGTCTTGATGCCGTTGAGGACGTAGCCGGTCCCGTCCTTCCGCGCCGAGGTGGCGATGCTCGAGACATCCGAGCCCGCCTCCGGTTCGGTCATCGCGAACGCGGTCATCACCTTGCCCTCGGTGATCGGCCCCAGCCAGCGAGCCTTCTGCTCCGCCGAGCCCGCCAGGAGCAGCGGCATCGTGCCCAGCCCCTGCAGCGCGAACACCGCGTCGGCCAGCGGCGACGCCGCCGCGAGTGCCTCCCGCATGAGGCAGCACCCGCGCAGATCCAGATCGAAGATCGGCTTGAACCAGCCGCCGCCACCCAGCAACGACAGCAGCGCCCGCGCCTCCAGGCGTGCCGCGGCGTCGTCGGCCGGCTCGGCGCGCCCCGTGATCTCCGCCAGGGCGAAGCCCGTCGCCCGCTCGGCGAGCGGGGCGTGGTGCGGCTCGAGGAAGGTCCGGATCAGCCGAGTGTCCGGCATCACTCGAACCTCGCATCGCGCTTGTCCCGGAACGCCTCGTAGGCTTCGCGGAAGTTGGGGTGCTGCATGCAGGCCGCCTGCGCCTGGGCTTCGTATTCGAGCGCGGAGACCAGGTCCATCGCCGCCTCGACGTTGAGCGCCTGCTTGGTGACCCCGAGCGCCTCGGCGGGTCCGCGCGCCAGCCGGGTGGCGAACTCAGTGGCCTCCGCCATGAGTTGCTCGCCTGGCACCACCCGGTTGTAGAGCCCGATCTGCGCGGCCCGCTCGGCGGTGATGAAATCGCCGAGCATGAGCAGTTCGGCGGCGTGGCCGCTCCCTATGATCCGGGGCAGCAGCCACGCCGCCCCCATGTCCGCCCCGGCCAGCCCGACCTTGGAGAAGAGAAAGGCGATCTTGGCACTCTCCGCCGCGATCCGGATGTCGCTGGCGGCTGCGATCACCGCGCCCGCTCCCGCCACGGTGCCATTGAGGGCGGCGACCACCGGCCGGCGGCACTCGCGGATCGAGAGGATGAGGTCACAGGTGAGCCGGGTGAACTCCAGCAGCCCGTCGTAGTCCCGGGAAAACAGCGCCCCGATGATGTCCTGGACGTCCCCGCCGGTGCAGAAGGCCCGCCCCGTTCCGGTGATGACCACCGATCGTACCCCGGGCTCGCGGTCCAGCGCCCGGAAGGTGTCGCGGAGTTCGGTGTACACCTCGAAGGTCAGCGCGTTGAGCCGCTCCGGCCGGTCGAGCCTGATCGTCGCCACGGCGGTGGCCGAGTCCAGGGAGTATCGGAAGGACTTCGGGGTCAACGGCATTAAGGTCTCCGGTACGTTGGAACGGTGCTGGGCGATTGGGCGCCTTATCCCACCACCGCCGTGGACTCGATCTCCACCAGCGCCCGCTCATCCACCAGCGACGACACCTCCACCAGCGCCATCGCCGGGTAGTGCGTGCCCATCAGTCGCCGGTACACCGCCCCCAACGGCTTGAGGCTGGCACGGTACTGCGTCACGTCGGTCACGTAGATCGTGAACCGTCCAACGTCCGCAGGGGTACCGCCGGCATCTCTGAGCACTGCCAGCACACTGGCAAGCGCGTTCTCGAACTGCGCCACGAAGTCGCTACTCACCTTGTCGGAGCCAGCCGCCTTGACCCCGGTCTGCCCGGCGATGAACAGCATCCGTCCTCCCTCGCGGGCCAGCATCCCGTGATTCCAGCCACGAGGCGCTCCCAGTTCCTCCGGGTTGATCGCGGCAAACCGGCTGCTCATCTCGTCTCTCCCGTCGAGGACCACCGCCTGGCCGTTGAGGCCGTTGCCCGCCGGTGTGCACAGCGCCAGCACCGCCGCCGCCACCTCCTCCGCGGTGATCAGCCGGCTCTGGCCGGCGGAGGTGAGCGCCGCGGCCAGCGCCTCTTCCCGGCTCCGCCCCGTCTTGGCCACGATCCGCTCGAGCGACTCGGCGGTCATGTCGGTGTCCACGTAGCCGGGGCAGACCGCGTTCACGGTGATCCCGTTCGCGGCCACCTCTGCCGCCACCGATCGGGTGAGTCCCAGGAGCGCGTGCTTGGCCGCCGAGTAGGCGGCGATGTACCTGGCCCCGTTGAGCCCGGCGGTGGAGGCCACGTTCACGACCCGGCCCCACTTGCGCTCGATCATGCCCGGCAGGAACGCCCGGGTGCAGAGGAAGGCGCCGGTGGCGTTGACCGCCATCAGGCCGTTCCACTCATCCAGCGTGGTCTTGACCACCGGCATCGAGGCCGCCGCCCCGGCATTGTTGACCAGGACCCCGACCGGCCCGAACTCCTCCGCCGCCAGCCGCAGCGCCTTGACGCTCTCTTCGCTGGTCACGTCGCAGACCACCGCCCGCGCGGGCCGGCCCAGCTGCTCCAGCGCCTTCGCCACCTGCTCGATCTTTCCCCTGCTCCGCGCCGAGACCACCACCGGGAAGCCCGCCGCCGAGAGCGCCCGCGCGCAGGCGGCACCGATCCCGCGGCTGGCGCCGGTCACCACCGCCACCGGGCCGGTCTGGCTCATCGGTCACTCTGCCGGCTGGCGGCCAGCGCCGCCTGGACCGCCTCGTCGAGGATGGCCCCGAGGGTGTCGATGGTGGCCTGCCCCTCCTCGATGGTGGCCTGGGCCGGGAAGCCGAAGTAGGCCCGGGCGCCGCCGGCCTCCTCGAAGCTCCGCTTGCCGTCCCGGATAGCGCGTGAAAGCGAGGCGGGATTGGGGGGGAGCGCCGCCCGGGTCTGCTCCCGGACCAGGTCGGGCCGTTCCGCCAGCACAATCGAGGTCTCGAACTGACCAGCGTGACACGCGCCGCTCCGGAACTCCTCGGTGAGCCGGGACGCCCACGGCTTGCCGGTGAGGTTGGGAAAGGCGACCGTGAGAGCGGTATCCCGCCGGATGCTGTGCACCGCCGCTTCCAGGGCGGTCAGGTGGGCCGGATCGAGGTGTGCGTTGGCGATGGCCAGCACGGCGAAGCCCTGCCGGGCCAGGCTGCCACCGAGGTCGGCGACCACGGCGGTGAGGGTATCCGGCTGGAGCGAGATCGTTCCACCGAACCCCTCGGCAAACGCCGCCGGCGAATACACCAGCGGGGGCAGCAGCGCGGGCCGCAGTCCGCGGGCGGCGATCCGGGCGGCGCCCGCCCGGGCCATCGCCTGGGCGATGATCACATCGGTCTCCAGCGGGAGGTGGGGGCCGTGGGCCTCGATGGCCCCCACGGGCAGGACGGCCACGCTGCCGGAGCCGGCGGCGTCGCGCGCCTCTTCCCAGGTCATTGCGGCGAGCGTCGGCACGGTTATTCTGTCCTCACCGCTCTCACCCACCGGGGATGGTCAGCCATGACGTATGAGCCTCCGGCCCAGTTGAACATCGCCGAGTTCTTTCTCGACGCCCGGGTGACGGAGGGCCGGGGAGACCGGACCGCGCTGATCACCGATGCCGGACGATGGTCCTACCGTGAGGTGCAGGCGCTGGCCAATCGGTATGCCAACCTGCTCAAGTCAGCGGGGGTGGCGCCGGAACAGCGGGTGATCATCGCCCTGCCGGATGGCCCGGACTACGTCGCGGTCCTGTTCGGTACCCTGAAGATCGGGGCCGTGGTGGTCATGGTCAACCCGGAGCTCAAGCCCGACGCCCTCGAGTATTTCTTTGATTACGCCCGGGCCGCCGTGGCGCTGGTGCCCGCCGACCGGGCCGACGCCTTCCGCGCCGCTGCCGGCCGGGCCTCCCACCCGCCCCAGCTGCTGGTGGTGGGCGGTGCCGGCTGGCCTGCACGGCTGGAGTCCATGGCGGACAGCTTCCAGAACTTCCCCACCCATCGCGACGACGCCGCGCTCTGGCTCTTCTCCGGCGGCACCACCGGGAGCCCCAAGGCCGCCGTGCAGCCGCACCGGTCCTTTGCCAACACCGCCTCCTGCTACGCCCGCGAGGTGCTCCGCTACCGCGAGGATGATATCACCCTGTCGGTGCCCAAGCTCTACTTCGGCTACGCCACCGGCTCCAATCTCTTCTTCCCCTTCCTGGCCGGTGCCGCCGCGGTGCTCTTCGACGAGCGCTGCACCGCGGAGGTCATCTTCAGCCGGATCCAGCGGTATCGGCCCACCATGCTGGTCACCGTGCCCACGATGGTCAACCAGATGGTGAGCCACCCCGACGCCGCCAGCCAGGACCTCTCCTCACTCCGGCTCGCCACCTCCGCAGGGGAAGGGCTCCCCGAGGAACTGCACCAGCGCTGGGACCAGGCCTTCGGCGTGCCGCTGCTCGACGGCCTGGGCACCGCCGAGATGTGGCACATCTTCGTGTCGAACCGGGTGGGGCGGGTCCGTCGCGGTACCCTGGGAGAGGTCGTGCCCGGATTCGAGGTTCGCGTCGCGGACGAGGAGGGCAGGGAACTCCCCCACGGAGAGACCGGCTACCTCTGGGTCCGGGGCGGCTCCCGCGCGCTGGGCTACTGGCAGAACATGGAAAAGACCCAGTGGGGCTTCCGGGGGGAGTGGTATGTCTCGGGAGACCTGATCCGGCGGGACGCCGACGGGTATTACACCTACTGCGGCCGGGCCGACGAGCTGCTCAAGGTCTCCGGCAAGTGGCTCTCCGCCACGGAGGTGGAGGGCTGCCTGCTGCTCCACCCGGCGGTGTCCCACGTGGCGGTGGTCGGCGTCGCCGATGCCAACGGGCTGGTGAAGCCGCACGCCTATGTCATCCCCAAGGAGCGACGGGAGGGGCTGGCGGAGGAACTCAAGGCCTGGGTGATGGCGCGGCTGGAGCCCTACAAGCACCCGCGGGAGGTCATCTTCGTGGATTCCCTGCCGACCACCCATCTGGGCAAGGTCGATCGCGGCAAGCTGCGGGGAGCGTAGCCGGCCGGTGCCGGCGCCCCCACCCGCCGGTGTCGAGCGTCAGGGCGACTCGTCGGGCGGCACGCTGTCGAGCAATCCGCCGTCGACGTACCCCAGGGGTTCCTCCCCCGCTACCAGCCGGTACCAGCCCCGCCTGAGCGAGTCCACCTGCACCGCCTCGCCCGGACGGAGAACCCGGACCACCGGCGCCGTGCCGCTCCTGCCGGCCCTGACATGCATCCAGGTGCTGGCATAGCGCCGCGAGCCCGGTGGCGATGTCACGCCGTCGGCCCTCGCCGCCGCCGAGTCGGCCACTACCTGAGCGGGGGGCGTGGAGTCGCTGGGTGCTGTGAGTGTGGCAGCGGGCGCGGCGGCGATGCTCTCCGCGACCAGAACCGGGAGATCCACCCGGGGCCGGGGCGGGGGCGCTGGCACCACTGGCCCCGCGGTCGTTACTGGTCGCCCCGATGTGAGGTGACGGCGTAGCGCGTTGGCCACGACCACCGTGATCACCAGCGCCGCCGCAATCAGTCCGACGGGGACGCGTCTCGATCGCGGGGCCGTCGCCGTGCGCTGGTAGAAGTGCGCCTCGAACGGGTGGCTGCAGTGGGGGCAACGGGTGGCCACGGTCAGGGCCCGCTGGCCGCAGTTGCCGCAGACCGTGTAATGCTTCTCTGAGTGCGACTCAACCATGGGATGATCCCGCTTCCAACCGCCTGGTTCCGGACGCTGCCCGCGTCCCTCCGCAACGCCCTGCCAGACTTCCCGCGTCCCTACGACCCCTCCTGGCCCCGCAACTCATTGAGCCGCCGCTTCACCGTGGCCACCACCGGCTGCAGCTCGGCATCGGCATCTTTCCATTGGTCCACGAAGGCGGCGTAGTGGGTAATCGCCTTCAGTCGCTCGTTCCGGCTGTCGTAGAGCTCGCCCAGCCGCTTCTCCGTCTGCGCGAGGCCGATCCAGTCCGGCCGGCGCGGGGCCGGCACCGACAGGTAGCGTTCGTAGTAGACAATCGTGGAGTCGGCCTCCCCGGCCAGGTCGAACGCCCGGGCCAGGTTGAAGTAGGTACAGGCCTCGCACGCAGTGGGTGCCCCGTCCTCCTCGAGATCGGCGGCCCGGAACTGCCGCAGCGCCTCTGCGGTATTCTTCTCCGCCAGAGCGATCTCGCCGTTCACCTCCGTGACCGACCGCTGGTTCGTCGCCGCCCGGGCGCCGGGAGCCTCGGCCTGAAATCGGGCGAGCATCTGCCGGGCGTGGTCCGGCCTACCCGCCCGGGCGTACAGGGTGGCCACCCCGATGTACGGCCGGTCCTCCGGGCCCGCCGCGGCCCACTGAGGCCCGGTCACGATCGATTCGATCCGTTGCACCCCCTGCGTCTGCTGCCCCCGGAAGAGAATGTCGCGGGTGGCCTCTGCCATGCCGTCGAGCCGGGTTACTCCCCGCTCGGCGAGCAGGTCGCTGATCTGATTGTTGATGGCGACGGCACGGGACAGGCGGCCGGCGATGGTCGCCGCCCCCGCCTGCCGCTGCAGGCCAGCCAGCTGAATCGGGATCGCCGGCGACCCGCTCAACTGTGCCGCGATGGTCGCCGCCGAATCCCGCTGTCCGCGGGCAACGAACACGGCGTGCCGGCCCTGCAGGATGGCCGGCATCGAGGCGGCCTCCGGCACCGCCCGGACCACGGAATCGAGCACCGCGGCGGCATCGTCGGGGCGGCCGAGGGTAATGAAGCCGGAGGCTAGGCGCGCCACGTTGCCGGGGATCGGCTGAACCTCGATCTCACGCCGCACGTAGCGCATCGCGCTGTCGTTCTCGCGCCGAGTGGCGTACAGCATCGCCAACTGGTTGATGGCCGTGGTGTTGGAGCTGTCCACGGCGTAGGCCGCCTGATACGCGCCGAGCGCCTTGCCCCGATGGGCGTTGGCCCGGTGATTCTCGTAATAGGCGCCGCGCACCAGGTACTTTTCGACGTCTGGAAGCTTGTCGGCGTAGCGCTCCGCTCGCTCCAGGGCGGAGTCCCGCGCCGCCGGGGAGCTGCGTGAGTTGATGAGGGCCACCGACAGCTTCCGCCATGCCAGGGCAAAGGTGGAGTCGAGTGTCACCGCCTCCCGCGCCGCCCGCACCGCGCGGTCGAAGTCCTGGTCCACGTCGTTGGCCTGCACCGCCTCGCTGTACTTGCGCAGGGCATCGAGCGAGCCGGTGGTCGCCTGCGCCAGCGGGATGCTCCGCTGCACCCGCTTGAGCGACTCCCCGATCTTGCCGCGGAGCTTGCGGGACAGATCGTCCACCACCTCCAGCAGATCCCTGGCCCCGTCGGCGGTGCCCTGGTACGAGGCCAGCGAGACCTGGTCCGCCGTGCTGGTGAGCTCGAGGCTCACCGCGTAGCCGGTCCCGACCCTGGCCAGCCGCCCCCCCAGCACCGCCGCCGCTCCCGCCCGGGTGGCGACTTCGCGCGCCACCGTGGGGTCAAGCCGCGTCTCCCGGCCCCGCTTCATCTGCCCCAGGACGTCGGCGACCTCCGCCACCTCCAGCGTCCGGATCGAGTTCGACTGCGACAGTGCCGCCCGCACCGCCGCGCCAACGATCGTGGCCAGCGAGGAATCTTCCGGCGCGGCGGTGAGGTCGGCCAGCACGATGCGGGAGTCCGCCGAGAGCGTCCCTGCCGCCAGCAGCGAACCCCACGGGCCGATGCCCAGCGCCCGGAGGGTCATGAAGGCGATCACCAGGGCCACGAAAGTCCCCATCGCATACACGCCGCCCCGCGCGGTGCGCCGCCACGAGACGTGCGGGTGCGCCTTGAGTGCGATCGTCGCCATGGTGCCCGAGAGCGGCCTGGGCTGCATGCTGCCGCCGGGCGTGAGCGTCGGTGTGGCGGTGATCGCCTGCCGCGCCACCCGCTTGACGTACGCCGTGGCGAGCAGCGCCGGAAGGCCCAGCAGCATCACCAGCACCGCCCCGGGAAAAACCCAGTCGGGCAGTCCGATGCCCACCACCGCCGCCTTGGCCAGCAGCGCCACCGCGCCGGTGGCCACGACGTAGAGCCCCAGCGCCTTGGGCAGCATCCCCGGCGCGCCGAGCGACATGGAAGAGCCGGAGGTGGTCCCCACCGCGTCGAGCGCGTGCAGCACGTCGCTGGCGGACTGCACCCGGTCCACCGGGTCCTTCTCCAGCAGCTGGCCCACCAGCTCGGCCAGCGGGGCGGGGCAGTCGGGCCGGAGCGAGCGCACCGGGGCCGCCGCCTCGCCGAGATGGGCCGCGAGCGTCCGCTGCGGGGTGCGGTCGGCGAAGGGCGACTTGCCGGTGAGCAGCTCCTGCGCCATGCAGCCGAGGGCGTAGAGGTCGACCCGGTGATCGAGGTTGGGGTCGCCGGCCACCTGCTCCGGCGCCATGTAGGCCGGTGTCCCGATCGCCGTGCCCAGCTGGGTCAGCGTCGAGCCCGACTCGGCGGTCCGCGAGGCGCTCAGCGCCTTGGCGATGCCGAAGTCGGTCACCACCGCGGTGCCGCCGGAGAGCAGCACGTTGTCGGGCTTGATGTCGCGATGCACCACCCCGCGGGCGTGCGCATACGCCAGCGCCTTGGTCACGTCGCGCAGGATGGTCAGCACGTCGTGAATCGGGAGCCCGTTGCCGTCCAGCCGGCGGCGGAGCGACTCCCCCTCGACGAACGGCATGGTGAAGTAGGGCAGGCCATCCACGTCACCCGCGGCCAGCACCGGGACGATGTTGGCCTGTTGCAGCGAGGCCGCCAGCAGGATTTCCCGTTCGAAGCGCTGCGCGTTCAGGCCCTGGACCAGCTCCGGGTTGAGGACCTTGATGACCACCTTGCGGGAGAGCCGCTCCTCGTTGGCGACGAATACCCGGGACATGCCGCCGCCGCCGAGCTCACGCTCGATGGAAAAGGCGGTGCCAAGACTGGCCTGCAACTGGGAGCGGAGATCCACGGGCGACCCTTGGAGAGATCAGGACTGCGGAGGTTGGCAACGGGGGAACATAGGCCTCACGGCCGGGTGACGCCAGAAGCGCTCGTCGCCACCCACCGGCACTTGGCCCGGCCGGGGAGGACGGTACTTTCTCCGGTGGCTTCCGGCGGCGCCCGCGGCCCTGATGTTGCTCCAAAGGGCCCAAACCCCGGATGTACCACCCTGGTCCCGGGGGGCGCCCTTGGGACCAGCCCCCAATATGGCCCGGAACTGATGCGCGGGCCCCACACCACCCGGTCGTTTCGCGGGTGCAGGAGGTGCAGTGCAACTGGTCAACCCGACGGAACCCCGGAAGAGCCGTCTGTGGATCTTCATGCTGTGGCTGGCGGCGTTCTACGGATTCTGGCTGTTTCTGGTCGCGGTCCAGGGCTACTGGCCGCTTGCGGTGGCCCACTGGCCCATCGCGGCGGCGATGGCCGCGGGCTCCTACTTCGCCGGGTCCACCCCCATGGGTGGCGGCACGGTCGGCTTCCCGGTGCTGGTCCTGCTGTTCCACGGTCCTGCCTCGCTGGGTCGTGACTTCGGCTTCGCGGTGCAGTCCATCGGCATGACCAGCGCCAGCGTCTTCATCATCAGCCGCGGCCAGGCGGTCGCGTGGCCGATGCTCCGCTGGGCCATGGCCGGCGCCCTGATCGGTACGCCGCTCGGCCTCATCTACATCGCGCCGCTGGTATCCGGACTCGCCGTCAAGGTGATTTTCGCGGTGATCTGGGCGAGCTTCGCGCTGATGACGCTGGTCAAGCTCCGGGAGTTGGCCACCCTCAAGGGCATGACCGAGCTGCCCGCCGAATTCCACCGGACGGCCGGCCTGCTGGTCGGGCTGTTCGGGGGGGGCTTTGCGGCGGCGCTGACGGGGGTCGGGATCGACATGATCATCTATGCCGTCCTGGTCCTGTTGTGCCGGAGCGACCTCAAGATCGCCGTGCCCACGTCGGTCATCCTGATGGCCTTCGCTTCGCTGGTGGGAATCGCCACCCGGAACCTGCAGGGCACGCTCAATCCGGAGACCTTCGGCAACTGGATCGCCGCGGCGCCGGTCGTGGCGCTCGGCGCCCCCTTCGGGGCCTTCGTGGTGAACCGGATCGGCCGGTCGCCGACGCTGATCGTGGTGGCGGTCCTCTGCATCGGGCAGTTCATCTGGACCTTCACCGATGAGTGGGCCAATCTCGGGATGGTCGGCCTCGCGGTGGCCGTGGGTGGCGTGCTGCTGGTCAACCTCGGTTTCCACCTGCTGCATCGGGCGGGGCTCAGGCTCCGCCACGGCGTCACTCCAGCCAAGGACACGGAGGCGCCGCTGGAGGCGCAGGTGGCGTGAGCGGTCCCGCCCCCTCGCCTACGCCGTCGCCCTCCCCGCCAGCGCCCTGAGCATCCCGCCGAAGACGTACTGGTGCAGCGGCCAGAGGGTGTACCAGTAGAGCTGACCGAACAACCCCACCGGGTCGAACATCGCCGTCTGGTGGATCACGCTCGTCCCGCCGTGGTCTTCCACTTCGAATTGCAGCCAGGCCCGTCCCGGCAGCTTCATCTCCGCCACCAGCCGGAGCAGGCGATTCGGCTCCACCGCCTCCACCCGCCAGAAGTCCAGCGTGTCCCCGGGGAGCAGCTGCTCGGGATCGCGCCGACCCCGACGGAGTCCCGGTCCGCCAAACATCAGGTCCAGCCACCCCCTCAGTCGCCACAGCAGATCGGCGTTGTACCAGCCGGTCTCGCCGCCGATCCGGCGGATCGGCGCAAACGCCTGAGCCGCCGTGCAGGGCACCTCCAGCCGCCGCGCATCCACCAGCCGGGATCCGAAGCGAACACCGCCCCAGCTCGCCCTTCGGGCGGCCGACACGGCATCTGACCAGCGGGTCGCCGCGAAGGCGCGATCCTCGTTGACCAGCGCCCGGCTCATCGCTTCGCTCACGCCCAGCGGGCGCACCCCGAACGCGGTCCTGGCGCGGTTGTCCCGCACCACCGTCTCATTGCGGAGGCTGTCCACCAGCGCCCGGCCCACCCGGGCGTAGACCGGTGTCACCAGCCCGAGCCAGAGGCTGGAGAGTCTGGGGGTGAGTACCGGCACCGAGATGAACCAGCGATTGAGCCCGCGCTGCCTGGCGTACTCCCGCATCAGCTCGCCGTAGGAGACCCGGTCCGGTCCGCCGATCTCGTACACGGCGCTCTCGCTCCCGGGCAGGTCGAGCGACCCGCGCAGGTAGGCCACCACGTCCTCGATCCCGATTGGCTGGGTTGGGGTGGTCACCCAGCGCGGGGTGATCATCACCGGCAGCGTCTCCACCAGCGAGCGGATCATCTCGAACGACAGGCTGCCCGAGCCGATGATGATCGAGGCCCGGAGCTCGATGGTCGGCACCCCTGATTCCCGCAGAATCCGGCCCACCTCCTGCCGGCTGTCGAGGTGGGAGGAGAGGTCGTCACCGCCGCCCAGCCCGCCCAGATAAATGATGCGCCGAACCCCGGCCGCCCCGGCGGCCCGGGCGAAGTTCTCTGCGCCGGTCCGGTCCGCCTCGGCGAAGGACCCGGTGGAGTCCATCGAGTGCACCAGATAGAAAGCTGTGTCCACCCCGGCGAGGGCGGCGGTGAGGGACGCTGGGTCCAGCACGTCGCCGTGGACCACCTCGGTGCCAGGCTGTACCCGGGGCCGGAGATACTCCGGCCGCCGGGCGGTGCAGCGGACCCTCTGGCCCTCCGCCTCCAGCGCCTCGCGCAGACGGCCACCCACGTACCCGGTGGCGCCGGTCACCAGGATCAGCCGTTCAGCCATCAGGAACCCGCCAGGTCGCGCAGCGCGCTGCGGAGCTCGGCGAGGGACTCCACCGTCTCGCCCTGGGCCGCTTCGATGCCGTCTTCGTAGGCCGCCGACGCGGCGCCGCCGACCAGCAGGGTCACGTCGGCAGGCAGCGCACGCCGGAGCGCCGCGAGGTGGCCGGGGATCGCCGGGTCGTCGTCGGGGTGAATGAGGCTGACCGCCACCGCCCGGGCCCCGGTCCGCACCGCCGCCGCGGCGATCTCCGCGCTGGGCAGGTTGGCGCCGAGGTAGGTCACCCGCCACCCCTCGGCGGCGGCCGCGGCGGCGGCGAGCAGGGCGCCACCCTCGTGCAGCTGGTTCACCGGCGTCGCCACCACCAGCGTCGGGGCCGATCCGGACGTCTCGCTCGATTCCCGTACCCAGCCCAGCACCTCCCGCACGACCACCGTGGCCAGATGCTCGTGCGCGATGCCGAGACGCCCTTCATGCCAGCGCACCCCGACCTCCCGCAGCAGCGGGCTCGCGACCTCCTCTAGAAAAAGCGGCACTCCCAGCGCCATGACCGACCGGCTCATCTCCCGGCGCAGCCGGGTGCCATCCAGTGCCGCGATGGCCTGGAGCGCCGCGGCTCTCCACGGTTCGGCCGCGTGGCCGTTGGTCGTCGGGGCGGCCAGCTCCGTCAGGCTCAGCCGGGTGAGTTCGCTGAGCGGGAGCCCAGCCAGCTGGCTGATCGCCCCGCCGCGGGCGGTGAGGGTGCCGAGCAATGCCAGGCGCTCGATGTCCGCGTCGGAGTAGAGCCGCTGGCCACCCTCCGTGCGGGTCGGCGATACCACCCCGTACCGCCGCTCCCAGGCCCGGAGCACATGGCCGGAGAGGCCGGTCCTCTGGGCCACCACCCGGACCGGATGACGGGGGAGGTCGTCCTGGCTTATAGAAGGAATAGACATGACCTAGAATAGCGCATTGTATAAGTTGTGTCAAGGTAATTGCCTAGACAGGACCTTGACATTTGCCACATACGCCCGTAGTTTGTTGGACACAAGCTGGACAACACACTCTGACAGGGAGCTGTACCATGAAGAAGCTGGACGTTCTCGCCGCCGTGCTGCTGGTTGTCGGCGGTCTCAATTGGGGAGTCATCGCGGTGGGCGGGCCGGATCTGGTCGCCACCCTCTTCGGCGCCGGAGCTGGTTTGAGCCGCGCCGTGTACGGCCTGGTCGGTCTCGCCGCCATCTGGCAGGCGCTGCAGTGGCAGGCGATTCAGCGCCGCTGGCTGGCCCGCCCGGCCATGGCGGCCGCGGTTCTGGCCCTGTTCGCCGTCGGTTCGGTCTCGGCCCAGTCTGCTCCGGCTGAGATGACTCAGCCGGGCACCATCGTGGAGACCGCTGTCGCGGCGGGCCAGTTCACGACGCTGGCTGCTGCGCTCGAGGCCACGAACCTGATCCCGACCCTCAACGGCAAGGGCCCGTTCACGGTCTTCGCGCCGACCGACGCCGCCTTCGGCAAGCTGCCTGAGGGCACCGTGGCGGCACTGCTCAAGGACAAGCCCAAGCTCGCGGGCATCCTCACCTACCACGTGGTGCCTGGCATCATCACCGCCAAGGATCTGAAGGCCCGGGCGGACAAGGACGGCTATGTGACGCTCACGACGGTGCAGGGCTCCACCCTGCGGATTCACCTGGCCGGCAATGCGGTCCATGTGGGTGAGAAGTTCGCCAACGTCACCGCGGCCGATGTGATGGCCAGCAACGGCGTCATTCACGTGATCGATGCGGTGGTTCTGCCGCCGCAGATGTAAGGAGCTGGACGGGCGCGCCGGCGGCGGATGCCGCCGGTGGCCCCGCAGCACCCGAACCGGACGGCCGCTCACGCGGTGTCCCGAACCCTCGAACTCAAGACAAGCTGGGAGACAACGACCGATGTTCACACTGCCTCGATACGGGATGGCCGCCCTGGCGGCGACCGCCCTGCTGATGGGATGCGACAGCGACAACAAGTCCAGCGGCCCCAACGCCACCGCGCAGGTGCGGGTGGTGCACGGTTCGCCCGACGCCCCCGCCGTTGACGTGCTGGTGGACGGCGCGGAGGTGCTGGCCGATGTGAGCTACACCCAGTTCTCTGGCTACCTCGACGTGCCCGCCGGCACCCGCAACATCAAGGTGAACGCGGCGAACACCGCCACCACGGTGATCAACGCCAGCCCCACCGTGGCGGCCAACGGCGCCTACACCGTCATCGCCACCAACCTGCTCAGCAGCATCGAGCCGCTGGTGCTGGTGGACGACCTCACCCCGCCCGCCGCGGGCAACATCAAGCTCCGGCTGGTGCACGGCGCTCCCAACGTGGCGGGAGTGGACATCTACATCACCGCGCCCAACGCGGACATCAGCATGATGACGCCGAGCCTCACCGCCGTGCCCTTCAAGGCGGAGAGCGGCTACCTGGAGGTTCCGGCCGGTGATTACCAGGTGCGCATCACCCCGACCGGCACCAAGACGGTGGCGATCGACACCGGCGCACTGACGCTGGTGGCCGGCCAGATCCGCACCGCCATCGCGATCGAAGCCCAGGGCGGCGGCACGCCGCTCACCGCGCTGCTGCTGGCGGACTTGAACTGAGTGCTGCACGGGTCGCGGCATCCGTGATCCCGGCGCTCATGATGAATAGAGCACGGCGGCGGTGATGAACCGCCGCCGTGTCCCTTCAACCTGGAGGTGTGACATGACCCGTTCGATCCTGGTGCTGGGCGGCACGGGGGGCATCGGCGAAGCGCTGGTGCGGAGCCTGGCCGGTAACGGCATCACCGTGGGGATCGCGGGTCGTGATCACGCCCGGGTGGCCGCTCTTGCCCGCGAGACTGGTGGCACCGGCTACACCCTGGATGCGCGGCAGCCCGACGCCGTGCTGAGCGTGGCCCGCGCCTTCGCCGCCAAGTCCGGCGGCATCACCGGCCTGGTCAACTGCGTGGGCTCGCTGCTGCTCAAGCCGGCCCACCTCACCACCCCGGCGGAATGGGATGAGGTCATGGCCCAGAATCTCCGCAGCGCCTTTGGCGCGGTGGCCGCCGCCGCCGAGACCATGACGGCTGGCGGCAGCGTGGTGCTGATGTCCTCCGCGGCGGGCCGGGTGGGGCTCGCCAACCACGAGGCCATCGCCGCCGCCAAGGCCGGGGTCATCGGCCTGACCTTGTCGGCCGCAGCGACCTATGCCCCGAAGAACATTCGGGTCAACGCCGTGGCCCCCGGCCTGGTGCGGACCCCGCTGACCACCCTGCTCACCGGCTCCGAGCCGGTGCTCAAGTCCTCGGCGGCGATGCACCCGCTGGGCCGCATCGGCGAGCCGGCCGACGTGGCCCACGCCATCGCCTGGCTGCTCTCGGAAGAGGCGGGCTGGATCACCGGACAGGTCATCGGCGTTGACGGCGGACTGGGCACCGTCCGCCCCCGGCGCTGAACCATTCACTCCCTGGAGTCGCTCGTGACAACCTCGCTGCTTCGTCCCACTCGCCTGGCCTCCGACCTCGGCGGGCTGCTGCAGACCCTCGGCGCCACCGGGCGGTTCCGCACCTTCATTGCCGCGGTGGCCGCGGCGGGGCTCACCCGGGAGCTGTCCCGCGGCGGGATCACCGTCTTCGCGCCCAGCGACTGGGCCTTCGACCGGCTGCCCGTCACTACCCTGCAGCAGTTCTTCGACAGCCCCGAGCGGCTCCGGCACGTCCTCGCCAGCCACATGGTGGCGGGCGTGTATCCGGAACGGGACCTCATCCCCTTCACCCGACTCTCCACCGCCGCCGGCACCGAGCTGCAGCTCTCCGTCGGGGAGACCGACGGCGACGTCCTCGTCAACGGCATAGGCATCGTGACCACCGACATCCTCACCGCCGGCGGGGTGGTGCACGAACTGGACGGAGTGGTGGGGGCGTAGATTCCGGGCGATTGGGCGATTGGGCGATTGGGCGATTGGGCGATTGGGCGGTCGGGGAATGGGGTGCACGACTCCCGCCTCGGCTCCCGCTCCTCCTCGTTGACCCTCCCCCGGCGCCTCGCTAGCTTACCGTCCCTCGGAATGGGGCTGTAGCTCAGCTGGGAGAGCGCTGCAATCGCACTGCAGAGGTCAGGGGTTCGATCCCCCTCAGCTCCACTGTCATCACACAAGACCGCCCGGGCCACTTCTGGCCCGGGCGGTTCGTTGTACAGGGGGCGCGGGGCTCCGCTTCTCTGCCGTGACCTGGCGGCCGAGCTCCCGCTGGAATCTCCAGTCTCGCCGTGCGTGAGTCGATCGGCAGAATCTGACGCCCGCGGGACTGCGGGCCTGTGCCCCGGGCCTCCCCCGGCACCATGTTCCGCATACTGGCGCACCTTGCCCAGCGCGGGCATCTTGCCAACGGTCCCCGGCCCCGTCGCTGCTGGCCGCTCCACCACGTCCTCGCACTGGTTCATCGCCCCCCGACTCCGGCGAGCCCATTTCGGGAGAAGCTCCCTTGTCATGACCGCGGTCCCCGCTGACCTCGCCGCCGCACTTTCCGGCCGGTATCGCTTTGAGGGAGAAGTGGGCGCCGGAGGGATGGCCACGGTCTACCTGGCCCACGACCTTCGCCACGACCGGCGGGTTGCGGTCAAGGTGCTCCGGCCCGAACTGGCGGCGGTCATCGGTGCCGATCGCTTCCTCTCCGAGATTAAGACCACCGCCAACCTGCAGCACCCGCACATTCTCGCCCTCTTCGACTCCGGCGCGGCAGGAAGCTTTCTCTTCTATGTGATGCCGTTCATCGAGGGAGAGTCGTTGCGGGACCGCCTGACCAGGGAGAAGCAGCTCCCCATCGATGACGCCGTCCGCATCGCCACCGAGGTGGCCAGCGCCCTCGACTACGCCCACCGCCACAACGTCATCCATCGCGACATCAAGCCAGAGAACATCCTGCTGCACGACGGCCGGGCCCTGGTGGCTGACTTCGGCATCGCCCTCGCCGCCAGTAAGGCTGGCGGCACCCGCATGACCGAGACCGGCATGTCGCTCGGCACGCCCACCTACATGAGCCCCGAGCAGGCCATGGGGGAACGCGAGATCACCCCCCGGAGCGACGTCTATGCCCTGGGCTGCGTGCTCTACGAGATGCTCGCGGGCGAGCCGCCCTTCACCGGCCCCACGGCCCAGGCCATCGTCGCCCGGGTGATGACCGAAGTCCCCCGGTCTCTCACCCTGCAGCGTCACACCATTCCGTCCGGCATCGAGGCCGCCACCCGCCGGGCGCTGGAGAAGCTCCCCGCCGATCGCTTCCAGACCGCCGCCCAGCTGGCCGAGGCGCTGAGCGCCGGGCTCACTACCGGCCCGGCCTCCGCGCCGGGCCCTATGGCGCTCGCGGCGCGCGGACCCGCCTGGCGGCGGTTGCTGGGCCATCGGGCTTTGCCCTGGGCGCTGGCGGGGGCGCTGCTGCTCGCCGCACTCTGGCTCGCCCGGCGTGGCCCGGGCCCCGGCACGGGCGTCACCACCCGCTTTGCGGCGGAGATCGAACAGGCCCAGGCCTTCCCTGCCACGGCGCCCGTGCTGGTGGCTCCCGACGGACGAACGGTCGTAGTGCCGGCCATTGTGGCCCGGCGCACCGAGTTGGTGGCCCGGCGTCTCGACCGGCTCGAGGCGACCGTCATTCCCGGCGGTGAAGGCGCCAACCGCCCCTTCCTCTCTCCCGATGGTCGCTGGATCGGCTACGCCGCCCGTGGCAAACTGTGGAAGCTCCCCCTGGAGGGTGGCACTCCGGTGAGTCTCACCGACGCGAACTGGGGCGGCGGCTCCTGGGGGAAGGACGGCAGCATCATCTACAACACCAGCTACCAGAGCGGGCTCTGGCAGGTGAGCGAGCGGGGCGGCGATGCCCGGGAAATCACCCGGCCCGATTCCGTGTCGGGTGAACTGGCCCACTGGTGGCCCGAGCTCCTGCCGGACGGTCGCCACGTGCTCTTCACCGCCTACCGCACGCCGGTGTCCCGCGCCACCATCGAGGTGCTGGACCTCAAGACCAGCGAGCGCACGGTTCTCCTCGAAGGCGGCCTGATGGGCCGCTACTCGCCGTCGGGTCACCTGATCTTCGCCCGCGACGGGTCGCTGCTGGCGGTCCGGTTCGACCTGGGATCGCTCAAGGTGACCGGCGCGCCCGTCGTGGTGGTCGATGACGTGGCGATGAACTACTCCGACGGATTCGCGGCCTACGGCCTTTCTCCATCCGGCACCCTCGCCTATCTGCCCTCCAGCCAGGGCGGCGCGGAATCCATCGTGGTCGAGGCGAACCGCCAGGGGCGCGAGCGGGTTCTCCTCGGCACGCCCGAGCGCTTCGACAATCCCCGCTGGGCCCCCGACCAGCGGCGCATCTCCCTCGACATCGCCGCCGCCCGCAGCGCCACCGATGTCTGGGTGATCGATCCGGCGCGGGGCAGCCGGCAGCGGGTCACCACCGAAGAGGCCTCGGACTTCGGCGCCGCCTGGACCCCCGACGGCCGCACCCTGGTCTACATGAGCGAGCGGCCGCTCTTCGAGCTCTTCACCCGCGACGCCGACGGCAGCCGGCCGCCAGAGCTGCTCCTGGGCGGCACCCATGACCGGATCATTGGGGAGGTGTCTGGCGACGGCCGCCTGCTGGCCTTCGTGCTCAGTGCGCAGAGCCAGTCTGACCTGTGGACCGTCCCTCTGCCGGGGCCGGCCGAGGCGCGGCAGTACCTCAGCAAGGGCCTCCAGCTCGGTCACCCCGCCCTCTCGCCAGACGGCCGCTGGATGGCCTACGACTCCGATGAGACCGGGCGGGTCGAGACCTTCATCCAGTCCTTCCCCGACCCGGCCCGCGCCCGGCGGCAGGTCTCCACCGGCGGTGGTTCGGAGCCCATATGGACCCGCGGTGGCCGGGAGCTGGTCTTCCGGCGCGGGGATAGCGTCATGGCGGTGACGGTCGAGCCGGCCAGCGGCGAGGTGGGCGCGCCGACCACCCTGTTCGCGGGGCCGTACCCCGACGAGCCGAACTGGTCAGCGCCTCGGTCCTGGGACGTGACCCCGGACGGGCAGCGGTTCCTGCTGCTCCGCCGGCCCAGCGGGACGGTGCCGCGCCAGGTGGTCGTGGTCACCGGGTGGTGGCAGGAGCTCCGGGCGCGGATGGGGGGAGCGGAGAAGTAGCGGGGCGGGCGAGGCGCTCGAGCCCCGCGGTTCTCTCGTCGTTCTCGCCTTCAGCTCTTTCGAACCAGGTCTCGACCAGGAGGAACGACGCGGCGGCTGCTTCCCCGGCGGCGACCTGCCGGGTCCCGATGAAGCGCCGGTCATCCGGCGAAATGTCGAACAGCTAACGCCGCTCCACCTCCGCCACCCAGATATCCGCCTGGTGTTCCCCGGCCACGAAGTAGAATCGCGTGCCGTCGGTGTCGAATACCCCGCGCACCGTCCTGCTCTCCGGTTGGTCGAAAGTGACCAGCTTCCGGAGCGCGCCGCTGTGGAGGTCCACCGACCAGTACACCGGCTCGCCGGTCGAGTCGGGGGAGAAGATGTAGAGCGTCCGGCCGTCGGCCCCCATCCGCGGCCAGTTGCCGTTGAACCAGCGTGGCGCCCGGAAGAGGGTGGTCGGCGGACCGCCACCGGACGGGATGGCGAGAACCTCCATCTGGCGGCCGCCGCTCAATGTGAGGTAGGCCGACCGATCCGCCGAGACGCCGCTGGCGAATCCGGGGGCCAGGTAGGCCGGGGGGCCCCACGGTGCCGAGGCCGATTCCCGCCGGATTTCGAGCATGGAATCGACGCCGTAGTATCCCCGGCTGAAGGCGAGGGTGTTGTTGTCCCGCCCCCAGACGGCGTACCAGTCGCTCAGCGTGTCGGTGGTCACCTGGGTCAGGCCAGTGCCGTCGGCGCCGATCGTGAACACGTCGCGGTTCCCGGTCCGGAACGAGTGAAAGGCCAGGAGGGTCCCATCGGGCGACCAGTCCACGGCGAGGTCGTCGGCGGGGTCATCGGTCAGCTGCCTGGGCGTGCCGCCATCGGAAGAGACGATGAACAGGTCGCCGTTGCCGTTGAGGTCCGAGTCGTAGGCCAGCCACTTGCCGTCGGGGGAGAGACGCAGGACCTCGGTCGCCTGGTTGCCGCGCGTGATCGGCACCGCGGAGCGGGCGCTGACGCTCCCCGTGGCGGGGAGCCGCACCATCGAGATGTTGAGGTCGCGAGTGTACTTCGCGTAGGCCAGATGCTTCCCGTCCCGGGAGAGCGCAAAGGTGTGGGCATCGAGCCCGGTGGTGATACGCCGGAGATCGCCATCGGCCCGCCCACTCCGGTCGATTTGCTGGAGGTAGATGTCCCGCCCGCCACCGCCGCTCGACAGGTAGAGCAGGGCGCTCCCGTCAGGCAGCCAGACGGGGGAGACATTCAGCGTGGTGGAATCACTCACCATGACCGGTGTGCCGCCGGCCGCGGGCACCACGAACACCGTGCTCGCCGCCAGATTCCCGAAAGAGTTGCCGCCATACACGAACTGGGAGTTGCCCCGTACGCCCGCCAGCCAGCGTCCATCCGGAGACCAGGCCAGCGAGTGGACATCCTCCACCCGCGCCAGCAGGGTCGGCGCCCCGCCCTCGGTCGCGATCGACAGGACGCTGTCGCCCTGCTCGAAGGCGATCCGGGTTCCATCGGGGGACCACTTCGGAGCGCTGGGAGGTCCTCCTCCATACCCCGCCGTGTACAGCCGGCGGACATCACCGCCGGTCGGGGGCATCGTCACGATGCTGGCACCGCTGGCTTCGTAGGAGACGAAGACCAGCCGGCGGCCATCGGGAGACCAGTCCGGAGAAATCTGGGTGCCGGCCAGGCTGTCGGTGATGTTCACCGCCCGCCCGCCATCGGTGGGCTGCAGGAAGATTTCCGCCCCGTTCACGTTGGCCGCGACGTAGGCCAGGAACCGCCCGTCGGGAGAGATCGCCGGAAGCACCTCGAGGCCCGGGGCGCTGGTGAGCCGACTGGTCGTCGTCAGGCTCAGCTCTGGTACCCGTCCCCTCCCCAGCATCAGCCACGCCAGAGCGCCCACTACGATCACCGCCGCGGCGATCGGCCCCCACCGCCGCCGCGCCGCTACGACCGGCGCCACCGCGCTGACCGGCTGCGTATGCGTCGGCGTCATCCCGCCGCTCGGCGTGGCCAGCGGCTCCAGCACGGCGACCAGTTCGTCCGCGGTCTGGAACCGATCGGCCGGGCGCTTCTCCAGGCAGCGCATCACCACGCCCTCAAGCGCCGGCGAGAGCCCCGATCGGCGCTGGGTCACCGGCAGCGGTGCCTGCGTGACATGCGCCGCCAGCGTCTGCTGCGGGTTGAGGCCGTGGAACGGCGGATGCCCGGTCAGCATCTCGTACGCCAGCACTCCCAGCGCGTAGATGTCCACCCGGCCATCCAGCTGCGGATCGGCGGTGGCCTGCTCGGGCGCCATGTATGCCGGCGTACCGAGCGCCACGCCGGCGGTGGTGAGCTGCTGCCGCCCCGAGGCCTCAGTCACCGCCTTGGCGACGCCGAAGTCCATGACCATCGCGTGGCGGCCCGAGAGCAGGATGTTCTCCGGCTTGATGTCGCGGTGCACCACGTTGGCCTTGTGGGCCACCGCCAGCGCCTCGGCGATCTCTCCCAGGAGGCGCACCGCATCATGGACCGGCAATTCACCGGAGCGGGCGATGCGGTCCCGCAGGGTCTCGCCCTCGACGTAGGGCATCACATAATAGAAGAATCCGTCCACGTCGCCGGAGTCGATCAGGCCGAGGATGTGGGGATGCACCAGCCGGGCGGCGACCTCGATCTCGCGGGCGAAGCGCTCCGAGCCCATGGTGGCGGCCAGCTCGGGCCGCAATACCTTGAGCGCCACATTGCGATTGTGCTTGAGATCCTGTGCGAGATACACCGTGGCCATGCCGCCCTGGCCCAGCTCCCGCTCGATGCGATACCGGTCGGCGAGGGCCGCGGCGAGGCGCTCCGAGCCGCTCACCGGCTGGCCGACCTGCGAATCATCCCCACCAGCGTATCCGCCAGCGCGTTGGGGACGGGAATGGTCAGGTGATACTGCGCGATCTTCCACCGATCGCCCGCCAGCCGCAACACGCCGGTGCCCCGGGTCTCGCCGTAGTTGGCGTTGTCGAGGATCTCGTCGAACCAGGCCACCGTGCCGGTGGGGTCGAATTCGACATGGCGGGTGCCGGCGCGCAGCACGTAGGTCCAGCCCTGTCCCCGCTCGAAGAACGGGTGGGCGTAGGCCCGGAACTCCGCCACCGTCCAGCGCTCGGTGGCGTCGGTGCCGAAGAACACCCCCTCCGGCGCAAACAGCCCGAAGTAGGCCTCCTCATTCGCCACCGACGCGTTGCGGTGCAGGGAATCGAGCACGCTGGACACCGCCGCCGTCGCCGCGGCACGGTCGGGAGTGGCCTGTTGCGCACCGCAACCCGAGGCGGTGATGGTCAGCATGCCGATGCCGAGGAGGGTCTGTCGCAGCGCCAGCTTCATGGAGAGTCTCCGATGGTGGATGCTCGGCGGGGAAGATGCACTGCCCGTGAGGATCTGGCGAGAGTCACCGCAGAGGCAATGCTGCTGGGAGCAACAGGAAGCGGTCGGGTGCGCCCTTTCATCCCTGCGCCTAACCCCAGGAGCCCGCCCAACAATGATTCACTCGCTGGTATCAGGCAGGGGACAGGGTCTGCCAGTGGACTCTCTGTTCCCTCTTTGGTGACCGCCCCCGCAGTCGACATGCCGCGGAACCCTCGGCGTCCCTGCGCGCCTCTGCGGTCAATGCCCCACCAGGTTGATGTACGCCGTGATGATGATCGCGTTGGTGAAATCGATGAAGAACGCCCCCACCATCGGCAGCACCAGGAACGCCCGCGGCGCCGGGCCGAAGCGCTCCACCAGCGCCCCCATGTTGGCCACCGCGTTGGGCGTCGCCCCCAGTCCGAAGCCGCAGTGTCCCCCCGCCATCACCGCCGCCTCGTAGTCCCGCCCCATCACCCGGAAGGTGATCCAGTAGGCGAACGCCGCCATCACCGCCACCTGGGCCGCCAGGATCGCCAGCATCGGGAGCGCCAGGTCCAGCAGCTCCCACAGCTTGAGTGACATCAGCGCCATCGACAGAAACAGCGACAGGGAGATGGTGCCGAGATCGTCCACCACGCGGGGAGAGATCCGGGCGCCGGCAACGTCGGCGACGTTGCGGAACAGCGCCGCCACGATCATCGCCCCGATGTAGCCCGGCAGGGTGAACGACCGGCCCAGCCACGCCGAGAGCAGCCCGCCTGCCCACATGCACGCCAGGATGATGGTGAGCGTCTTGAGCAGCAGGTAGGCGGTCGGCGCCTCGCCCGGCGGCTCGGTGTCGATCTCGGCGTCGAGTGAGGCGGCGGGGACAGGGCTCGGGCCTCCCGGGGGCGTGGCGGGTTTGAGGCCGAGCCGGGTGATAAGCCGGGTCCCGATGGGGCCGCCGATCAGTCCGCCGGACACCAGCCCGAACGTCGCCGCTGCCAGCGCCACCGTGAGGGCGCCGGGGAACTGGTACTGCTCCTCGATCAGCTTGCCGAACGCCGCCCCGGTCCCGTGCCCGCCGGTCATGGTGATCGAGCCGGCCAGCAGCCCCAGCATCGGATGCTCGCCCATGCCCACCGCCACGCCGACCCCGACCGCGTTCTGGACCGCCGCCAGCACCGACGCCAACCCCCAGAACAGCACCACCTGCGGCCCGCCGACCTTGAGCAGGCGGAGACTCGCCCCCAGCCCGATGCAGGTGAAGAACGCAATCATGAACGGCGCCTGCAGGGTGGTGTCGAACTCGATCACCAGCACCCCAGCCAGCCGAAGCGCCAGCGCCAGCGCTGCGAACAGGAACCCGCCCACCACCGGGGCGGGGATGTTGAACCGGTCCAGCACACCGACTCGGCGCCGGATGCCGTACCCGGCGAAGAGGACGATGGCGGCCAGCGCCAGGGTCTGGATCATGTCGAGCCGAAAGGGAGCGGCTTCGGGCATTGCGGGTCCTGGGATGGTGGGGACGGAACCGGGCAGGTCGATACACAGCCGGTGACCCGGCCGGTCGGGTATGCCCAAAGCTGTTCTCCCGCGGGAGGTCCGGCAAGAAGGGCCGGGTCGGTTTCCCCGGCACCAGTCTTGCCCATTTCGAGGCCGTGTCCGCCGATTTCAACGACTTAGCCACTGCCGCGGCGTTGGCCAGCGGCAATTCGCATCTCCTCCCGGATCTCCACGAGACCGAGGGGACGGTCCGGCTGTCCGAAGTCGTCTCAGCCCTCTCCCACGCCCTGGATATCACCGAGGGCCAGCCTGCCGGGCACGCCGTTCGAACCTGCATCATCGGCATGCGACTGGCCGGCACCCTCCGGCTGGATACCACCGAACGCTCGGCCCTCTTCTACGCCTTGCTCCTCAAGGACTTGGGCTGCTCCAGCAACGCCGCCCGGCTGGCCCGGATCTTCCGTTCCGACGACCTCACCCTCAAACGCGCCCACAAGATCACCGACTGGTCCCGGGCCACCGACTCGACCCGCTACGCCTATTACATGTCCCGGGAAGGTGGCGGACCGCTGGCCCGGGCGGCGCATACCCTGCGGATCGGGCTCACCGAGCGGGGCAGCGGCCGGGAGATGACCGAGACCCGCTGCGAGCGGGGGGCCGATATCGCCAGCAAGCTGGGCCTGTCCGCGGCCACCCAGGAGGCCATCCGGTCGCTGGACGAGCACTGGGACGGGGCGGGGCTGCCCTACTTCCGGCGTGGCGACCAGATCCCCCTGCTGGGGCGGATCGCCGGGCTGGCCCAGACCGTCGAGGTCTTTGCCAGCGGGTTCGACGTGGCGACGGCCTACCAGGTGGCCCGCGCCCGCCGAGGCACCTGGTTCGACCCGGGGCTGGTGGACCTGCTGGGGAGCTTCGAGCACGACTTCGCCTTCTGGACCACTCTGCTGGCCACCGACCAGCTGGAACATGTCGCCAACCTCGAGCCGGAAGACCGCGTTTTGGTGGCGGACGAGGGCCGGCTGGACCAGGTGGCGGAGGCATTCGCCCGGGTGATTGACGCAAAATCCCCCTACACTGCGCTGCATTCGAGCGGCGTGGCGGCGCTGGCGGTGGCTATCGGGGAGGGGATGTGGTGCTCCGAGGCGGAGCTGGTCGTTCTGCGGCGGGCGGCGCTGCTCCACGACATCGGCAAGCTGGGCGTCTCCAACCTGATCCTCGACAAGCCCGCCCGGCTCACCGACGGGGAGGTGGCGGAGATGCGCAGGCACACCGGGTACACCCACGAGATCCTCGCCCGGGTGAGCCGGTTCCGCGCCTTTGCAGGGCTGGCGGCGGCGCATCACGAGCGGCTGGACGGGAGCGGGTACCACCAGGGCCTCTACGCCAGCGAACTGCCGCCCCTCTACCGGATCCTCGCCGTGGCGGACGTGGCGGAGGCCCTCTCGGCGGCCAGGCCCTACCGTGCGGCGCTGCCGAGGGAAGAGGTCCTCAAGATCATGCAGCGCGAGGTCGGGCTTGGCCTCTGTCCCATCGCCTTCGAGGTGCTGGAGGGTCTCAAGGAGTGGCCGGTGCGGGGAGCAGGGGAGTAGTTCTCAAGGTCGGAGGGTCGAGAATCCGCTGTCATTCAGAGGCGCGCAGGGCACCGGCTGTCATCCTGAGGCCCCGGAGGGGCCGAAGGATCTCTTGGGGCAGGCGCCGGCCCCACCTTCCCGGATCGCCCAATCGCCCAATCGCCCAATCGCCAACCTTGAGATGGCGTACCGATGGCGCCATGGCCCTCGACGATCGCCCCGGGGGGTTTCGCAACCCCAGCCCCCTCGCTAGTTTATCCCCCTCCTGATGCCCCTTGGTGTAACTGGCAACACGCCTGACTCTGGATCAGGAGAGTCCTGGTTCGAGCCCAGGAGGGGCAACTTCAGCGCGGGCCTTCGGGCCCGCGCTGTTCGTTTCCCCTCCCGCCTCGTTCGCGCGCGTCGCTCTGCTCCGCCACGCGGTCGAGCCCAGGAGGGGCAACTTCAGCGCGGGCCTTCGGGCCCGCGCTTTCGTTTCCCCTCCCGCCTCGTTCGCGCGCGCCGCTCTGCTCCGCCACGCGGTCGAGCCCAGGAGGGGCAATGCCCGGGGTGGTTACCCCGGGCCTTTGTTTGGGGGGCTCGCGCTGCCTGCGGGACCGGCTCTCCAGAACGGCCGCCAGGATCAGCTCGTCACCGTGGAAGACGCGGAGGCGCTGCACGCCGCCCCCGCCAGTACGACGCCGGTCACGGGCTCACGACGCAGGCCGTGAACGACCGACTTGCCTGGCTGGCCGCACGGATCGGGCTGCTGCCGTAGGGCGGAGCGGGCGCCCAGCGCGCGCCCCGTTTCTGCCGATCACGGCCCCGCCGGTGCCTGGACTACCCGACCGCTCGCACCCGCCTCCTCAGCACCCCGGATCCCAGACCGCCGGCTGGGCCGTGTAGGGATGTCCGGGGAAGGCCCACAGCGTCCCCACTACCAGCCCGCAGGTGTTGATGCCGTTGCCGTAGCTCGCCCGCCAGCCGAACCCGTTGGGATTTGCCGGCAGCGGAAGCACGGTCATCGCGCCGGAACGGTCCGCCACGAACGCCGCCGTGTTCTGGGGCCAGCCCGGCGAGGAGCCCACGTCGTCTCCGGTGGCCACGCCGCGCGCATTCACCGCCCACGCGGTGGACGGACCCAGTGTGGCGAAGTAGCCCAGGTGGTCGGGACTCCCGAACGACGCCCGGCCCGCCGTGCGGCCCACGATGCCAACGCCGCCGTCAATATCGAAGCCCACGATCCCGCCCTGGACCGCGTTCACCTTCCAGGTACTGCCGTCCCATTTCCAGATCACCGACGTCCACCCCAGGGGCGCATCCGACTCGCCCACGATGATCCAGTCAGGACTGATGGCGTAGGCCCGGGTATTCCGGCCACCCGGGAGGGGCTGGAGGAGGTGGAGGGACTGCGGAGTCACACCCATCAGGTCCCAGGCAAAGCCGGAGGCGGCGGTACCTCGCTGGATGGTGCCCACCGCGATGCCGGCGTCGTTCAGGTCCAGGGCCTCGCCCGCATAGCGCAGCGCAACCGGCAGCGTGGTCGGGGCCTTCCAGAAGGCGGGCACCAGTTGGGGCGCGGCCTGGGTGCCCAGGTTCAGGCTGCCGACGATCTGCTGCGGGTTGTTGACCCCGTGGGCGGAGGACGCTGACGCCGTTCCCTGCTTGAGGTTGAACACCGACCCGCCCAACGGCATGGCGACCGCCTGACCGGCGATGGTGCCCACGATGAGTCTGGTGTCGCTCACATCCTCGAACACCCCCTCCGCCGGGAGCAGGGTGATCTTGTAGCTCCCGGGGGGATAGACCGCCGAGGCCTGCGGCAGGGCGGCCGGGGCGCTGACCCCGGCGGTCGGGGCGTTCGGGTCCTCCGGCACGCAGGCCGCGAGGAGCGTGATGAGCAGGAACGGGAGTCGGGTCCGCATGTACCACCTCTGCCGGGGTCTGGGGGCGAGCGATGCGCGCGGGGGGGGGGGGCCCCAGGGGGGCGCCCTGCTTCTGCCCGCGCACATACCTCTGACGCTGAGGGGTGGCGAGTCGTCTCAGGGCGATGGATGGGGGGGCTGGAGCAGCCATGACGGTTCTTCCCCCCCAATTGCGCATTACTAGACGCCCACCCG
>CAYUYF010000001.1:0-260176 GCA_964449145.1 uncultured Gemmatimonadaceae bacterium | reverse complement strand
CGGCCCGGGAGCTGCTTCGCGCCACCCCAGGGTGAGCGGCGACCGCCGTCAGCCCAGCGGCACCACCTCGGCGCTCGCCAGCTTTTCCCCGATGAACCGGCTCCCCACCTGGCGGAACCTCGGTTCGTCATCACTCACCACGAACCGGTGATAGACCGGCTTCCCCGCCGGCGCCTCGAGTCCCCGCGCCTCCAGCGCCTCCGCCGCGGCCCGCGCCGTCTCCTCGGCACTGTCAATCAGCCGGACCTTCTCTCCCATCACGCGCCCCAGTAGCGGCTTGAGCAGGGGATAGTGGGTACAGCCCAGCACCAGCGTGTCCACGCCGGCCTTGCTGAGCGGGGCGAGGTACTCGCGCGCGATCAGCTCCGTGGCCGGATGGTCAAACCACCCCTCCTCCACCAGCGGGACAAACAGCGGGCAGGCGACCTGTTCCACCCGCAGTGCCGGCGCCAGGGCATGAATGGCCCGGGGGTAGGCGTTGCTGGCGATGGTGCCGGCGGTGCCGATGACCCCGGCCGGACCGCCCTGTGATGCCGCCACGGCGGCGCGGGACCCCGGTTCGATGACGCCGAGCACCGGCACCGGCGAGGCGTCCCGCAAGGCGGGAAGGGCGTGGGCGGTGCTCGTGTTACAGGCGACGACCACCAGCTTCACCCCTTGTCCCAGCAGCCAGTGAAGGATCTCCAGGCTGTACCGGCGCACCGTCTCCGGGCTCTTGGGCCCATAGGGGACGCGCGCGGTATCGCCGAAGTAGATGGTCGACTCTCCCGGCAGGCGGCTGTAGATGGCCCGAGCAACGGTCAGTCCCCCGATGCCGGAATCGAAGATGCCGATCGGGGCCGGGTTCACGGCAGGCGGAACGGAAGGCGGATGCCGGCGCCGGTGCCTCCGCCGGGCAACGGTGAGGCACGGACCTCGAGATCTTCGGGAAAGTCCCACAGGTGCGCCGACACGTAGGCCTCGATAGCGGAAAAGAGGTGGTTGAAGGCCAGCAGCACCAGCCAGTCCTGGCGTTCCTTCTCCTTGGCGCGCACGCTGGCAGATCCGGTCCGCCGCAGGTAATTGAGCTCGTGGTTGGTCTTGATGCTCATGCCGAGCGTGACCCCCTCCCACACCACGAAGAGGGCCCCCGTGAGCTTGCGGCTGCTCTTGGCCTGGCCCCACCCGGGAATCAGGATGGAGCGCCACAGCGCTCCCATGGGTGAGGTGGGCGCCTTGGCGTACAGGGAGTCTGCCGGGCCGGGGGCGGGGGCCAGGGTGTCGGCTGGCGGCGGCGCCTCCACGGAGGGCGGCGCCGGATCCTGGGCCACGGCACCGGGCGGGCCGATGAGCGCCAGTCCCAGTGCCACGGCCGCCAGAAACGGCCTCATGTGACGATCTCCCGCACCGCCCGCGCAAAGCTTTCCACATCTTCCTCCGTGGTATCCCACGCCGTCATCAGGCGCACTTCTGACGTTTCGGGGTTCCACACATAGAAGAACGCCCGCTCCTGAAGGGACGGAATATGCCGGGGCGCGATGCGGGCGAACACCCCGTTGGTTTCCACGGGCTGGGTGAGGGTGACCCCGGGCACGCCGCGAATCCGCTCGGCCAGGAGCGCGGCCATCCGGTTGGCGTGGGCGGCGTTCCGCTGCCACAGGTCGGTGCCGAGCAGGGCGATGAACTGCGCCGACAGAAACCGCATCTTGCTGGCGAGTTGCATTGCCTGCTTCCGGATCCAGGGCACATCGTCGGTGGCAGTCTCGCCGAGGAACACCACCGCCTCGGCACCGAGCAGCCCGACCTTGGTACCGCCAAAGGAGAGGAGGTCCACGCCGGCGTCGGTGGTAAGCGCACGGAACGGGAGCCCCAGTGCCACCGCGGCGTTGCAGATGCGGGCGCCGTCCTGGTGCAACAGCATTCCGTGGCCATGGGCCCAGTCGGCCAGGGCCCGGATCTCCTCGGGCCGATACACCGTGCCCATTTCGGTGGCCTGAGTAGTGGAGACCACCCGGGGCTGGACGCGATGCTCATCGCCCACGCCGAACAGCAGCCGATCGAGCCCCTCCGGGCGGAGCTTGCCGTCACTCGTCGGTACGGTCACCAGCTTGCAGCCGGTAAACCGCTCCGGCGCGCCGCACTCGTCCACGTGGATGTGGGCGCTCTCGGCGCAGATGATGGCGTGATGCGGCCGGGTGACCGCCTGGAGGCCCACCACGTTGGCGGCGGTGCCGTTGAACAGGAAGAAGGCCCGGGCGGTGGGGCCGAAGTGGTCGCGGAACAGCGCCTCCGCCTGCGCCGTGAGCGGGTCGTGCCCGTAGCTGCGCGCATGCCCCGCATTGGCGGCGGCGATGGCCGCCAGCACCTCGGGGTGTACCCCCGCGTTGTTGTCACTGGCAAAGGCGCGGGGCGGGATCACTTGGTCACCAGCACGGGAAGGGCCAGCGGCTTGAGAGCAATGGTCATCTCCGATCGGAGGGCGCGCAGCTCGCCGTCCATCTGTGCCCGGAGCGGTCCCTCGGGCCGGGAGATGGTGAGGGTCGCCGTACGGAAGGCGCGCACCGCCGCCAGTCCGGTGTGCCAACCGAACATGGCCAGCGGCAGCTTGGTGAGGATGCCGAGGGTGGTCTGGTGGCGAATGGCGCAGACATCGAAGACGCCGTCATCCGGCTTGGCATGGGGGGTGATCCGGAAGCCGCCACCGACGACAGGGCCCACCCCGATCTCGATCAGCAGGAACCGGTCGGTGAAGCTGGCCTCGGCGGAGTGGCAAGTGAGCAAGGGCGAGGTGAAGCCACGGAGCACCCGGGTGACCGCGACGAGGTAGGCGGGAATCCCGGTGAGCGCGCCCCCGCGGGCCACCTCCGCCGCCACCTCGGCGTCGAACCCGATCCCTACAGAGTTGAGGAAATATTCGTCCCAGGCGAATCCCACGTCCAGCATCCGCACCCGGCCCCGGGCCAGGCGGGACACCGCCTCCGCGGGGTCGAGCCCGACCGTACCGGCCAGCTTGGCGAAGTCGTTGCCGGTGCCGGCGGGCAGGATCGCGATTGGGGGCCGGGTCGGGACGTCCGCCCGAAGCAGGCCATTGGCGGCCTCGTGCAATGACCCATCTCCGCCCAGCACCACCACCCGCTCGACGCCCCGCTCCACCGCGGCGCGGACCTGATCAACCGCGGTGCCCGGGGCGGTGGTGTCGAGGCGCTCCACCGCGCCCCAGGCAGCCGCACACGCGGCCTCCGCCGGCTGAGCGAGGCGACCGGCGCGTCCACGACCGGCCGCAGGATTCACCAGCAGGAGTGTGGTCATGGGCGGGTTGCGGGTGGCCCGGCCGGCCGCGGCCGGCGATCCAACAGGAACACGGGAGCGTGTGGGAATCGAACCCACCGGAGCCGCCGATGGCACCTCCGTCGCGGTTTTGAAGACCGGCCAGGCCACCAGGCCCGATCCACCCCCAAGACCTGCTACTGCGTGGCGATCACTTCGATCTCCACCCGGACGCCGCGGGGGAGCGCCGAAACCGCCACCGTGGAGCGGGCCGGTTTGTGATCGCCGAAGGCCTGGGCGTATACCTCGTTCATGGCGGTGAAGTCGGCCATGTCCACCAGAAACACCGTGGTCTTGACCACGCTGGAGAGCCCCGACCCCGCCCCTTCCAGCACCGCCTTGAGGTTGGCCAGGACCCGCTCGGTCTGTTCCCGGATGCCGCCACCCACCACTTCCATCGTCGCGGGGTTGAAGGCGATCTGGCCCGCGGAGTAGATGAACCCCTTGGCGATGGTCGCCTGGCTGTAGGGACCGATGGCCTTGGGGGCCAGGTCGGTGGCCACGAACTGGATGGGCATTAGAACAACCCCTCGATTTTCCCGTTGGAGTGAACCCGGATCGCTTCGGCGCTGGGCGTCCTGGCCAGGCCGGGCATGGTCATCACATCACCCGCCAGGGCCACGACGAAGCCCGCGCCGGCGGAGGCATAGACATCGCGGACACTGATCTTGAAACCCTGCGGGCGGCCCAGCTTCGCGGGGTCATCGCTGAAGGAGTACTGGGTCTTGGCCATGCAGACGGGCGTCTGCCCCATGCCCATCTCGTCGCACTGCGCAATGGACCGCTCGGCGGTGGGCGAGAAGGTGACGCCATCGGCGCCGTAGATCTGGGTGGCGATGATCTCGATCTTCTGCTTGATCGGCAACGCGCTGTCGTAAATGGGCTTGAAGTTGGCTTTGCCTTCCTGCAGCACCGCCAGCACTTCCTGTCCCACCTCGATGCCGCCCTCTCCGCCACGGGCCCAGACGTCGGACAGCGCCGCCCGAGCCCCCCAGCCCCTCGCGGCGGCCAGCACGGCGTCCTGCTCTTCCTGCGCATCGGTCAGGAACCGGTTCAGGGCGACCACCACCGGCACCCCGAACTTCAGCACGTTCTTCACATGGGCCTCGAGGTTCACCATTCCGCGCTGGAGGGCGGCCACGTCGGGGACGCTGAGCTGATCCTTCTTGACCCCGCCGTGCATCTTGAGCGCCCGGATAGTGGCCACGACCACGGCCGCTTCCGGCTTCAGGCCGCCGAAGCGGCACTTGATGTCGAAGAACTTCTCCGCGCCCAGGTCGGCGCCGAAGCCGGCCTCCGTCAGGGTGATGTCCCCCAAGGCGAGCCCGAGCCGGGTGGCCACGATCGAGTTGCAGCCGTGGGCGATGTTGCCGAACGGACCGCCGTGGACCAGCGCCGGACCACCCTCGAGCGTCTGCACCAGGTTGGGCAGCAGTGCGTCCTTGAGGAGCAGGGTCATCGCCCCGCTCGCCTTGAGGTCTCCGGCGCGGACCGGCTTCTTGTCCCGGGTGAGCCCCACGATGATCCGGGCCAGCCGCTGCTCCAGGTCGGACAGGTCCGTTGCCAGGCAGAGGATCGCCATGATCTCGCTGCCGGGCACGATGACGAACCGCTCCTCCCGGGTGGGGCCGCCGTTGAGTCCCCCGAGCCCGACAATGACCGAGCGGAGCGCCCGGTCATTCATGTCGATGGTGCGCGGCCAGGTGATGCGGCGGCTGTCCAGGCCGAGGCTGTTCCCGTGGTGGATGTGATTGTCCAGCATGGCCGAGAGCAGATTGTGCGCCGAGGTGATGGCGTGAAAATCCCCGGTGAAGTGCAAGTTGATCTCGTCCATGGGGACCACCTGGGCGTAGCCGCCCCCGGCGGCGCCGCCCTTGACGCCGAAGACGGGCCCGAGTGATGGCTCCCGGATGGCGACCACCACCTTCTTGCCCAGTTTTCTGAGGGCCTGGGCCAGTCCCACCGTCACCGTACTCTTCCCCTCGCCGGCCGGGGTTGGATTGATGCCGGTCACCAGGACGAGGCGACCGCGGGGCTTGCGGGTGGCGATCGCCTCGGGGGTGATCTTGGCCTTGTAGCGACCGTAGGGCAGGATCTCATCGGGCCCCAGCCCGACCTCCATGGCCACTTCGGCGATGGGGCGGAGCTTGGCGGCCTGGGCAATGGCGATGTCTGACGGGACAGTGGACATGGCTGGCGGGCTTCCCCTGAGAGAAGGGTGGAACGATGGGGTGATCCGGCGGGGGGCTCCGGGCCCGCCCACCGGCAACAGTATACCTGCGGGGTCGTGAACCGGGCGTGAAGACCCGGGTCAGCCGCCGAGCCGGGCGCCGAACACGGCCCGGGCGTTTTTCCCAGTTTGTTCGATGAGGCGTTCGGCCGGCTCCCCGCGCACCGCCGCGACCCGTTCGGCCGTCTGGCGGACGAAGGCCGGTTCATTGCGCTTGCCGCGGTACGGCATGGGGGCCAGATACGGTGCGTCGGTCTCCACCAGCAGGCGATCGGGTGCCACGGCCCGAATCGCATCGTCCAGCGTCCAGTTGCGGAAGGTGACCATCCCGCTGAACGAAACATAGTGCCCGGCATCCAGCGCCTGGCGCAAGAGGCCCGGGCCGCTGGAGAAGGAGTGCAGGATCGCCGTGACGCGAGGATGATTGCGGAGCACCGCCGCGACGTCGTCGTCGGCCTCCCGAGCGTGGATCACCGCCGGCTTCCCCGCCGCGAGGGCCAGCTCCAGTTGCCGCTCGAAGGCCAGCCGCTGCGCTTCGCGGGGCGAGTGCTCGTAGTGGTAGTCCAGGCCCATCTCGCCGGCAGCCACGACCCGCGGGTCGGCCAGGGCCCCGGCCAGCCACTGGTCCAGGTCCGCCGACCAGCGGGACGCCTCGTGGGGATGCAGGCCGGCGGTGGCGGAGAGGCGCCCATCCAGGGCGCACAGCTCCAGCGCCCGGCGCGACGCCTCGGGGCTTTCCCCAATGACGACCACGTGGGCGACACCCGCCGCCCACGCGCGCTCCAGGACCTGGCTCACGTCGGGGACAAACGGCTCCGCCCCGAGGTGGCAATGACTGTCTACCAGCATGACGGCGGCCGGGCCGGGAGCGGGTTGGAGGATCGGAGGCCGCGCCCTCGCCGCCTCCTACCCCTTGGCGCCGACCGGCTCCTTGCGTTCACCGGTCTGGCGGGGGGCGATGGCCTTGACGCCGCGGACATCGGCCCCGGGCCACTTCTGCTCGATGGCCATCAGCACCGGGCTGGCGATATAGATGGAGGAGAAGGTCCCGGTGAAGACCCCGAAGAACATCACCAGCGCGAAGGGCCGGATCACCTCGCCGCCGAAGATCGCCAGGGCGGTGAGGGTCGCCAGGGTGGTCCCGTGAGTCAGCACGCTCCGCGGCAGGGTCTCGTTGATCGAGCGGTTCAGGATGGCGGAGAAGTGGTCCCGCTTGAACTTGTGCAGGTTCTCTCGGACCCGGTCGAAGATGATGATCGTGTCGTTGAGCGAGTAGCCCACCATGGAGAGCACCGCTCCCACCACCACCAGGCTTACCTCGATCCGCATGATCGCGATGAAGCCGATGGTGAGGATGATGTCGTGCGCGGTGGCGGCGACGGCGGCCAGCCCGAAGCGCCACTCGAACCGGTAGGCCAGGTAGGCCAGCACGGCGAGGAAGCTGTACAGGATGGCCAGGAACGCCTTGGTGCGGAGCTCGGCGCCCACCTTGGGGCCTACGGCCCCGCGGCTCAGGATGACGAAGTTGCCGGGGCCCGTCACCTGTTCGAGCGCCGCGCCGACCGCGGCGGCGGTTTCCTGGGTGTTGTCGGCGTCGCTGCCCTCCTTGGCGGTGCGGGCGCGGATGACATACTCCCCGGGGCCCCCGAAGCTGGTGATCTCGGCGCCACGGATCCCGTTGGCATCGAGCGCCGCGCGGACCCGGGCCACATCGAGGGCGGCCTGGTCCTTCATCTCGATCCGGACCAGGGTGCCGCCGGTGAACTCGATGCTGTAGTTCAGCCGCCAGATGGCCAGGGCCGTCAGGCCAATGACCAGCAGGGCGCCGGTGACGCTGTAGGCGATGCGCCGGAAGGCGATGAAATCGTAGTTGGCGTCTGCGAAGTAGCGTCGCATCAGATGCTCAGGGTCTGCATGGCCGGCTTGCGATCCAGCCACAACATGAAGAACGTCCGGGTCACGAAGACCGCGGTGAACAGGGAGCAGAGGATGCCGATCGAGAGCGTCACCGCGAAGCCCTTGACCGGCCCGGTGCCGAACTGGAACAGGAACAGGGCGGTCATGACCGTCGTGGCGCTGGAGTCCACGATGGCGCTCATGGCGTGCCGGAAGCCTTCGTCAATGGAGAGCCGCACCGTCTTGCCGAGCAGCAGCTCTTCCCGGATGCGCTCGAAGATCAGCACGTTGGCGTCCACCGCGATGCCGATGGAGAGCACCAGGCCCGCGAGCCCCGGCAGGGTGAGGGTGGCCCCGATCATGGCCAGCGCCCCGACGGAGACCACCGAGTACAGCCCGAGCGCGGCCACGGCCAGCGCGCCCGCCTGGCGGTAGATCCAGATCATGATCAGGATGACGAGAAGCGTGCCCACCACGCCCGCCAGGATGCCCCCGCGAATCGAGTCCTCCCCCAGGCTGGCGCCGACCTGGGCCTCCTCGACGATCTTCAGCGGCACCGGCAGGGCGCCGGCCCGCAGGGTGAGGGCGAGGTCGCGCGCCTCGGTGATGGACTTGCCGGACAGGGTGATCTGTCCCCGCCGTTCGATCCGTTCCTGGATGACCGGCGGGCGGCCCTGCACCCGGTCGTCCAGCATGATGGCCATGTAGTTGCCCACGTTGCGACCGGTGCCCTCGCCAAAATCCCGGGCGCCCTTGCGGTCCAGCTCGAAGGTGACGATCGGTCCGCTGGTGAGCGGATCGATCGCCTCCTTGGCGTCCACCAGGTTGGAGCCGGTGACGATGGGCTTCTCTTCCAGCACGTACAGCGGCCGGTATGCCTTGGCGCCCAGGCTGAGCGTCGTCGCCGACCAGCGGTACTCGTAGCGCCGGGGGAAGAGCGCCCGCACCTCCGGCAGGTTGAGCAGGCTGTCCACCCGGACCACTGCTCCCTCTTCCACCAGGAACTCGCCGGGAATCTCCGGATTGGGCTCGATCAGCGACGACAGCGCGCCACCCAGGACGGGGGCCAAGGAGTCGGTCTGCGTGGGCTGCGTGCTGTCCCCCTGCAACAGCTGCTGCACCGCCGAGGGCTGGCCCGCCCCACCCGCCGTGGCCTGGACCCCCAGCCGCTGCAGCACCCGGTCCATTGCCGGCAGCGCCTTGTCGAGCGACTGGGAGCGATCGGTGATCCGGAACTCCAGGAAGGCGCTCTTCTGGACGATCTGCTTGGCCCGGTCGGGGTCGCGGATTCCCGCCAGCTCCACCACGATCCGGTCGTCCCCCTGCTTCTGCACGAGGGGTTCGGTGACGCCGAACTCGTCGATGCGCTTGCGGAGCACGGTCAGGGCCAGGTCGAGGTCCCGGGCCGGGTCGGCGGAGATGCGCTTGGACTGGTCCAGTTCGAGGCCCAGGTGCATGCCGCCCTGGAGGTCGAGGCCCAGCTTCAGCGGGACCCGTCGCTCGGTGGTGTTTCGGATGACGCCATCCTGGCCGCGCTCGCGGATCTTGAGCTCGCGCGGGACCAGGGCCGCGACGGCGGCGGCGAGGACCAGCCCGGTGACGATCAGCCGGGACCTGAGATTGGTGACTAGCATGCCGGTTTACGCATGTGGTGCGTGGCTCGTGTCGATAGGGGGTTCGCGCCGGGCCAGCGCCTCCAGCGCCCGGGCTCGATCCCGTTCCAGTTGATCCTGCAGGTGCCCCGCGGAGGCAAAGTGCTGCACGTCGCGGAGCCGTTCCACCCATTCTACCCTTACCCACTGCCCGTACAGGTCGGCCTGCACCCCGAACAGGTGCACTTCGATCCCCCGGCGCATCTCGCCGAAGGTCGGCCGGGGCCCCTGGTTGAGCATCCCCCCCGCCCGCCCCGTCGCCCACTCCACCCGGGCGGCGTACACCCCATCGGGGGGCAGCAGCTTCTGGGGGTGGACCTCACCCAGGTTGATGGTCGGGACGCCGATGGTCCGTCCCCGGCCCTCCCCATGCACCACCTGGCCGCTGACGGTGTAGGGCCGGCCCAGCTGTCCCGCCGCCGTCCGAAGGTCCCCGCCCGCCACGGCACGGCGAATCGCCGTGCTGGAGACCGGATGCCCGCCCTGCTCCACCGGCCCGACCACGTCCACCCCGAACCCGTCGCTTGCCCCCAGCCGCTGCAGGGTCTCGACATCTCCACTGCGCCCGCGGCCGAAGCCATGATCATGACCGATGACCAGCTCCCGCATGCCGCAGCGGCCGATCAGCACCTCCCGCACAAAGCGCTCGGGCGAGAACGCCGCCAGTTCCCGGTCGAACCGCAGGAACACCGCGTAGTCCAGCCCGGTCTGCGCCAGCACCTCACGTCGTTCGATCCCGCTGGTCAACAGCAGCGGGGCCGCCTGCGGATTGACCACCGCCAGCGGGTGTGGCTCGAAGGTGACCAGGACGCTCTTCCGCCCCGCCTTGCGGGCTCGCTCGACGATCTCCCGCAGCACCGCGAAATGACCGAGATGCACCCCGTCGAACGTGCCGACGGTGACGATGGTGCCCTCGGGGTGTTGCGGCAGCAGCGACATCAGACGACGGGTTCCAGCACCACGCTGGGATGAAAGCCGTCCTCCTGGGAGGCCCCCACGGCGACCAGCCGGTCGCCGGGCGCCACCGCCAGCGCCACCGCAGCGCGGGGCCCGCTCACGGCCGCCACCCGCCCGAATCCCAGCGCTCTCGCCTGCTCCTCCGTCACCGCGACCCGGGGCAGGTGACCCAGCACCGCCAGCGGAGGCAGCACGGGGGTACCGGTCTCCAGCGCATCCAGCGGTGTCGCATCCCGCACCGAGATCCCGCCGATCGCCTCGCGCCGCAGCGCCGTCAGGTGCGCGCCGGTGCCCAACCGTGCTCCCAAGTCCCGGGCCAGTGCCCGGAGGTAGGTCCCGGCACTGACGGTCGCCCGGAAGCGGACCAGCGGGAAGTCGTACTCCACCAGTGCCACGGCATCGACAACGATGTCCACCTCCGGTAGCACGACGACTTCCCCCCGCCGCGCCTTCTGGTAGCTGCGCTCGCCACCGGTCCGCTTGGCGGAAAAGGCCGGGGGCCGCTGCCGCTGCGGGCCGAGGAACCCGGCCAGCGCCTCCTCCACCACGTGGCGCGGCGGTGCTTTCATCGGTGGCTGCCCTGCCGCCGCGGCGGACGTCAGCGGATCCTGCGTGCCGCCGAGCGGCCGATTCGCCGGCGGGCCAAGGATCTCGCCGGTCAGGTCATCGGTCGTCGTCGCCGCGCCCAGCCGGGCCGTGGCCAGATAGACCTTCGACTGCTGCTCGACGAATCGGGCCAGCCGCGTGGCCCGGCCCAGCAGCACCACGAGCAGTCCCGTCGCGAACGGATCCAGCGTTCCGGTGTGCCCGACCGACTTGATGCCGCACACCCGACGGACCCGCGCAACCACATCATGACTGGTGGGGCCGGCCGGCTTGTCCACCAGGAGTGCGCCGATCAGGGTTCGGCCTCGCCCCGCAGCTCACCGAGGATCCGGTTGATGCGTGCGGCATGCTCCAGTCCGCGGTCCAGCTCGAAGCGCAGCTCGGGCGTGACCCGGGTGCTCAGCGCCCGCCCCACGCGGGTGCGGAGAAAGCCGGCCGCGCTCTCCAGGCCCTCGAGGGCCTGGGCCCGCTCGTCGTCGCTGCCCATGACACTCACCCGCACCGTGGCCACCGACAGGTCGGACGTGACCTGCACGCCGGTGACCGTGACGAAGCCAATCCGCGGATCGCGCAGCTCCGTCAGCAGCAGGTCGGCGATGACCTGCCGGATGCTCTCGGCCACCTGATCGGGGCGCCGCCGTGTGGCCTTCATCGTCCCATCACCGCCGTATCCATGATCCGTACCCTGCCTGTCGCTTCAACGATCCGGTCCGCGGCGCGGAGCGTTTCCTCCGCCACCCGCTGATCGCTGCCGACCGTGGCACAGGCGAACCCGGCCCGCTGCCACTTGTCCTGATGCCCCACCTCCGCCACTGCCACGTTCAGGGATCGCCGCAGCTCCGCCTTGAGCGACTGCAGGATGGCCCGCTTCTCCTTGAGGGAGTGGCAGCCTTCCAGGTGGAGATCCCAGTGCTGGGTGAGGGTCAGCATTCAGGTGGTCGCCCTGCGCCGCCGCTGCCCGGGGGGTCAGCCCGGAACGCGGACAGCGGTGGCCTCACCCCGTGCCCGAGCTGGCCGCCGAACCCGCCAGCGTCCGCTTGATCTCTTCGACCCGGTACGACTCGATCACGTCGCCGACCTTGATGTCATTGAAGTTTTCGATGCCGATGCCGCACTCGAGACCCTCGCGGACCTCCTTGGCGTCGTCCTTGAAGCGCTTCAGGCTGGAGATGTTGCCGGCATAGACCGACACGCCGTCCCGAACCACCCGCGCCTTGGCGGTGCGGGACACGACGCCGCTCTTGACCTGACAGCCGGCGATGGTGCCCACCTTGCTGACCTTGAACAGCTGCATGACGTGGGCCTCTCCGAGGATCGTCTCCTTGGACTCCGGCTTGAGCAACCCCTCAAGGGCGTTGCGCACGTCGTCCACCGCCTCGTAGATGATCCGGTAGGTGCGGACATCCACCTGCTCTCGTTCCGCCGCCTGCCGGGCACCGGCATCGGGCCGGACATGGAAGCCGAGGATGATGGCGCCGGAGGCCTTGGCGAGGAGCACATCGCTCTCGTTGATGGTGCCCACGCCGCGGTGGACAATGTCCACCCGGACCTCTCCCGTGCTGAGCTGCCCGAGGGCGTCGGCCAGCGCCTCGGCCGGTCCGCCCTGGTCGGCCTTGATGATGAGGCGGAGCGCCCCCATCTGGCCCTGCGCGAGCGCCCGGGAGATGTCCTCCAGCGAGCCGCCGCGGGCGGTGCGCCGGTTCTGGGCCTCGCGTTCCAGCCGCTGCCGCTTCTGGGCGATCTCCCGCGCCTCGCCGGCGTCCCCGGTGACAACGAAGTTGTCGCCGGGGGACGGCGTCCCCTCGAAGCCGAGAATCTGCACCGGGATCGAGGGGCCCGCCGTCGTGGTGTTCTTCCCGCGGGCGTCAAACAGCGCGCGCACACGGCCGGAGAACTTGCCGCAGATGAAGTTGTCGCCGACCTGCAGGGTGCCCTTCTGGACCAGGATGGTGGCCACCGTGCCCTTGCCAGGGTCCAGCGTCGCCTCGACCACGGTGCCCGTGGCGGAGCGGTCCGGGTTGGCCTTGAGGTCGAGGATTTCGGCCTGCAGCAGGATCTGCTCCAGCAGCTTGTCGACGTTGGTGCCCTTCTTGGCGGAGATCGGCGTGGACAGCACCTGGCCGCCGAATTCCTCCAGCACCACGCTGTGCGTCAGCAGCTCCTGCTTGACCTTCTGCACGTTGGCGGCGGGCAGATCGATCTTGTTGATCGCCACGACCATGGGTACGCCGGCATTCTTGGCGTGACTGATCGCCTCCACCGTCTGGGGCATCACGGCGTCCTCCGCCGAGACCACCAGTACAACGATGTCGGTGACCTGGGCGCCACGGGCGCGCATGGCGGTGAAGGCCTGGTGTCCCGGCGTGTCGAGGAAGGTGATGTGCTTCCCGCTCGGCAGGGTCACGTTGTAGGCGCCGATATGCTGGGTAATCCCACCCGACTCGCCGGCCACCACATTGGCCTTGCGGATGTAGTCCAGCAGCGACGTCTTGCCGTGGTCCACGTGGCCCATGATGGTGACCACCGGCGGGCGCGGCAGCAGGTTTCCCTCATCGGCCTCTTCGGCCTCGGCGGTTTCCGCCGGGGCCGCGTACTCCTGCTCCTTGACCGCTTCGAAGCCGAACTCCGAGGCGATCAACTCGATCTGGTCGAAGTCGAGCCGCTGGTTCACCGTCACCATCAGGCCCAGCTCCTTGAAGGCCAGCTGAACGATCTGGGTGGCGGGGACTTTCATCAGGTCGGCCAGTTCCGCGACCGAGATGAACTCGTTGACGCGGACCCTCGTCTTCTCCAGCTCCCGCTCTTCCTTGGCCCGGGCCAGCGCCTCGCGGTAGCCGGAGTCGTCGCGGCGCACTCCGCGGCGGACCGGCCCGCGCATCCCCGCCAGGGTCTTCTCGATGTTGGCCAGCACCGCATCCTGATCCACGGAACTCTTGCGCCCCTTCTTGCCCTTCTTGCGGGCGGCGCCCTTCTGGGCGTCCGGTCCGAAGGTCCGGGCCGGACGATCACCGGTGGCGGGCGCCCCGGGGCGCCCCGGGGCGCCGCTGCGTGGCGGCCCCCCGGGCCGGCTCGGGCCCGTTGGCCGCGAGCTGCCCTGGCGCTGGGCACCCGGACCGGAGCTGGAGCTGAAGACCGGCTTGGGCCGGTTGAACCGCGGCACCTCACCACCCGGGGGCGCAACCGGTCGGGGAATGCGGGTGGGAATACGCGGGGGCGCCCCGGCCGGGCCCGTCGCACGGGGTGCGGCGGGGGCCTCGCCGGGGGCACGCAGGAATGGCGATGGCGCGGCCGCTTCGGGCTTGGCCCCGGCGGGACCGTCGGCGGTGGCGGCCTCGTCGGCCTCCTCACCAGTGGCCGGCGGCAGCTCCTTGAACAAGGCGCGAGCCCGTTCCTCCAAGGAGGCGGCGGTGGGGGCTTCGTCGCGCTTCTCTGCGGGGCGCGCCAGCTCCAGCGCCTCGATCCGGAGGGCCTCGGCGACGCGCTCAGCCTCGGCTTCGGCTTCGACTTTGGCCACTTCAGCCGCGGTCCGGCGCCGCTTGGACGGTTTCGGCTCGGCGGCGGCTGGCTCGGGGTCGGCCGCCTTGGCCGACTTGGCGGCTTTGCGGCGGCCCTTCTTGGGGGCGGGCTCGTCGGCCTGGGCCGCCTTGCGCTTTTCCCGCTCCCAGCGGACCCGGATGGCGGACACCTGCCCATCCTCGAGCGGAGACATGTGGCTCCGTACGAAGATGTTCATGTCCTTGAGCAGGCTCATCAGTTGCTCGGCGGACGTTCCGAACTCTGCTGCCAGATCATGTACTCGAGTCTTGACCACTCACGCCTCCCTGGGGGCCACCGCCGGGGCCGCATTCGCGATTCCCCGGGCGAGTGCCCGATCCACCACACCGGCGACCATGATGCCCGGCTTGCCCAGCCGGGTCCCGATCACCTCTGCTGACGGGCCGACGATGAGGGGAATTCCCTTCGCCGCCGCCAGCCGCACCACTTTTTCCTGTGCCCGGGGGCTCGCGTCCCCGGCGATCACGACGCAGGCGAAGCGATCCGCCTGCAGCCCTGCCCGAACCGATTCCACCCCGAGGATCACCTGCCGGGCCCGGTAGCCCAGGCCGAGCAGGCGGAGGACCTGCTCAGGTGGCGGCGGCGCCGCCCTCTTCATTGCCCTCTTCCATGGTCAGCTCGGAAAGGAAGCTGAGCAGCTGGTCGGTCCGCTCCGGGGTCATCCCGGGCACCCGCTCGATGTCTTCCCGGTCGAGGTCCAGCACGTCGCTGAGGGTCTGCATGCCTGCCCCGTTGAGCAGCGCCAGCAGCTCCGGGGACAGCCCCTGCAGGTCGGTGAGCGGGATCTGTCCGACCGCCTCGTCTTCCGGCGGCAGCGGCGCAAACAGCGGCCCCTCTCCGCCCCGTTCCAGCCACTCGCGGCTGGAGTACAGGTCGATCTTCCAGCCGGTCAGCTCCGACGCCAGCCGGACGTTCTGGCCGTTGCGGCCGATGGCAAGCGACAGCTGGTCTTCATCAACGACGGCCTGGATAGTCTTGTTGGCCGGGTCGGAGAAGACCTTGGCCACCCGGGCTGGGGCCAGCGCAAGGCGGGCGAACCGCTCCGGGTCCGGCGACCAGGGGACGATGTCGATTCGCTCGCCGCCCAGCTCGTTGACGACCGCCTGCACCCGCGAACCCTTGAGCCCTACGCAGGCCCCCACCGGGTCGATGGCGTCATCCCGCGAGATCACGGCGATCTTGGTGCGGCTGCCGACTTCCCGGGCCCAGGCCCGGATGTCCACGATGGCCTGCTGGATCTCCGGCACTTCCAGCTTGAAGAGCGCCTTGACGAACAGCGGGTCCGCCCGGGAGAGAATGAGCCGCGGCCCCTTGGGCGTCTCCTCGAGACGCTTGAGCACCGCGCGGATGGTGTCGCCCTGGTGGAACTTCTCCCGGTGATTCTGCTCCCGGTACGGGATGATGGCCTCCGCTTCCCGGAACCGGTTCAGCATGATGACCAGCTTGCCCCGCTCGATCTGCTGCACCTCGCCGGAGAGCAGCTCTCCGACCTTGGAGGTGAACTCGTCCCGGATGCGGGTCCGCTCACCTTCCCGCACCCGCTGGATGATCCGCTGCTTGGCCGCCTGCACCGCCAGCCGCCCGAAATCCGCGAACGGAACCTCCTCCTCCAGCATGTCGCCGACCACGAAGTCGGGATCCTCGTACTGGGCCTCCTCGAGGAGGATCTGCCAGCTAGGGTCCTCGACCAGCTCCACCACCTGGCGGAGGCGGACGACCTTGATGTCGCCCTTGAGCTCGTCGAACTCGAGCTCAAAGCGCACATTGGGCCCGTAGCGACGCGCAAGCGCGGCGTGGATACCGTCACGGAGCAGGTCCAGCAGCTCGGCGCGGTCTAGTTGCTTGGTGGTGGTGAGCTCGCGAATGGCGCTCAGCACCTCTGGGGAACCGGACATCCCTCGTCTCCTGCCTATGGCTCCCGCCGGCCTGGCGCCGACGGGTCTGCTGCTTCCAGTAACAGTGCTTCCTTCACCTGCTCCAGTGCGATGACCGCTTCGGCCCCATCGGGGAGCCGCAGCCGCACGTGGTCGGCATCGGGAACGCCGAGAATCACGGCGTGCGGATGCCCCGCGACCCCGCGAGCCGTCAGCTTCACGACCCTGCCGGCGTACCGCCGCCAGTGCTCGGCGAAGCGCACCGGCCGTTCGATGCCCGGCGACGACACCTGAAGCTGGTAGCGGGGCCCGACACCACCCGGGCCCTCGAAGTACCGCTCGAGCGCGCGGCTGACCAGCGCGCAATCGTCCGCGGTGATTCCGAATCCCGGCCGACTGTCCGGCCGGTCGATCCGGACCTGAATGGCTGGGCGTTGCGGTGGGCCGCTGCGGCGAAACTCCACCAGTTCGAAGCCCAGGTCCGCCACGAGGCGGCGAACCGGGTCGAGCAGACTCTCGGCACTCATGAGGACCCTGCAAAAAAAATGTGGGGGAACTCCCCCACATCAACAACCGACCGCGGTTGGAGCTCCCCGGACAGCGCGGAAAGTATAGGCGGGAGTGTGGGTTCCGTCAATCCGGCGAGCCGGTTTCAGGGGCCGGGATCCCGGTCGGGAAGCCGAGGTAGGCCACCATTCGGCCGTCGGTCCCGCCGGACGCCCGGTGACTGTAGAACCGGTCGCGATCGTGAGCCGAGCACCAGCCGGATGCCGAGATGTCCATCAGGCCGAGCCCACGGCCCTGCTCGACCAGCACCTCCCGCAGGTCCAGTTGCCAGGGACCCGGCCCGACCGGAGGGATCCCGCATCCCGTGATGACCTCCTGTCCGACTTCATAACACCTGCCGCAAATGCCTACGCCGCAATGCATTACGATGTCTCCGGCCGACCCGCCAGTCACCTCGAGCAGTCGCTCAACTCCGCGCGAGAGGATCCCCGCAGCGGTGCCACGCCAGCCGCTATGGAGCAACGCCACCGCCCGGGCTCGGGGGTCGAGGAGGTAGACCGGGATGCAGTCGGCCACGGTGACGGTCAGCAGGAGACCGGGCGTTCCGGTCACGTGTCCGTCCACGCCATCGAGCTGGATCCAGCCCACGCCGCCGGCATGGAGTACCACCTCGGTGGCGTGGACTTGGTGGCCCAGGAGTGTCGCCGCGAACCCCGCCTCGGCGTTCCTGAACGCCCGCCACCGCCCCACCACCTCGCCAACCGGGCGTCCGGTCCAGAGGCCGAGGTCGTAGTCCCGGCCGGTGATCCCGGCCAGCACCCCGAAGCGTTCCTGCCAGGCAGTCACCTGGTAACGCGGGATCGGCCCCGGGAGGAGGGTCTCGGTCAGGAGGCGAGCGGGCATGGGGGGAAAGTAATGGCGGTCGGCTACGAGCTATCGGCTGCGACGGTCCGGCGCCGCGGCCCGCCGGTCTGTCGCTGCAGGGCTGATCCTTCGATCCCCTTACTCCACCCGCTCGATCTCCGCCCCCAGTCCGCGCAGTCGCACGTCGATCTGCTCATAGCCGCGCTCGATCTGGCCGATATTGTGGATGGTGCTCTGCCCATCCGCAGCGAGCGCGGCGAGCAGCATTGCCATCCCGGCACGGATGTCGGGGGATTCGACCGTCCCGCCACGCAGCTCCGAGGGGCCGGCGATGACGGCCCGATGGGGGTCGCACAGGACGATCCGGGCGCCCATGCCGATGAGTTTGTCCACGAAGAACAGCCGCGACTCGAACATCTTCTCGAAGATCAGGACCATTCCCTCGCACTGGGTGGCCGTGACCACCGCGATGGACATGGCGTCCGCCGGGAAGGCCGGCCAGGGACCATCTTCCAGCTTGGGCACGTGGCCACCGAGGTCGGGGCGCACCCGGCGCTCCTGGCCTGCCTCGACGATGAGCCGGTCGCCGTCGATCCGGGGACGGACCCCCAGCCGGTCGAACCCGAGCAGGGTGCTGCGGAGATCGTCGGGGCGGACATTCGTGATGACCAGGTGACTGTTCGTCACCGCCGCGAGGCCGATGAAGCTGGCGATCTCGATATGGTCCGGCCCGATGTCGTACCTGCAGCCGGCGAGGGGGTGCCCGCCGTGAATCGTGTAGACGTTAGTGCCGATGCCCTCGATCTGGGCCCCCATGGCCACCAGCAGCCGGGCGACATCCTGCACGTGCGGTTCAGCGGCGGCGTTGCGGAGCACCGTGCGTCCGCGGGCCTGGACCGCGGCCATGAGGGCGTTTTCCGTGCCGGTGACGCTGGGCTCGTCCAGGAAGATCTCGGCGCCGGTGAGCGCCTTCGCTTCCATCTCGTAGTTGTGGCCGAGGTTGAGCGAGGCGCCGAGTTGCTCCAGCGCCAGGAAATGGGTATCCACCCGGCGGCGGCCGATGACGTCGCCGCCGGGGGGCGGCAGCGTGACGGAGCCGAAGCGGGCCAGGAGCGGGCCGGCCAGCAGAATAGAAGCGCGGATCCTGGCGCAGAGCTCCGGATTCAGCGGTTTGGGCTGGGCCGGCCGGGCATCGATCCGGACGGTGTTCGGTCCGGTCCATTCGCAGGTCGCCCCCAGGTCGGCCACGAGGGCCAGCATGGTCTCGACGTCCCGGATCCGGGGCATGTTGCCCAGCTCGACCGGTCCGTCGGCGAGGAGGGTGGCGGCGATGGCGGGCAGAGCGGCGTTCTTGTTGCCGGCGGGCCGGACCGTCCCGTTGAGGGCCCGTCCGCCGCGCACCTGGAATCGTGGAGGCATGGCGCAAAGGTCGGGACGCATGGTGCGGACGTCAAGCTCGGATGTATTTTGGAGTCACGAGGAGGTTGCTGATGCTCTTGCTGCTGCAGGCCGGCCCCCCGCCGGCATGGGTCGGCCCCACGATGGCGGTCGCGCTCGTGGTCATCGCCCTGGCGTTCGTGGTCATCGCGGCGGCCGTCGGCCTGGCCATCCGGCAGGCCGGGAAGGAGATGGGGCACCTCTCCCAGGCCGTCGAGGAACTGCACCGGGATCTCCGCCCCGCCCTGGCGGCGGTGGAGATGGCGTCCGAGGAGGGACGCCGCCTCACCGCGCTGATCGGGGGCGAGGCGGAGGAGCTGGTGGGCGCCAGCCGGGCGCTGCGCGCCGGGCTTCGCGACCGTATCGCCAATCTCGAGGCCGTCTACGAAGTGCTGGAGGAGGAGGTCGAGGAAACCGCGCTGGACGTGGCGGTGACGCTTCGGACCTTCCGCAGCGGAGCCGGGTGGTATGCTCGCCTCCGGCGGCTGATGGGTCGCGGGCGCCGCCGTTGAGCCTCTCCCGGGTGCTGGTGGCCTTCGCCCTGGTGGCGATGGTCGCGCTGCTGTGGCCGGACCCGCTGCTCGCCTGGACGCCGGGGACGCACATCTATCTTGGCGAGGCGGTGCTGGCCAACCTGGAGGCCCTGCCCGCCGTGGCGTCGGACCTGCTCCGCGCCTTCCCGTTCGATTTTCTCTACGGCAATATCGCCGCCGACAGCTCCATCGCCAAGAAATACGCTCCGGTCGGCCGGCACTGCCACTCCTGGCACGTGGGCCAGGAGATCCACGACCTGGCCCGCACCGACGCGCTGCGCGCCTTCGGGCTGGGCTACCTCTCGCACCTGGCGGCCGATGCCGTGGCCCACAATTACTTCGTGCCGCGCCAGCTGCTGCTCACCAGCTCCACCAGCGGGTTCGGACATTCTTACTGGGAAAGCCGTTTCGAGACCCCCCTCGGCGACAGCTTCGCCCGCACCGCCAAGGAGGTGATCCTGCTGGATCACGCCCCGGCGGATGCCCACCTCGACCAGATCCTCTCACCAACCATCTTCAGTGTGCGCACCAACCGGCGGCTGTTCCGCGGCATGGTCCACCTCACGGAGATGCAAGGCTGGCAACGGGCGTTCCAGGTGGCGGAGCGTCGCAGCCGATGGGACCTTCCGGTGCTGGACATCGAACGCCACCTGGCGCTGTCGTTCGAGTTCATCATGGAGATGCTGGCCGAGCGGGAGTCCCGCCCGCGGCGGCTGGATCCCTCCGGGGAGAAACCGCTCAGACAGGCCAAGGGCATGCGCCGCGAGACGCTGCTGGCCGGGGGCTGGCGCGACCCGGCACGGCTCAAGGCGCGCGCCGAGGAGGCCTTCGGACTCCCGGAACACCAGCTCCCGATGTGGCATGCGGCCCGGCTCAAGAAGCCGTGGCACCGCGGTCGCCGCGCCTCGGATCGATCCCCTCCCCCATGAACGCAGTCGCGCTGCAGCCGGACGGGCTCTTCCTGGACCTGCAGGAGGCAGTCGCCGGACGCTACTCGCTGGAACGGGAGCTGGGCCGCGGCGGCATGGGGATCGTATACCTGGCGCGGGACGTCAGTCTCGACCGGCTGGTGGCCCTCAAGCTGCTCCGTCCCGATCTCGCCGCCCGTCCGGCGCTGCGTGCCCGCTTCCTGCGCGAGGCCCGGCTCGCGGCCCGGCTCTCCCATCCCAACATCGTCCCGGTTCACGCGGTGGAGGAATCCGGACCGCTGGTGTGGTTCGTCATGGCCTATATCCCCGGCGAGACGCTGGGCGCCCGGCTGCGCCAGCGGGGGGCGCTGCCCCCCGGCGAAATCGCACCGATCCTCCGCGACGTCGCGTGGGCCCTGGGGCACGCCCACTCGGAAGGCGTGGTGCACCGCGACGTCAAGCCGGACAACATTCTCCTCGAGGCGGGCGGGCGGCGCGCGCTCATTGCCGACTTTGGGATCGCGGCGCCTCAGCGCGGGGAGCCCGACGGCGAGGGCCTCGCGGGGACGGTGGCCTACCTGAGTCCGGAACAGGCGCGGGGGGATGCGCTGGACGGGCGCACGGACCTCTACGCGCTGGGCGTCGTGGGGTATGTGGCCGCCGCCGGACGGCTGCCCTATCCCGCCACCGAGTTGTCCCAGTTGATTGAACTCCAGCTTGCCGCAGCCCCGCCGCCGCTGGCGCAGGCGGCGCCGCACCTCCCGCGCGCGTTCAGCCGGGCCGTGGATCGCTGCCTCTCCCCCTACCCCACCGGCCGGTACCAGACGGCCGAGGAGCTGGCTGGGGCGCTGGAGCAGCTGACGGCCGGTCCAGCGGAGTTACCAGCGCCGCTCAGGGTGTGGCTCACGAAGGGGAATCAGTCGCGGGGGGCGCTGGTGCTCTGGTCGCTCCTCTGGGGGCTTCCCGCCGCGTGGATCTGTATCGTCCTGGTCCTGGAGGGAGGCCGGAGCGCCTCGGTCGGAGCGCTGATCATGCTGCTCAGCGTGGTCGGATTGCCCTGGGCGCTGTATCTGATCGCCAGGCTGCGGCAGACCCGCAAGGTGTTCGCCGCCGGCTACACCCCGAGCGACCTCCTGCTGGCCATGCGGAACCTGGCCGAGCGCCAGCGGGAGGAGCTGGCGTTCGAGATCGGCCAGCCGCCCTCGACGCTGGGCCGCTGGATCCGGCGGGTGGCCTGGGGTTCATTCATCGGGCTGATCCTTACCGGTGCGCTGCTGCCGTTCCTGGCGTCCGGACCGGTGGGCAAGGTGGCCCAGGGCCTGTGGGTGGCGCTGGCGGCCGCCGCGGTGGGCGGCGCCGGCCTGGGATTCTTCATTCCCGGGCGGGAGCTCCCCACCCGGGATCGCATGGCGGAGTGGCGGGAGAGGTTCTGGAACGGCGCGATCGGCCGCGGCATCGTGAAGCTGGCGGGCTGGCGGCTGGTGCGCCGCGTTGCACCGGAACAGACGCTGCACCGGCCGACCGAAGTGGCGCTGGGCGAGGCCGCCGAGGCGCTCTTCCGCGCGCTGCCGGCGGAACACCGCCGGGACCTGTCGGGATTGCCGCCCCAGATCGAGTACCTCACCGGGCAGGCGCAGGAGATGCGCCGAAAGGTCGAGGAGCTCGACGACCTCATTGTCCGGGCGGCACCCGAGACCCTGTTCGGCGAGGCGGGCCCCGCCGGCGACGGGGGTGCCGCCCCGCTCACCCACGCCCGGGCCCTCTGGGCCGAGCGGCTGCGCGAGACCGTCACCCTGCTCGAGTCGTTCCGGCTCGGGCTCCTGAAGCTGCACGCCGGCTCGGTCGTCCCCGAGGCGCTCACTGCCGACCTCGCGGCGGCGCGGGACCTCAAGGACCGCCTGGGGTTGCTACTGGAGGGACAATCCGAAACCGATCACCTGCTCGGCGGAAAGCGGCCTGGTCCGTGAAGGCGCTGCTGCCGCTGCTGCTGGCCCTCCTCGCGGGGCCGGTGACCGCCCAGGTGGCGCTCGAGACCGACCCGGCCTCGCCGGTGCGCGGAACGGTGGCACGGCTGCGGGTCTCGCCGACCATCGCCGACCTCGCGTCCCGCATCGAGGGAGAGGCCGCCGGGGAGGCGCTCCATTTCCACAGCGCCGATGGTGTCATCTGGCACGGGCTCCTTCCGGTGCCGATTGATGGAGGCGATTCCCTCCCGGTCCGCCTGGTGCTGGAACATGCCGGCGGCACCGACACCATCGAGACCGCCATCGGGGTCTCACGCGGTGCGTATCGGAGCGAGGAGTTGCGCGTCGCCCCCGGCATGGCGGAGCCGGATTCCGCGGCTCGCGCGCGCATCGCCCGGGACAACGCGGCGGCCCGGCAGGTGAGCCGGGCCGCGCACGCAACGCCGCGCATATGGAGCGAACCGTTCCAGCGCCCCCGCCCCACCCGGGTCACCAGCGGGTTCGGCACCGCCCGGGTGTTCAACGGCACGGTGACCAGCCGGCATCTCGGCACCGACTTCTCCGGGGCCGTCGGGGCGCCGGTCTACGCCGCCAACGCCGGGCGGGTCGCGCTGGTCGCCGACTTCTACCTGGCGGGCACGGTCGTGTACCTGGATCACGGCGAAGGCCTGATCTCGGGCTACTTCCATCTGCACCGCGCCCGGGTCGCCATCGGGGACATGGTGACCCGCGGCCAGCGTATCGGCGACGTGGGCCAGAGCGGCCGGGTTACCGGGCCGCACCTGCACTGGGTAACTCGCTATGGTGGCGTGAGTGTGGATCCGATGAGCGTGCTGGACCTGCCGGCGGAGTAGCCGGGAGGCTCCCGGTCAACACAAGGGCCGCGCTCCGCCACGGAGCGCGGCCGCTGAGCCGGGCCGAGTCTTGCGGGTGGCGTCTCTATCGCAACTTCTGCTGCACCATGGCCCCGACTTTCTTCGGGTCCGCCTTGCCGCCGCTCTTCTTCATGACCTGGCCCTGGAAGAAGCCCAGCAGCTTGGTTTCTCCCGCCCGGTAGCGCTCCACTTCCCTGGGATTGGCCGCAAGCACCTCGTCCACCCAGGCGCCGAGGGCGTCGGCATCTCCGACCTGAACCAGGCCGAGCCGCTGGGCGGCGGCCGCAGGCGCCTCATCGGTGATCAGCAGTTCTGCGAACACGCGCTTGGCGGCCTGATTGCTGACCGTGCCGTCCTTGACCAGGGCCACCAGCGCCGCCAGCCGCGCGGGGGCAATCGCGAAGCGTCCGGTCTCGTTGTAATCCCGCTGGGCCTCGTTGATGATCCAGTTGGCGGCCGACTTGGGCTCCGCCCCGGCGGCCACCACCGCCTCGAAGTAGTCGGCCACGGCGCGTTCGTGGGCCAGCACCCCCGCATCGTACGGGGGCAGGCCGTGGATCGTCATGAACCGGTCCCGCTTGGCCTCGGGCAGCTCGGGGAGCGCCGCGTGCTGCTGCTCAACCCACAGCCGGCTGAGCACCAGCGGCGGCAGGTCGGGGTCGGGGAAATAGCGGTAGTCGTGGCTCTCTTCCTTGGAGCGCATCGGCCGGACCTCCCCTGAGGCGGCGTTGAACAGCAGGGTCATCTGCTGCACCCGGCCACCGCCCTCCACCAGCGCCACCTGCCGGTCCCGCTCGACGGTCAGCGCCCGTTCGACGTTGGCGAAGCTGTTCATGTTCTTGACTTCGGTCTTGGTGCCCAGCGGGTCTCCGGGACGACGGATGGACACATTGGCGTCCACCCGAAGCGAGCCCTCTTCCATGTTGCCGTCGCTGATCTCACAGTACAGCAGGATCTGCTTGAGCACTGTCAGGTAGGCGCGTGCCTCGGCGGCGCTGCGCATGTCCGGCTCACTGACGATCTCCACCAGCGGTGTCCCCGCCCGGTTGAGGTCCACGGCGGTCCGTCCGGGCAGCCGGTCGTGCAGCGACTTGCCCGCGTCCTCCTCCACGTGGAGCCGGGTGATGCCCAGCGTGAGCCGTCCCCGTTCCGGCGATTCGATGGTAATACTCCCGCCGGTCGCCAGCGGCTGGTCGAACTGGGAGATCTGGTATCCCTTGGGGAGGTCGGGGTAGAAGTAGTTCTTGCGGGCGAAGACGCTGGTGTGATGCACCGTGCAGCCCAGAGCCAGCGCGGCCCGGGTGGCCAGCCGGAGGGCCTGTTCGTTGGGCACCGGCAGCGCGCCGGGAAGGCCCAGGCACACCGGGCAGACCAGCGTGTTGGGCTCGGCGCCGAACCGGTTGATGCAGCCACAGAACATCTTGGTGCGGGTGAGGAGCTGGACATGCACCTCCAGCCCGATGACGGTTTCCCAGGTCATCAGCGGACCTCCCCGGTGGCATCCAGTGCTGCTTCCAGCGCCTGCGCCACCGCCAGCATGCGACTGTCGGCGAACATGGGCGCGACCAGTTGCGCGCCGACCGGCAGCCCCTCGGCGCGTCCCACCGGCAGGCTCAGGGCGGGCAGCGCGGCCAGGTTGATGGAGCAGGTGAAGATGTCTGCGAGATACATCGCCACGGGATCCGCGGTCTTCTCGCCGGCCTTGAAGGCCGGGGTCGGCGTGGTCGGGGTGAGCAGCAGGTCCACGCCCTGGTCCTCGAATACCCGCCGGAAGTCGTCGGCCAGCAGGGCCCGGACCTGCTGGGCCTTGCGGTAGTAGGCGTCGTAGTAGCCCGAGGACAGCACATAGGTCCCGATCAGGATGCGCCGCTGGACTTCGGCCCCGAATCCCTGCCCCCGGGTGTCACGGTAGAGTGCGCGGATGTCTCCCTCGGGACCCACCCGTCGCTGACCGTAGCGCACACCGTCGTACCGGGCGAGGTTGGCCGCCGCCTCGGCCGGCGCGACGATGTAGTAGCACGGCACCGCGAAGCGGGTGTGCGGCAGGGACACCTCCACCACCGAGCCGCCCAGCGACTGGATCAGGTGGGCGGTGCGGTCCAGCCCGGCGCGGACCCCGCCATCCAGGTCCGGCGGGAAGTACTCCCTGGGCATGCCGAAGGTGAGCCCGCGCAGGTCGGTGCGGGGCGGCTCCAGCTCGAGCGGTGGCAGGGCGGCGCTGGTGGCGTCGTGCCGATCGTGGCCGCTGATGGCCGAGAGCACCCGCGCGGCATCGTCCACGGTCTGGCCGAAGACGCTCACCTGGTCCAGCGACGAGCCGAACGCGACCAGCCCGAACCGGCTGACCCGGCCGTACGACGGCTTGACCCCGACGACGCCACAGAAACTGGCGGGTTGCCTGACGGAACCGCCGGTCTCCGATCCCAGCGCCGCGGGCACTACGCCGGCGGCCACCAGGGCCGCGGAGCCGCCGGAGGAGCCGCCAGGCACGCGCGCCGGATCCAGTGGGTGCAGCACCCGGCCATAGGCGGAGTGCTCCGTGGAGGAACCCATGGCGAATTCGTCGAGATTGGTCTTGGCGGCGATGATCGCACCGGCGGCGCGGAGCCGGGTGACGACCGTAGCGTCGTAGGGGGACTCATACCCGGCGAGGATCTTCGAGCCGCAGGTCGTCGGGCCCTCGGTGGTGACGATATTGTCCTTGAGCGCGATGGGCACGCCGGCCAGCGGCAGCCCCCGGCGTTCCCCGGCCGCCAGGGCATCCAGGCTCGATGCCTGCCGGTCCAGCGAGACCTGCCCCGTGTGGAGCACCGCGTTGAGGTTCCGGGTGGCGTGCAGCCGCCGGCCGGTTTCCTGCGCCACGGAAGCGGCCGAGGTACGCCCGCCGGCCACGGCCTCGGCGATGAACCGGACGCCGCTCATTCTTCCTCCATGGCGCCCAGACGGGGCACGGCAAAAAAGCCGCGGATGAATTCGGGCGCCATCTCCGACGGTGGGCGGGACAGGGGGACCGATCCGGGCTCGTCCGGCCGGAGTGTCAGCGCGGACGGTCCGGCCAGAAATGGCGGCGCGTGGTCCCCCGCCGGGACCTCGTTCAGCTGCTCCACGAACCCGACGATGTTGCCCATCTGCTGGACCAGCCGCGGCAGGTCCGCCTCAGCCACGTCGAGTTCTGCCAGGCGGGCCACCTTCAGGACCTCTTCCCGTCCGATGCTCATGCGCTCTCCCATTCCCGTTCGAGTCCAGCGTACGCGACCAGCAACTGCTTGAGGCCATGTTCGGCGTCATCGAACTTCACCACCACCTTGAGGTCCTTGCCGGTACCGCTGAGTCCCTGGATGGCCCCGCTCCCGAAGCGGCGGTGGCGCACCCGCTCTCCCTTGACGTACCGTGGCGCCACCTGGGACTCCTCTGCCGGCTCCGGCGTCGAGGCGGCCGCCGGGAGGTCATCATCCCTCCAGCCGGCGCGCCCCGCCCCGCCACCGTGCCGCCGGGGGGCGGCCGCCGCGCTCCAGCTTGGCACCCAGAGGCTGGAGGTGCGCTTCTCCTCGATGACACCAGGCGGCAGGGACCCGAGAAAGCGCGAGGGTCGCCCGGGCCGCAGCTCTCCCCCCCGCCGGCGGGAGCGGGCCCAGGTCAGGTAGAGCTTGTCCTTGGCCCGGGTGATACCAACGTAGCAGAGCCGCCGTTCCTCTTCGAGCCCATCGGCCTGCTCCTCCGCACGTACCAGTGGAAAGAGCCCGTCTTCCATGCCGGACAGCGCCACCACCGGCCACTCCAGCCCCTTGGCGGTATGGAGCGTCATCAGGGTGACGCCCTCCGCAGCCCCCGCGATGGTGTCGTTGGCCGAGAGCAGCGCCGCCTCCGCGAGGAACCGTTCGAGGGGTGTGGTCGGCTCGTCCTCCGGCGCCTCCACAACCTCGGACCATTCGGCCGCACTGGCGAGGAGTTCGCGCACGTTTTCCCAGCGGTCGGCGCCCTCGGGGCCCTCAGCCAGGAGGACCTGCTCGTAGCCGATGGCGATGATGACCTGCTCCAGGATCTGGGCCGGCGGCCAGTGACCCGCCCGTTCTCGGAGGTCCTCGATCAGCTGTCCGAACTTGCGGAGATTCTCCCGGACGTTGGGCCGGAGGTCCGGTACCAGCTCGGCGGCGTGGGCGGTGGCCAGCAGCGGCTTGGTCCAGCGTGTCGCCGCCTCCTGCAGGATGGCGAGGCTCGACTCTCCCAGGCCCCGCTTGGGCACCTGGGCGGCGCGGAGAAAGGCTTCGTCATCCGCCGGATTGGCCACCAGCCGGAGATAGGCCAGCAGATCCTTGACTTCGCGCCGGTCATAGAAGCTGATCGCGCCGATGATGCGGTACGGCACCCCTGCGCGCCGGAACGCCTCTTCCAGGGCGCGGGACTGCGCGTTGGTCCGGTACAGCACCGCCATCTCCGTCCAGATCCAGTCTCCGGCCGCCTGGCGGGTACGGAACTCGCGAACGATCCACTCGGCCTCGTCCCGCTCATCGGCGGCAGCCAGCACCACAACGGTCTCTCCGGTGGCGCGGTTGGCGCGGAGGGTCTTGCCGATGCGGCCCTTGTTGTCGGCGATGACGGCGTTCGCGGCGTCCAGCACCATCCGGGTGGAGCGGTAGTTGTCTTCCAGCCGCACCATGGTGGTGTCACGGAATTCTTCCCGGAAGGCCTGCATGTTCCGCACGTCCGCACCGCGCCAGCCGTAGATGGACTGGTCGTCGTCTCCCACCGCACAGACGTTGCCGTGTTCCCCAAGGAGACGCACCAGCCGGTACTGCGCCGCGTTGGTATCCTGGAACTCATCCACCAGCAGGAAGGCGAATCGGTCCCGGTAGAAGGCCAGCCGGTCGGGGCGCTCCTGGAAGAGCGTGAGCGGGTGCAGCATGAGATCGTCGAAGTCCATGGCGTTGGCCGCCTTGAGCGCCGGCCCGAGGGCCCGGTAGACGTCCGCGGCCACCTGCGTCACCCGATCGAACGGCGAGCCGCTGGCGAGCGACTCGGGGCCGGTCATGCGGTTCTTGGCGCTGGAGATGAGCGACTGGATCAGCTTGGGCGGAAAGAGCTTGGTGGGATGGCCGAGTTGCTCCATCAGGCGCTTGATGACGCCGAGCCGGTCGTCTTCATCGTAGATGGTGAACTGACGGGTGAAGCCGAGCGCCTCCGCCTCCCGCCGCAGCAGCCGGGCAGAGAGGGAATGGAAGGTGCCGATCCACAGGCCGGATGGGTCCCGCCCGAGCAGGCGTCCCACCCGGTCCTTCATCTCTCCGGCGGCCTTGTTGGTGAACGTGACGGCAAAGATTCGATGGGGCGGCACGCCGGTCTCGTCGATCAGGCGGGCGATCCGCATCGTCAGCACCCGAGTCTTGCCCGAGCCAGCCCCGGCCACCACCAGCAGCGGCCCATGGACGTGCTCCACCGCCGCCCGCTGGGCGGGGTTCAGGCTGGCGAGGCCGGCGAGGGTGCTCGGGCTACCGCTCATGCGTGGGGATCCGGATCAGGAAGCTTGCTCCGGGTTCGACATGCTCCAGCATCAATTCTCCGCCGTGTGAGTCCTCGATCACCCGTCGCGCCAGCGCCAGGCCAATGCCCCAGCCCCCGGACTTGGTGGTGATGCCGGGGTCAAACAGGGTCCGCCGCAGGTCACCGGGCACGCCGGGCCCGGTATCCATCACCCGCAGTGCCGCGACGTCCGGTTCGGTGGTGACGCGGAGGGTGATGGTGCCCTCCTGTCCCTGCAGGGCGTCGATAGCATTCTTCACCAGCGATTCCAGCGCCCACTCGAGCAGGATCGCATCGCCCAGAACAATCGGCGCCACCGCGGGCACGTCCACCTGGAGGGTGATCCGGTTGACCCTCGTGGGCAACCGGGGTTCAAAATAGGCGGCGACCTTGAGCACCAGCGCCACCGTATCGATCGGCTCCCGGCGGGTGGCGTGGCCGATCCGCTCGAAGCGCTGCGCCACCCGCTCCAGCCGTTCGGCGTCGGCGGCAAGGTGATCGGCCAGGTGGGGCGGCGGGGTGGCGCGGGAGCGCAGCTGCTCGATCCACCCCTGCAGGCTCATCAGCGGCGTTCCCATCTGGTGGGCCGCCTCGCGGGCCATCGCCACCCAGAGCCGGTCGCGCTGGGCCGCCAGGGCGTTGCGGTAGGCGGCGAACCCGACCGACACGATGATGAGCAGGATCAGCGCCTGCAGGACGGTGAGCAGGGTAAGCTGCCGCTGCGCGGGAACGGGCCCGTAGTGCAGGGTGCCCAGCGCCGGTTCGGCAATCGGCGGGTTTTCCCGGTCGAGGAACGCGGCGTACGCAAGCACCCGCGGATCGTCCACGGCGGCTTCGAAGGGGAGGTTGGCGGCCGCCGTCACCCGCCCGGCGGTGTCGGTGACGATGAGCGGAATTCCCGCCCGCCGCACCTGTTCCCCCAGCCGGAGCAGCGCGTCGGCCTGCCCGCCCTCCCGTGGATCGTTGAGGCCGGCGAAGACGCCGGCGTACAGACGGCTCAGCGACACGGCGTCCCGGCGGAAGTGCTGCAGCACGACCCAGCCCGAGCCCGCCGAGAGTCCGGCCAGCAGGGCCACCAGCAGCACCACCAGCGCCGGCACGTACCGGCGCAGGTCTGATTTACGCACGCGGGAGGAGCCGGTCCGTGCCCAGGTACGGCGCCAGCGCCGGTGGGATGCGGACAGAGCCGTCGGCCTGCTGGTTGTTCTCCAGCAGGGCGATGATCGTCCGGGGGAATGCCAGGCCGGAGGCATTGAGCGTATGCACGAACTCCGGCTTGGCTCCCGGCTCGCGCCGGAACCGGATGCTGGCCCGTCGCGCCTGGAAATCGGTAAAGGTGCTGGCGCTGGAGACCTCCAGCCAGGCGCCCACGCCGGCGGCCCAGGCTTCCAGGTCATAGGTGCAGGCGCTGGCGAAGCCGGTGTCACCGGCGGCGATGGCCACGCGCCGGTAGGGAAGCTCCAGCCGCTCGAGCGCCGTCTCCGCCGCCCGGGTCAGCCGCTCGTGCTCGGCCGGGCTCTCCTCGGGCCGGCAGTAGCGGACCATCTCCACCTTGTCGAACTGGTGCACCCGGATCAGCCCGCGAGTGTCCTTCCCCGCAGCCCCGGCTTCGCGCCGGAAACACGGGGTCCACCCGACGTAGCCGAGCGGCAGCGCGCTGCCGTCGAGGATTTCATCCCGGTGGATGTTGGTGATCGGAACTTCGGCGGTGGGGATCAGGAACAGGTCGTCGGCACCCACGAAGTACAGCTCCTCGGCGAACTTGGGGAGCTGCCCCGTGCCGGTCATGGAGGCCCGATTGACCAGGTACGGCGCCGCGATTTCCACGTAGCCGTGTTCGGCGGTGTGCAGGTCCAGCATGAAGTTGGAAAGCGCCCGCACTAGCCGGGCGCCCGGCCCGGTGAACAGCGGAAAGCCCGAGCCGGAGATCTTGGCGCCGCGGGGGAGGTCAAAGAGCCCCAGCGCTTCCCCCAGCTCCCAGTGCGGCCTGGCCGGGAACTCGAAGGCGGGAAGGGCCCCCACCTCCTTGAGGACGGTGTTGCCGGCCGCGTCCCCGTCCGGCACGCTGGGGAGCGGCAGGTTGGGCACCGTCAGCAGGTCCAGCTCGAGCGCGGCGTCGATCTCGCGCACTTCGGCATCGAGAGCCTTGACCTCCTCGCCGGAGCGCTTGAGTTCCGCCAGCAGGTCGTCGGCGGGCTCGCGGGCCTTCTTGCGCCGGGCCACTTCTTCGGTGGCGGTGTTGCGCTGTGCCTTGAGCGCTTCGGTCCGTGTCAGGGTCTCGCGGCGTCGGCGGTCGAGGTCGGCCAGCCGGCCGAGCGTCGCCTCGAGCGCCGGGTCGAGACGGCGAGCAAGCGCGGCTCGGACGGCGTCGGCGTCCTGGCGGAGAAGTTTGATGTCAATCACGGCCGGTCTGTCTTACGGGAGGCCGAGGTTCAGGCTGCGATAGGTGCAGTTCTGGTTGGTGAGCACCTGGAAGGTCACCGTTCCCGCGGTGGTATCGATATCCAGCACCTCCAGCTTGCCGTAGAGCGGCACTCCGAACAGCGAGCAGGTGCTGACCGTGGTCCGGATGAAGAAGAGGTCTCCCTCGGCGATGGGAACGCTGTCCTGCGTGAGGTACCCGTTGAGCGGCGCCCGCCGCATCTGGTCGAACCCCACGGCCGAGGGCTTGAGCCCCGGCCGGAGCCCGGTGGACGGTGCCAGCCCCAGCACCGCCAAGGGCAGGAATCGGCTGCTGCCGTCATCGGCCACGTCATAGGCGAACTCGAAGCCGGAGCCCGCCTCCCAGGTGCGCACGCCGGCGCGGAAGTTCAATGAATAGGCGGTGGGCTGGGTCAGCGGCCCGTCGGTGAGCGACCAGAGCGTGACTGTATCAATGGCGTTGGGGATGCTCGGATCGGGGATCCCGCTGTCCTGGCTGCAGGCCGCGATGACGACGAACGTCGCGAACGTCAGGGCCCTGATCGGTGCTGGCATGGGGGGAACCTATTGAGGCGCCCGGAGGGGGTCAACCCACAGTGATTCCTTGACTTCGCCCCCGCTGCCCCGGTACAATGCCCTCTCCAACCCCTCTCCGCTTCGGAGTCCCCAATGGCTGGCTTACGCGACGTGGTCCAGGGCCTCGCGGCCCGTCCGGACGTGGATGCCGTGGTGGTGCTGTCCAGCGATGGACTCCCGATCGACAGCGCCGGCCGCTCCCCGCTTGACGCCGATGCCGTCGCCGCGCTCGCGGCGACCTTCGCCGCCGGCGCCCGTCGGCTCGGTGAGGCGGCCGACTGCGAATCCCTCTCCGCCACGGTGCTGGAGTTCGAGGATCGGCTGGTGGTAGTCCGGCCGCTGGGGACGGAGGGCCAGCTCTTTCTGCTCGCGCCACCGGCCACCAATATCGGTGCCCTGCTCTACGAGCTCCGGCGTCAGGCGCCCGACCTCGCCACCCTCCTCTAGCCGCTTCCCTCATCATGCGCTGGGCTGTGATCCTGGCGGGAGGCTCGGGCAGCCGGTTCTGGCCCCTGAGTACTCCCGCCTCCCCAAAACAATTGTTGCCGCTCGCCGGGGAAGCGTCCACCGCCGAGCAGGCGGTGTCGCGCCTGGTTGGGCTGGTGCCCAAGGAGCGCGTACTCGTGGTGACCGGTGCCGCCCTTGCACCGCGACTGCAGGACGTTCTCGGGCTCATGCCGGAAAACGTGCTGGTGGAGCCGCGCGCGGCATCCACCGGACCGGCGCTGGTGTGGGCCACCCATGAGGCACGGCGGCGGGACGCCCAGGCGGAGGTCCTCTCGCTGCACGCGGACTGGTCCGTCCGCGAGGCGGAGTCGTTCCGCCACAGCGCGGCCCAGGCCCTGGCGACCGCGGTGCGCCACCGCCGCCTGGTCACCGTCGGCATCGTGCCGACCCGGCCCGACACCGGCTTCGGGTATATCGTGCCGGGGAACTCCCTGGACGAAGTCGCGCGCAGCGTCGCGCGGTTCGCCGAAAAGCCTAACGCGGCCACGGCGCTGGACCTGATGGCCTCCGGGGCGTACTGGAACAGCGGACTGTTCGCCTGGACGGCCGACTGCCTGCTGGAAGAGGTCGCGCGGCATACCCCGGAGTTGGCGCCGCATCTTCCCCTCCTGGCGGCGGATGACGTCGCCGGGTTCTTCGCCGCCCTCACCCCCGTGTCCATCGACGTCGGGGTGCTGGAACGGAGCCAGTCGGTGGCCGTGGTTCCCGGGCGGTTCACCTGGGACGACGTCGGCACCTGGGACGCCCTCCCGCGGGTCCGGCGGCGGGACAGTCACGGCAACGTCAGCGTGGGTCCGGTGTTCCTGTCGGAGGCCGAGGACTGCGTGGTCTGGTCGGCCGGCGATCCGGTGGTGGTCAGCGGCCTCACCGACGTGGTGGTGGTGCACGCGAACGGGCGCATCCTGGTGATGTCGCGGCGTCGCGCCGCCGAACTCAAGTCCGTCCTGGACCAGCTGCCGCCGGAGGTCCGGGACATTCCGTAGCGGAGCGCCTATGCGCTCCCACGGTGCCTCCCCGCCCCATGCGTACGCCTGCTCTCTATCTCCTCGAGCCCGACGGGCCCGGCCCGATGTGGGCACCGTTCGCCGGCGCGCGCCCGGTCAGCGAGCTGCGAGCCGGAGTCTGGAAGATCAGGGAACGCTGGGAGGCCAGCCTGGATGCCGAGACCGCGGCGATCCTCGGCAGACACGTGGCGGGCTTTCACGAGGGGGACGAGCCGGAAGTCCGCGCGGAGGTGAGTGTCCCGGGTCCGGCGCTCATTGCCGCCGCCTGGTTCGCGCCGACCGGCGCCCCGATCGTCCTTGCCCCGGAGGCCCGGCGCCTGACCCATCAGGGCGCGACGGTGGGGTGGATCGTGCCCGCCGGCGAGCGCTGGGAGGGTCCGCATGAGCGTGGGCCGGCACTCGGAGTGGATGGGGTGCTGCTCCGGGGAAGTTTCGACCTGCTGACGGCGCTGGAGCGCTTTCTCGCCGCCGATTGCCTGGGCTTCGCGGCGGGAACGTCCGACCCGGTCCCGGCCGGCAGCATCGTCCTGGGAGATGCGGCGCTGGTGCTCTGCCGTGGGGCGCAGGTGGAGCCGGGCGTCGTGTTCGATACCCGGGCCGGCGCCATCGTGCTTGAGGCGGGCGTCGAGGTGCGCCACGGCACCCGGCTGGAAGGGCCGCTGTTCGCCGGAGAGCGCTCCCGATTGCTGGGCGATCACCTGCGGGCCTCGGTCATCGGGCCGCGCTGCAGCGTGAAGGGCGAGGTTTCCACCACCGTGATGCTGGGCTACGCCAACAAGAGCCACCACGGGTTCGTCGGGCACAGCGTGCTGGGGCACTGGGTCAACCTCGGCGCCGGCACCACCACCTCCAACCTCAAGAACACCTACGGCGAGGTGACCCTCGAGCCGGACGGCGAGCGCGTCCCCAGCGGCCGGCAGCTGCTCGGCAGCCTCATCGGGGATCACGCCAAGACCGCGATCGGGACCCTGCTGCCCACCGGGACGGTGATCGGCGCCGGTGCCAGCGTGTTCGGGCCCGCCTCCCCGCCCAAGTTCGTGCGCCCGTTCGCGTGGGGCAGCGAGGGCCGCGAGCTGATGTCGGAGGAGGGGTTCCTCAAGGTGGCCGAGCGGGTCATGCCCCGACGCGAGGTGGCGTTCACCTCTGAACGGCGCGCCGCCCTCTCGGCCATCTACCACCGCCTCACCGCCCGATGAACACCACGCTGTTTGTGCTCGGCTCGGGGTCCGGTGGCAACGCCTTCGGCATTCAGGCCGGGGGCGAAGCGCTCCTGGTGGATGCCGGGTTCAGCGCCCGGGAGATCACCCGGCGTGCGGCGAAGGCGGGTCTGGATCTCCGCGCGCTCCGCGGCATCGTCATCACTCACGAGCACAACGACCACACCGCCGGCGCCGCCCGCCTCGCGGCGACGCTGGGCATTCCGGTGATCACGGCGCCTGGCACCTGGGACCGTGTCCGGGCGCGGATGTCCGGGGTGGAGTTCCGGCCCCTGGCGCTCATGGGGGCCATCACGCTCGGCGGTTTCCAGATCGAGGCCTGCCCCACCTCACACGACGCCGCCGAACCGGTGGCGGTCTCCATCCGGACGGCCGCCGGGCACCGGGTCGGGCTGGCCTACGACCTGGGGCGGCCCACCACGGCCGTGCGGTTTCTGCTCAGGGAATCCCACGCCCTGGTGCTCGAGGCCAATCACGACGACGTGCTGTTGCGCACCAGCACGTATCCACCGGTGGTCCAGGCGCGTATCGCCGGCTCGGTCGGTCACCTGTCGAACCGGGCGGCAGCGGAGCTGCTGGCCGAGGTGCTGCACGCCGAACTGCGGCGAGTGGTACTGGCGCACTTGAGCGAGCGGTGCAACAGCGAGGCGGAAGCCCGCCGCGTGGTCGAGCCGGTGCTGCGGCGGGACGGCCAGGCCACCACACTCCATGTCGCGCGTCAGGGCGAACCGCTCGAGCCGATCCTGGTCGGCTGACCTCGCGCGGAGCCGGAAACAGCAAGGGGGACGCCGCCCTGGCGTCCCCCTTGGTGCGTCCGAGGCCCGTGCCTATTCGGTGTCCGGATCGGGCGGAACGGGGATGCTGTCCGGACGCGCGCTGGGCGGCCCCACCCGGGTAAGGCTGACGGGCTTCGTGAGGTCCCCGCCGGACAGGGTCAGCCGGTTGTTCCGGATCTGCAGCCGGTAGGTCACCCACTCCCCGCCCAGCGCGAGCATGATGCTGTCGGGCTTGAGCCGCCAGCGCACCGTCTCGGTGCCGTAACTGGCGCTGGAGTCTGCCCGGACGATCACCGTCCGCGGGGCGTCCTTCCGGTCTTCCTTGACGTCGGCCTGCCAGGTGCCCAGCACCGGCGGCGGGGCCTGGGCCGGGAGCCGGCCGGATGTGACCAGCAGCACACCGAGTATCAAAACGGACACGCGCATCACCACTTTGCTCCTCCCTGAGACACTTTCAGTGACTTTTCCCGCTTCCAGCCAACGGAGAAGCAGGTTGCGGGCCATGTTCCCCGGCCGTCGGGGAAGATAACCGGCGGTCCTCGGCGCCGGAAAACAGAAGGTCCCGGGCGAGCCCGGGACCCCTGCCTGCAGCCGGCTGGTGGCGCTGAGGCCACCGAGCACCGGAGCCTAGTACATGCCGCCCATGCCGCCGCCGCCGGGCGCGGCCGGCGCCGGCTTGTCTTCCTTCCGCTCCACCACGACGCACTCGGTGGTGAGCAGGAGGCCGGCGATCGAGGCCGCGTTCTGGAGCGCGGTACGGGTGACCTTGGTCGGGTCGATGACGCCGGCCTTGACCAGGTCCTCGTACACGTCCGTGGCCGCATTGTAGCCGTAGTTCTTGTCCTTCGACTCCTTGACCTTGGCCACAATGATGGAGCCCTCCACGCCCGCGTTCTGGGCGATCATGCGGATCGGCTCCTCGAGCGCGCGGCGGATGATCTCGGCGCCGATCTTCTCATCTTCGGTGCCCTTGACCTTGTCCAGCACGGCCTGGCAGCGCAGCAGCGCCACGCCACCGCCCGGGACGATGCCCTCTTCCACCGCGGCGCGGGTGGCGTGCAGCGCGTCCTCGACCCGAGCCTTCTTTTCCTTCATCTCGGTCTCGGTCGCCGCGCCCACGTGAATCACGGCTACGCCGCCGGAGAGCTTGGCCAGCCGCTCCTGCAGCTTCTCCCGGTCGTAGTCACTGGTGGACTTGTCGATGGCCACCTTGATCTCGGAGATGCGACCCTGGATGTCGTCGTCCTTGCCCTTGCCATCGACGATCGTGGTGTTGTCCTTGTCGATGACAATTCGCTTGGCCCGACCCAGGTCGGCGAGCACCGCGTTCTCCAGCTTGAAGCCGACTTCCTCGGAGACGACCTTGCCGCCGGTGAGCTTGGCGATGTCCACCAGCATCTCCTTGCGGCGGTCGCCGAAGCCCGGCGCCTTGACGGCACAGACCTTGAGGGTGCCGCGGAGCTTGTTGACCACCAGGGTGGCCAGCGCTTCCCCTTCGACGTCCTCCGCGACGATGAGCAACGGCTTGCCGGTCTGGGCGACCTTCTCCAGCACGGGCAGCAGCTCCTTCATGGCCGAGATCTTCTTGTCGTGGATCAGGAGGTACACATCCTCCATGGCCGCTTCCATCTTTTCCGGATCGGTCACGAAGTACGGCGAGAGGTAGCCGCGGTCGAACTGCATGCCGTCCACCGTCTCCAGCGTGGTCTCGAGGCCCTTGGCCTCCTCAACGGTGATGACGCCGTCCTTGCCGACCTTTTCCATGGCGTCGGCGATGAGCTTGCCGATCTCCGCGTCGTTGTTGGCGGAGATGGTGCCGACCTGGGCGATTTCCTTCTTGCCCGCCGACGGGGTGGAGAGCTTCTTGAGCTCCTCGACCACGACCTCGACCGCCTTCTCGATGCCGCGCTTGAGCTCCATCGGATTGGCGCCGGCGGTCACGTTCTTGAGGCCCTCGCGGTAGATCGCCTGGGCGAGCACGGTGGCGGTGGTGGTGCCGTCGCCGGCGAGGTCGCTGGTCTTGGTGGCGACCTCCTTGACCATCTGTGCGCCCATGTTCTCGATCGGATCGGCCAGCTCGACTTCCTTGGCCACGGTGACGCCGTCCTTGGTGACGGTCGGCGAACCGAACTTCTTGTCGATCACCACGTTGCGGCCCTTGGGGCCGAGGGTGACCTTGACCGCGTCAGCGAGGGCGTCCACACCCTTCTTGAGCTTGGCGCGGGCATCGGTGTTGAACATCAATTCCTTGGCAGCCATCGGGTACGTCTCCAGTTAGGGCTCAAGTGCAAAAGGCTGAGATGGGCGCGTGCGGGCCGTCGGCCCGCCACTCACCCGTCCGGCTGATGCCGGGTTCAGCCCATCTTCGCGAGAATATCCGACGCCTTCACGATCACGACTTCTTCTCCGTCGACCGTGATGTTGGTGCCGCTGTACTTCCCGTACAGGACCTTGTCACCGACCTTGACGTCCAGGGGAATCCGGGCGCCCTTCTCGATCCGGCCCGGCCCAACGGCGAGCACCTCGCCCTGGGTCGGCTTTTCCTTGGCGGTATCGGGGATGTACAGCCCGCCCCGCATCGACTCGCCCTCATCATCGGGGTAGATCACCACCCGGTCCTCGAGGGGGTGCATCTTGAGCTTCGGCTTGGCCTTGGTAGCGCCCATGTGTTCCTCCACGCCGTGAAAGTTGGTTGAAAGTGTTTGCCATTCAATAACTTAGCAGTCATGGCATAGGACTGCTAGGAGACGGGGTGGAAGATATATTGCCTTTAGCAGTTGTCAAGCGAGAGCGCTAAGCGGCCGGGGCATGGAACTGCCGGCTGGGGGCCGGACTTCACGGGGGTGTCGGGGTCCCTGCGACCATGGATCCCCTGTTGGCTCACCGGCGTACTGGACCTAGATTGCTGACGCCCAACCGGCCGCTACCATCAGTCCGGAGAAACACGATGATCCACCTCCTGTTGCTGACCGCGCTCGCCAGCGCTCCCCAGACCCAGATCGCCGAACCGACCCCATCCGTCCACGTGGCGGTGGACAGCGCCCACCGCCAGGTCGTGGTCACGGCGGGCCCGTGGGACCTTCCCGCCATGCCGGCGATGCAGGACCACGCCATGCATGACCTCGGCGCCTCCCATGACACACCGGTCCAGCAGTTCGTCTGGCCGGTGGATGGCTGGTTCCGGGGCTTCAGCCTGGAAGTGCGTGATGCCGAGGGCCGGCTCCTTCCGCGCCGCATCATGCACCACCTCATCGCCGTCAACTACGGCCGGCGGCAGCTGCTGTACCCGGCGGCGGAGCGGCTCTTCGGCGCCGGTACGGAAACCGAGGACGCAGTGGTCCCGGCCACGGTCGGCGTGCCGCTCACTCCCGGCATGCGGCTGGGCTTCTATGTGGCCTGGCACAACGACACCGGAGAGGACCTCTCCGGGGTCCGTCTGACCATGAAGCTGGACTACTCCCCGGCCAATCTCCGTCCCCGGCCGGTGGACGTGATGCCGCTGTACATGGACGTGAACCTCACCGTCGGCGGGAGCAACACGTTCGATGTCCCGCCCGGGCGATCGGAGAAGGCGTACGAGTTCTCGCTCCCGGTGGGTGGCCGGATCATCGCCTACAGCGGGCACATGCACGACTACGGCATCATGGTCCGGCTGGAGGATGTGGAATCCGGGAAGGAACTGGCCCGGGTGAAGTCCATCCGTTCCAGTGACGGCCGGGTGAGCGGGGTCAGCCGAAGCCTCCCGGGCATCCGCGGGCGGGGCATCCGCCTGAAGCCGGATCATCGCTACCGGGTCGTGGCGGAGTACCTCAACCCGACCGGAAAGAACCTGGTCAATGGCGCCATGGCGCACATCGCCGCCCTGTTCACGCCGGACGATATGGGCCGCTGGCCGGCGATCGACTTCTCCGATCCGGTCTTCCAGCGCGATCTTGCCTCGCTCGAGATGCGGGGACAGTCCATGGACGAGGAGGAGCACGATCACGGCGGTCACCAGCACGACAACAGCCAGAACCGTTAGCCGCCTGGTGGCTGGCAGCACGACGCCCCTTCCGGCACCGCGCCGGAAGGGGCGTCGGACGTTCTGTCCCCGGGGCCTGCCGCGGCGGCTAGGACACGATGCGCCGGGCACCGATCCAGCGGCGGAGCCACCACCGCCCCGACACATCGTCCGGGCTGAGCACGCTGATCTGCACGCCGCCGCTGGCGCTATGAATGAACTTGCCGTTCCCGAGGTAGAGCCCCACGTGGGAGACGGACCGGCCGGTCGTGGCGAAGGTCAGCACGTCGCCGGCCAGCAGGGCGTCCAGCTCGCGCGGGACCGGCGCACCCTGGCGGGCCTGGTCGGCGCTGCGGCGCGGCAGGGTGATGCCGTGGTGGCCAAAGGCGTACTGGATCAGGCCGGAACAGTCGAACCCCTCCTCGCCGTCGTCACCCCAGCGATAGGGCATGCCCATCACATCGAGTGCGGTCTGCACCACTCCGCCCAGCAGCGAAGCGCGGTCCGCCGGCACTCCCGCCCGGCCCAGTTCGTCCCGGACCGCGTCGGCCTCAGGGGCGGCATTCGAAAGCGCTGACGCGGCCGGGCCTCGCGGCGCGGGGCTCCCCCCGCCACTGCGGCGGCCGCGCTGGACACCGAGTCGGAGACCCAGCTCCACCCCGTCGTAGTTGCCAGGTGTGATTGCGCGGTAGCGTCCCTCGGCCGCGAGAGAGAGGCCGCTGAAGAGGGGCAGTTCGTAGCCGACGCCGGCGGACCAGGCGCTCCAGAACGTCTTCTGCCCCCGGGTTGCGACGCCCCCTTCCACGCCGCCGAGGATGTAAGGCCCCGGCTGCCCCCCACGAAAGAGGGCCAGGTCGGCCCCGAGCCCCCAGAGGTTGCCGATGGGATAGCGGCTGTCCACCGCGAGGGCCTGGATGCCGACGCCGAATGGGCCAAACAGGGAGTGATTGACGCTCAGCCGGTAGCTCACACCCGGCGGGTCCGTGAACAGGCGTCCCAGCATGAAGCCCGGGCCCTGCGCCAGCAGCGGGCTGGTGGCCATCACCGGCAACACCAGCAGGAGTCGCTTCACCGGATCCTGACCGGCTGGCCGGTGGAGAGACTGACGCGATAGACATTGCCCGGGCGGCAATGGAGCCAGATGGGCACTTCAACCGTGGAGTCGTTGACAAGCCGAGGGAGTTGCCCGGTGTACAGCAATGGAATGGCGATGCGCCGCCCCTCCCGCCGGATTTCCATCACCCGCTCCGTGCAGGGCTGTCCGGTGGAATCGCTGGCCGGCCGGGCACCCGTGAACCAGACCTCGATTCCGCCGGGTGTGGTGAGCGCGAGGGAATCCGGCATCCCGGGGGCAACGCTCGCTGCGGAGGCCGGGGTCCTGGGGGGCGGCGAATCGCACGCTGCGGTGACCAGCAGCCAGCCGGTCAGGCACAGGTGGCGCCTCATTCGGCGTTCCCCTCCCCGGTGGGCCCGGGCGTGGAGCCCTCCGCGGGCAGCTCCGGCATGACGGGAAGTCCCGCGGTGCTGACCTGCAGGGTGCGCCTCAGCTTTGGGAACCGCTTGAGCAGCTTCCGCCACAGGAGGAGTGAGATGACCGCAGCCAGCAGCGCGGCGCCGAGTGCCGTCCCCAGCACAGCTCTCGGCGAGCCGGCCCGTCCGGCGGTCAGCAGGACGAACCAGGCCCCGAAAAACGAAGCTGCCCACGCGACCAGTGGCGTGAGCAGCCATCCGACGATACGCAATACCAGTGCAGTCCAGCGCATCCACGGCTACTTCCGGCGCGCCCCCAGCGCCGACACGACGGTGGCCAAGGCCAGGCCGGGAAGGAATGCGACGCCAAAGGTACCGAGGTTCCATCCCGCCCCCGGAAATCCGGCGAGGACGGCCCCCACAGCGCACACGAGGGTGAGGCCCAGCGAGGAGATGGCCAGCGCCACCGGGCTCGGCGCGCCGCTCCGAGCCGTCTGGTTGGCGAGGATCCACGCCCCCAGCCACGGCAGATAGGTACCCACCATCCACCACACGGGATGGTACCACCAGTTGCTCCCACCGCCAATTTCTCTCCAGCGGCTGGTCCACAGGCCGAACGGCTGGAAGAGCGAGACGTCCACGAGGAGGAAGATCCACGTCGCCGCCAGCCCGATCCCTGCCGCGCCGGCGATCCCTTCGATAGTTCGCGGCCGGATCCACAGGCCTGGCAGGGTGGTGACAGCGAGGACACCCGCCGAGATCAGGACGGCCAGAACCATCGTCTCCACGCCTCCGGCCAGCAGCCGGGAGGCGAGCGCGATGAACAGGACGAACACCGATTCGAGGATAGCGAGCTTGACCGCGGCCCGGACGATGAACGGGATGTCGGTCTGGTCGGCCCCGGTCTGGGCGTGGACCATGGAACTCATGCGCGCTCCGGAGGAGGGGTTCAGGATGGGCTAAGTATAAAGACCCCATGCGAATATCACCACTATGTCGGTCACCGCCCACGCCCGCAGGGCGGCGTACATCCCGCGCTGATGGTGCGCCGGAGTCATGTCCCGGTGGCGGTGGAGCCAGGGCACGAGGACCACCCCCCAGACGGCAAGCGCGAGAGACAGGCCGCTCCACCGGAGCCAGCCGTCGATTCTCGAATTCCAGCCGGCCTCCCACCCCGCGACCGCGAACAGGGCGAACGCCGCCAGCGCCGCCACCAGCGCGACGACCAGGCTCCAGCGCATTCCGATGATGAGGGCGAGGGTGCGATCACCTCGGCGCTGGTCTTCCTCAAACTGATAGAGCTGGGTGAGGGGGTAGAGCGCGGCAAAGAGGGGACAGAAGGCCAGCAGCACCAGGGCATGGTCCGGTGGGAGGGCGTGACCGGTGGCGGCGTACCCCGCGTAAGGGGTCAAGGTGCCGAATCCCCACATGTTGATGAGCCAATCCACCCCAGCAACCGCCTTGAACCGGAACGGCGGCACCGAATAGAGGACCGACAGGAGGAAGCAGATGCCGTAGGCCGCGGCAAACCCCGGGGGCAGCCAGAAGGCGCCGATCTGTCCCGCCGCCATGAGACCAAAGGCAAACAGGCCGAGCCCCGACGGCACCGGCGGAGGGGACTTGAGGTAGCCGATGTCGCCTTCGTCCTTGTCAAACGCGGAGTTGATGGCGAGCGTGCCACCGTTCAGACACACCACCCACAGCCCCAGCGCCAGGGCGGCGGGCCCCAACTGCTCGCCGGCCAGTGCTCCGCTCACCCCCACCGCCAGGATGTATCCCAGCGCGGTGTGTGCGGCCATGATCGGCCACTCCGCCGGCCGGAGGTGGAGCAGATAGTCGAAGCCCCGGCCCAAGGCGCGATAGCCGGCTTGCCGCAGCGGCGATGGGTCGGTGGGCCGGGCTACCACGCGATGCCGAGATGCCCGGCCGCCAGCCTGAGCCCATGCAGGGTGAGGTCGGGGTCCACCTGTTCGATGGTCTGACACAGCGGGACGATCGTTCCGGCGAGACCGCCGGTGGCGACGACTTTCGGCGTCCCCCCGCCGGGCCACTCCGCCTGGATCCGCCGCACGATGCCGTCCACGGCGTCGGCGCTCCCGAACAGCACCCCGGCCCGGATGCACTCCTCGGTGCGCCGCCCGATCACCCGGGCCGGGGGGCGGAGCTCAGTGGCGGGGAGCTTGGCGGCGCGGCGGGTAAGCTGATCCGCCGACGTTCGCAGCCCCGGCATGATCACCCCGCCGATGAAGCGGCCGTCGCCCGTGATGCAGTCGAACGTGGTGGCGGTCCCGAAGTCCACCACGATGGTATCGGTGCGGTAGCGGGTCACCGCCGCCAGGGTGTTGACGATGCGGTCTGCTCCGACCGTGAGCGGTTCGTCCACGTCCAGCCGAATGGGGAGCGGAGTCGTGGCGTCGATGACCCGCACTTCGGCCCCGGTGAGGCTGCGCACCCCGTCGAGCAGGCTCTGGGTGACCCCGGGCGACACGGAGGCCATCGCCCCCGCCTTGACCTCGTTGGGGGAGTGACCGGCGTGCAGCAGGAAGGCCCCCAGTGCCACCGCCCACTCATCCGGGGTGCGGTCGGGGTGGGTGGTCAGCCGCCAGTGGCCCATGATGGCCTCGCCCTGAAACAGCCCGATCGTGATCTCGGTGTTGCCGACATCAATGGTTAGCAGCATGAGGAGGGTCAGCGTCCGGGGTTCGAGTCGGGTGAAAAGCTACCGGGCGGTCACCGGTCCGCTCCGGATGAGCGACACCGCGCCGTCGGCGCGTCGCACCCGGAGTTCGCCGAGGGGAGAGAGACCGTCGGCCACCCCTGGCACCGGGCCGGTCACCGGCTTGGCGTAGAGCACATCCCGGGCGCGGAAGTCGTCCAGCTCGGTGCCGGTCAGGCCGCCGCGCCGCTGCCCCGCCTCGGCGATCGCCCGGACCACTGGGTCGACGAGGTCCCCGGCCCGGAGGTGCTCCACGTGCATCGCGAGGGACGTCGCCTGGCCGGTCAGCTCCTGCGGCACGGAATTGCTCACATTGAGGCCCACGCCCACGGCGACCCACCCGAGGGAGGCCGCATGCCAGCGCGCCTCACACAGGATGCCGCCGGCCTTCAGGCTGCCGACGTAGAGGTCGTTCGGCCACTTGATGCCGAACCACAAACCCGGGGCGGCCCCTTCCACTGCCTCCGCAACCAGCAGCGCCGCTCGGAGGCTCATGACCTCCAGCGCCTGCTCGTCGGGGGGCCGGCAGAGCACGCTCAACCAGAGCCCGCCCGCCGGCGACTGCCAGCGTCGTCCGCGGCTGCCCCGGCCGGCGGTCTGCTCGGCGGCGACCACGGCGGTTCCGTGGGGCGCGGCGTCCTGTGCGAGCTGGTGCACGAGGTCCTGGGTGGACGGCACGCGCTCCAGCCGGAGGAGCACCGGAGTCGCCTGCTGGTTCATGCGCCCCCGAACAGGCCGCGGGACGCCAGCCAGAGCAGGACCAGGCCGGCGCCGATGCGATACCACCCGAACACGACGAACGTGTGGTGGGCGACATACCGAAGAAAGGCCTTGACCACCACGAGCGCGCTGAGGAATGCCACGAAGAAGCCCAGGGCGAAGACCGGCACATCGCTGGCCTGCAGCGCCTCGAGGCTCTTGAGCAGGTCAAACACCGCGGCCGCGGCGATGACCGGCACCGCCAGGAAGAAGGAGAACTCGGTCGCGGCGGTGCGCGAGAGTCCCAGCGCGTACCCGCCGATGATCGTCGCCCCCGAGCGCGACACCCCGGGGATCAGCGCCAGCATCTGGGCCAGTCCGACGCCGAAGGCCAGCCGGGGCGGGATCTCCGCCGCCGCCTGCACCCGGGGCGCGGGCGCCCAGCGCTCGATCAGGAGCATCACGATTCCCCCGGCGATGAAGGCCCACGCGACGACCACCGGAGTGAACAGGCGGGCCTTGATCCAGTGATGCACCAGGACTCCCAGGACCGCGGCCGGCAGGAAGCCGAGCAGCAGGTTGGTGGCGAAGCGACGGCTGGCGGGTTCACGGCGCAGGCTGGTGAGCACGCGGCCGAACTTCTCGCGATAGATCCACACGATCGCGAGGATGGCGCCAAGCTGAATGAAGATCTCGAATGTACTGGCCCGCTCCCCGGTGAAATCGAGTGCGTGGCCTGCCACGATGAGATGCCCCGTGGATGACACCGGAATGAATTCGGTGGCGCCCTCCACCAGTCCGAGCACGACCGCCGCGATCAGGTCCGCCGGGGTCACTTGAGGGTCTCGGCGTACAGTTCCTCATACATCGGGACGATGCGGTCCGCCGAAAACGCCTGGGCCGCCGCAATGGCCTGGGCGCGCACCGCGGCGTATCGCGCGGAATCCCGCAGCAGATCCACCGCCCGGCGCCCCATCGCCTCGACCGAGCCCGGGGGTTCCAGGATGCCGCTGACGCCGTCCTCGATCACCTCTGGCAGTCCCCCGGCCCGGCTCGCCACCGCCGGGGCCCCGCACGCCATCGCTTCCAGCGCGGCCAGCCCGAAGGATTCGGTCTGGCTGGGCAGCAGGAAGAGATCGCTGGCCTGGAGGATCGTGGCCACCCGGTCGAGGCGGCCGAGAAAGCGGACGTTGTCGCGAACGCCGAGCTGCTCGGCCTCCGCCTCGGCTTCGCTCCGGTCGGGGCCGTCGCCCACCATCAGGAGGGTGGCCGGGAGCGCCTTGCGGATGCGCGCGAAGATCCGCACCACATCCCGGACCCGCTTGACCTCGCGGAAATTGGAGATGTGGGTGATGACCTTGTCCCCGGCGGGGGCGAAGGCCTCGCGGCTCGCGTCGGGGTTTGGCCGGTACTCCTCCAGGTTCACAAAATTGGGAATCACCCGCACGTTGCAGCTGACGCAGCCGAAGGTCCGGTAGGTCTCGTCGCGCAGGAAGCTGGAGACTGCCGTGACCTCGTCGGATCGCTCGATCGAGAACTTGGTGATGGCATAGAAGCTGGCTTCCTGCCCCACCAGGGTGATATCGGTGCCGTGCAGGGTGGTGATGACGCCGAGCCGACGCTCGGCGGCCAGCATCTCGCGGGCCAGCCAGGCGGTGGTGGCGTGGGGAATGGCGTAGTGCACGTGCAGCACGTCGAGTTCCTGCCGCCGGACCACCTCGTACTGTTTGGAGGCCAGCGCCAGGGTGTAGGGAAAGTGATCGAACAGCGGGTAGTGCGAGATCGCTGTATCCACCTCATGAAAGAAGACCCGTTCCGCAAAGCCCCGCAGCCGGAAGGGAGAGGCGTAGGAGATGAAGTGCACCTCGTGCCCGCGGCGGGCCAACGCCAGGCCCAATTCCGTGGCCACGGCGCCGGACCCGCCGTACGTCGGGTAGCAGGTGATGCCAATCTTCACAGGGACCTCCACCGGCGGGGAGCGTCGCAGGGCCGATCGTGGCCACCCGGGGTCATCGTCCGGCCTCCAGCGTGTCGATCACCGCCTGGTGGCCCTGCTCGCGGGCGATGTCGATGGCGCGCTTGCCCGAGGCGCTGAGCGCGGCGGGGTCCGCGCCGGCAGAAAGGAGCTGACCGGCCACCGCCGCGTGGCCGCGATCGGCGGCCGAGTGCAGCGCCGTCCATCCGCCCGTCTGCCGCGCGTTGGGATCGGCGCCGGCGTCGAGGAGGACCTGCAGCACCGCACCGTGCCCAGCGGTGGCGGCGGCGTGCAACGGCGTATTGCGCAGCGGGTCCATGGAGACGCTCACCGGATCGGCGCCGATCTCCACCAGGTACCCCGCCAGGTCCCGGTGCCCGAAGTAGGCGGCGTAGTGCAGCGGGGTGTAGCCGCCATCGTCGGGCATGTTGGCAAAGTCCCGTGCCCCATCCAGCAACCGGCGCACGGTGGCAAGGTCGCCGGCCTGGGCCGCCTCGGAGAGTTCGCTGCGAAAGTCCGGCATCGGGTCGGGCGGGCGCGGGGGAGGGGCGACATCATGGACGAGCACGGAGAATAGCCAGCCCCGGGGAGCTTGTCATCCGAGAGCGCCGGGCCGGCCTCAGCCGGGATGGGCTGCCCCGCCCTCCCGGCGCCGCTCCCAGCGGTCGGCGATCTCGCGGGCGATCTCTTCCGGCGGCCGGGTGGCATCGAGGGTGAGAATGTCGCCCGTCAGCTGGTGCCGGAACCAGGTCTCCTGCCGCTTGGCGTACTGCCGGCTGGCGACGGCCACTGCCTCCGCCACACTCTCGCGGCTGCGCAGACCCTGCAGGTATTCGACCGCCTCTCGCGGCCCAATCGCATCGAGGCCGGGAGTCCCGGACGGATGCCCCTCGGCCAGCACGGCGGCCGCCTCTTCGATCATGCCTTGGCGGACCATCTCCGCCGCTCGAGCCTGGATGCGCTGGTGCAGCACCGCCCGCGGCGCGGTGAGCACCACGTACCACGGGGTGAGGACCCCATGGGCGCGGGCATGGGCCTGCCAGTGGCTGAGCGGCTGTCCGCTCAGCAGGGCCACCTCGATGGCCCGGGCTGAGCGCTGCCGTCCCCCGCCACGGAAACCGGGATCGAGGCGCCGGGCCCAGCGCACCAGGTCGTGATCTGCCATCACGGCGGTGCAGCGTTCCAGGGCGCGGCGGGCCGCCGGGTCCAGCGGCGGTTCGAAGAACAGCCCATCGGCCAGGGCCTTGATGTAGAGCCCGGTGCCGCCCACAACGAGCGGCAGGCGATCGCGGACCCGCACCAGCTCGAGCCAACCCGGCGCATCATGGGCGAACCGGCCGGCGCTGTAGCGCTGGCCCGGGGAGACGACATCGAGACCGTAGTGGGGTACCTTGGCGAGCCAGCGCCGGGGCGGCTTGGCGGTGCCGATATCGAGACCCCGATAGACCTGGCGCGAATCAGCGGAGATCACCTCCAGCGGCCAGTGGGCCGTGAGCGCCATGGCGACCGCGGTCTTGCCGATTCCCGTCGGGCCGACCAGGACGGGGGTCCTAACGCCGGCCAAAGCGCCGCTCCAGCTCCTCGCGGGGCAGTTGCACGATGGTCGAGCGGCCGTGAACATCGTGGGGCGGGAGCGCGCAGGCGAAGAGCCGGGCCAGCAGTTCCCGGCGCTCCCGCTCGTCGAGGGGATCGCCGGCCTTTACCGCTGCCCGGCAGGCATAGGTGGCGGCGAACCGTTCCAGCCGGTTGGCCCAGCCGCCGAACCGGCCCCGCGCGAGGTCGGCGACCACCTCGCGGAAGCAGCGGCCGGCGTCGAACCGCGGATGGGGGGCGGGGACCGCGTGCACCAGCACGGTGCGTCCGCCGAACGGCTCGACCTCGAACCCCACCCGTGACAGCGCCTCGCGATAGGTCTCCACCGCGTCCAGCTCCTCGTCCGTCAGCTCCAGGGTGAGCGGCAGGAGCAGGCGCTGGCTGGCCACGTCGCCGGCGTTGAGCCTCGCCATGACCGACTCATAGAGCACCCGTTCGTGGGCCGAGTGCTGGTCCACGAACACCAGGCCATCGGGGCCCTCGTAGACCAGGTAGGTGTTGAAGAGCTGGGCCACCGGCATCGCGGACTCCGCCGGACTTCGGCCGCCGGCAGGGAGGTCCCCCGCCGGGGCGGCCGCTTCCACGGCCAGCGGCTCCCCGGCTGGGGCGAAGAGGTCCGCCGGCGCGGGCCCCGCCTCGGAGGCGTGATCGGCGGTCCACCGCTCTCCGGCACCCGGCCAGGTCACCACGGCGGCGGCCTCGAGTCGGCCCAGCGCCTCCCGCACGGCTTCCTCCACGGCGCGCTCCGCGCCCAGCCGGTCCCGGAAGCGCACCTCGAGCTTGGCGGGATGGACGTTCACGTCCACATCCTCGTTTGCGGTTTCGAGCTGCAGGAACAGCGAGGGCCGGTCGCCGGGATGAATAGCCGAGCGGTACCCCGCCTCCGCGGCGCGCACCAGGAAGTTGTCGCGGAAGGGCCGGCCGTTGATGAACAGCTGGGTGCGGCGCCCGGTGGGCTGCGCCTCGGCGGGCCGCTGGATGAACCCGTGCACCCGGAACCCACCGATGGCGTGCTCCACCGGGATCAGGGTGCGGGCCACCTCGGCACCCCAGACCGCTTCCAGTCGGGACACCGGTGTCTGCCGAGGCGGCACGTGCAGGCGATTGCGGCCATCGAGCAGCAGTTCGAAGCCCGCCTCCGGATGGGACAGGGCCAGGGTGGCCACCGTCTCCCATGCCGCGCGCGCTTCACTGGAGGTGGAGCGGAGGAACTTCCTTCGGGCGGGCGTATTGTAGAACAGGCTCCGCACGGTGACGGTAGTGCCGCGCTGGCGGGCGACGCCGCCCACCTGCTCCACCCGCCCGCCGTTGACCTCGATCTCGGTGCCCTCCGCCTCACCCTCGGATGTGGTGAGCTTGAGCCTGGAGACCGAGGCGATGGCCGGCAGGGCCTCGCCGCGAAAGCCAAAGGTGTGTACGCCGACAAGGTCGGCGGCGCTGCGAATCTTGCTGGTGGCGTGCCGGTCCAGCGCCAGCACCGCATCTTCCCGTCCCATGCCGTGACCGTCGTCGCTGACCTCGATGAGCGTCTTGCCTCCCTGCTCGAGCGATATCCGCACCCACGAGGCGCCCGCATCCAGGGCGTTCTCCGCCAGCTCCTTCACGGCCGACGCGGGGCGCTCGACGACTTCGCCGGCGGCGATCTGGTCGGCGACGGTATCTGGGAGAATCGCGATGCGACGGGGCATGACGAAAGATACCCGACGAGGGGAAATCGTTCAGGGCAGCCGGAGATCGCCGGCGGGGCGGAGCGCCTGGGCGGGGAGCCAGCCCTCCTGCGCCCCGGAGGCGACGACCTGGATCCAGGCGCCGCGCCGTTCCCCCAGCAGCACCGTCCCCAGCCGGGCCACCTCGCCGGACGCCGGCGCCTGTTCGTGGGGAGACAGGCGCAGCACCTGATTGGCGGCGAGCACCGCCACCGGCCGGCGATACCATTGCCCGAGGGCGAGCCCGCCGCCGAGCAGTATGACCGCCCCTCCCAGGAGGACGAGCCAGCGGCCCTGCAGCCGGCGGGTGGCCAGCGCGCCGGCCCACCCGGCCGTCCAGGTGAGCAGACCCAAGAGCCACAGCTCCGCCGGCGTCACCGGCGCCACCCACAGGTTGCGCGAGGCCCACGGGTCGCCCGGTGGGACGAGAAACAGCGCCCGCCGGATTCCCTGGTCACGCGGACTGAGGCGGGCCGCCCGGATCCAGGCCGCGAGCGACTGGGCGTCATCCCCCGCCCGCCATGCCGCGTCGCCGAGATTGAACCAGTGGGTCGGGATGCCCGGGTCGGCGAGGGCCCGGCGGGCGAAACCCTCCGCCGCGGCGGAATAGGCGCCGGCCTCGTACAGCTGCTCCGGCGGGGTCTGCGCGGCAAGCGGCCGCAGGAGGCAGGCGGCCAGCACCGCCAGCCCGGCGCGCTGGCGCCAACGACGGCGGGCATCCCTACCCCGTGGAGTGAGCTGGCCGAGCAGATCATCGAGTTCGCGCGACAGGGCCCTGGTATCGGCCCGTCGCCCGGTACCGTAGCGGGCCTCCCGGACGGCGGAACGGAGCACGGTAATGCGATCGGCGGCTTGCGGGTCGACGCCGGACCGGATCAGCGAAGCCGTCAGCTCCACATCCGCGGAATCCGCCAGGCCCGGTGCCAGTCGCGCCAGGGCCTGCTGCAGCCGTCGCTCCACATCCGCCAGCGAGTCCGGGGGAGTGGGCGGCGACGGAGGCGGGGTGGGCGCCGGGCGGGGGCGCGAGCGGCTGACGAGGAAAAAGGCCACGGGTAGCAGCAGCGCGGCCACCGCCCAGGCCCAGTCCGGCAGGAGCCGCTGGAGGCGGAGGGCCGGGGGCGGCCGCTGGTCCAGGCGCATCGGGGGTGGTTCCGCCCGTGACGCCATGCGCTCACCGCGCGGAGCGACCACCAGCGAAGGCCCGGCGGTGGTGACGACGGCGTACTGACCGGAAACGGGATCGAAATAGGGATAGCGCACTACCGGCACGCTGAACGCCCCAGCCGAGTCCGGCACGAGCAGGTACCGGAAGCGCTTGCTTCCGCCCAGTCGCCCGTCGGCCACCGTGACTTCTTCGCGGGAGGCCTCCGAATAGACCCGAACGCCCGCGGGCCAGCGGATCTCCGGCTGGGGCCACAGGGCGACGTTGCCTTCCCCGGTGATCGCAATCTCCGCGTTGACGGCCTCTCCCTGCCGCGACTGGGCCGGGGTGACAGAGTGCGTCAGCCGGAGGTCGTGGCCCACCGCCCCGGCGAACCGCGGGTCCCGTCCCGACGGCGGGAGGGGGCGCACCTCGATCGAGATGGCGGGGCTGGAGAGCTTGTAGCGCTCCTCCTGGCTGAAGAACTGAAATGCCAGGGGTACGCTGTACTGAAGGCGGGCCGGGGCGACGGTGATCTTTCCCGCCGTGAGCGGAAAGGCCACCTGATGGAGGACGAAGAGATCGTACCACTTCCCCCCCACCTGCCGGCTGGCCGCGATGCCCCCCGGCACCGTCTGGGGGTAGGACCACACCCCGTCCACCTGGGGCGCCTCCACGGTCGGCGCGCGACGCAGCTGCTGGCGCAGCTCCCGCTCGAACCACGCGATCGTCACGATGTCGAGCTGTTGCCCCACCACGACGACGGAGTCCGACACCATGACGGTGATGGCGGCCGGACCCAGCACTCCGGGGGGCGGGGCGCGCTGCAGCAGTCTGGCGAGCCGGGCGTTCAGGGACGCCGTCACCGGGGGCGGCGGTCCGCCCTCGATGGTGACCAGGACCGATTCTCCCCGGGCGTAGGCCGCCCCCTGGCGGACCTGTACCGGTCCCAGACGCCACTCCCCCGGTTGGGTGGCCCGCAGCCGCAGCTCCACCGTCGTGGTCCGGCCGCCGCCGTCCTCGGCGCTGACCTCACTCCGCTCCGCCCGCGCCTCCAGCTCAAATCCGCCCAGCGCTGGCACATCGATCCGGATCGGGTCCGGCAGGTCGCTCGCCACCCGGATGGTGTAGAGAATCACATCCCCGGACGCGACCCGGTCCCGGTCCACCGCGACCATGACCTGGGGCCCCTGCCCCTGCAGGACCAGCAGCGTCAGGAGAGCGCCCAGCATCACCAGTCCTTCTCGGTGCTGGAACTGCTGCGGGCTCGGCCCAGCCTGCGCGAGCGGGTCTCTCGCTCCTCCCGGGCAACCGAGTTGAGGATCTGCTCGGCCTGCGCCTGCGAGAGATTGGGCTGCCCCGCGCCCTCCGACTGTCCGGAGCCCGGATCGGGTGGCGGATCGCCGGCAGGGGGCGGCGGTTTCGGGTTGTTGCCACCGCCCCCGCCGGGTGGCGGCGGGCGGCGGCGCTGAGCCAGCTCCAGGTTCCACTTGGCCCGCTGGCTCGAGGGTGCCAGTCGCAGCGCCTCCTGCAGCCGGTCCGCCGCCAGGCCGAGCAGGGAATCCCGCTTGAGCGAATCGGCGGCAGCCTCCCGGAGCGAGGCGACGCCGTGGTTGTAGAGGGCGCGATAGCGCAGGTCGGGCTGCACGGTGGCGGCCGCGCGGTCCAACGCCCGGCGGGCCCCGGCGTAGTCGCCGGCCGCCAGCAGCGCAGTGCCGGCGTTGTACCACGCCGTGTCGGTGGCGCTCTCGGTGAGCCCATGGGAGAGCCGGGCCGCGGCCTCGGCCACGCGGCCGGCCTCGAAGTCGCGAATGCCCGGCGCGGGCCGCTGCCCCGCCGCGGCGGGAACCCACAGCAACAGGGCGATTCCGATCAATGCGGCGGTCCGACGAGTGGTCGTCTGAACGCCCAGCAGGAGCAGTCCGATGAGGGCCGGGAGCCAGACCAGCGGCCGGAGGTCCTCGGTGCTGGAGGAGCTGGTGGGTGCCCGCTGGAACGCCGCAAGCAGGTCGCGGACGGCGCTCGCCTGGTCGGGGAGTTCAGCCGGAACCAGGGCCGCCTCGGCGGCATCGGCCACCTGCTGCAGGACGTCGTCCCGGCGCATGGTCTCCACCGGCTTTCCGCTGGCATCGGCCTTGTACTCGACCAGCGTTCCCGCGCTGTCGCGGATCGGGATGTTGGTCGGCTTGGGGAGGCCTTCAGCCACCAGGATCACCCGGACTTCGGCTTCGCGCAGCCGGGTCGCGGCCGCCAGCACCTCAGGGAGGGAGTCGTGGCTTTCCCCGTCCGTGAAGACGATCAGCACCCGGTCGCCGGCCTCCCGTGAAGCGTTGAGCAGTTCGCCTCCCTGGGCCAGCGCGGCAGCGAGTCCGGTGCCGCCCTGGCTGGCCAGGTCCGGTGAGAGCGCATCAAGAAACAGGGTGATTGCGCCGCCATCCAGCGTCAGCGGCGCCAGAATGTAGCTCCGGCCGGCAAAGGCGAGCAGCCCCACCCGGTCGCTGTCCAGGTCCTGCACCAGCCGCCGGGCTTCCTGCACCGCCCGCCGCAGCCGACTCGGCCGGGTGTCTTCGGCCAGCATGGACCGGCTGATGTCCACCGCCATCACGATGCTGAGCGACTGGCTCTCGGTCTTGACCGTCTCCTGCCCCCCGCGCGGGCCGGCCAGGCCCACCACCGCGGCGAGGCCGGCCAGGGCGATGAGCCCCGGTCCCCACCGCCCTGCCCGCCCGGCCTGCCCGGCGAGGTCCGCGGACCACGCGGCCGCCCGCGCAATGCGCCGTCGCCGGGCCACCAGGGCAATCACCCCGATGCCCACCGCGAGCAGCGGTGCGAGCAGCAGGAGCAGTGGCGTGTCGAAGGTCATGGCACCCGCACGACCAGGGTCGCGTTCAGCAGGAGCTCCAGCCCCAGCGCGAGCAGCCCGATCAGCATCAGCGGCTTGGCGATCTCGTCATACTTCACGTACCGGGTCACCTGGATAGGCGTCTTCTCCAGGCCGTCAATCTGCCGGAAGATGCGGTTGAGGGCCTCGGTGTCCTGGGCACGGAAGTAACGCCCACCGGTGGTGGCGGCGATGTCACGGAGCAGCGGTTCGTCGATACGGACCGGCAGCACCTCGTACCGAAATCCCGAGAGACCCCGACCGGTGGGGATCGGCGCCTCCCCCTCCGTCCCGACGCCGATGGTGTACACCCGGATGCCAAGCGCGGCGGCGGCCGCGGCGGCGGTGCGCGGATCCACGGTGCCTCGATTGTTCTCTCCATCGGTCAGCAGCAGGATGACCTTGGACTTGCCGGGGGCTTCGCGCAGCCGGTTCACCGAGGTGGCCAGCCCCGTGCCGATGGCGGTCCCGTCCTCCAGCATCCCGATGCGCAGGTCGGAGATGGCCCGCTCCAGCACCGGGTAGTCGACCGTGATCGGTACCTGGGTCAGCGCCTCTCCGGCAAAGGCCACGACGCCGATACGATCGGCGCTCCGCCCCTGGACGAAGGACACCGCCTGCTGCTTGGCCACCTCCATGCGGTTCGACGGCGCGAAATCCTCGGCGAGCATGCTGCTGGAGATATCAATGGCCAGGACAATGGCGATGCCTTCGCGCTTGACCTCGACGCGAGAGCCGCCGAGCCGCGGCCCGGCGGCGGCCAGCACCCACGCCGTCCACGCGAGCAGGCGGAGGGACGGCGGGATTCGGGCCAGCGCGCTGCCCGGGCCGACCAGGCTGATGAGCCGGAGGTCGCTGTAGGTGGTGCCCGGGGTGCGCTGGTTCCGGCGCCAGGCCCACCACAGGACTGGCAGCAGCAGCAGCAGCAGGAGCCACGGGCGGGCGAAGTTCACGCCGCCGGCTCCAGCCGGGCCGCCAGCCGGGTCGCCCGCTGCGCCAGGTCCACGACCTCGGCCCCGGGCGCCTCCGCGAACTGGGCCGAGTCGAGGGCCCGCAGCAGGGTGGCGATCTCTTCCGCAGGCCAGTCCGGTTTCTGCTCTCCCACGATCCGGATCAGGCGAGAGGTGATCACCCCGGCGGGAACACCCGGCAACTGCCCCACCACGACCCGCCGCAGTTCGATCGCGGCGACCGCCGCCACCGCCCGGTGTTCTCCGTCCTCGCTCCACTCCGTCAGCGGGGGCACCACCCCCGCGACGGAAAGGCGCGGTGTGCCCCCGGGTAGGCCTCGACGCCGCCACCACCAGCGGAGCGGGACGAACAGCCCGGTGGCCAGGAGCAGAGCCACGACCAGCGGGAGCGGGGTCGTGACGCGCTGCTCGAGAATGCCGGTCTCCGGTTGCACTGCCACGCTGTCAGCCGAGGCCCCGGGGGGGAGCACGCTGGCCACGTCGATGGTCCTCGACTCCGAGGGCAGCGAATCGGTCGTTCCGTCCGGGCGGATCACCACCGGACCTGGGACGCTGACCAGGTGGCGGCCGGCGCTCCAGGCCACCGCGGGATAGGCAATGATCGTCCGCGATCCTTCTCGCCGCAGCAGAGGGCGCCCGAGCAGGCGGATCTGGCCCGTGGGATCCCAGGGTACGGCGCGCACCTCGGCTCCGGCCGGCGCGGTGACCGCCCGCTCGATCCAGATCGTGTCGCCGACCGTAGGGGGGGCGGCCTGCAGCAGGAGGAGCAGCGTAATCATCGGCTGAGCCGGCGGGCCCTGAGGGCGAAGGCCCGGCGCAACGCCAGGGTGTAGTCCCGCGCGGTGCTGATCGCGACATGGTCCACCCCCGCCGACCCGAAGGCCCGGTGGCGCTCCTCGCGGCGGCGTTCCGCCAGCGCCCGCAGTCGTCCACGCACCTCCCGCGCCCCGGTATCCACCAGCCGGCGCTGCCCCGTCTCGGCGTCCTCCAGCTCCATCCAGCCGGCATCCGGCAATTCGGATTCGCGCGGGTCTTCCACCGCAATGGCGACCACATCGTGCCGCACCGCCAGCTGGCGGAGCGGTTGTTCCCAGCCCGCCGCCAGGAAATCGGACAGGATGACCACGATGCTCCGGTGGCTGAGCAGCTCGGTGGCATAGAAGAGGGCCGCGGCGAGGTTGGTCCGCCGCCCCGACGGCGTGAACGCGACCAGGTCGCGGATGATGCGGAGCGCATGCCGGCGCCCCTTGGCGGGCGGAACCACCCGTTCCACCTTCTCCGCAAAGAGCAGCGCGCCGACGCGATCGTTGGTGCTGGCCGCGGCCAGGGCGAGGATGGACGCGACCTCGACGGCGAGCGCGGACTTGCTTCGCGGCGTGCCGAAGTGGGTAGACCCGGACTGGTCCACGATGAGCATCAGGGTGAGCTCACGCTCCTCGGTGTAGCTCTTGACGTAGGGATGCCCCAGCCGGGCGGAGACGTTCCAGTCGATGGCCCGGAAGTCGTCGCCGTGCTCATACTGCCGGACCTCGGCAAACTCCATCCCCTGGCCGCGGAAGACGGAGCGGTAGTCCCCCGCGAACAGCGAGGCCACGAGCCCGCGGGAGCGCAGCTCGATCAGCTTGACCTGCTTGAGGATCTCGGGGGAGATGGTCGGCATGGCGGTGGGGCGGCTGAGGCGGCGCCGTGGTCTCCGGGGCCGCCGGCGCTTACGGGACGGGGACAGAGTCCAGGATCCGGGTCACGACCTGATCGGAGTCAATCTCCTCCGCCTCCGCCTCGAAGGTCAGCAGCACCCGATGACGAAGCACGTCCAGCGCCAGGGCCCGGACGTCCTCGGGGATCACGTAGCTGCGCCCGCGCAGAAAGGCATGCGCCCGCGCGGCCTGGGCCAGGGCGATGGAGGCCCGGGGCGACGCGCCGAAGGCCACCAGCGGCTTCAGGTTGGAGAGCCCCACCACCGACGGGTCCCGGGTGGCTCGCACCAGGTCCACGATGTAGTCCACCACCTTCTGATCCAGATAGGTCGCTCCAATCGTCTCGCGCAGCGCCAGGATGGTGGTGGGATCCAGCAGGCGGCGGACCGGCGTCTCGTCGCGGCCGCTGCGCCGCAGCAGGACTTCCTTCTCCTGATCCCGCGATGGGTAGCCCACACGCACCTTGAGCATGAACCGGTCGAGCTGCGCCTCGGGCAGCGGATAGGTGCCCTCGTTCTCGATGGGGTTCTGGGTGGCCAGCACCAGGAACGGCTCCTCCAGGGCGAAGGAGGTCCCGCCAATGGTGACCTGGTGCTCCTGCATCGCCTCCAGCAGCGCGGCCTGGACCTTCGCGGGGGCCCGGTTGACTTCGTCGGCGAGGATGATCTGGGCGAAGATCGGACCCTGCTTGACCCGGAACTCCTGGCTCTTCGGGTCGAAGACCATGGTGCCGATGAGGTCGGCGGGCAGGAGGTCGGGCGTGAACTGGATGCGGGAGAAGCTGGCCTCGACGATTTCTGACAGCGTCTTGACCGCCAGCGTCTTGGCCAGCCCCGGCACCCCTTCCAGCAGAATGTGCCCGCCGGTGAGGAGACCCACCATCAGCCGTTCCACCATCATCTCCTGCCCCACGATGCGCTTCCCCACCTCCAGCACCACTTGCTGGATCGGGCCGGGATCGACGGCGCGGGTGGAACCGGAGGGACGAGCGGTCATGGGGTGAGTGGGCGGAAGGTGAGTCCGGCATCAGCCGGGACGCCGGGGTTCAGGCCGGACGCGTCAGCGGTGTTGCCCGGCGCGCGAGACGGAGGATACTGCATCCTGTCTCCCCTGTCACCCTGCAACGGTGGTGGTGATCTCCCTCACACCAGCGCACGTTCGCCGGGCAGCTACCGTCGCTTCGGCCGAGGCTTCTCGAGCCCCATGCCGATCGCAGCGTAGAGGCCGGCTTCTTCGGCCGGCAGCAACGGACGCGACGTCCCGACCGGGAGGTCCCCCAGCCGCACCGGCCCGTACGACAGCCGGGCCAGGCGTTCCACCTTGAGGCCAATGGCCTCAGCCCAGCGCCGCACAATACGGTTGCGGCCCTCGATGAGAGTCAGGTCGAGGATGCTGCGGCCGTCCTTGCCCGGGCGCACCCGGAGCCGAGTGGCCGATACCGGCCGACCGTCAAGGCTGACCGGGCGATTCATGGCGGCTTCGATCTCGGCCGTGGGCCGCCCGTGCACCAGCGCCACGTAGCTCCTGGGAATGCGGTACCGGGGGTGGGTCAGGCGATGCACCGCGTCGCCATCCGTGGTCAGGAGCAGGAGACCGGTGGTGTTCACGTCCAGCCTGCCCACGTAGGTCAGGCCCGGAATGTTGGGGAAGAAGTCCAGCACCGTGCGCCGTCCCGCCTCATCGCTGGCGGTGGTGACCACGCCAAGCGGCTTGTGGAAGGCCAGCCAGCGGGAGGCATCCACCCGCGGGATCGGCTTGCCGTTGACCGTGATGCGCTGGGTCTCGGGGTCCACCTTCATCCCGATGGTGGCAACCTTCCCGTCCACCCGGATCTTGCCGTCGGTGATCAGCTGCTCCGCGGCCCGCCGGCTCGCGACGCCCGCGCGGGCAAGGGCCCGCTGCACCCGCATCTCGGTCATGATTCGGCCGGCACCGAGGCCGCGGCGTCTTCGGCATCGCCGGCCTCGGGCTTGTGGGGCTGGAGGGCCACGCTGAACTCCTCGCTGCGGGGCAGCTCGCCCAGGTCACGCAGCCCCAGCAGCTCCAGGAAGAGGGGCGCCGTGCCGTAGAGCAGCGGCCGGCCCATCGCCTCGCTTCGGCCCACCACCTCGATCAGGCCCCGCTCCTGCAGGCTGCGCAGCACTCCTCCCGCCGAGACTCCGCGGATCTCTTCGATCTCCGCCCGCCCCACCGGCTGCCGGTACGCAATCACCGCCAGGGTCTCCATGGCGGCGGTCGTCAGCCGCGGCGTGCGCACCGCGAACTGCGCCCGTTCGATGGCCTCGGCAAAGGCCCGGCGGGTGAGCACCTGGTACCCACCCGCCAGCTCCACGACCTCCACGGAGTGTCCGTCGAAGTCATAGTGCTCCCGCAGCTCGTCCAGCGCGGTGCGCACATCGGCCAGCGAGGCCTCGGGCTCGAGCGTCTGCAGCTCCTCGAGGGTGATGGGACGGTCGGCGGCGAACAGCGCCGCTTCAATGAGCTGGGTCAGGGGCTTCACGGGCATCCTCGATCGGGCTCGGCACGGGAGTCTCAGGGGCGGGTTGCAGTCCGGGAAGCGGGGTGAGCGCCTCCACCCGCTCCCGCCCGTCGCGGTGAACCATCATGGGCTGGAACGCGCCCGGCTGGGACAGGCGGAGCGCGCCGCGCCGGGCGAGCTCCAGCAGGGCCAGCAGGGTCGAAAGCACCTCCACAATCGTGGCCCGCGGCCCCACCGCCTCCAGCCAGGTGAACTCCTCCCGCTCGGCCAGCAGCGCCTGGAGCCGGCGGATAGCACCTTCGGTATCCAGGGGGCGCGCCACCACCCGGTGGAGCACCGGGGAGGGGATCTCGGAGATGACCCGCTCGACGACCCCGAGCAGCTCCAGCAGGTCCAGGGTGAGCGGCGCCGGCGGGAGCTCCGGCGGGGGCGGCAGGTAGCCGCGGGCGTGCTGTTCGGCTCGGCGCTCCTGGGCCCGTTCCAGCCAGGTCGCGACTTCCTTGACCAGCTGGTACTCGAGCAGGCGCCGGACCAGTTCGTGCCGCGGATCCTCCCACCCCTCCTCCCCCTCCCTCCGGGGCAGGAGCATCTGGGCCTTGAGCCGGAGCAGGCGACCCGCCATCTCGAGGTAGTCCGCCGCCTGGTTGAGCCCCAGCTCGTGGATCGCCCCCAGGAACTGGTCGGCGATCCGGGCGATGGGAATGTCCGCGATGTCAATGCGCTCTTCCCGCAACAGGTGCAGCAGCAGGTCCAGCGGCCCCGAGAAGGCGTCCAGCCGGACCACGAAGGCCGGCTCGGCGCCAAGCGCGGAGGTGGGGGCGGCGGGGCTGGTCATCAGCGGGCGAAGACGTTCCAGGTGTCGCCCACCCCAAACGGGGCGATGCCGTAGACCAGCTGGAGCATGACCCACTGGGCCGGCACCAGGAAGGCGCTGATGAGCGGGCGGAAGAAGATCAGCAGCGCCATCAGGGGCAGGAAGCCGAAGTTACCCAGCTGGCGGTAGCGCGCCCCCCACGCCGGCGGCAGTGCATGGTACAGGAGGTGGGAGCCGTCCAGCGGTGGGATGGGAATCAGGTTGAAGAAACACAACAGCAAGTTGACCCAGATGCCAAGCATCATCATCCGCTGCAGCACACTCACCTGGTCCACCACGCCCGGTGCCATCCCCGCCACCACCCCGAAGACCAGGAACAGGCCGGCGCAGACCAGCGCCAGGATGAAGTTGGTGATCACGCCGGCGCTGGAGACGATGAGGTCGCCCTGGACATAGTTGCGGTACTTGCGCGGGACCACCGGCACCGGCTTGGCGCCGCCAAAAACGAAGGCGCCATTAGTGGAGAACCACAGGATGGCCGGCACCAGAATGGTCATGATCGGGTCGATATGCGGCAGGGGGTTGAGGGTGACCCGCCCCAGCATAAAGGCCGTGTCATCTCCCTGCCAGAGCGCGGTCCGCGCATGGGCGTACTCGTGGGCCACGAGGGAGAACAGCAGGATCGGCGCCGCGAGAATGAAATCTTGCATGAAGGCGGGGCAATCTAACCCCCCGCCGACACTCCTGAAACCCGTCCACCGCTTGACCTTGCGGGTCCTTCCGTCTACAATCCTGCCTCCTTGTCGGCCCCCTTGGGGTCGGCCCCGTCGGTCCGAACCCGAGGTTGTCCGTGCCCCGTATCAAGTCCGCCAAGAAGGCGCTGCGAAAGTCGCTGTCGGCCAACGAGCGCAATCGTGTCCGCCGCAGCCAGTTGCGCACCGCCGTCAAGAAGGTCCGTAGCGCCGCCAGCCCCGCCGAGGCCCAGGTTGCCTACCGCGAGGCAGCCCGGCTGCTGGACCGCGCCGGACGCAAGAACCTGATCCACAAGAACACCGCCAGCCGCGCCAAGAGCCGGCTGCAGAAGCTGGTCACCGGCAAGAAGTAGCCGCCAGCAAGGGACGCCGTCACAAACGAAGGGTGGGGATCGCAACGGATCCCCACCCTTTCCTGTGTCCCGACCAGGTGCTGCGGCTACAGCGCAGCCAGCTCCGCTCCGCAGCGCTCGCAGTACCACTCCGTGGGCCGGTTCAGGGTCCCACATTCTCCGCACTTGAGCGTCTTCTGTCCCGCCGATTGACTGGGCCGCTCCTTGGTGGTCTCGGCCGGGGCCGGGGGCTTGGGTGCGGGAGGCTCCGGGGCGGGCGTGAGGGCGTTATCAGCCTTGATGAACCCGCCGCTGGGCCGGGACTTGGGAGGCGTCGGAGCAGACGACGGGGCATCAATGGACTTGATGAACGCCAGCTCGTCCACCTTGCCACCGGCCGCCGGCGTATCGGTGGGCTTGCCCGATGGGAACCACAGGGTCCGCCCGGGGGCCTCCTCCTTCTTGGCTGGCGGCTTGGGGGCCGGGGCGGGCTGAGGCTGGGGCTTCGGCGGCACCGCCTTGAAGGGGATTTCGGCCTGGGGTCCGGCCGCCGCGGCCGCCGGACGGGCGGGTGGCGTCTCCTGCTCCGGCCGGGACTGGGGCGCTTCGGGCGGACGGACCGGGGGCCGAGGCGCCGAGGCGATGACCGGCGGCGGCACGACCGGCTCGGGTTCAGGTTCGGGCTCGGCTTCATGCGGGACGGGTGCCCGGATGGTGGCCAGTACCTCGCTCAGCCGGGCGATCTCCGCGCTGGTCTGGACCAGCTCCTCGCGGACCTGCGCAATGACCTTCATCCGCTCGGCCCGGATCCCGTCCCACAGGCGCTCGTCGTACTCGCCGACCAGGTGCCTCACCTCGGCCTCGGCCAGTTGCTCCTGCTGCTCGGCCTCGCGGCTGGTCAGCGCGCCGTGGCGCACGGTCAGATCGCCGACCTGTTCCTCGATCTGGGTGACATGACCGCGCAGCTCCAGCAGGACCGCGTCCAGGCGACGTTCGTAGTCGGCCCGCACCCGGGAGCGGACGTTCTCGGGCACGCTCGCCGGGCCCTCGCCGGGGGAGTTCAGCCGGGCCAGCCAGTTGACGAACTGGGTCCGGTCCTGAAGCAGCCGCTCGATCGGATTGCCGCTATCTGCGTTCTGCTTGGTCATGTCCGGGTTTCTCTCCCAGTCCCGTGAGCGCCTGCACCTGGCCGGCAGTGAGCCGGCGCACCTGACCGGCGTGTCGGGCGGCGAGCAGGATCCTCGCCGCGTGCTCCATACTCTCCATGCGGACCTGGGCCATCGGCAGGTCCGATCCCCACGTGACCGCGCCATGATTGGCCAGCAGCAGCCCGGCCCGCCCCACCAGGTACGTCTCCACGGCGTCGGCCAACTCAGCGGACCCCGGCGTGACGTAGGGGACCACCGGGACATCCCCGAAGAGCAGTGTGACCTCGGGCAGAAGATCGCCTGGGAGGCCCTCGCCGGCCAGCGCCAGCCCCGTCGCCGTGGGGGGATGCGCGTGGATCACCGCACCCACGTCGGGCCGGGCCTGATGGATTCGCAGATGCAAATCTAACTCGCTTGTCGCCTCCCGAAAGCCGCCAATCCGCGTCCCGGTGAAGTCTACCTGCACCAGGTCGCTGGGGCTCAGGTCGCCCTTGAGGACGCCGCGGGGCGTCACCAGCAGCCGGTCCGGCCCGACCCGGAGGGAGACATTGCCGTCCTGGCCGGCGATCAGGCCGGCCTCCCACAGCCGCCGGCAGCAGCGCACGATCTGCTCCGCGGCCCGGGCGAGGCCCGGCATCGTGTCAGGCGTCGGTCCGCTCGTAGACCACCCTCCCGCGCACGATCGTCAGATCTGCCCGTCCCCGGAGCTTGCGGCCGCCGAAGGGCGTGTTGCGGCTCTTGGAATAGAACCGGCCCGGGTCCACGGTCCATTCCACCTCGGGATCGAGGATCACCAGGTCTGCCGGGGCCCCCGCCGCCAGCGACCCGCCCGGCAGGCCGAAGAGCTGGGCGGGCCGGGTGCTCATGCGATACAGGAGCTCTGGAAGGGTCATCATCCCGGGGCGGACCAGCTGGCTCACCGCCAGGCCAAACGCCGTCTCCAGTCCGAGGATGCCGTTGGGCGCCTCGTCGAACTCGCGCTCCTTGGCGTCATAGTGGTGCGGGGCGTGATCGGTGGCGATCACGTCCACGGTGCCGTCCTTCAGCGCCCCCTGCAGCGCCTCGACGTCCGCCTCCTCGCGGAGCGGCGGGTTCATCTTGGCGTTGGTGTTGTAACCCTGACAGGCGTCGTGGGTCAGGGTGAAGTGATGCGGCGTCACCTCCGCCGTCACCTTCAGGCCCATCTCCTTGGCCCGGCGGATCAGCGCCACGGATCCCCGCGTGCTCATGTGGCAGAGGTGGATGTGCCCGCCGGTGAGCTCCGAGAGGATGATGTCGCGCGCGACGTGGATTTCCTCCGCGGCCGCCGGAATGCCCTTGAGCCCGAGCCGGGTCGCCACGATGCCTTCATGCATCGCCCCGCCCTCGGCGAGGGTGATCTCTTCACAGTGATCCGCCACCGGGATGCCGAAGGTCTTGGCGTATTCCAGGGCGGTCCGCATCAGGTGACTGTTCATGACCGGCTTGCCGTCATCGCTGATGGCCACCGCGCCCGCGCTCATCAGCTCACCGAACTCGGAGAGCTTCTCCCCCTTCTGCCCCACCGAGATCGTGCCCACGGGGTAGACCCTGGCCTTGCCCGCCTTCTGGGCCTGGCTGATGACGAAACCGATCGCCCCCTGGTTGTCCAGCGGCGGATCGGTGTTGGGCATGGCACAGACGGCAGTGAAGCCGCCCGCAGCCGCGGCCATCGCGCCGGTGGCGACCGTCTCCAGGTCCTCGAAGCCGGGCTCTCGGAGGTGCACATGCAGGTCAATGAGGCCCGGGGCGACCACCCGGCCCGCCGCCTCGATGATCTGACAGCCATCCTCCCCGACGATCCCCCGCCCCACCGACGCGATCCGCCCATCGACGAGGTAGACGTCGGCGATCCCGTCGCTCTGGCGGGAGGGATCGATCACCCGGCCGCCCCTGATCAGAATGGGTCGTGTCACTCACTGCCTCCCTGGTGCTGCCAGTCCGGCGCCCCGCCGGCCAGCAGGTAGAGCACCGCCATGCGCACCGCCACGCCGTTGGTGACCTGCGGCAGGATGACGCTGTAGGGGCCGTCGGCCACGTCGCTGTCGATTTCCACGCCGCGGTTCATCGGTCCGGGATGCAGGACCACGATCTCCTTGTCCGCCCGCTCCAGGCGCTCGCGGGTCACCCCGAACACCCGGTTGTACTCGCGCAGCGAGGGGATGAACCCTCCAGTCATGCGCTCCAGCTGCAGCCGGAGGACGTTCAAGGCGTCGGCCCAGGCGATGGCGTCGTCAATCCGCGGGATCACCTCCACGCCCAGCTCCCGGATGTCCCGCGGGAGCAGGCTCGCCGGTCCGCAGACCGCCACCTCGGCGCCGAGCTTCTTCAGGCCCCAGATGTTGCTGCGGGCCACCCGGCTGTGCAGCACGTCCCCGCAGATGGCCACCTTGAGGCCCGCCAGCCGGCCGAAACGGTCCCGCAGGGTGAGCAGATCGAGCAACGCCTGGGTGGGATGCTCATGCTTGCCGTCGCCGGCGTTGATCACGTTGGAGCGGATCCGGTTCCCGAGGAACTCCGCCGAGCCGGAGGCGGCGTGACGGATGACCACCATGTCGATGCGCATCGCCTCGAGGTTGCGGGCGGTGTCCACCAGGGTCTCTCCCTTGGAGACCGAGCTGCCCGTGGAGGCGACGTTGACGGTGTCCGCCGACAGCCGCTTCTCGGCGAACTCGAAGGAAATGCGGGTGCGGGTGGAGGCTTCGAAGAACAGATTGACGATGGTCTTGCCGCGGAGGGCCGGGACTTTCTTGATCTGCCGCTCGCTGACTTCCTTGAACGGCTCGGCGGTGTCAAGAATGAGCCTGATCTGCTCGGCCGACAGGTGTTCGAGACCGATCAGATCCTTGCCGAGGGCGGGTACCGGCGTCACGGTTTCCGCACCAGTTCGACGGCGTCCCGGCCGTCCAGTTCCTGGACCAGCACCTCCACCTGGTCGCCGCTGGCGGTGGGCTGGGTGAGGCCGACGATATCGGGCTGGATCGGGAGCTCGCGGCCGCCACGGTCCACCAGGACGCAGAGCAGGATCCGCTTGGGGCGGCCGAAGTCGGTCAGCTCGTCGAGCGCCGCCCGGATGGTGCGGCCGGTATAGAGCACGTCGTCCACGATCACGACGGTGCGGCCGTCGAGGGCGCCGGGAATCTGGGTCTCACCGATCACCGGTCGGGCGCCGATCGCCTGGAGGTCGTCACGGTAGAGGGTAATGTCCAGCTTGCCGCAGGGAATCGGCCGCCCCTCGAGCTTTTCCACCAGCCTGGCCAGCCGCTGGCCCAGCTCCACTCCCCGGCGCTGGATCCCCACCAGCACCAGGTCCGCCCCGCCCTGGGAGCGCTCCACAAGTTCCGAGGCCATGCGCGTCAGCGCCCGGGCGATGGCTCGCTCGTCGAGGAGAATGGACCGTGATGGCATGATCGTTGGCCGGGAAGCTAGTCGGTGGGTGCCCCGGCAGGCCAGTGGTCAGCCCCCCGACGGCACCTTCCCCCCCCGGCGGGCGGGCAGCCGGGCGAGCATGAGGATCGCGAACACCCCCGCGAACACCAGCCCCTCCCGCAGATCCAGCTTCTGGACCATGAGATAGTGCAGGATGCCCAGGAGGGTCGCGGGGTAGATGAGGCGGTGCAGCCTCCCCCAGCGCTTGCCCAGCCGGCGGATGGCCCGGTCGGTTGAGGTGAGCGCCAGGGGGATGAGGAGCAGCCAGGCCACGAAGCCGACCGCGATGCGGGGGTGCTCGATCGTATCCGTCCAGATCAGGCCGGGATCGAGGGATTGATCGAGGATCAGGTAGATGAGCAGGTGGACCAGCAGATACCCGAATGCCGCCAGCCCCAGCATCCGCCGGAGCGGTCCCAGCCAGTTCCAGGAGAAGAGCCGCCGGAGGGGGGTCACCGCCAGGGTGACGAGCAGCAGGACCAGGGTGGACAGCCCGGTGACGATCTGCAGCGTCTTGACCGGGTCGGCCCCAAGGCTGCCACCGCCGATGGCCCCCCAGATCAGCCAGGCCGCCGGCCCGAGGCAGGCGAGGAGGACCAGAGGTTTGAGCGCCCGCGGCGGGAGGAAGGCCAAATGCGCGCGTCTCAGTAGTTGCGGCGGAGATCCATGCCGGCGTACAGGCTCGCGACCTGGTCTGCGTACCCGTTGAAGGGCAGCGTGGGACGCTTGAACAGCTCACCGATGCGGCGTTCCCGGGCCTGGCTCCATCGGGGGTGATCCACCGCCGGATTCACATTGGCGAAGAATCCGTATTCGTCGGGGGCCGCCTCGTTCCAGGTGGTCTTGGGCATGGTCTCCGTGAAACGGATCCGCACGATGGACTTGCCGCCCTTGAAGCCGTACTTCCAGGGGACCACCAGCCGGAGCGGTGCCCCGTTCTGGTTGGGCAGCGGCTTTCCATACAGCCCTGTGACCATCAGGGCCAGCGGGTGGAGCGCCTCATCCATCCGAAGTCCCTCCACGTAGGGCCAGGGGAGGATGCTATGGCGCTGTCCCGGCATCTGCTTCGGATCCAGCAGGGTGGTGAACTCGACGTACCTCGCCCGCGTGGTCGGCTGCAGCCGGGTGACCAGGTCCTTGAGTGGAAAGCCCAGCCAGGGCACCACCATGCTCCAGGCTTCCACACAGCGGTGCCGGTACACCCGCTCCACCGGCTTGAACGGCTTGATCAGGTCGTCGAAATCGTAGTCCCCCGGCCGGGCGATCTCTCCCTCGATCCGCACCTTCCACGGGCGCGTCCGGAAGTCCTTCGCCAGGCGCGCCGGGTCGTCCTTGTCGGTGCCGAACTCGTAGTAATTGTTGTAGGTGGTGACCGACTCGTAGGGGGTGAGCTGGTCATCCTGCGCACCGGTGGAACGAGCTTCCCGCGCCAGACCCTCCGCGATCGCGCTCCGCTCCCCGGTGGAAAGCACCACGCCGGCCGCCGCCAATCCACCCAGGAAATCCCGCCGGTTCAGGTACAGGCGCTCGTCGGTGATCTGGGCGGAGTGGATGTCGGGCGAACGGCGGATCAACATGGCAGCTCCCAAGGTGATATAGAAGGATACGTCAGGGGCCGGCAAACGGTTCCCTGCGAGGGCCCGGCCATGGCGATTGGCCGGGAGCCCGCACCCCGTGCCCAAACTGAAAACGGCCCGCCGGGGAACCCGGAGAGCCGCCATCCTTCCCCTCCGTCCTCCGAAGCAACAGCCGATGGCGCTCCAACGGACAGGGCGGGATTCGAACCCGCGAAACCCTTGCGGGTTTACACGCTTTCCAGGCGTGCCTCTTAAACCACTCGAGCACCCGTCCCAGGCACTGCGGGGGCTCAACTTAGCGGCGGGCGTCGGACAGAGTCAACAATCCGGGGGCCGCTGGCTCGGCCCGCCGGGAGGCCTTACCTTGTTCGCTCCCCCACCCCTCCAAGGTACATCATGGGCAAGCTCGTCTTCGGCGGCGTCCTCCTGCTGGTGTCGTTCTTCATGATGGTGGCGCGTTCCGGCAATGCCGGCGGGCGCAGCTCCGGCCTGCTGCGCGCCATGTCCCTGGCCTTCGCGACCCTGGGTGTGCTGATGGTGCTCGGCGCCCTGGTCGTGGTGATCGAGCCGGGACAGGTGGGCGTGAAGCACGCCTTTGGCACGGTGGAGGAGCGGCCGTTCCTGCCCGGTATCCATCTGGTCGCCCCGTGGTCCTCCATGGAGCGCTACTCCACCCGGGAGGAGCAGTTCCCGCAATTTGGCGAGGAAGCCGAGTCCATCGAGGCCCTGTCAAGCGAGCAGATGGGCATGACCGTGGACGCCGGTCTGCGCTGGCAGATCAGTCCGCAGGACGCGCCGCGCATCTTCCTCGAGATCGGCACCGAGGAGCAGATTCACTCGATCGTCCACAACGCCATCCGGCAGGGCGTCCGGGACGGCATGGTGCGGTTCTCCATCAACGACATCTCCAAGCGGACCGAGATCGCCCACTACATGCAGGCCCTGGTGGACTCGGCCCTGATCACCCAGCCGCGGGCCGGTGGCGAGCCTTTTCGCATCGCCGAGGTGACGGCGTTCTTCCTCCGCGACCTCCAGCCGCCGGCCCAGGTGGTGGCCGCGATCAACGGCAAGATCGCGCAGGAACAGCAGATCCAGACCGAGCGCCACCGGGTGGAGGTGGCCCGCCTGCAGAGCGATCAGCAGCGCCTGCTCAATCAGACGCTGACGGCGGAGGCGCTGACCAAGCAATACCTCGAGGTGCTGCACGACATGAAAGGCTCCAACAACCTGGTGGTCCTGGTACCCACCGAGGGCGGCATCCCGATGCTGGACATCGCCAAGCTGAGGCAGAACATCCAGTGACGGTGTTGCGACAGGCGAACTGGAGCAGGCAGGGACTGGCCGGGGCGATGCTCCGGCCGGTTTCTTGTTGGGGTCCGCTCACCGGAGGCCTGACCGGGAGAGGGTGTAGCAACGCTCGGCCAGCGTCTCGAGGTCGGGACATCGCCACCTGCCACAGTCGTTCAGGGTGGCGGTGAGGTGGGCCGGCAGCGCGGCGCCTCCGTGGCGGGCGCCGGCGATGGTCCCGGTCATCGCTGCGAGAGTATCCGTGTCGCCGCCCACCCGGATGGCGAGGCAGACGGCCTCCCACCACGACTCCGGCGCCTGCAGGAACGCGTACAGGCTCCAGCACACGCTGGTGGTGACAAACGGGGACACTCCGTGGCCGGGCCACTCGCGCTTTGATCCAATCAGGTGGCGGCGCAGATGTTCTAGCGCCGCATCCATGGGGAGTGCCACCCAACCACGCACCTCGCGCACCGCTGTGGCCACGCCGGGGTCCACCGGGGCCACCGACTCGCCGACCTCATCGAGGAAGTCCGTGGCCTGGATCGGGTGACCGCGCGTTGCGATCGCCACTGCCATCGCGATTGCCAGCGCGCCCGCGGCGGCCCGTCGATCCTGATGGGTGACGCGGGCCTGTTCGACGGTGATCCGGACGAGGGCATCGCGGTCGTGGCCGTACAGTAGTCCGAGCGGTCCGGCGCGCATCGCCGCCCCATTGCCCGCGTACGGGGCAGGCATGCCGGCCCGCGACCATGGCACGCCGGCCTGGAGCGCTGCCGCTGTGGCGAAGGCGGCCGGACCGCCACCAATCAGCTCCCCTCTGCCAACCAGCGCTTGCAGCTGGGACGCGAACCGAGCCGGGTCGAAGGCCCCGGCCTCCAGAATGCTCTCGAGCAGCGCCCGCATGAGCTGGGTGTCGTCGGTCACCTGCCCGAAGGCGAACCCCGCCCTCCCCGATTCTCCAGCCCGGCCCGCGCGCAGCACCTCGTCGACGTAGCGCCGGGCCTCCACCACCGGGCGCGCCTCCACCACCGCACCCAGGGCGTCGCCGAGGGCCAGTCCGAGAATGCAGCCGGTGAACTGATCGAGGGTTGCAGGCATCGAGGGGGGTAAGATGAAGGACTCGGCTATTCGGTGATCAGCCAGCGGGCCCGCAAGCAGCACGACCCTCCGGCGCGAGGTCGCCGAAGGGCCGAGACGGAGAGCCGGCAACTGGCAGGCTGATAGCCGTTGCCACGGACAGGGAGGGATTCGAACCCTCGAAACCCTTGCGGGTTTACCGGTTTTCGAGACCGGCTCCTTCAGCCACTCGGACACCTGTCCCCATATTGCATCGGAGCGGCCCACTCGCCGTGACGGCTGTTCTCCCACGCGTGCTCCGCTGCAGGCGACAAGCTAACCACTCCCACTCGCCCACGCCAAGCGCGGCCTCCGGGGTGGGCCGGCAATCGGGACACCGCGCCGGCACCCGCAGGGGAGCCGGGCAGCGATCACGCATCCTCTCCCGCGGTGCGCCCGCGCATAGCGCATCGCCTCCGGGAGCCGGAGTGAGTCTGCCGCCGGAGCTTGCAGGAACAGCAGGCCCAGTCCGAGCCAGGTCAGCAGCATGCGGACGAGGCGCAATGGGATGGCGGGCTCACAACTGGGATCATCAACCTGTACCGGATTCGGGCAGGTCCACACTAGCTCGAACACATGACAGCGGGATGTCAGCGGGTTCCGGAGGTTTTCACGGCAGATTCACCAGTTCGTCTGCAGAATTGATCCGCGGGCTGATCCGGGAGGAGACGATGGCCAGGTGGCTGCAGGCGATGGCGCTCATGGTCGCAGCGGCATTGACGATCTTCGCGGTGGTGTCCTGGCTGGGGAACCGGCGCTGGAGGAAGGGGAGCGACGACCTGGCACAGCGCATCGACGCTGCGATCCGCCGGAGCGGTCCGCTTCCCACGCCGGCGGAAGGGCGAGAGCTGCCGGCGCCGGTCGCCCGCTACCTCGCGTTTGCTCTCCCCGCAGGCCAGCGAGCGATCCGGTCGGCGCGGCTGGTCCAGGAAGGCGAGTTCTACTTCCGCCCCGACGGCAACGGGAGCCGCTTCACCGCGGTGGACCGGGTAACCATCGATCCGCCCGGGCTCATGTGGGACGCCAACATTGTGATGGCGCCGCTGGTCGGCGCACGGGTTCGCGACAGCTATCTCGAAGGGGTCGGCACCATGCATGCGGCCCTGCAGGGGCTGATTCCGCTCGCCCACCAGAGCGGCTCCCCTGAGATCGCGACGGCGGCGCTGCAGCGGTATCTCGCCGAGGCGCCGTGGGTGCCGACGGCGCTCCTGCCCAGTGCGTCGCTCACCTGGACGGCTGTCAGCGACAACGTCGCCCGCGCCACGCTCACCGATCGCGGCGTCCACGCCACGGTGGATTTCCAGTTCGGGCCGGCAGGGGAGATCACCGGCACCGCCGCCGAGCGGTACCGGTCGGTGGAGGGGAGGCAGGTCCTGACGCCCTGGATCGGGACGTTCAGTCAATACGAGCGCGTGGAGGGGATGATGGTACCGCGCCGGGGGGAGATCTCGTGGCAGCTGCCGGAGGGCCAGTTCACCTACTGGCGGGGCCGCCTCGTGGCGACCGAGTACGACCTCTCACCCTAGATGGCCCCGGGTGGCGCCGCCGGGTCCGACGGCGATCCCGGCAGCCTCAGGTCTTCCAGGAAGAACGCGGCCAGCTCCGCCCGGCCGCCGAGGTCGGCCTTCTGATACACCGCCACGGCGTGCTGCCGGACGGTACGCTCGCTCCGACCGGAGTCCCGCGCGATTTGCTTGTGGCTTTGGCCCTTGAGCAGGCGCAGGGCCACCTCCCGTTCCGCTCCCGTGAGCCCCCAGCCCTGAAACTGCCGGTCCACCGCACTTCCCAGCCCTTCCAGCGCCCGCTGGGCGCTGGCACGCCAGGCGTCCCGCTCCTCCTGCCGGGCCTCGAGCGACCGCCGCAGCGTCCGGTTCACCTGCTCCGCCCTGAACCATCCCAGCCAGAGCCACACCGCGCCCACCAGCCCGCTGGCTATGAGGAAGAGTTCATAGACGACGTGGAACGACCACCAGCTCGTCGGGGCATCGAGGATGATGTCCAACGTCCCGCCGATGATCATCAGGAGGACGATCGCCAACAGCAACAGCCGCATCCCCCGCTCACGCCCTTCGGTCATTTCCGCCTCCGGCATCTGACCTGGTGGAGCCAAATCATATCCTCCGCACGCGGTTCCGGCATCTGCCCGATTGTGGCGGGACGGCAGAATCTCCATCGTGCGGCCACACTCAACCTGGAGCATCACCGTGCTGCCCGATCCGCTGCATCCGGCTGTGGTTCATTTCCCTGTGGTTCTCGTGGTTCTGCTGCCCCTGGTGGTGCTGGGCGCCCTATGGGCCATTCGCCGAGGGGTCGCGCCCGGCCGCGCGTGGGCCGTCCCGGTCGCCACCGCCGCCCTCCTCGCCGTCTCGGCCTGGGCGGCCCTCAAGACCGGCGAAGGACAGGAGGAACGGGTCGAGGAGGTTGTCCCTGAGCAGGCGCTCCACGCCCATGAGGAGGACGCGGAGCGGTTCCTCGCCCTGTCCGGTGTACTGGTCGTGATCATGGGCGCCGGGCTGATCCGGGGTCGCCTGGGACAGGCAGCGCGGCTGGTGGCCACCGCCGGCGCGTTCGGTCTGGTGGTCGCGGGCGTGGCCGTCGGGCACAGCGGCGGGGAACTGGTCTACAAGCACGGAGCGGCCAGCGCCTACGTGGGAGCCGATGGAGGGACGCTGCGGAGCTCTCAGGGGGCCCAGGAGGGTCCGGCCGACCACGACGACTGACCGGACACCCCGGGGGTTGCGGAAGTGGCGGCCCCCGGCTATACTCATCGCCAACAGATTCATAGCCCTTCGGGGCCCCGGAGGCGGCAACCGGGTGATGCCAGGCCGTGGTAAGACGCTCGGTCCCAATGGGGTCGGGCGTTTCGTCCGTCTGGGAGCTAGCCCACCCGCCGCTCCGCGAAGAACCCCCGCAGCAGCTCGCCACACTCCTCCGCCAGCACCCCCCCAAGCACTTCGGTCCGATGGTTGAGCCGGGCGTGCCGCAGGAGGTCCCCCACTGACCCGGCCATTCCGGCCTTGTCGTCCCAGGCTCCAAAGACCACCCGTCCGACCTTGGCGAGGACCAGGGCCCCCGCGCACTGCGCGCAGGGTTCGAGCGTGACATACACCGTGGCGTCGGGAAGCCGGTCGGAACCCACATGGGCCAGCGCGCGGCAGACCGCCAGGAATTCGGCGTGGGCGGTCGGATTGACCCGACCCACGGTCTCATTGAAGCCGGAGCCGATGACTGCTCCATCCTGCACCACCACGGCACCCACCGGCACCTCACCGCTCCCCAGCGCGCGGCGTGCCTCCGCCAGCGCCAGGCGTATGCCCTCGAGATCGGTGGCCGCCGCAGGGGTATCAGGCATGTGGCCGCTCCTGGGGAGCATCCGGCCTGACGAATCGCAGCTCATCTCCCTGCCGGGTCACCTCCACGGTGTCCCCATCCGCGAACTTCCCTTCCAGCAGCTGCAGCGCGATCGGATTCTGCAGTCGCCGCTGGATCACCCGCTTGAGCGGCCGCGCACCGAAGACCGGATCGTACCCCTCACTGGCCAGCAGCGCCCGCGCTTCCGGGCTCACCACCAGCGTGATCTCACGCTGGGCGAGCTGCTCCACCAGGCGGGCCAGCTGCAGCTCGACAATGCGGGCGATCTCCGCCCTGCCCAGCTGGCGGAAGACAATGATCTCGTCCACCCGGTTGAGGAACTCGGGGCGGAAGTGCTGGCTCATCTGAGCGCGCACGGCGGCCTCCACGCCACGCCAGGCACCCTCATCCGCCTCGCCGGCCTCGAGGATGAGCTGGCTCCCGATGTTGGAGGTCATGATGATGACCGTGTTCCGAAAGTCCACGACCCTTCCCTGGCTGTCGGTCAGGCGGCCCTCGTCGAGGATCTGCAGCAGCAGGTTGAAGACATCGGGGTGGGCCTTTTCGATTTCGTCAAAGAGGATCACGCTGTAGGGCCGGCGCCGGACCGCCTCGGTCAGCTGGCCCCCCTCTTCGTAGCCGATATAGCCGGGAGGCGCACCGATCATCCGGGCGACGGAGTGCTTCTCCATGTACTCCGACATGTCGAGCCGGACCACCGCCCGTTCATCATCGAACAGGAACTCGGCCAGCGCTCGCGCCGTCTCGGTCTTGCCGACACCGGTCGGGCCGAGGAAGATGAACGACCCCGTCGGCCGATTGGGGTCGGACAGGCCGGCACGGCTGCGGCGGACGGCGTTGGACACCGCCTCCACCGCCGGCTGCTGGCCGACCACCCGCCGGGACAGCTCCAGCTCCAGCCGGGCCAGGCGTTCCCGGTCGCTCTCCAGCATCTTGGCCACCGGGACCCCGGTCCACTTGGCCACCACCTGGGCGATGTCCTCCGCGTCCACCTCCTCCTTGAGGTACTTGACCGTCGCCTGGATCTGGGCCAGGCGCTTCTCATCCGCGCTGATCTCCCCTTCCAGCTCCGGGATGCGGCCGTACTGCAGTTCGGCGGCACGCTGGAGGTCACCCCGGCGCCGGGCCTGGTCCATCTCGGTCCGCAGCGCCTCCACCTCCTGGCGGCGGGTGCTCACCTGGCCGATCGCCAGCTTCTCGGCCTGCCACTGCGCCTTCATGGCGCCGGAACGCTCCTTCAGGCCGGCCATTTCCTGCTCCACCGCCTTGCGGCGCTCCACGGCGGCCTTGTCCTTCTCCTTGAGCAGCGCCTGGCGCTCGATCTCCAGTTGCAGGATCCGGCGTTCGACCTCGTCAATCTCCGACGGGAGGGAGTCGATCTCCATGCGGAGGCGGCTGGCGGCTTCGTCCACCAGGTCGATGGCCTTGTCCGGCAGGAAGCGGTCGCCGATGTAGCGGTCGGAAAGGGTGGCCGCTGCCACCAGCGCGTTGTCGGTGATCCGCACCCCGTGGTGGACCTCGTACTTTTCCTTGAGCCCCCGCAGGATTGCGATCGTGTCGGTGACGCTCGGCTCACCAACCAGGACTGGCTGGAATCGGCGTTCCAGGGCGGCGTCCTTTTCCACGTGTTTGCGATACTCGTCCAGCGTGGTGGCCCCGACCACGTGCAGCTCGCCGCGCGCCAATGCCGGCTTGAGCAGGTTGCTCGCATCCACCGCGCCCTCGGCGGCACCGGCGCCCACCAGGGTGTGCATCTCGTCGATGAACACCACGAAACGGCCCTCGGCCTGGGTCAGTTCCTTGACCACCGCCTTGAGCCGCTCTTCGAACTCACCACGGTACTTCGCCCCGGCGAGCAGCAGACCGATGTCCAACGCCACGATGTCCTTCTGCTTGAGTGACTCCGGGACATCCCCGTTGACGATGCGCTGCGCCAGCCCCTCGACGATGGCGGTCTTCCCCACGCCGGGCTCGCCGATGAGCACCGGGTTGTTCTTGGTGCGCCGGGACAGCACCTGCATCACCCGGCGGACTTCCTCGTCCCGGCCAATCACCGGATCGAGCTTTCCCTTGCGTGCCTGGTCGGTCAGGTTGCGGGTGAAACGCTCCAGCGCCTGATACTGAGACTCGGGAGATTGATCGGCGACCCGATGGGAGCCCCGCACGCCTTCGAGCGCGGCTCGCAGGTCGTCGGCGGAGACGTTGTGGGCGCTGAGGAGCTGGCGAGCGGTGGTGCCTTTCTCCTCCACCACCCCCACCAGGAGGTGCTCGGTGGAGACGTAGGCGTCTCCCAGCTGCTTGGCTTCCGCCTCCGCCCGGTCGAAGATCTTGTTGAGCTCCCGCGCGAACGTCGGCTCACCGCCGCCCTCCTGGCGCGGCAGCCGGTCCAGCTCACGGTCGGTCTCATTGATCAGGGCGGTGACGTTCAACCCGCTCTTCTGCAGCAGTGGCCGGACCACACCCTCTTCCTGTGCCAGCAGGGCGCTGAAGAGATGGGTGTCGTTCACCACCGGGTTGCCGCGGCCCGCGGCCACGCCGGCCGCTTCGCGAAAGGCCTCCTGGGCCTTGATGGTCAGTCGTTCCGGTCGAATCATGGGTCCTCGTCTCGAAGGGGCTCCTCAGAGGACGGCTGGAGGCAAGGGGCGGGCCGGAAAAAGCTGCCGCTGTGGCAGGTCGCCGGGACCGGCGGCGCTCCAGATCGAAGCGCCACGGCCCTCAGCGTCGTGCGATCATCTTCAAAGTGTAACGGACCCCCTCGACAGCGAGTTGGGCGTAATAGATGCCCGGGGTGAGCTCTCGGCTTCCGTTCATGACCCGCCCATCCCAATAGGCCTCGTGGGCCCCGCAGCGGAGGCGCAGGCCATCCAAGCGCTCGCCGTTGGAGTTGAGCAGGATCGGGACGGCGACAACCTGGACCAGGACGTTGTAGATCTTCAGACTGACTAGTGGCTGCTGGCCTCCATCACACAGTTCGGGGTTGAGAACAAACGGAATCGTGGTCGCGGGAAAGAACGGGTTGGGATAGTTCTCCCGCAGCTCCACCGCCGGTGGGGGTCGTTCCTGTGCGGACGCAACCGCACCGCAGCCGGCAAGCAGCGCGAGGACCATCCCGGGCCAGTAGCTCCCGGTCATGGATATTCCTCCTACCTGGAATGTCGCCTGCCGACCTGCCTCGTGAAGTTGAGAGGCAAGATCACCGAACCCGCGGGCGAACGCAAGAATGCCCCGCCCCACGGTGGCTCACGGTGGAGGGCGCCCGCCGGGAGGAACGGCTGGCGGCATTTTCGGACCGGCATGACGGACATCACCGTCGCGGATGGTGATCCCGCTGCGGTCCGCCCACTCCAGCAGCGGGATGAGATATTTGCGGGAGATCCCCAGGGCCTCCCGCACCCCCGGCGGGGTGATCGGGCCGCGTGCCGCCAGCTCCGCGAGGCGGGAGGTGAATCCAGCCAGCGCCTGTGCCCCGTAAAAGCGATCCCGTTCTACGGCCACGATCCGGCCCGATCGTGCTGCGAGGCGGATCGCATCCGCGCTACCGGCGAGCTGGAGTTCGGTGTCCAGTTCGGCCAGCGACGGCGGGGTGAGGGCGCCTTCCTCGATCCGCAGGATGATTCGCTCCAGCATGGCGTCCCCCCCGGCGGCGCGAGGCCGAAATTCCGTCTGGCGGACCGTGCCATCGGCGATGGTGATGATCCCGGCGCTGCCGAGGCGCGCCAGCGCCGCCGCTCCCGCATGGGCATGTCCCGCCCGCAGCGTCTCCAGCGGCATGCCCGGCTCGGTCGGGTGGGCGCGGTGAAACTCGGCCAGCGCCTCCCGCATGCGCCGGGCCGCCTCCTCGACCCTGGAATCCAGCAGCAGCTGCCCGTTGACCTCGACAAACGCCCGGTGCTGCCCCAGCAGCCGGCACGCCTCCGGAGTCAGGCCGGCGAGCACCGGCAGCAGAGCGATGGCCTGCCCTCCCGGTCGCCGAGCGAGGAGAGCCTGCAGACGGGACACCACCTCCTGATCCGCCACTGCCGGGTCCCAGCGGGTCCTCCGTCGGGGCGGCAGTGGATCCACGACGATGGCGCCGCCGATGGTGGTGACCGGGCTGTAGCTCCGAATCACGGCACGATCCCCCCCGCGCGCAATGATCGGCTCCTCCAGCGCCAGCCGGGCGAATCCCGATCCCCCGGGCGGGATGCGCTCGGCGGTCCGCACCCGGGCCAGCACCTCGGCGGTGGCAAGGTGCACCCGAACCCGCGTGTGGTTGGCCAGCGCGCGGGGGGCGGAGGGGAGCAGCTCCAGCCGAACATCAAGGGCCGTAGTCGGCTCCCAGGGGCTGCCGGCGGCCACTAGCACCGCTCCACGCCGGACCGCGTCCCGCTCGACTCCGGCCAGTGCCACCGCGATGCGATCGCCCGGCGTGGACGTCGTAACCGACCGGCCGTGGCGCTCCAGGGATCGCACCCGGCCGGTGAGCCCGGCCGGCAGGATCACCATCTGGTCTCCCACGCCCAACTGGCCTGACCAGAGCGTTCCGGTGACCACGGTGCCGGCGCCGGGGAGTGAGAAGGCCCGGTCGATGGGGAGGCGGAGCAGGTCGGCGGTGTGTCCTTTCGTGGCGGCCTGCTCCAGTGAGGCGGCCAGCCGCGCGCGCAGCATCTCCATGCCTTGACCGCTGCGTGCCGATACCGGCACCGCCGCGCTGAATCTCACCGGAGACCCAGCGAGCCACGCGTCGACCTCCGCCTGCACCATCGCCAGCCACTCCGGCTCAACCAGATCCGATTTGGTGATGACCGGAATCCCGGCCGGGATGCGCAGCTGCTCGACGATGGCCAGGTGCTCCCGCGTCTGCGGCATGATACCTTCGTCCGCGGCCACGACCAGAAGGACCAGGTCGAGTCCCGCCGCCCCGGCGACCATGGACCGGATGAGGTCCTCGTGCCCGGGGACATCCACCACCCCGACCACGGTTCCATCGGGCAGCTGGAGCGGCGCGAAGTGCAGGTCGAGGGTGATGCCGCGCCGGCGCTCCTCGTCCAGCGGGTCCATGGCCCGGCCGGTCAGCGCCTGGACCAGGGCCGACTTCCCGTGGTCGATATGGCCGGCGGTCCCGATGATCATGCCGGGACCCAGGCGGCCTGCTGCCAGAAGTCGAGAGCGGTAAGCGTCGTGCCCTCCCCCACGTGGTGCCGGATGTAGCGGGCCACCAGCCGGCGATGGGCGGCGGCATTGGGGCGGTCGAGTTCCGGGAGTACCCCGCCCTCCCGCAGCATCTCCCGCAGGGCCGACGCTCCTGCCGGGGGCACCTGCAAGGTCTCCGTGCCGCGGGCGCAGGCGGTGCACAGCGCCCCCCCCTCCTGCAGACTCCAGGCGAGCCCCCCTCCCTCCTCCAGCCGGTGACCGTCGCGCACGCAGCGTTCCACCCCGGGTGAGAACCCCAGGGCGCCGACCAAGTGCCAGACCGTCTGGATCGCGGCCGCTTCAACGGAGCCCGGCGGCTCCAGTTCCAGGCGACGGAACGAGGCGGACAGGAGCTCGAATGCTTCGGGATGGGGCTCGGCGGGAGCCACGCGGAGCATCAGTTCGGAAAGGGCGGTCGCCGTGGCGTACCGACCCACATTCCGCGTGAGCAGGACCGGCAGGCTCACGAGATCAAACGCGGTGAGGGTGTGCAACTCCCGGCGGTCGTGGTGGAGGTAATGCGCCTGCCCGCCGCTCAGCACTTGCAGGGCCGCCCCGAAGCGGCTGCGGGGGCGGAGCGCCCCCTTGGCGATGACGCTCTGCACTCCGTGCTCACGGGTGGCCAGGCGCACGATCTTGGAGGTCTCCCCGTAGCGCCACGAGGCAAGAACGATGGCCGGAGTGGAGATGAGGGGCATGGCGGGTAGGAGGGCGCCGACGGGAACGGCCCGGCGATGCCCTGCGGATCTCTATGACGCAGGCGGGACTTTGGTCACCACCGCATCCACGGGGCAGGATCCAACATCCAGCACCCGGCTGGTGGTCAGGTTGCGGCGGAGAATATGCACCCGTCCAATGGCCGGACTTCCGCAGGCACCGGATTCCAGCCCATAGACGCGGCCGGCGGCGTCCACGACCACGGCACTCATGGTCGGGATCGCCACACCGTCCCCGGCGCCCCGGATCACCTCCCGCGCCAGCCGGTCAAACACCATCAGGCCTTCGGTGGGGCTGCTGATGTAGAGGCGATCTACCTGATCGGTCGCGAGCCGACCCGGTGCGCCGCCGAACCCGCCGAAGCTCCCTGCCTCCTCGCGAGCCACAGGGTCCACCAGGGAGAGCCGACCGCTCACGCTGCCGTCCGCGGGACCCCGGTTGAGTACGTAGAGCACCCCGTCGCTGGCGATGACTCCGGAGGCGGCTCCACCCGGGCCCGGGAGGGGGATCGAGTCGATGCCGGTAGCCAGCCGGTTCGTGGCCGGATCCACCACCGAGATCCAGCTCGGCCCGGCGGGGACGCCGCCGGACAGGTTCCCGTTGAGGACGAAGACCCGGCCGCGCGTGAAGACCAGCGCCTGTGGGGTGACTCCGACCGCCACGCTGGCAGTATCACCGGTGAGGTAGTTGACCCGAGTGATGGTGTTCAGGGCGGGGTTGCCGACATAGGCGATGGAATCATCTACCATCGCGGCGCCGGTGGCACCGGAGCCGGCCGGGAGGTCGACGGTCCGTGCCAAGGTCCGGGCCTGGAGATCTACCACCGCCACGGCATCGGCCGAGCCGAGCGGCACCACCGCCCAGGCGCCAAGAGCGGCGAGCCCCGGCGGCGGCTGGGTCAGTGCGCCCAAGGATATTGTGTCCACCGACGCGGGTGACTCAACCGGGATGACGCTCAGACTGGCGTCGCCCTGGTTGAGGACCAGGACAAGCTCCAAGGGAGGCGGCAACGGGGCGGAGGCCTCGGCGCAACCGAGTCCAATGATCAGGAGGGCGCCGTGCCGGATCGCATTGCGGTGATGCAGCATGAGCGAAAGATGCAGCGGTCTGGCTCCGGATGCGACCTCCCGGCAGGCCCGACCTGTTCCGCCCGCCATCTCACAGCCCTACCCGGGCCCCGGCAAAGACCGCCCGGCCGCGGCCGGGGAAGCCCACGACTGTCTCGTAGCGCCTGTCGAGGAGATTCTCCCCCCGGAGGGTCACCGCCAGGTGCGGCCCATGGGGAGCGCGGCGGACGGACACCGAGAGATCGGCGTCCACCAGCAGGTAGGCCGGCAGGGTCGTGCGGGCGGAGGGGAACGACTGGAAGTCTACGTCCTCCCGCGCGCCGGTGTAGTTCGCGGCGAGCCCGAGGCTCAGGCGATCGACCGGCCGGAATCTGCCGTCCAGGCGGGCGCTGTGCGAGGGGCGCCGGATCAGCTCCTTCCCCTCCACGAAGACGTCACCGGTCCCCGTGCTGAACCCGGCGTCCTGCACCCGGGTGCGCAGGTAGGTGTAGGAGGCGGAGACCGTGGCCCGGCGGTTCAACCGAAGGTCGGCCAGCAGTTCCACGCCGCGGCTGGTGGCGCGGGCCACGTTCTCGTACGTCGGACTGCCGGGGGTTGCCCCGCCGTTGTACTGGATCAGGTTCTTGAAGCGCTGGTCAAAGTAGTTCACGGCGAGCGTCATCCTGCCCCGGAGCAGTCCCTGTTCAAGCCCGAGTTCCCAGGTGGTGCTCTCTTCCGGTTCCAGCCCCGGATTGCCCACCTCGAACGGGCTCTGGGCGTAGTTCTCCCGGATGGAGGGTTCCTTGAAGCCCGACCCGAAGCCGGCCCGCGCCCGCAGGCCGCCGACCAGCGCGTACACCGCGCCGGCACGATAGGTGAAATGGGTGCCGAACTTCTGGTTGTCGTCCAGTCGCAGTCCGACATTGACCAGGGCGCGGTCACCGATGTCCACCACCGTCTGGCCATAGACACCGAGGTTCCGGCGTGAGGCGTCGAAGGGCGGGTCGGCGCTGACGGTCACCGCGGTGTCGAAATTGAACTCGGAGCGGCTGAACTCCCGCAGGTCCTGGAACTCCGCCTGGGTGCCCAGGGTGACCCGGGTGCGGCGCGACAGCTGCAGGATGCCCCGCACGTCGGCGGAGCGACGCAGCGACCGGGTCTGACTCTGTGAGGCAAAGAAACCGATCGTGTCCGCCGGGGAGTCCCGGGTATCGCTCGATCCATCGACCTGGCTGTGTGAGGCCACCTGGACCCGAAGCTCCGCTCCGGCTCCGAGGCGGTGACCCAGCTCCAGGCCGAGGGTGGTGCCGTCCTGCAGGTTGGTCTGGTTGCTGTCGCTGGCGATGCCGGCCGAGTTGGTTGGAAAGTGGAAGGTGTTGTCCCCGGTCCTGGCGGTCAGGGTGATGTCGGTCCGCCCGTCAGGGCGGATGCTGAGCGCGCCGGAGCCCACGGTGCTGGAGTACCCGCTGTTGAAGCGGTAGATGCCGTCGGTGGAGAGACGGGAAAGCGCGGCCGAGTAGGAGGCCAGCGCGCTGCCACCGCTGACCGAGGCGGCACCCAGCCAGCTGCCGTGACTGCCTCCCTGCCCCGAAACCTCCCCGTTCAGGCCACCATTCCCCTGGCGGGTGATCACGTTGACCACACCGGTGACGGCATCCGATCCGTACAACACCGAGACAGGGCCTCGGACGATCTCGATCCGTTCGATGTTGTCGGTGCTCAGGGTGCCGAAGTTGAACGCCCCGCCGGCCTGGTTCACCGGTACCCCGTCGATCAGCACCTTGGTGTAGTCGCTCTCACCGCCGCGCAGAAAGAGCGAGGTGGTGCCCCCGTACGAGCCGGTGGATACCACCGCGGCGCCGGGCACCTGCCGGAGGGCGTCCTGGAGGAAGACGACTCCGCGCTCCCTCAGCTCCGCACCGGAGATGACCGTGGTGGGGGCGATGACCCGCGAGAGGGGTGTCGGAGCCCGGTCCGCGGTGACGATGATCTCCTCCAGTTGGACCGTGTCACGCTGCTGGGCAGAAACCGGGGCCGGCAGGACAAGGGCAAACGACCAGGCCAGCAGGGCTCGGATGGGACGGTTGATCACGGACAGGCTCTTCTCCGGCTATTCGCCGGGCTTGAGGGGAACCACCTGGGGCGCGCCGTCACACCACGTGGTAACGGCAACTCTCCAGGCAAAGACATCGGCAACTATCTCCGGGCGGAGGACCTCGGCCGGCGGGCCCGCGGCGGCCACCCGGCCCTGGCGCAGCAGCAGCAGGCGGTTGGCGTAGCGGGCCGCCAGGTTGAGGTGATGGGTGATCAGCAGGGTGCCGATGCCCTCCCCGGCGAGGCGCCGTACCAGCTCGAACACCTCCATCTCGTGGCGCACGTCAAGGGAGGCGGTCGGCTCGTCGAGCACCAGCACCCTCGGCTCCTGGGCCAGGGCACGGGCCACACGGACCCGCTGCCACTCACCGCCGGAGAGCGTGTCCGTGCGCCGGCCAGCGAACTCCGTGACATCGGCGCGGGCCATCGCCTCAGCCACGATCCGCCGGTCGTGCTCACCCGGCGCCGCCAGCGGGCCGAGGTGAGCGTAGCGGCCCAGCGCCACCGTCTCCTCCACGCTGAGGGGAAACAGCGTCTCCTCCCGCTGTGCCACCACGGCCACCTGGCGGGCGAGATCGCGCGGGCGCCACTGGCCGACCGGCCGGCCCAGGATCGTCACCGACCCGCCGGAAAGCGGCAGCGTACCGAGAATGGCCCTGAGCAGGGTGGTCTTGCCGCTGCCGTTGGGTCCGACCAGCCCGACCAGTTCCCCGGGCGACAACTCGAGGTCCACGTCCGCGACGGCCGGGTTCGCCCGGCCGGGGTAGTGCACGGTGACCCGCTCGGCCCGGATCGTCATGCGATGCTGCGGCGCAGCAGCACGGCAAAGAGGGGAACGCCGACCAGCGCGGTCACCACCCCCACCGGGAGCTCCAGCGGAGGCGCAATGCTCCGAGCGAGCGCATCGGCAAGGACCAGGAAGGCCCCACCGGCCAGGAAGGCCGCCGGCAGGAGCTGGGCATGTAATGGTCCCCAGAGCCGGCGGAGGGCGTGGGGCACAACCAGTCCCACGAACCCGATCATGCCGCAGGCGGCGACCGACACCGCGGTGAGCAGTCCGGTGGCGAGGAAGGCCACCCGCTTCAGTTGCTCCGGATCGGTGCCGAGGTGCCTGGCGGTCTCATCGCCCAAGGCCAGCAGGTCGAATGCGCGGGCGTGCCAGGCGAGCGCCGCGAGGGGCAGGATCGCGTAGGCCAGGAACACCAGCAGCGACTGCCAGGAGGCGCCGCTGAGACCACCCAGCATCCACAGGAAGGCGTTGCGAAGCTGGCTGGCGGTGGAGAGGACCAGCACCGCGCTCACCACTGCGCCCGCGAAGGCGCTGACCACCACGCCCGCCAGGAGCAGGATGTGAGCATCGAGCCGGCGCCCCTGCACCAGGCTCAGCCGGTACACCAGCGCCAGCGCGGCGAGCGCGCCGCCGAGGGCGGCCAGCGGCAGGGTCCAGACGCCGCCGAGCCCCAGCGAGATCACCAGCACCGCCCCGAGGGCGGACCCGCCGGAGAGCCCGAGCAGGTAGGGATCGGCCAGGGGATTGCGGATGAGGGCCTGGAGCACCGCCCCGGAGACCGCCAGCCCGCCGCCGACCATGAACCCGAGGAGGGCTCGCGGCACCCGGAGCTGCCGGATGATGGCGGCATCAGGCGCGCTGACATGGAGCAGTGCCTGCCACACCCGGCCGGGCGAGATCGCCACCGCACCGACGCTCACGCCCGCAATGATCGCCGCAATCGCTGCGAGGCCGAGCAGGACCCAGCGGTTCATTGGGACCCCGCCAGGGCTCGCCGGAGGGCAAGGATGACGTCGGGCGCGCGCGGACTGGGCCGCCCGAAGGCGGCCGGCGAGAAGCGCACGAAGCGCTGGTGACGGACGGCGCCGACCACCTGCCACTCCGGGCGGGCGGCGATGGCCGGGAGCCCGCTGTCGCCCACCAGCACCAGATCGGGATCGCGGGACGCGATGGCTTCGATGCTGACCGTGGCGGAGGGAGCGGAGAGATCCCCGAAGAGGTTCCTGGCCCCGGCGCGCGCCAGCACCTCACTCTGGAAGCTGCCGGCCCCGATGGCGATGGGCGGCTGGTCCCAGGCCAGCAGCAGGACCGAAGGGCAGCGCGGCCGGGGGCAGGCAGAATCCGGCGGAACGCTGGCGCTGGCGAGGGCGGCGTCGAACGCGCGCGCCAGGGAGTCGCCGGCGGTGCTCCGGTCCAGCAATGGCGCGAGCAGCCGGGCGAGGCGCGGCACATCCTCGAGGCGGTTGAAGTCCAGCTGCAGCACCCCTACGCCGGCGTCCCGCAAGCGGCGGGCGGCGTCGCTGTTCTGGGCCGACCGGTACAGCAGCACGAGGTCAGGCCGCGCCGCCAGGACCGCCTCGAGGTTGGGGGGAATGCCGTCACCGACATCCGGCACATCCGCGGCGGCGGCGGGGTAGTCACACCACCGGGTGCGGCCGACCAGCCGGTGGCCGCTGCCCAGCGCGAAGATCAGTTCGGTGGTCGCCGGACTCAGCGACACGACTCGCTGGGCGGGGCCCGCGAGGCGCAGGGTGTCGCCGGCATCGTCCACCACACGCAGGCGCGCCGAGGCGGCCGGCGGCGAGGCGCAGGCGGCAAGAACGGCGCCGACGAGGATGGGAATCGCGCCCAGGAGCCGCAACGCGAACGCCCATCCCCGGGGCCGTGGAGATGGGCGGACAGAAGCCAGCAGAGGGCTCAAGTCGCCACCGGTCCCTCCCCCGAGGGTGATCGTGGTGGCACGAGACGAGAGGTCTCCTGGCTTCGGGCATCCCGCTCGCCTTCCCGGTTTCCCAGTGGCGAACGTGAGCGGGAACTGAACTGCCCGTTACAGTGGCGGGGCCGCGCCGGTATTGCACCGGCTTCCGAGCATCCCGACTCGTGTTTGGTTGTAGACGACGGCGCTAACCTAAGTGGCGCGATCCTCCGGGACAAGGCCGGCGGCCAGCTGGGCTTTGAGCCGGGCGCGTTCCTGCTGGTAGCTGGCCCATTCCGCCGGCGCAGTCTCCGCCTCCTTGCCCGCCCACCGGGCATCCAGTCGGGCCAGCTGATCCAGCGGGGAGGCTGCCGAAACCGGCACGGCCGGGCGACGCAGCGCCCGGACGGTCAGCCCGAGGAGCGCGAGTGCGACCAGACTCACGAGCCCGGGGAGCAGCCACCGGGCCAGGCCGCCGCTGAAGCCGATCTCCAGCACGGAGCCGGCTGCGGCGGGGCCATTCCACTGCATGAAGACCCGGTTTTCGATGGTCTGCGGTCCGCCCCGGGTCAGCCCGGCGCCGCGCACACTGATGTCCTGTTCTTCCAGCAGGACGTTCAGCGCGCCGACCGAATCCAGCATCGGGACGCGCACCCGGCCGGGATTGGGCGGCAGTGAGTAGGTATAAATGATCTGCTTGTCGCCCGGCGCCACCGGGGCGAAGAGCATCACGCTGTCGCCCCGGAACACGAGCGCTTCGGGTGAATAGTCCCCGTTGCCCGCCTGCGGCCCGGCGGCGCCGGCCGGGAGCCGCGCCATCCAGACGGGTCGGGTGCTGTCGCCCGCCACCCGGGTCCGCGTGCCGCTGTTCTGCAGCACCACGATCTCGAGGGCAGGCCTGAGCCCGCTCGGATCCGGCTTGCTGATGACGATGTGCCGCGAGGCCACCTCCACCGGAACGCTGCCCGAGGTGTCCGACACCAGGAGCACCAGGCCGCTGTCGGGAACCCCGGGCGCGCCTTGCAGCGCTGTCGAGAAGTATTCGATTCCGGCGAACCCGGCGCTGAGGAGAAACACCGCACTGGTGTCGGGCGCGTACCGGAAGCGGAAGCGGCCGCGGGCGTCGGTCAGGGCAGTGTCCACCGGTCCCTGCACCGCCCGGCCCACGCGGTGGAGCACCACGGTCGTCCCGCCTACCGCCACCGTATCGGCTCCCTGGGCCAGCATGACTCGACCCGAAGCGGTGACCAGCTGCTGCGCGTGCAGCGGGACGGCGGCGCAAAAGAGAAAGGCGCACCAGAGGGTGCGCCTCATGGCTGGAATTTCCCGAAGTCTTCCGGGTCCATCTTTTCCAGATAGGCGCGGAGCTTGTCCGCCTCGGCGGACGGATCGGGGTCCGGCGCGGTCACGTCCTCGCCGAGTTCGAGCAGCTCGTCGTCGGTGAAGATCGGGGCCTGCACCCTCAGGGCCAGCGCGATGCTGTCCGAGGGCCGGGCGTCCAGCTGGAAGAGGTGGTCCTCCCGGGCGAGCCACAACTCGGCGAAGTAGGTCTTTTCCTTCAGGCCGCTGATGCAGATCCGCCGCACGGTGGCGCCGAGGCCGGTGATGACCGACTTGAGGAGATCGTGGGTCATCGGACGCGGCGCCTTGATGCCCTGCAGTTCCATCGCAATGGCGCTGGCCTCGGCCGGGCCGATCCAGATCGGCAGCATGCGGTCGCCGGACTTCTCCCGCAGGATCACCACTGGGGTGTTGGTGGTGCGGTCCAGCCCCAGGTGGGCGACGGTGACCTCGATCATCCGACCGCGTCGAGCAGCTCGTCCACCCGGTCGGTCTGTTCCCACGGGAAGAAGCGGAGCTTGCCCCGGCTGTAGGGCTTGCGGCCGAAGTGCCCGTACGCCGCCGTCGGCGAGTAGATCGGCTTGCGGAGGTCCAGCGCCTTGATGATGCCGCCGGGCGTGAGGTCGAACACCTCCTGCACCGCGGTCTCGAGCCGGGTGTCAGGCACCGCCCCGGTCCCGAACGTATGCACCATCACCGATACCGGCTCGCGCACCCCGATGGCGTAGGCGACCTGCACCTCACAGCGGCGGGCCAGCTTGGCCTCGACGATGTTCTTGGCCACCCAGCGCATGGCGTACGCGGCGGAGCGGTCCACCTTGGACGGATCCTTGCCGCTGAAGGCCCCGCCCCCGTGGCGGGCCATGCCGCCGTAGGTGTCCACGATGATCTTCCGCCCGGTCAGTCCGGCGTCGCCGTGGGGGCCGCCGATGACGAACCGGCCGGTGGGATTGATGTGGATCCGGGTCCGGCGGGTATCCAGCCCCGTGCGGGCCAGCACCGGCCGGATGACTTCTTCCGTGACTCCGTCGCGGATGGTCTTCTGCGACAGCTCGCGCCCCTTCCAGGTGGCCGCGTGCTGGGTCGACACCACCACCGTCCGGATCGCCACGGGCTGGTCGCCGCTGTACTCGACGGAAACCTGGCTCTTCCCGTCGGGCCGGAGCCACTCAAGCTGGCTGGTGCCGTCTTCTCCACGCCGCACCGCGGCCAGCCGCTCCGCCAGGCGGTGGGCCAGCTGGATGGGCAGCGGCATGCGCTCGCGGGTCTCGTCGGACGCGTAGCCGAACATCATTCCCTGGTCGCCGGCGCCCCCGGTGTCCACGCCCTGCGCGATATCGGGCGACTGATTATCGATGGCGGCGAGCACCGCGCAGGTGGTCCCGTCGATTCCGTAGTTGGCGTCGACGTAGCCAATCTTCCGGATCGTCTCCCGGACGACCTCGGGGAAATGCACGTAGCAGTTGGTCGTGATCTCCCCGGCCACGATGGCCATGCCGGTCGTCACCAGCGTCTCACAGGCGACCCGGCCGGCGGCATCCTGCTTGAGGATGGCGTCCAGCACAGCGTCCGAGATCTGATCGGCCACTTTGTCGGGATGCCCCTCGGTGACGGACTCGGAGGTGAACACGTGACGGTGGGTCGTAGCCATGAGCGGGGGATGTGGGTGTGGGCAAAGGCTCGCCGTCGAGCCGGTGGTCAAGGGCGCAAGCTAGTGCCAGTGGTCGGGCGCGGCAACGCTGTCAGCGTCTCCAGCAGGCGGGGATCAAAGACCTCCTGTACCGCATGGCGCAGGGCGTAGGACACGCCATCGGCGGTATCGGCTTCCAGGGCGGCGTGGGCCGCCCCCTGCGCCACCGCCACGGGGACGCTGCGCAGCACCCACTTGACCAGCGGCAGGGCTGGTGGAGCCACACTGAGGGTGCGGTACCCCAGCCCCAGCAGCAGCACCACCGAGAGGGGGTCGGAGGCCATTTCCCCGCACACGCTGACGCCGATCCCCGCCCGGGCCCCGGCCTCCACGATCGACTTCAGCTGCCGCACCACCGCCGGATGGTGCGGGGCGAAGCGCTCCGCCAGCCGCGCATTGCCGCGGTCCACCGCCAGGGTGTACTGCACCAGGTCGTTGGTGCCGACCGAGAAGAACGCGCTGTGGCGGGCCAGCTGATCGGCCATGATCGCGGCGGCCGGGGTTTCGATCATGACCCCCACGGGGACCGAGGCGGCCGCGCGCACTCCGGCACGGGCCAGATTGAGCGCCTCCTCCAGCACCATTTCCTTGGTCTGCAGCACCTCCTCGATCCGGGTCACCAGTGGCAGCATGAGGTGAAGGTCCCGGTCGGCGGCCGCCCGCAGCACCGCCCGGAGCTGGGGCCGGAAGATCTCGGGGTGATCCAGGCAGACCCGGATGGAACGCCAGCCGAGGAACGGGTTGGCCTCCATCGGGGCACGGAACGCCGCCGGGAATTTGTCACCGCCCAGGTCGAAGGAGCGCACTACCACCGTGTGCCCGGGAAAGGCATCGCTGACCCGGCGGAAGTAGTCGGTCTGTTCGTCCTCGGTGGGGAGGGCCGCCCGGCCCGTCACCAGGAATTCAGTCCGCAGCAGGCCGACGCCGTGGGCATCGTGACGCGCCGCCGTGATGATCTCGTCCGGCAGGTCCACGTTTCCCATGAGGGTGAGCTGGACCCCATCGGGCGTGATCGCCGCCTGCGAGACCGCCGCCTCGAGCTCGAGATCCAGCTTCTGGCGCCGCGACAGCAGGGCGCGGGCGCGCTCGATCTCCGCGCGGGTGGGGTCAATCAGGACCACCCCGGTCTGGCCGTCCAGCAGGAGCGTGGTGCCGTTCTGGATCCGCTCCAGTGCGCCCACGGCGCCCATGACCGCCGGGATCCCCAGGGAGTGCGCCAGGATCGCCGCGTGGGACGTGCGGGTGCCTTCCTCGCTGATCAACCCGACCACATGATCCCGGTCCAGCTGGACCGTGAGACCGGGGGAGAGCTCGCGGGCGACGACGATGACCTGCTCATCCGACGGCAGTGCCCAGAGCTCCTCCTCCGGGCGGCCAAGGAGGCGGGCCAGCATCCGGTTGTGAATCGCGGAGAGGTCGGCCAGCCGCTCCCGCAACAAGGCGCTGCCCGAGCCGGCCCACACGTTGCGGACCTCCAGCGCCTTGAACTCGTAGGCGGTTTCGGCGCTGAGGCGATTCTCCCGGATCAGATGCTCGACGCCGCGGAGAAAATCGCTGTCCTGCACCATGAGAATCTGGGCGTCGAAGATATGCGACTCTTCCCGCCCGGCCCGCTCACGCACCCGGTCGCGCAGGCTGCCGAGCGTCTCGACGACGCCGGCCACGGCCAGGTGCAGGCGGGTGACTTCAGCCTCGACCTCGTCCGGCAGGCAGGCGCGGTTGGGCACGTCCGGCACGTCGTGCCGCACAATCATCGCCGGGCCAAAGGCCACGCCGGGCGATACGCCCACCCCGAGCAGCCGGTTGTCGCTCATTGCTCGCCGAATCCTCTCGCGACCAGCGCCACCAGCGCTTCCACCGCGGCCGCCTCATCGGCCCCGGTGGCGCGAAAGGTGAGCGAACTGCCGCACTCGGCCGCCAGCATCATGACGCCCATGATGCTCTTGCCGTTGATCGCCATGCCATCCTTGACGATCTCGACCTCGCACTGGAAGCCGCTGGCCACCCGGACAAGCTGGGCGGCCGGCCGCGCGTGGAGACCGAGCTGGTTCACGATCTTCGCCTCGCGTTCGATCATGGCAGTCCCCATGCAAGGAGCAAGGCGGCGCCCAGGGCGCCGAGGCCAAAGCGGACTGCGGTGATCCTCGGCCCGAGCGCCCAGCTGGCTCCGAGTCCCAGGCCCAGGGTGGCCACCGCGGTGGCGAGGCCAGTGAACTGCTGGCCCTCCAGCAACCAGCCGGCGGTCACCGGCAGGAGCATGCCGACCAGTCCGCCCGCCACCACCCCGGCCCGGGTGGCCGCCGCCGGCAGCCAGGAATCTCCGAGGGCCGCGCCGAGCCGCATGCCGGATCGCAGTCCGATGTTCAGGGCCCACCACGACGTCCCGAGGCGGACCAGGTTGTACGCCAGCAGAATGGCGAGCACGCTCCCGACACCGAGATCGAGCACCACCGCCAGCCCCGCCGCCGCCGCGGTGGCGGGTGCCAGCCCAACCCAGAACAGCTGGTCGCCGAGCGCCCCGAGCGGGCTGGTGAGGGCGGTGCGCAGCCGGGTGATCTGAGCCCCGGAGACCAGATCGTATTCGGCGCGGACCAGGGCGCCCAGCGCCGCCCCGGCAAGGTACGGGTGCGAGTTGAAATACTCCGCCGAACGCACCACCGCCTCGGCATGGCGCGCGGGATCGGAGACCTTGAGGTCCTCGAGCAGGGGCTGGGCCGCGTAGCCCATGCCGATGCCGGTGAGGCGCTCATAGTTCCAGGCGCCCTGGATCGCGAACAGCCGGAAGTACGCCCGCCACACGCCGCTGGTCATTGGGTCACCAGGAGGAGGAGGCCCAGGGCCGTGCCGATGGCCAGTGCGCGCAGCCGCAGGCCGCGTCCGGCGCTGCGGATCGCACCGCCCAGCGCGGCAGACAGGCCCGCGCCCACCGCGACCGCGGTGACCAGCGCGAGTCTGGCGCTCGGTCCATCGAATTGACCCAGCAGCAGCCCGGCGCCGAGCAGCGCCAGCAGCGTCAGGAAGAGGCTCCGGACGATGTCGCCGGAGATGCCGCGCCAGTGCAGCCTGGCAACGGTGCCGGGATCACCAGCGGCCAGCCCCGCCGCCTGGTTTCGGAGGGCCCGCCCTCCCGCCTCGCGGTGCCACTGCAGGGTCCACCCGCCCACCGAGGCCATGACCAACCCGAACAGCGTGGCGACCCCAAGCGACTGCTGCCAGGCGCCGGCCCCATCGGCGAAGACCACCGCCCCGACTGTGGCCGCCCCGTAATCCGGGTATCGGGACGCGCCGACCGGCAGCACGTCGAGGGCGAACAGCTCCAGGACCAGCCCCACCGCGAGCGCCGTGGGCAGATCGCCGAGAATGAGCCCCGTGCCAAGGGCGGCGAACAGCGGGCGCGACAGCAGTCCCTGGGGCACGCTGACGAGGTCCACTCCCACAAGGGTCCCCCACCCGAGCAGCGCGGCGGTCGTCCCGGCCGGTCCGAGCATCAGCGAAGCGCCTCCAGCGCCACCGGGGAGGTCGTCGGAAGATCCTGCGCCGTGATCACGACCCCGGAGTCGGCCAGTCCCTGCAGCACGGAGAACTCCTCGTCGGTCAGGTAGACATAGGGCAGGCGGGGCCGACGCCCGGGTTTGTGGTGCAGTCCACCGAGGTTGACCTTGTCGACCGGCGGCGCCGCCCGGCAGAGAGCCGCCATGGTGGCGACATCGGCGGTGAGCACGAGGCCCGCCCGCGGGTCGGCACGCCACTCGGGCATCTTTTCGGCGGCTTCCTTGAGCCCGGCGAAGTGGAGATCCACCTCGGTTGGCACGCCCATCCGGTAGAGGTCGCGCTCCCATTCACTGGCGTAGACCGCATCGTCGACCAGGACCATGAAGGCGATGCCCAGCGGCTTGCCCCAGCCGATGACTACCTGGCCGTGCACCAGGCGGTCGTCCACCCGATAGAGCAGGATCGGCATCAGGCCTTGCGGATCGCGTCCGCGCCCTTTTCGGCGGCACGCACCACGCCATCGCCCGGAGGCAGAGCCCGGTTGTTCAGGAAGTCGAGCAGCATGGGGAGGTTGACCCCGGTCACGACCCGGACGTCGGCCCGTTCATGGGCCAGGTGCATCGCGGCAAAGAAACAGGACCCGCAGGGCATGTCCACGAACACCACCGCCGGACCCGTTCCTGCCGCCTCGGCCAGGCGGCGGGCGATATCCTCGCGGCTGCAGCCATTGTTGGAGACGGCCGTCAGCGCACCGGCCTGCCCGCCGATGCGCTCGGCCGCCTCGATGAGGGCCGCGGCGAGGTCCCCGTGGGCGATCACGATTCCCCGAACTGGTTCACTCATAGTCGTCCTGGAGGTATTCACGCAGGCCCTGCTTTTCCTTCATCTTCCGGATGAGGCGCTCGTTGAACGCCGCGGCGACATCCACACCGGAGTAGCGCAGCAGGTGCATCATGGCCACCACCTCCGCGATGACGGTGATGTTCTTGCCCGGGTTGAGCGGCACGATGACGCGGGGCAGCGCCACCTCGAGGATCGTGGTCTCCAGCTGCTGCAGGCCGGTCCGCTCGGCGTCCTGGGCTGTCTCCCAGGCTTCCAGCTGTACTACCACCTCGATCCGCTTCTGTTGCCGCACCGAGCGCACCCCGAAGAGCGCGGGGATGTCGATCAGCCCCACCCCGCGGATTTCCATGTGATGGGCCGCCAGCTCGTGCCCCTGCCCGATCAGGATCTCGCTCCCCCGGCGGGTCACCTGGACGATGTCGTCCGCCACCAGCCGGTGTCCCCGCTCGATCAGGTCCAGGACGCACTCGCTCTTCCCGATGCCCGACTTGCCGATGAACAGCAGTCCCACGCCGTAGACGTCCGCCAGCGAGCCATGCAGGGTGGTCTTCGGGGCGAAGGCCGCCTCCACGATGGGCTTGATGCGGCGGTAGAACTCGGCCGTCTTCAGGCGGCTCTTGAGGAGCGGCACCCCGTGCCCCCGGGCGAGTTCCAGCAGGTCCGCTGGGACGTCCTGGTTCTTGGTCACAAAGATGACCGGCAGCTCAAACTGAAAGAACTGTTCCAGCCGGGAGCGCCGCTCGCCCGCCTCCAGCGCGTTGAGGTAGGTGATCTCCGTCTCGCCGAGGACGTGAAGCCGCCGGGGCATGAACCGGCCCGTGTACCCGGCCAGCGCCAGTCCGGGACTGGCCACCTCGGGATCGGGGATGGGACGGTCCAGCCCCAGCTCGCCGGTCAGGGACTCGAGCTGGAGCGGGTCGCCCTTGCGGGCCAGCAGGTCACGGATGCTGATCGTCACACGGCTTGCCGCGCAAGCGACCTGCTCCGCCGGGCCCCCACCATGATGGCCAGGGACCTGGGCTTCTGCTCCGCCCGGACGTCACCGTGTGTTGCGGTGATCGTGGTCTGCATCACGCCCTCCTTGAACCTTGCGCGTCGTTGCCGCGGTCCGCCATCGGCCGGATCGCCATGGGCCGGGCCGACTAACCGGCATGACCTCGGGTAGCGATAACGGATAACGGTGTTTCCCCTCACCCCACCATCCCCTGGACCCACGCCTCCGTCTGGCCCGCCGCCTGGTCCCAGCTCAGGGACTCCGCGAAGCGCCGGGCCAGGTGACCGAGCCGCTCAACCAGGACGGGATCGCCGGCCAGCTGCAGCATCCGGGCCGCCAGCGCCTCGGGGTCCGCGTGCGGCACGAGATACCCGGTCCGGCCGTCCTGCACCGAGTCGCGCAACCCGGGGCTGTCCGAGGCGAGCGAGGGGGTCCCGCAGGCCGCCGCCTCGATGTTGGTGATGCCCCACCCTTCCTTGGGCGACGGGAAGATGTTGGCCCAGACCGTCCGCAGCAGCTCCAGTTTACGGGTCTCGGTCACGAACCCCAGGAACTCCACCGTCCCCTCGAGCTGGAGCCGGGCGGTGAGCGCCTCGAGCCGGGCCCGGTCGTCCCCCGACCCGGCGATCAGCAACCGGACCGCCGGGTTGGACTCCCGGGCCCTGGCCACGGCCCGGATGGCGAACTCCACTCCTTTATAGCGCCTCAGCCGCCCGATATACAGGAACACCGGCTGCGCCGTCCGCCGAGCGGGCGCGGGCCCGGGATGGAACACCGCGGCGTCCACCCCTGGATGGATGACGACGATGCGCTCCGGCGCGACGCCTCGGCCCACCAGATCGTCGCGCGTGCTCTCGCTGATGGCGTGGAAGGACGCCCGCCGATAGGCGCGCGGGATCGGTCGTTCCAGCAGCCAGACCAGCGCGGCCAGCGGCCAGGGCGCCTCCTGAAAGACGGTGGAGCCGAACAGGTGCGGGATGATCACCCCGACCGGTGCCCGGGTCAGCGAGGCGGTGAACAGCGGGATCTTGTTCACGTCCTCGATCAGCACATCCGGCGGCTCGGCCCGGAGCGCCGCGCGGACGGCCGCTCGTCCCGCCAGCGCGAAGCGGTTGCGGTCGCTATGCCGCTGGACCTCCATGCCATCCACCATGGCGGTCGGCGCGGCCCCTGGCCAGCCGGAACAGACCAGCCGGACCCGGTGGCCGCGGGCTGCCAGCCGTCCGAAGATCTCGTGCAGGTGGATCTCCGCCCCGCCCGCTTGCGGGTTCTCCCGGTCCTGCCAGTTGACCAGGAGGATGTTCACAGCCGTCCGAGACTGTGGGCCACCCGGTCCAGCACGCCATTGATGAAGGCGGGGGCCTTGGCCCCACCGAAGTAGTGCGCCAGCTGGAGGGCCTCGTCGATGACGACCTTTGGCGGTGCCGCCCCGAGCAGCAGTTCATGCACCCCGATGCGCAGGATGTTGCGCTCGACCGGGGCAATCCGGTCGAGCCGCCAGTGCTCCGCGGCATCCGCCGAATGCCGGTCGAGTTCTTCCCGCTCCCGCAGCACCGCCTGGGCCAGCGCCTCGGCCTGGTCGTAGACCAGCGGATCGGGGCCGGTCAGCTGCGCCAGCCGGGTCACGGCATCGGCCAGGGTGAGGTCGTCCACCAGTTCCATCGAGTAGAGAATCTGCAGGGCGCGGGCGCGCGCCTTGCTTTCAGGCCTCAGCATCGGGGCTCCGCAATTGGGCCAGGACGTGCGCGCTGCGAATGGCGGCCTCGGCCGATTCATAGCCCTTGTTGCCGGCGGAGCCGCCGGCCCGGGCCATCGCCTGATCCATGGTGTCGGTGGTCAGCACCCCGAAGGCCACGGGCAGGCCGTGCCGCACCGCCACCTCGGAGAGTCCTCGCGCGGCCTCCCCGGCGACCAATTCAAAATGCGCCGTCTCCCCCCGCACGACCGCGCCCAGTGCGACGATCGCCGAGTAGCGTCCCGTGTCCGCCGCGGCGGCGGCGGCGGCCCCCAACTCGAACGCCCCCGGGAGCCACACCACGTCCACGTCCCCGGCCGCGAGTCCCGCCTCACGGCAGCACGCCAGCGCTCCTTCAAGGAGCCGGCTGGTCACCCGTTCGTTGTACTGGCTCACCAGGATGGCGATGCGCCCGGTTGCCCGGAGCTGTCCGCGGAATTCCGGCATCGGCTCAGTTGGCCAGGAGGTGGCCGAGCTTGTCGCGCTTGGCCTCGAGATAGGCGCGATTCTCGACATTGGGATCGGTGAGCAAAGGAAGGCGCTCGACGATCTCGAGTCCGTACCCCTCCAGGCCCACGAGCTTGCGGGGGTTGTTCGTCATGATGCGGATCGAACTGAGCCCGAGATCCCGCAGGATCTGCGCTCCGATACCATAGTTGCGGAGGTCCGGCCCGAACCCCAGCCGGGCGTTGGCCTGGACGGTGTCCGCCCCGTCATCCTGGAGGGCGTAGGCCCTCACCTTGTTGACCAGCCCGATGCCCCGCCCCTCCTGATCGAGATAGACGATCACCCCGCGCCCCGCCTCGCCGATGGTGCGCATGGCCGCGCGGAGCTGGGGACCGCAGTCGCAGCGATGGGAGCCGAACACATCGCCTGTCAGGCACTTCGAGTGCATGCGCACCAGGACGTCAAGTTCGCCGTCCACCTGGCCCATGACCAGGGCCACGTGCTGCGCGCCGTCCACATCGTTGCTGTAGGCAAGGATCCGGAATTCACCGAACTCGGTGGGCATCCGCGCTTCGGCCTGGCGATGGACCAGCTGTTCCATCCGCAGCCGGTACGCCACCAGCTGGGCCACGGTAATGAAGGTGAGGCCGTGCTCGTTGCAGAAGAGCTCCAGCTCGGGGCGTCGGGCGGATTCCCCGTCGCGGCCCATGATCTCGCACATCACGCCGGCCGGGTTGAGCCCCGCGAGCCGGGGCAGATCGACGGCGGCCTCGGTGTGCCCCACCCGCTGGAGCACCCCGCCCGGCCGGGCCCGCACCGGGTCCACATGACCGGGACGGCGCAGGTCCGTCGGCGCGGTCTTGGGGTTGATGGCGACGTGAATGGTCTTGGCCCGGTCCGACGCGGAGATGCCGGTGGTGACCCCAAACCGCGGGTCGGCGTCGATGGTGACCGTGAAGGCCGTGCGCATCGACTCGGTGTTCCGGCTTTCCATCTGCGGCAGTTCCAGCTCGTCACAGCGCTCGCCGGTGAGCGCCAGGCACAGCCGGCCACGGGCATGGGTAATGATGAAGTTCACCATTTCCGGCGTGACCAGCTCTGCCGCGCAGATGAGGTCGCCCTCATTCTCGCGTTCTTCGTCGTCCGCCACGACGATGAACTTGCCGTTGCGGAGGTCCTCGATGGCCTGCTCGATAGTGCCGAAAGTCATGGGGCGCGGCCAGCCGACCGCTGCAGAAGTTGGTCAACGTACTTCCCGATGGTATCGCCTTCCAGATGGACTTGCTCGTCCGGCTGGCGCTCCCCCAGGGTCGTATGCTGAAAGGTAAACGGGATGAGAGAGACCTGGATGAGCCCCGGCGCCAGGATGGCGTTCACCGTGAGGCTCACCCCGTCCACCGTGATGGAGCCAAGGGGAATGGACACTCGGGCCACCTCCGGTGGCACCCGGACGTCCACCAGCCAGGCATCGGCGTGGGGGGCCACTCGTTTGATGGTCCCCACCCCGTCCACATGCCCCTGGACGAGGTGTCCGCCCAGCCGGTCCCCGATCTTCAGCGCCCGCTCCAGGTTCACTCGCTGGCCCTTCCGGTACACCCCAAACCGGGTCCGTGCCACGGTGGTCGCGACGGCATGGACGAAGAACCAGCCTGCCCCCGATCGCTCGACGGTGAGGCAGGCTCCATCCACCGCGACGCTCTCTCCCTTGCGCAATCCTCGGTACGGTGCCCCGATCCGGAGGCCGAGACCATCCGCCGTCCGGCTGACCGACCGCACCGTGCCGATGGCGGTCACGATTCCGGTAAACATGACTCCCGATCCACCACGAGCAGGGTATCCTCTCCCAAAGCGCGGCGCTCGGCAACGTGCCAGCGTTCCGCTTCCACCAGCATCTGTCCGGGCAGGCCCGACACGGCGGGCACGGCGTTCTCTCCCAGCCAGAGCGGGGATTGGATCCAGTAGTAGCGGTCCACGAGCCCCTGAGCCAGCAACTGGCCGGCCAGCCGGCCACCACCCTCCACCAGGAGCGACCCGATCCCCAGCATCCGCAGCGCCTGCAAGCCGACCGCCAGTGTCGGCGGCCGCTGCACGATGACCCCAGCCGCTTCGAGGGACGCCAGCCGGGCGGAGGTCATGGTGGGGCTGGAGATGAGAATGGTCGGGATCTCCCCCGCCGAGCGCACCAGCGCGGAATCCACCGGGAGATCCCCAAGGCGGTCGAACACGACGCGGCGTGGCGGTTGCCGGGGTTCGAGCTCGCCCCGCACGGTCAGGGAGGCATCATCCACCCGCGCGGTGTGGCCACCGACGCCAATGGCATCGAAGCCGGCTCGCAGCCAATGCACGTAGTCCCGGGCCTCGGCGCCTGAAATCCAGCGGGAGCGCCCGCCCTGATCGGCGATGCGGCCGTCAAGCGTCGTGGCCAGCTTGAGCGCGACGAACGGCCGAGCCACGCCCTTGAACGAGTGCAGGAAACTCGCATTCTGGGCGCCCGCCTCCTCGGACCGCACTCCCAATTCGACGTCGATCGCCGCGGCCCGCAGGCGGTCCGCGCCGCCCATGGCCTCCGGGTTGGGATCGGGTACGGCCACCACCACGCGCCGGACCCCGGCGGCGATGATCGCCTCAACGCACGGCGGCTGTTTTCCGGTATGGTTGCAGGGCTCCAGGGTGACGCACAGGGTTCCCCCTTTCGCCCGAGCTCCGGCAGCGCGCAGCGCGGCCGTTTCGGCGTGGAGCCCGCCGTACTCGGCGTGCCATCCCTCCCCGACTACGGTTCCATCCTGAAGCAGAACCGCCCCGACCAGCGGGTTGGGGGAAACCCGCCCCCAACCTCGCCAGGCGAGCTCCACGGCCCGGCCCATGGCTTCGAAATCGTTCACGGAAAGGAATTTAGGGGCAAAGGCAGGGCGGCGGAACGGCTGGGGCTGGGCAGGTCAGAACTTGAGGGCCACCCCCGTTCCACCGTAGAACCTGCTGCTGCTCGGGTCGTTGAGCTCAAAGTGGGTGAGGAGCTCGGTCTTCTTGCCGACCTGGAGGCCACCCTCCGCCCACAGGTGGATGGGGCCGAGTTCAATCCCCGCATTCAGGGCGGTCATGATCCGGGAGGTGGAGAGCTTCATGGTGACGGTACTGTCGCCGCCGGCAACGGTGGAATCGGCGTAGGTCACGACGCCGGTGCCGGTGTAGAGGTCGAGGCCGCCGCCGGCCGCGATCGTCAGCAGACCCGCCTTGCCGCCGACCATGAGGCGCACGTTGATCGCCGAAAGCGAGGTGGCAGCCTGCATCGGGTCGCCGCTGGCACGGGAGCCGAAGCGGATGGACGGCATGTCCCGCTTCATCACGCTCAGGGAGACGGTCGGTCTCGGCGCCGGCATGGTCAGGGAGGCACGGAACCCGAACCCCAGCCCCAGGGCCACCGAGGCCACCTCACGGGCGTTCTCGTCCACGTCGATCCGGGTTGTGACCCCGGTGGGGATGAGGACCGCGGAACCCAGCAGGTCGACGGCGGCGGTGCCGAGGGGCAGCTGCTTGCTGAAGAGTCCGAATGCAATGTCCAGGCGCGGCACGGGCACCAGCAGCCGCTTCTCGGCTGGGACGGTGTCGGTGGTCCCGTCGTAGCTGCTTTGGGGGATGGTGAGGCGGGCGAACCCTACCCGGCCGGTGATGCGCAGATGGCCGAGCCGGCCGATCGCACCAGCCGTTCCGGGCACCGGATTGCCCCCGCTGACCAGGAGTCCCTCCAACGGGAGAAAGGCGGTCAGGCCATCTACCCCGGACTGGCAGAGCCGGCCAGCGGACACGCTATCCGCTGGACAGGGGCTCCCCTGCGCACCGGCCCGGTCCGGAGCGGCTAGCAAGGCAAACAGCGCGATCGCGGCCGGGCCAAGGCGCACCGCTGGGGATGGTCTCATCGCAGCCAGTATCGGCAGGCGGCGGACCCGGCTTGAGGCGAGCGATCACCCGGACCTCAAGACACCGCCGCCGCCCGGGCGTTGGCCTCGGGCGGCGGCGGGTGGATCGGACGGTGCGACGTTCTAGAACGCGAAGCGGATGCCCCCACCCGCGAAGAGGCGCTTCTGGGATGGGTCGTTCCCCGTGAAGGTCGTCCGCATGTTCTGGTCCTTGCCAAACTGGTAGCCCACCTCCGCGGCGATCTTGAACACCGGGAAGTCGAGGGCCCCGGTCAGGAACGCCATGGTGCGGCTGTTGTCCAGGTCCACATTCACGGCGATCGGCGGACCGGCGATGGCCTGGTCCTCGATGAGGAGGTCCGCGTTGCCGGTGTACTTGTCGTAGCCGAGGCCGGCACCGACCATGAGGACGGTGAGCTTGTAGCCCGCCACGGCCCGGAGGTTGGTGGCCTTGAGGTCCACCGCGAACTGTGACTGGTCGCCACCGGCCACGTCACCAACGGTGATCTTGGGAATGCTGCGGATCATCCCGGAGACGGTCACGGTGGGGATCGGTCCCCGGCCGGTGAGCACCCCGACCCGCGCCCCGAAGCCCAGCCCGAGCGCGATGCTGCCAATCTTGCGGGCATCATCGTCCACACTGAGCCCGTCCACCTGGTCGGTGGGGAGCAGCTGAGCGGACGCAAGCAGGTCCACGGAGAACATGCGGGTCGGGCCGAAGCCCTTGAGGATGCCGAGGGCACCTTCCACCAGCGGCGCCGGGGCGAAGACCTCGTCGTCCTGCCCCACGGTGGTGCCGTTGCCGTCGTAGTTCGGATCGGGGATGCTGAGCTTGGTGGCGTTGACCCGCGCCGTCAGCGAGAGATGCGGGAAGCCGCCCAGGGTCTTCACGCTGCCCAGGACCGGATTGCCCCCGCTGACCAGGAGGCCCGCCACAGGATGAAAGATGTTGGAGGCATCCACGCCGGCGTTGCAGAGGTTGATGTTATTCTGGTCGATCGTGATCCGGATGTCCTGGCACTCCGAGTAGGCGGATTGTGCCGCCAGCACGGAGGGACCTGCAATGAGCAGGGCGGACAAGACGAGGGCGCTTCGCATGCATGACTCCCGGTGTGGGTGATCTAGGGGCGAAACCGCACCCCCTCTGCTCCCTGCCGTACTTCGCCGAGCACCCAGGTGGGCACGCCGACAGACTCCGCGGCTGCCTGGGCCGCCGATACCGCGTCACTGGGGAGCACGGCGATGAGACCGACCCCCAGATTGAAAACGTCCCGCATCTCCTCGGTGCTGACCCCGCCCGCCTCCTGCAGCAGGCGGAAGAGCGGCGGCCAGGTCCAGCTGCCGGACTCCACCCAGGCCTCACACCCTTTCGGCAAGACGCGGACCAGATTGCCCGGAATCCCGCCGCCGGTGATATGGGCGATTCCGTGAACCTGTGCTATGACCGGCATCACCGCCCGGCTGTAGCTCCGGTGGACCGCCAGCAGCGCCCCGGCCACAGTCCCCCCAGTATCGGCGAGGGGTGCGTCCAGGTGAAGCTTGAGCACCTCCTGGAGGATCCGCCGGGCCAGGGTGTACCCGTTGGTGTGAAGTCCCGTGGACTGGTAGGCAAGGAGCACGTCTCCGGGCCGAATGCGGTCCCCGTGGAGCGCCCCATCCTCCTCCACCACCCCCACAATGGTCCCGGCCAGGTCGAAGTGCCCGGGCTGGTACAGCCCGGGCATGGCGGCCGTCTCCCCCCCGGCGAGCGCCATTTCGTGGGCCCGGCAGCCCCTGGCCACCCCCTCAACAATGCCGGCAATCTGCTGGACCGTGAGGCCTGCCCCGGCCACGTAATCCATGAAGGCCAGGGGGGTGGCCCCGTGCACCAGGATGTCGTTGACGCTGTGGTTGACCAGGTCCTCGCCGACTGTATCGAAACGACCCGCCTGCAACGCCACGAGCACCTTGGTTCCCACCCCGTCGGTGCTCATGACCAGGACCGGCTTCCGCATCCCGCCGGGGACCCGAACCATCCCGCCGAAGGCGCCCACTTGGCCCACGGAATGGGTGGTGCGGGTGCCGGCAACCAGCTGGCCGATGCGGGCCTTGGCCTCTTCGGCGCTGACCAGGTCCACCCCGGCCGCCGCGTACTGCCGCTCCGTCATGCCAGCGCCTCCGCGACCTCGAAGTGCGTCAGATCCTTGAATGAGCGGACCCGGGCGTCGAGCACGGCGGAATCCACACCGTCGAACCCGCCGATGCTGAAGCTCGACACCGCAAACGATCCCATGGCCGAGCCGTACACCATCGCTCGCCGGTACCCTTCGCTGCTGGTGTCCCCCGTGCGCGCGATATACCCCAGGAACCCGCCCGCGAACGCGTCCCCGGCGCCGGTGGGATCGAAGACCTCTTCCATGGGGTAGGCGGGACAGAAGAATGTGCGTCCCGGCTCCACCAGCAGGGCGCCGTGTTCCCCCCGCTTGATCACGACCCGCGTCGGCCCCTGGGAGAGCAGCCAGCGGGCCGCGCGGGGCACGTTCCAGTCGCCGGAGAGCTGGCGGATCTCCTCATCATTGACGATGAGCAGGTCCACCCGCTTGAGCACTTGCAGGAGTTCGGGCTTGGCGCTGTTGATCCAGTAGTTCATGGTATCGCACGCCACCAGTTTGGGCGTGCGCATCTGGTCCAGGACGGCGAGCTGCAACTGGGGGTGGATATTCCCCAGGAAGACGTAAGGAGTCTCCGCAAACGTCTTCGGGATCTTGGGGTGAAAGTCCGCGAAGACCCCCAGGCGCGTCTCCAGCGTTTCCCGGCTCTGCAGATCGAAGGAATACTGGCCCTTCCACCGGAAGCTCTCACCCTTGGCCTGTTCCACCCCGCTCCAGTCGATGCCCCGCCCGCCCAGCCGGTCCAGCTCCGCATGGGGAAAGTCGTCGCCCACCACTCCGACGACCCGAACTCCCGTCAGGAGCGAGGCGGCCACGCTGAAATAGACGGCCGACCCCCCCAGCGCGTCGGTGACATCGCCGAACGGGGTGATGACGGAATCCAGGGCGACGCTGCCCACGGCGAGCAGTCTCATGCGATTACATCCGATCGGGGGCCGAGAGCCCCAGCAGGGTGAGCCCGTTGGCGAGCACGATACGGGTCGCCCGGGCCAGCGCGAGCCTCGCGTGCTCGGTCTCCGGTGCCTCCCCCAGCACCCGGCACTTGTGGTACCAGCCGTGGGCGATGCGGGCGAGGTCCTCGAGGTAGTCGGTGACCCGGTGGGGCTCGCGCGTGCGGGCCGCGCCGGCCACGATGTCGGGGAAGACCGGCAGCTTCTTGAGCAGCTCAAGGTCTTCCGGCGCGGTCAGCGCCTCCAGCTTGATCGCGCCGCTGGCTGAGTCGGGGTCGAGCCCGGCCACCCGGAAGATGCCGGTCATGCGGGCGTGCGCCATCTGGACGTAGAAGATGGGGTTTTCGTCGGTCTGCCGCCGGGCCAGGTCCACGTCGAACGTGAAGGGCGACTGTCCCGGCCGGGTGAGGAAGAAGTAGCGGGTGGCATCCACCCCGACCCAGTCGAGCAGGTCCCGCAGGGTGACGAACTCACCCGAGCGCTTGGACATGCGGACCTCCGCTCCATCCTTCACCACCTTCACCAGCTGGACGAGGGCCACCTCGAAGTAGTCCTCTCCGTAGCCCAGCGCCCGCAGCACGGCCTGCATCCGGGGGATGTAGCCGTGGTGGTCGGCCCCCCAGACGTCAATGACCCGCTCGAACCCACGATCGTGCTTGCCCACATGATAGGCGATGTCAGGCACGAAGTAGGTGAAGCTCCCGTCGCTCTTGCGGAGCACCCGGTCCTTGTCGTCGCCGAAATCGCTGGTGCGCAGGAACAGCGCTCCTTCTCTCTCGTACGTCAGGCCTTTGTCCGCCAGCAGCGTCAGGGTCTGCTCCACCGCCCCGGCGTCGAGGACCGACTGCTCCGACGACCAGACGCCGAACACCACCCGCAAGTCTCGCAGGAGGTCTTCCTGCTCCTGACGGATGCGGGCTGGAGCCACGCGGCAGGCCGCCAGCAGGGTGGCCTCGTCCGCGGTGGCCAGCCCGGGCTGCTCCGCCAGGAGCTGTTCGGCGAGCTCCACCAGGTACTGGCCGTGGTACCCGCCCTCGGGAATCTCCGCGGCCTGTCCGAGCCGCTGCCGCACCCTGGCTGCCAGGCTCTGGATGACCCGCTCGATCTGCACACCGGCATCGTTGATGTAGAACTCGCGGGTCACTGCGTGACCGGTCCACTCCAGCAACGCGGCCAGGGCGTCTCCCATCGTGGCGCCCCGTCCATGGCCCACATGCAGGGGACCAGTCGGATTGGCGGAGACGAACTCGACGTTGACGCGCTGCCCCGCTCCAAGCGAGGATCGCCCGTACGCGGGTCCGGCGGCAATAATGGTGGTCAGCAGGGAGGCCAGCGCGTCCTGGGCCAGCCAGAAGTTGATGAAGCCGGGACCGGCGATCTCGGTCCTGGCGACCACATCCGCGGGAAGGTCCAGTGCGGCGATGATCCGTTGGGCCAGCGCTCGGGGGTTCTGCTGGAGCGGCTTGGCCAGGAGCATGGCGAGGTTGGTGGAGAGATCTCCATGGCCCGCATCCCGGGGCCGCTCAAGCACAAAACCCACATCCGGGCCGCCCAGGCCGGCGGCAACACGGGCCAGCTCGGCCCGGATCAGGTCACTCACTCCCGGCCTTCTTCTTGGTGACGGGCTTCTCCGGCTTGGGTGCGGCCGATTCGGTCGACTCCGCCGGCTTCCCGGCGGCCGGCTTGGTTTCGGCGGGCTTCTCGGCGGCCGCCTTGTCGGTGTCCTTCCTGGGGCCCTTTCCATCCTTGCCGTAGTCGGTGATATAGAACCCGGAGCCCTTGAATACCAGGCCCGCTCCACCGGAGATCTTCCGGGTGCCGGGCTGGCCGCAGGTCGGGCACTTGGCCCTGGGCTTGTCGGACATCTTCTGGAACAGCTCGAAGGCGTGCCCCTTGGGGCACTGGTACTCATACGTCGGCATTACCACCCGCGCATCTAAGAGGAAACGGCGCAATATCTTAGCCGGTCGGGGCCGGTGATTCAAGGCGGATCAGACTGCGGGGAATTGGCGGTGAAACACAGAGGCACAGAGGCACAGAGCGCCCGTAGCGATCGGGACTCAGTATCCGTTGACTACCCGCCGAACTCCTTTCCAGAGAACTGGAGTATTGAAATTGATTACCAGACCAACATGCAGGTGGGTAAGGCGGAGATAGGTGAGCAGTTGTACCCTGTGAACCTCATCGAGTCGCTCCACCGCTTTCAGCTCAACGAGAATCGTGTCGTTGACGAGCAGGTCGGCGCGAAGGGCATTACGAACTCTTACCCCCTTGTACTCGAGAGCCAAAGGAACCTGAGGCCTGTAGCTGAGGCCTCGGAGCTCCAACTCCCGGCAATGGCACTGGTGATAGGCTGATTCCAGCAACGCTGGCCCGAGGTGGCGGTGGACCTCGATCGCGGCCCCGATGATCTGTTCCGAGAGCGCACTCTCACTTGTCTCTGTGACCTCGGCGTGCTCCGTGGCTCTGTGTTGTGCCACCCAATCCTCCGGGGCGAGGTCGGGTACGACCATACGGCACACCCCTCAACCGAGGATCAACTCACCCCCCGTACCGGATCTTGCGCAGGGCGCGGTCGAGGGCGGCGACGACGTCGGGAGAGACGCTCCGGGCTCGCTGCCGTTCCAGCGCCTGGCGCGCCGCCTTGGCATCCTTGCCCATGGCCCCCAGCGCGTTGGCCGAGGCAATGACCAGTTCGCGCCCGCCCTCCAGCTCATCGATGCGCTCCAGCACCCTGATAAGCTGGGCCACGGCGTCCTTTCCCTCCGGACCCATGAGCCGAAGGCCCCGCGCGGCATCGAGGCGTATCGCCATGGGGCCGGCGTGCAACGCGTCGCCGAGGGGGCGGGCCGCCTTCTTCCCGACGGCCCCGAGCGCGACCGTCGCCACGGACCGGAGCGAATCGCCGCCGTCAAAGAAGACCGAGAGCAGCTGGGGGACGGCGTCGCCGGCATGGCGGCCCATGCGTCCGAGCGCAAAGGTGAGGTGCTCCACCCGGAGGCGCACGGCGGGAGCGGCCAGGGCCGGGTCGCGGCGCAGCTCCTCCTGGAGCAGACCCGCCAGCGGCTTCGCCGCCGCCCGGGCGTCTGGGCCGATCTGTCCCAGGGCCCATGCAGCCGAGGCCCGGACCCACAGGGAGTCGTCCGCCAGCAGCACAATGAGGGCGGGGACGACCCGCCCCCGGGTATCACGCACCACGCCGATGGCCTCGGCGGCGTTGGCCCGGAGCCAGGGGTCACGGCTCTGGAGCACCGGCAGCAGCACCGGCGTGGCGGCCGGACCCAGCGCCTCCAGCGCACGGCGCGCCGCTTCCTGGACCCGACGGACATCGTCCGCCATCACGGTGACGAGGGCCGGTGCCGCCTTGCGCGCTGCGACGCCGAGCCCCCCGATGGCAGTCACCGCCCAGAACCGGACCTCCTCGTTCTCGTCCCGGGTCGCGCGCACCAGCTCCGGCAGCGCCGAACTGGCCGCCGGTCCCAGGGCCGCGATGGCGCGGATGGCCTCCCGACGAAGTTCCGGGATGTAGTGGGTGGCCTGGGCCACCCACTCGCTGAGCGGCTTCCCACGCGCGAACGGTTCCCCGGCACGCGCCACCTGGGCGTGCACCGGCACGGGATCACAGCAGGCGAGGGCGACGGCGGCGGCGGCGGCGAGGAGTACTCGGGCGGGCGACGCAGGGATGGAATCGCCATGAAAGCGCATGGCGTGGGCCTCCACTTCGGGTCCCGTCCCATCCCTGGGTCGAGTGACGTTGTACCAGCAATGTACGCGGTGGCCTCAGCTCGGGCTAGAGCCGCCCTTGACGCTCCGCGCGGGACCGGGGACCTTTGGGCTTCGTGCCTGAACCCGGCCTCTCCCCTGGAGCCTTCCGTGTCCCGACTCGTGCTCGCTGCCTGCGCTCTTTTCGCTGCCGGCCCGCTTGCGGCGCAGAACTATCGCGAGGTTCCCGACGAGTCGCCGGCGCGGGCGTTCGGGGCGCTCAACCTGCAGTTGGCGTTTCCGCAGGGAGAGTTCAGGGAGTTCGTCGGGACTGGGTACGGCATCGGCGGGAACTTGACGTTTCTGCTGGATCCCGCGCGGCGCTTTGGGATCAGGCTGTACGGTTCCTGGATTCAATACGGACAAACCTCGGAACGCATCCCCTTCCCCGGCCTGCCGGGGATCTCGGTGGACCTCACCACCAGCAACGACATCTACAGCTTCGGCGTCGGACCGGAGTTTCATCTTGCCACCGGCGCCCTCCGGCCCCACATCTACGGCACGATCGGCGGATCCAACTTCGCCACTGTCACCAGCGCGGAGGGGTCCAACAACACCAACCCATTCGCCAGCAGCACCAACTTCAATGACTGGACCTGGGCGCTGACGGCCGGCGGAGGCCTGATGTACCAGGTCTCGCACGGCCGCACGCCGGTGTACCTGGATGGCGGCCTTCGGTACCAGACCCACGGGCGGACCCGGTATCTCCGGGAGGGCAGCCTGGACACGGATTCAGGCGGCAACGTCGTCATCTCCCCGGTGGAGAGCGAGACGAACCTCCTGATTGTGCATTTCGGGGTGCAGATCAAGCTGTAGCCGGATGCCGGGCCCAGGTCCCACCGGCGCGGCGGCCCTCAGGCCGAACTGTGGTACTCCCCCCAGGCGTTCCGCAGGACATCGCTGATCTCCCCCAGCGTGGCCCGGGCGCGGACCGCCTCGACGATGGGCGGCACCAGCTGGCTGTCGCCGCGTGCCGCCACCCCGACCGCCTGCAGCGCCCCCGCCACCTTCCCGGCATCCCGGCCGCGCTTTACTTCCGCCAGCCGGGCTTGCTGCCGTTCGGCAAGGGCGGAGTAGTCCGGGCGAACCAGCGCCGGGGTGACCGACTCGTCCACGAAGCGGTTCACCCCCACCACCACCTGCGCACCCGATTCCTGCGCCTGCTGCAGCTCCCACGCACTCCGGGCGATGGCTTCCTGGAACCAGCCACGCTCGATCGCCCGGACGGCTCCCCCCAACCCATCCACCGTGGCGATGATGTCGCGGGCCTCGGCCTCGAGCCGGTCCGTCAGGGACTCGATGTACCAGCTGCCGGCCAGCGGATCCACCACCCCGCCGAGCCCGCTCTCGTAGGCCAGAATCTGCTGGGTTCGCAGCGCCAGGGTGGCCGACTCGGCGGTGGGAAGGGCCAGTGCTTCGTCGTAGCCGTTGGTGTGCAGCGACTGCGACCCGCCCAGCGTAGCCGCGAGCGCCTGCACTGCCACGCGGACCACGTTGTTGAGCGGCTGCTGGGCCTGCAGCGTCACCCCGCCGGTCTGGGTGTGGAAGCGGAGCCGGCAGGTCTGGTCGCCGGCGCCAAACCGCTCCCGGGCAAGACGGGCCCACAGCCGCCGGGCGGCGCGGAACTTGGCGACCTCCTCGAAGAGGTCGTTGTGGGCCGCGAAGAAGAACGAGAGCCGGGGCCCGAACCGGTCGACCTCGAGGCCGGCGGCGATAGCCCGGCTGACGTACTCCAGGGCGTTGGCCAGGGTGAAGCCGATCTCCTGCGCGGCGGTCGCGCCAGCCTCCCGCATGTGGTACCCGCTGATGGAGATCGGGTTGAAGTTCATCCCCGCGTCCGCGACAAACCGGAAGAGGTCGGTGGCCAGCCTGAGGGATGGCTCCGCCGGGTAGATGTAGGTCCCGCGGGCGATGTACTCCTTGAGCACGTCGTTCTGCACCGTGCCCTGCAGCTGCTGCCGACGAACCCCCTGCTCCTCCCCCACCACCACATACATGCCCAGCAGAATGGCGGCGGTGGCGTTGATGGTCATTGAGGTGGAGACCTGGTCGAGCGGAATCCCCCGGAAGAGATCGTGCAGGTCCTCCACGGTGTCGATCGCCACGCCCACCCGCCCGACCTCTCCCGCCGCCATGGCGTGATCGGAGTCGAAGCCCATCTGGGTCGGCAGATCGAAGGCGGTGCTCAGCCCGCTTTGGCCCGCGGCCAGCAGGTGGTGGAAGCGCTCGTTGGTCTCTTCCGCGGTCCCGAACCCGGCGTACTGGCGCATGGTCCACAGCCGCTCGGTGTACATGCCGGGGTAGACCCCGCGGGTAAACGGGAATTCGCCGGGGCGTCCGAGATCCCGCGCGGGGTCCCCGGTCCAATCCTGGGGCCCGAAGACCCGCGTCCGCTGGTGGTCAGTCACGCATGGCTCCCGCCGGCTCCGTGGTTGCTACGCCCATTCCTGGTGCATCGCCCGGAGGGTATCCGCCACGAAGCCGACGTCCTCACGGGAGCCGATCACCAGGGGCGTCCGCTGGTGCAGCTCCGTGGGCATGATGTCCAGGATCCGGGCAGTTCCGTCTGTGGCCGACCCGCCCGCCTGCTCGGCGATGAAGGCCATGGGACTGGCCTCGTACAGGAGGCGCAGCTTGCCCTTGGGGTTCTTGCTGTCGCTGGGGTACATGAAGATCCCGCCGGCAATCAGGTTGCGGTGGAAATCGGCGACCAGCGACCCGATATAGCGGCTGTTCTTCCCCTTGATCTCCTCGGGGCGATCGCCGTGGAATCCCCGCACCGCCCACTGGGTGCCCCGCTGCCACCGCGCGAAGTTGCTCTCGTTGATGCTGTAGTACCGGCCGACCCGGGGGGTCACCAGCTTGGGATGGGAGAGCAGGAATTCTCCGATCGAGGGATCCAGCGTGAAGCCCGCAGCACCCTGGCCGGTGGTATAGACCAGCATGGTGCTCGAGCCGTAGATGACGTACCCGGCCGCCACCTGCCTGCACCCTGCCTGCAGCACGTCGGCGAGGCTGCCCCGCCCTTCCAGGCTCACGCGGCGGTAGATGCTGAAGATGGTCCCGACCGCCCCGTTGACGTCGATGTTGGAGGAGCCGTCCAGCGGATCGTACAGCACCACGTACTTGCCGACCGGGTAGTTGTCCGGCACCGGAATGATGGTCTCGGCCTCCTCCGAGGCCATGACGCAGACCCGCCCGGTGTGATTGAGGGCGTTGGTCATGGTGTTGTTGGCGAAGACGTCCAGCTTCTGCTGTTCTTCCCCTTGAACGTTGATGGCGTTGGCGCTCCCGAGGATGTTCACCAGCCCGGCACGGCGGATGCTCGCGGCAATGATCTTGGCCGCGAGGGCGATGTCGTACAGCAGGTTGGACAGCTCGCCGGTGGCCTCGGGGTAGCGTTCTTCCTGGTCGAGGATGAACCGTTCGATCGTGATGACGCGGGAGTCAGGCAGCACGCGACGCCTCGTGGGGTGTCATGGAGACAGGGTGAAACTCGTGTCCCGGCCGCCGCTGGAGAGCTGCACCAGCCGGCCGTCGGTGAAGATACTGATGGTGCCGTCCAGGTCGGTCCGCCAGGCGCTGATGCCTTCCTCCCGCAGCCGGGCGAGCACCTCGGTGTGGGGGTGGCCGTAGCGGTTTCCCTGGCCGACGCTCAGCACCGCCACGGCGGGCCGGAGTTCCGACAGCCACCGCTCGCCGGAGGCGGACCGGGAGCCGTGATGCCCCACCTTGAGCACACTCACCGGGCCGACCCGTCCCGTGAGTCGCTCCTCCGCGCGGAGCCCCGCATCCCCCACGAACAGTGCCCGGAAGCGCCCATACTCCAGGAGCAGCACGACCGAGTCCTCATTGAGGTCCGATTGCCACTCGGCCCATCGGTCATCCGGATGGAGGACGGTGAGCCGGACGGAGTCCAGCGAGAAGGTCATGCCGTCCCGCGCCGCCGTCCAGCCGATGCCGCGCTCGGCCAGCAAGTCCAGCAGGCCGGTGTACAAGGAGTCTCCGACCAGGGCACCCGGCTCGAGAATCCGGCCGACCGAGAAACGGTCCAGGACTGCCCGCAAGCCGCCCAAGTGGTCAAGATGTGCATGGGAGATCACCGCCAGGGCGAGTCCCGGCGCGCGTTGCCGGGCCAGGAACGGGGCGATCACCCGACGGCCTGCGTCGCTCCTGTCACTGGCCGGACCGGCATCGATCATGGCCCACTGGCCGGTGGGCGTCCGCAACAGAGCGGCGTCGCCCTGGCCCACATCCAGAAAATGTAACGTCGCCCCGGACGTCCTGTGAGGGAAGCCCGAATATCCTGCCTCAGCCACGAGGAGGATCCAGATGGTTCCCGCCAGCGCGAGGGACCAGCGCCGGAGCGCCTCGGTCCGATCGGTGCCGCCGGCGATCCCCCACGCCGCCACCGCCAGGAGGCCCAGCCACGGGAGCGCCGACTGCAGTTCCTGCGGTTGCATCACCGTGAGAGCGTCCCAGCGGCCCCCCCACCAGGCGATCTGGTCCAGCAGCCCCAGGAGGGCGCCGCTCCCGGATGCCAGCGGCGCGGCCAAGGGGGGCGCAAACGCCGCGGCCAGCAGACTCAGCAGCACCCCCGGCACGGCGATTGCCGCGACCGGGATGGCAACGAAGTTCAGCCCCAGTCCCGCCAATGAGACCATCCCGAAGAGCCACGCGGTGACGGGTGCAGTGGCGAGGGTGGCACCGATCGACCCGCTCAGGGTGCGCCAGGTCCAGCCGTCTCCCAAGGCCTGATCACTCCAGCGGGTGGCGACCAGTGCCCCGGTCAGCGCCAGTGCCGAAAGCCAGGCACCGGCATCGAGCGTGGCCCAGGGATCCACCAGCACAACCAGCAGGCAGGTGACCGCCAGCAGCGGCAGCGCGGCGGGGTTGCGCTGGCGCCAGTGGAAGAGCGCGGCCACAGTAACCAGCAGCGCCGCCCGCGCCGCAGGTGGGGGCCAGCCGAGGAATATCACGTACAGGTCTGCCACAGCAGCCCCCGCGAGGCCGGCCCGCACGGGTGAGAGCCCCGCCACCCGGCCCAGCAGGACGATCCATCCTACGATGACCCCCACGTGGAAGCCGGAGATGGACAGGATGTGCACGAGCCCGGCCCGGGCATAGCGATCTCGCAGTTCCGGGGGCATGGCGCCCCGGCGGTTGACGATGAGCGCCTCGACCGTCCCGGTGCGCGAGCCGTAGAGGCGCCGAGTCGTCAGCGCCAGCCAGTTGCGGAGCCGATCGGGTATCGCGGGCTCGGTGGCACCAGTCGTGAATCGCTGTACCAGCAGCAGGCCGCCGGGGCGGCCGAAACGGTCGGGACGCGAAACCCAGCGTCCCTGCACGCGCGTCTCTGTACCCGCCGGAAGGCGGGCACCTCCCGGCCAGCGCGCCTCGACGGAACCGTGACAGCCCGCAGGCAGTAGACGCACCCGGGCGGGACCAGCGGCCGGTGCCACCGGCTCCAGAGTACGAACATCGATCGCTATCGGGCCGGCAGGCGTGCGTGCCGCGCAGCTCACGTCCGCCTCGGCCCATGCCAGCAGGGCGAGTACCCGGCCAAGGAACGCGGCGACGACAAACGGACCGGCGCGCCCGCGCCACGTGAGAAGAGCGCCCACCGCAAGGCCCACCAGCACCGGCCCGGGGTCCAGAAAACGCAGGAGGCCGGTCGCAAGACCGGCCCCGAAGGTCAGCAGGAGGAGGGCGGCATTCACCGGAATCCCCCGCGATGCGCACTCCTTGTCGGTTGCGCCGTCGCTACGGGCGCGCCTTCCGCCCGCACCGAGGCGCCAGTGCCACCTTGCGGATGCCCTCCATGACCGCAACGTCGATCGCGGCACGGTTCTGGTCTTTGTCGAGGGCGATGTCCGTGACGATCGTCCCCTCGAGCCCCACAACGTACCGGGGCGGCAGCCGGTTGAGAGAGTAGACCATCACATCCATTCGGCACACATCGCAGCCACAGAATTCCGGGAAATGCCCGACCACGCGGTCGTAGATTTCTGCGGCGTGGCCTTCTATCAGATTGCGGATTGCAGGACGAGTCATCCGAGCACCATGAGGGCGGGCCGAACCACCTGCCCGGTGAAGGTGGAACCGGTCGTGCCGGTGAGCTGCACCTCGTGGTATTCGCCGATGCTGCTGGGCGGCAGGTCCAGCAGGACCATGCCGTTGCCGCGGGTGCGGCCCAGCACCAGGTCCCCGCGACGGGCCGGCCGCTCCACCAGCACCTCATGGACCGTACCCACCCGGGCCATGTTGCGCTGCCGCGTCTGCGCCCGGACCACGGTGATGAGCCGCTCCAGCCGCTCGCCGCCGACAGTCTCGGGCAAGTGCTCCTTGATCCGCTCGGCCGGCGTCCCTTCGCGGAGGGAATAGCGGAAGGTGTAGGCGTCGTCGAACCCGGCGGCCTCCACCAGGCTGAGCGTCTCCTGGAAGCAGGCCTCGGTTTCTCCGGGGAAGCCGACGATGATGTCGGTGGAGAAGGTAATGGCGGGAATGGCCGCGCGGAGCCGGGCCACCACCTCGAGGTACTGCTCCCGGGTGTACCGCCGGAGCATGCGCTTGAGCACCCGGTTGGAGCCGCTCTGCACCGGTAAGTGCACGTGCTCGCAGACCGCGGGCGTCGTGGCCATGGCGTCGATGACGCGCTCGGTGAAATCGGTAGGATAGGGACTGGTGAAGCGCACCCGCCGGATGCCGTCCACCGACCCCACCGCCCGAAGCAGGTCGGCAAAGTCCGACTGGCCGTCGTGATAGCTGTTGACCGTCTGCCCAAGCAGTGTCACCTCCGTGGTGCCCTGACCGGCGAGGTGCCGGACTTCCCGCACCACGTCTTCCAGTGTGCGGCTGCGCTCGGGCCCACGGGTATACGGAACGATGCAGAACGTGCACTTATAATCGCAGCCACGCTGCACCGTCACGAACGCCGTCGCGGCGGCCTCCCGCACCGGCGGGACGTCCTCGTAATGCTCCCAGGAGCGGAATTCGGTGTCGGCAAGGCGCTGACCGGTCGAGGCCTGCAGTACCAGCGCCCCAAGGCTCCGATAAGCATCCGGACCGGCCACCAGGTCCACCTTCGGGACCTGGGCCAGCAGCCGGGGGCCCAGTCGCTGGGCCATGCAGCCAACCACGCCCAGGACTGTACCGGCCCGCTTGTGCTGTTGCAGTTCCCCCAGCCGGCCGATGACCCGTTGCTCCGCGTTGTCGCGGACCGCGCAGGTGTTCACCAGCATGACATCCGCCCCTTCGGGACGATCGGTCTGCACATACCCGTCCTTGCCGAGCGAACCGAGCATCAGCTCGGTGTCGGCGACGTTCATCTGGCAGCCGTAGGTCTCGATGTAGACGGTCTTCATGTCAGGGAAGATAAGGGTGCGCGCGGGGAGTCAGCCAGTAACGGCCCGGGCCAGCCCGGCCGGGCTCGTCGCCGGCACCGATCGCGCGCAGCTGCGGTTAGCGTCCGCCGTACGGCCGGACCGACAGCCCGAACACGATCGTGAAGGCGCGTTCGGAGTACCGGGAGGACTCGCTGCGCCAGTGATGCTCGAGCGCCAGGTCAATCGAGGCCCGGTCCTGGGCGAACTGGCTTCCCGTTCCCAGGGACAGGCCGAACTCCCGGGGCCGCTTGCCTGGCTCGATGGCAAACGGTAGTTGCGCGTAGCGCAGGCCGAACCGCAGCGGGAGGCTCCCCGGGCGCCGAAGGTTGCGAACCACCTCTCCGCCGGCGCTGAGCTCCAGCGTGTTCCTGGAACCCGACCCGCCCTGGGCCAGCAGGTCCGAGTTGGCGCCGGACCAGGTCCGCAGGAGCGCGTGGCCAGCAAGGGTCAGATGCGCAGACGGCTTGAGCTGTGCTCCCGCGCCGAGGGTGTACGGCAGGTCCACCGTGTACACGCCCGCCGAGTCCAGGTCGACGTCGGCATGGCCGTCGGTGCGGGCGAAGAGCGCCACCTGGAGGTTCTGTCGCAGCTTGTGCACCACCCCCAGCGATACCCCAAACCCCTGGTAGGACAGCTCCGCGGACTGGCGCACCGGCAGGTAGCTGCTGTCACTGAAGGTCCGGCGCGCATCCAGCCGGCTCGACCCGGTAATCCAGTAGACCGCCGCCCCGACCGTGGTCCTGCTGCTGATCACCGCCCCCGCGCCGAGGCGGATCTCGTTCAGTCCGCCGAGCGAGGAGATGGTGTCCATCACCGCGACCGGCGACCCCCGCAGGGTGATGGTGTCAAGCGTGGTCAGGCGAAAATCGCGGTCGGCATAGCTGCCGATCGAGACACCGACTCCGACCTGGCTCCCGGGGATCGGGCCGCCGAAGGCCATCAGGGGGAAGCGGGTCTCCCGCAGCTCGGCGGTGCCGGCCGGGCTTTCCCAGTGCCGCCAGGTGGGGGTCATCGTAAAGCTCCCGGTCGGCGCCTTCAGGAACGCCAGTGCGGCCGGGTTGAGACTGCTCTCCCCGTCGAACAGCCCGAAGCTGCCGCCAGTGGCGCGGGTGGCCGGAGTGTAGGGGCGACCGGGCAGTCCGAGGCCCCGGACGCCGAAGATCGACGACTGGGCCGGCAGTGTCGCCGGGAGCACGGCCAGCGCGGCCAAGAGCAGCGCGCGGATCACGGGGCGTGGCGACGACACTTACGGTGCCTCGAACGGGAAGGTCCGGGCATAGGTGACCCGGAGACGGGGCTGCGCACCAACGGTGCGGGTGGAACCGAAGATCGGGCGGGTGAAAGTCCCGACCTCCGGAGAGAGCTGAAGAATAAAGGTTGACGGACGGGGCGAGCTGCCCTGCCACGCAGTCAGTGCCCGGCGCACCTCGAAGCGTACCGTGTCTGTCTGTCCCGGGACCACTGCCGCGATACCGATGAAATTGCCGTCGTTGGTGGTCGGACTCTTGGCCCCAAAGTCGGCGAGCACCGGGCGAGCCTGCACCCGCGCGGTGTCGCCCGGGATGCCCTCGATCGGGGTCGTGAGCACCAATTCCAGGGTCCCCCGGATGAGCTGGGCCGAATCCCGGAGGTACGTCGGCCAGGGAAAGCGCAGCACTGCCCGGCTACTGGGGACGCCACCGATCGTCAGCACCGATGGATCGGGCATCGGGCTGCTCTCCGACAGGAAGGTCGCAAACCGCGCGGTCCGCGTAATGAGCCGCGGCACCGTCGTCGTATCGCTGTTGGGAAGCTGGACGTAGGTGCTGAACACCGGCGCACTGGCGCCGCCCGCCGGACTGCCGATGCGGACGCCGGTGCCCTGATCGGCCCGGATCTGCACCCCGAGCGCCAGGACGCCACTGTCGCCTGGTGGGATGGCAACCCGGGCAAGGTTCGCCCCCGAAAACACCGCCCGGAGCCGCTGGGCCACCCCGGTATCCACCACGAAGCTGTCCACGATGTTGGCCTGGGTGAACGCGGTGTCCACGTCGACGAAGGTGGTGGTGGTGTCCACGGTGGCCGGGAGCCGATAGAGGTACAGCTTGAGCCCGGTCACGGCAGTGTCCCGGTAGACCAGCGCGACCTCGACGGCGACGGAATCGATCGTGTAGGGCGCCGTGCTGTCGCCTACCACCAGCGAGTCGGGCCGGGCCACGAACTGGATCAGCGCCCGGTCTTCGCTGACGGGGAACTGCCACGAGACGCGCAGCTGCCCCCCCTGGCCGGCGACCAGGTAGCCGGCGAAGCTGGTGTCGCCGTCGGCCACGGCCGACAGGATCGTGTCCTGGATGACGTACCCACCGGGGCAGAGATCGGGGCAGTCGGCGGGGGCGGCGAGGCGCTCCTGGCACGCGGCCAGCAGCGCGGCAGCCAGCACCGGCGTCAGTCGAAGGTTCCTAAGCAAGCGGTCCCACCTCACAAGTGAAATCCCTCGGGAAGAAGCTCCGCCAGCGCCCAGCGACGAGTCCCGCCAGGGCCAGCGGCTTCCACCACGAGATCAGGTCCGAACTCCAGCAGCACCTGCCGGCACGCGCCACAGGGGGCGGCCGGCGGGTCCCGGTCTGTCACGACGACCAGACGGGTAAAGCGGCGCACACCCGCCGCCACCGCGGCCGCCACCGCATTCCGCTCCGCGCACACCGTCAGGCCGTAGGAGGCGTTCTCCACGTTGCAGCCGACGAAGATCGTGCCGTCCAGTGCCTCCAGCGCCGCGCCGACGGCAAAGCCCGAATAGGGGCACCACGCCCTGGCCTGCACCGCCCGCGCGGCCGCCAGAAGCGCGTCACCCATCCCAGATCTCCGCGAGGAAGGACCGGCCCGAGGCGAGCGGGGGAACGGCCAGGAACTCGGCCAGTGTCTGGCCTACGTCCGCGAATGTCGTGCGGGCGCCGAGCGGGACCGGCCGCACCCGGCGGCCCAGGGCGAGCACCGGCACCTGCTCCCGGGAATGGTCCGTGGAGGGGGTGGTCGGGTCGTTACCGTGGTCGGCGGTAATTATAACCAGATCGTCCTCCCGCATCGGGGCCAGCATGGCCGGCAGGGCCGCGTCCAGGGCGAGCAGACCACGGTGGAACCCCGGGACATCGTTGCGGTGGCCCCAGGTCTGGTCAAACTCCACCACATTGACGAACAGCAGCCCGCGCCTGAGCGCCCGCAGCGCGCTGGCGATGGCCCCGAATGTCTCTGGATTGCTCGCGGGGTGAATACTGGTGATGCCCCGGCCCGCGAAAAGGTCGTCCACCTTGCCGATGCCGACCCTCGGGACGTGGGCCGCATGCAGCCGGTCCAGCAGCGTCTCGCCGGGCGGCGGAAGGCTGAAGTCCCGGCGCCGGTCGGTCCGCCGCCACGCCCCCGGCGTCCCGGCAAAGGGCCGGGCGATGACTCGGAGCGTCGCCACCTCATCCACCAGCAGAGCCCGGGCGGCCAGGCAGGCCCGGTAGAGCTCCTCCAGAGGCACCACCTCCTCGTGCGCTGCCAGTTGGCAGACGCTGTCGGCCGAGGTGTAGAGGATCCAGCTGCCGGAAGCGATGTGCTCGGCACCGAGTTCCTGCAGGATCTCGGTGCCCGACGCGGGGCGGTTGCCCAGTACGCCTCGCCCGGTTGCAGCCGTGAGCGCGGCCACGAAGGACGGCGGGAATCCCTCGGGCCAGGTCCGAAACGGGCGCTCCAGCACGACACCGGTCAGCTCCCAGTGCCCGGTACTGCTGTCCTTGCCGGCGCTGGCGGGGTTGGCCACCCCCCAGGCGGCCTCGGGATTGGTCACCGGGCTGACGCCGGGCAGGTCCGCGCAGCGGCCCAGTCCCAGTCGTTCAAGATTAGGGATCGCCAGACCCCCCACGGCCCGGGCCAGGTTCCCCAGCGTATCGCTGCCCGCATCGCCGTAATCGGCGGCGTCGGGGGCGGCACCGATCCCGACGCCGTCGAGGACGATCAGCGCCGCGCGTCGATGCGAGAGCGTGGTTGGAGTCATGTGCTGGCGGCGCCCGCCGTCACTTCGGCGCGGTGGTGACGAACCGGAAGCGGAGCGCCGTTAGTGCGGCGGAAAGGAGCTGCTGTTCTTCCGGCCCCAAGCGGCCCTGCGTCTTCTCTTCCAGCATTGCCAGCGTGTCGATCAGGGCCCGCGCCACATCCCGGGGCGCCGGATTGCCTGGCGCCCCCTCCGGGACATGGCCGTTGAGCGCCTGCTCGGCCTGATGGGCCAGCCCGGCCACCAGCGAGCCGAAATGAGGGTTCATAGGTAGTGCCGCGTCACCCGCGGTCCGAGACTGGTGAGGAGTTCATAGCTGATGCTGCCGGCGCGGCGCGCCTGTTCATCCAGCGACACCAGCCCGCCGTACACCGTGGCCACGTCTCCCGGTTCGGCGGCCACCTCCGTGGCCACCATGGTGAAGTCCATGGTCACCCGGCCCACGACGGGCGCCAGGTGCCCGTGCAGCTCGACGGCGCCCTGGTTGCTCAGCGAACGCAGCATGCCGTCGGCATACCCGATGGCGAGGGTCGCCACCCGGGTGTCCCGGGGAGCGATCCAGCTGCCGCCGTAGCTCACCGAGTCCCCGGAACGAACGACCCGCGTGGCCACCACCGGCGCCCGGAGCCGCACCACCGTCTCGGGGGCAGGACCACCCGCGTCGCCACCAAAGAGGAAGATGCCCGGCCGGACCAGGTCGCCGGCGTACCGCGCACCCTGAAGGGCGGCGGCACTGTTGGCGGCGTGCACCAGGGCCGGCCGCCGGGGCAGCGCTTCGAGCGCCTGCTGGAACCGCTGCCACTGCCGGTGAACCGAGGCGGCGTCCTCTTCGGGGGAGTGGAAGTGGGTGAAGCAGCCCTCGAAACCGGTCGCCTCCCGGAGCTGTTCCCGCCAGCCGGCATCACCGGTCCACCGAAATCCACTCCGGGACATGCCGGTGTCCACTTCGAGGTGAAACGGCGCGGAGCCCTGCGCCAGCCATGCGGCCAGAGCGGCGGCGTCCCCGATCGTCGGGCGCAGGGCATCAGTGAGGTATCGGGACACGAGGGCGGCCTGCAGGGGGGCAAACACCACCACCGGACGGGTGATGCCGGCGGTGCGCAGCTCGACTCCTTCGTCGATCGTGGCGACCCCATAGCCCCATGGATCGAGCGTCTCGAGCGCCCGCACCACCGGAATCGCACCAAGGCCATAGGCATTGGCCTTGACCATGGGCAGCAGCCGGGCCCCGGAGATCCGGGCCACGGTGCGGGCGTTGGCTTTGAGAGCACCGAGGTCGATGTCGGCCCAGGCGCGCTCGGGAGGGTTTGTGATTGACGGCATGCGAGAACGGCGCGTATCATACCGGCCACGGAGGGTAAATGCAAGACAATTCAGCGCTTGGACTCGCCATGGGGATCGTCCGGGACCTGCGAAAGCGGTGCCCCTGGGACCGGATTCAGACCCGAGAAACGATCCGGCCGTACCTCATCGAAGAGGTGTTCGAGCTGGACCACGCGGTGGCGGAGGGAGACCCGGCGGCCATCCGGGAAGAGGTCGCCGACCTGCTCCTGCACCTGGCCTGGCAGCTGGTGCTGGGCGAGGAGCGTGGGGAATTCCTGCCGGATGATGTGGCCGCGGACCTGGAGCGGAAGATGCACCGGCGGCATCCGCACCTCTTCGATCTGGGGCCGCTGGAACAGTGGGAGTCCCTCAAGCGGAAAGAGCGCCGCAGCGGGGTGCTGGAGGGGCTTCCACCCGCCCTGCCCAGCCTGCACCTCGCGTATCGGTTGCAGGAACGCGCCGCCTCTGTCGGGTTCGACTGGCCCGATACCGCCGGTCCTGCCGGGAAGGTGCGAGAGGAACTTGATGAGGTGGAAGCGGAGCTCGCGAAGACCGCGGCGGGCGCCGGGGCCGCTCTGCCCGCATCACCCGTCGCCGGAGAGCCGGTTCACCCGCATCCCGCCGAATGCCTGATCGACGAGGTCGGGGACCTCCTCTTTGCGGTCGTCAACCTCGCCCGGAAAGCCAGGGTCCAGCCGGCCACCGCGCTGGACCGGGCCAACGTCAAGTTTCGGGAGCGGTTTCAGCAGGTGGAAGCGCTGGCCCGCGACCGCGGGATTGATGTGCCGACCGCGGGGCTGGAGGTGCTGGACGGGCTGTGGGCGGAGGTGAAGGCCGCCGGCGGGTAGCTGGGAGTTCCAGGCTCGCGAGCTCGACCGACCGCTCAGGGATACAGACGGTGTATCTGCCGGGGGAAGGCAATCGTCTCCCGGATGTGAGGAACGCCGCAGATCCAGGCCACGGTGCGTTCCACTCCGAGACCGAAGCCCGAGTGTACAAAGGTGCCATACTTCCGCAGGTCGAGGTACCAGCGGTAGGCTTCGGCGTCGAGTTGCTGCTCCTGGATCCTGGCCAGCAGGCGGTCGTAGTCGTCCTCACGCTGTGATCCACCGATGATTTCGCCGTATCCTTCTGGCGCCAGGCAGTCGTTGTTGAGGACCGTGCGAGGGTCCTCCGGGTTCTCCTTCATGTAGAATGCCTTGACGCCCTTGGGGTAGTTGAAGACAAAGACCGGCCGGTCGTACTGCTGGGCAAGGAGGGTTTCGTCGTCACCGCCGAGGTCCCGGCCCCACTCCATGTCGGAGCCGAGCTGATTCAGGCGAGCGACCGCATCGGTGTAGGAGATTCGGTGGAATGGCGCCTGCACCCGTTCCAGCACCGAGGTGTCACGCTCCAGCTCCTTGAGCTCCTCGGCGCGACGCTCGAGCGCGCGCCCGACGATATAGCTGACGAACTCCTCCTGCAGCCGCATGTTGGCGGCGGAATCGTTGAAGGCCACCTCCGGCTCCACCATCCAGAACTCGGTCAGGTGCCGCCGGGTCTTGGACTTCTCGGCCCGGAACGTGGGCCCGAAACAGTAGACTTTGCCGAGGGCGGCGGCGGCCGCCTCCACGTAGAGCTGGCCGGTCTGGGCCAGGTAGGCCTTGCCCAGGTCGAAGTACTCGGTACTGAACAGCTCGCCCGCCTGCTCGCCGATCGAGCCGGTCAGGATCGGGGTATCCACCAGGGTGAAGTTGCGTTCGTAGAAGAAGTCTCGGATGGCCTGCACAACCTCGTGTCGCACCCTGGCAATCGCCACCTGGCGCCGGCTCCGCAGCCACAGGTGCCGGTGCTCAAACAGATACTGGGTCCCATGCTCCTTCGGCTGAATCGGAAACTCCGTGCTGTCGCCGATCACCTGGATGTCGTTCAGGTGCAGCTCAAAGCCGCCCGGCGCCCTCGGTTCGGCGCGGACCCGTCCGGTCACCGCGATCGAGGTCTCCTGGGTGAGCGGTCCGACCAGCGCCCAGGCGGCCTCGGGCACCTCCTTGCGGCTGACGACGACCTGGAGGTAGCCGGTGCCGTCGCGCAGCACTACGAAGGCGATCTTGCCACCGCTGCGCACATGGGTGACCCAGCCCTGGACGGTCACGGTGGAGTCGGCGTGCTGGGACAGCTCTTCGATGCGGGCCGTGGTCATGGTCGCTGCTGGCGCGAGAGGGGATACAGTCGTGGGGCGTGGAGTCTAGCCGTCGCGCTGCTGAGCGTCAACGCGGCATGCAGTTCCTACCGGCCGGTTCCGGAGGTGGATCCCCGCGCCCTGCAGGAGCCCCACATTCTCCCCGGTACAGGGCTGACCCGGCTCTGGCACGTGCGACCCATTCGCGGACCCAGCGCGCCGGTGGCCGTCGACAGCACCAGCGTGTACATCGGCGGGGGCGACCGGAAAGTGGTGGCCGTCGATCTCGAGACCGGCCGCACCCGGTGGACCGTCCGACTCACCGGTCCCCTCATCGGCGGGGTCGTCCGAGGCGGCGACCGGATCTACGCCGCCACCGACCGGCCCTCCGGGCGTGTGTACGCCTTCGCCCGGGTGAGCGGGAACCAGCTCTGGGACACCCGCACCGGCGATATCCACGCCCCGCTGGCCCTGATCGAGGGTCAGATCATCGCCCTCAACCGTGAGGGCCTGGCCATCGCCCTGGACGCGGAAAGCGGGCAGGTGCGCTGGCGCCGGGCCGTGCGTTCCACCCGCGTTCCACCGCTGTCCCTCGGCGACGGCCGGGTGCTGATCAGCTCCCAGGACAGCCTGTATGTGCTGCGGCTCGGCGATGGGCGTATCCTCGAACGGCGCCGGGCCCCTGGAACGATCGTCGCCCCTTGGGCCGAGCACGATGGCCTGCTGATCGCGGCGACCGGGGATTCCACCATCGTCGCGCTGGAGAAGGGAACCCTCGAGGAACGCTGGCGGGTGCGGCTGGACGCACCCCTGCTCACCCAGCCGGCCCTTGCCGGCGACACCATCTTCGGGGTGACCCGCATGGGTTCGGTATTTCGACTGGCCGGAGAGCCCCAACCCGAAATCACCCGGCTGCAGGAGACTGGCTGGCCCGCGACTGGGGCACCGGGACTGGTCGGCGACTGGGTGCTGGCCGGCGGAGCGGACGGGGTGCTGCGAGCGTTCCGGACCACCGACGGCAGCGAGAGCTGGCACGCCGCGCTGGGGCGCCCGTTCGAGCTCGCCCCGGTGCTCCTGGCCAACGGCGATTTCCTCGCCATTGGCGGCCAGGGAGACCTTCACCGGCTGCGCCCATGACCTCGCTCTCAGTGCTTCACCCTGCCCGGCCTGGAACGGCGCTGCTCCTGCTGCTGCTCGGCGCTGCGCCAGTTGCCGCCCAGACCGCCGACTCGGTCTTCCGGCCCCGATCGGGATCCCCGGCCCTGGTCAAATACGGCAAGTGGGGGATGGTGGCCGTGGGGATCGGGATGGGCATCAAGGCGGCGCGCGCTCACTCCGATGCCGACCGCGCCTACGGCCGCCTGGAGGACTACTGCGCCGTTGACCAGCGCCGCTGTGACCTGTCCCCCAGCGGCCGTTACCTGGACCCGGTGGCGGAACGCCACTACGAGCGCGCCGTTCGGGGCGACCGGCATGCCCGCGGCTGGCTGGTGGGCGGAGAGGTGGCGGTGCTGGGCGCGGCGGGGCTGTTCGTGTGGGAACTCACCCGGCCCCGCGGGCGGCCCGACAACATTCCCTTTGAGCCAGAAGTGAGTTTCCAGGGCAGGGTCACAAACGTGGGGGTGCGGGTGGGCTTCTAGCAGGAAGCCATCCGAGGCCTTAGCCCGTCCGGAACAGCTCCACCGCGCGCGGGTAGCGCCCCAGGGCGCGCGCCTTCAGCGGCAGGTGACGCGGGCGGGTGAGCAGGGGGTCCTCCGCCAGCATCTGCATCGCCACCGTGCGCGCCTGCTGCAGCAGATCGGTGTCCTCCGGCAGTCGCGCCAACCGGAGCTCGAAGTCTCCCGCCTGACGCTCGCCGATGAGGTCTCCCATCCGGCGCTCTTCGAGATCGAGCTCCGCAATCTTGAATCCATCCTGGGTGGCCGCAAACGCCTTGAGGCGCCGGGGTACCGCGCCCTCGGCCAGCAGGATGCAATAGCTCTCTTCGGCTCCTCGTCCAATCCGTCCGCGCAATTGATGCAGCTGGGCCAGGCCGAAGCGCTCGGGGTGCTCGATCAGCATCACGGTCGCGTTGGGAACGTCGATGCCCACCTCAATCACGGTCGTAGCCACGAGCACCTGGACCTCCCCGGCGCGGAACCGTCGCATCACCTCATCCCGCTCCGCCGCCTTGAGCCGGCCATGGACCAGACCGACGGTCAGTTCGGGCCAGCGGCCGGACAAGGCCTCAGCCATGGTTGTGGCCGCCCGCAGATCCGCCCGCTCGGACTCCTCGATGACCGGGAGCACCACGTACGCCTGCCGGCCGCCGTGCGCCTGCTCCCGCAGAAAGTCGAGCGCCCGCTCCCGCTCCCCGCCGGTGCGTATCCCGGTCGTGATCCGCCCCCGGCCAGGCGGTTTCTGCCGCAGGGTGGAAACATCCAGGTCCCCGAAGCGAGTGAGAGCCAGCGAGCGCGGGATCGGTGTCGCCGTCAGCAGCATCACATCCGGCGAGTCCCCCTTGCCGACGAGCTGAGCGCGCTGATCCACCCCGAAGCGGTGCTGCTCATCGATGACGACCAGGCCGAGCCGCCGGAATGCCACCGCATCTTCCAGCAGGGCATGGGTGCCGACGACCAGCCGGGCCTCCCCGCTGGCCAGCTTCTTCCGGCGGGCGGCTTTCTCCGCGGTGGTCAGCCGGCCGACCAGCAGCTCGGGACGGAGCTCGAGCGGAGCCAGGAGGGTCGTCAGGGTGGCGAGATGCTGTTCCGCGAGGAGTTCGGTCGGCGCCATCAGCGCCGCCTGGTAGTCGTTCTCCAGGGCCAGCAGCATGGCAAAAAGGGCCACGACCGTCTTGCCGGTCCCCACATCGCCCATGAGCAGGCGATGCATCCGCTCCGGCGCGGTCATGTCGGCGGTGATCTCCCGGATCGCCTTCTTCTGATCCGCCGTCAGCGGCCACGGCAGGGACTTGGCCAGCCTGGTGGTGTAGCTGTGCCGCAACTCGAACTGGGTGCCGGTGCGGCGGCGCTTGGCGAGCAGCCGCGCCCGTGACAGCATCAGCTGCAGGTCCATGAGTTCGTCAAAGGCCAGGCGACGGCGGCCATGTTCGGCTTCCTCGATCGTCGCGGGAGCGTGTACCACCCGGAGCGACGCAGCCAGCGGCGGGAGCGACAACGACACCCGGATGTCCTCCGGCAGCGGGTCTGGTGCCGAGCCGATGAGGCCGTCGAGGTGGCGGGTGATGAGGCTGCGGATCAGTTTATGGGAGAGGCCCTCGGTGGCCCGGTACACCGGCAGCACCCGTCCGCCGCCCGGTTCGTCGCCCTCTCCCTCCGCGTCGGCCAGGACGATGAACTCGCGCGGGTTGAGCTGCCGTCCGTGGTAAAACCGCACAGTCCCCACCACCAGCAGGGTCTGGCCCTCCTGAATGCTGCGATCGAGGAAGCCCTGTCCTGGCCAGGCGCACTCCAGCAGGCCGCTGTCATCCCGCAGCACTGCGGTGAAGATCCTGAGCCCGCTCCGTGTGGGCATCAGGCGCTTGGCCACGACCCGCCCGACGCACGCGACTTCCTCCCCCACCCGCGCGCGCGCCAGCGGGGTCACACTGGAGGCATCGAGATACCGGAACGGGACGTGCCACAGCAGGTCCTGCGCCGTCCGCACCCCCAGCCGCTGAAACGCCTCGGCGCGGCGCTCCCCAATGCCCTTGAGGAACTTGACCGGGGTATCGGGGCGAATGGGGGGCATGGAGGCGGGGAATGGGGTGAGGGCTGGTAGGTATCGGCGATTCGGGTTCTATCCCAGCAGCCGCCCCGCGAACGCCCGCGCATCGAACGGCTCGAGTGCGTCGAGCGTCTCTCCTACACCCACGAACTTGATCGGAAAGCCCAGCTCCTTGCGCACCGCGACGGCGGCACCACCTCGCGCGCTGCCGTCCAGCTTGGTGAGGATGATGCCGGTCGGCTGGACGGCCTGCCCGAAGAGCCGGCCCTGCTGGACGGCGTTCTGGCCGACGGTGCCGTCAAGCACCAGCAGGGTCTCATGCGGGGCGCCGGGACGCTTGCGGGCGATGACCCGGATGACCTTGCGGAGTTCGTCCATCAGCCCCTCCTGCGTGTGCAGGCGGCCGGCGGTATCAATGAGCACGGTGTCCGCACCCCGGGTCGTGGCGGCCTCGATGGCATCGAAGGCCACCGCCGCCGGATCCCCACCTGGCGCCCCGGCCACGCACGGGACGTCCAGACGCCCGGCCCAGGTCTGCAGCTGCTGGATGGCCCCGGCACGATAGGTGTCGGCCGCAGCCAGGAGTACCGAGCGCTTCTCCCGCAGCAGGCGTTGCGCGACCTTGGCCACGCTCGTCGTCTTTCCCACCCCGTTCACGCCCACGAAGACCAGGACCGTGGGTCCGCCGTCGTCGGCACGGACAAGCAGGTCGCCCGGCGGGCCGGCGCCGTCCAGGATGGCGGTGATCTTGGCGACGACCGCCTCGCGCAGATCCTCTTCAGTCTTGAGCCGCCCGCGCCGGACCTCATCCTCCACCGTCTGGACCAGCTCCACGGTGGCCTGAACGCCGAAATCGGCCTCGATGAGCGTGCGCTCCAGGAGCTCGAGGTCAGCGGCATTCATGCCACGGACCAGGGCGCCGACGTCGGTCAGGGCAACGCGCTTGAGGCGCTGCCACAACGAGAGCTTTTGCGGGTCCCCTACTCGGTCTGCTGCCATGGTGGGAAACTAACGACGGGGGACCAGCGACCAAGGTCTTTCGGTCGACGTGCCTTGGGCTATCTTCTGAAATATCCTCGTCGCCCCTCGCAACCAGATCTGGCGAGGGCAGGTCTCAACCATGGTGTTGCACCGTGTCCATGCCCCCCTCCGACCGGTCCCGCGGTGTGGCGGTGGCTCTCGCTGCCGTACTTGGCGTCTTCGGCGCCCACCGGTTCTATGCCGGGCGCGGGCGCTCCGGGGTGCTGATGGCGTGCACCTTGGGCGGTCTGGGCATCTGGTATCTCTATGACCTGATCCTGGTGTCGGCCGGCGCGTTTCGTGATGGCGAGGGGCGGCTGGTCTCCCGCTGGGAGGTGGAGCCAGCCGACCAGCTGTCGGGAGACCCCATGATCCTCGATGAGCTTGACGCCCTGCGCCGGGAGGTAGTCGAACTCGCCGAACGGGTCGAGTTCACAGAGCGGCTGCTCTCGGCCCCGCCCCGGGAGGGGACCGGCGAGTCTCCGCGCGGGCCCTGACGGTCGAGCGTACCCCTGACGGCCCCGGCCGCTATCTCAGCCCCAGCCTCCGGCGAGCGAGCCACTCGCCCCCTAACGCGACCACGGCGAGCAGAAACAGCCAGACCCAGCCCCGGGTGCTGGTGACACCGGCCTGGGCCGCGGTTGGCACCTCCCGGTCCTGCACCACCACCGCGCGCGGCAGCCACTCCTCGGACCAGGTGTCAACCGCGATCGTCCCGCTCCCGGCACCGTCGAGCTGATAGCGGAATCTCCCGGGAGGGAGCCGGAGCTCTGCCCGGCCGTCGCCGCCGAAACGCAGGGTGTCGCGTTGGCTGATGTCTCCGGAAATGGTGACGCCGAGCGGGGTGGCCGACCCGCTGCCCGCCCACATGAACACCACCGGCCGGCCGTTCTCGACCACCGCCCGGACGGGCCGGGCCCTGCCGGCCAGGGAGTCCGCACCACCCAGCAGCCACGACAGCGTTGCCGAGACCAGCGACCGATAGGCCAGTTCACTGCTCCCGCCCCGGAAGGCCCACCGCCACAGCCCCTCCGCGGAGGTGAGCACCCGGCGCCTGGAGCCGTTCGCCTCGCCCACGAACACCGGACGCTCCGCGCCGCGGCGCGCCTGCTGGACCGAGAGACCCGTCCACATCCCGGCGGTGGACTCGATGGGGGTGATCTGGATGAGCGGAGGGAAGGAGTCGAGCGGCAGGCCGATGAAAGCCCCCGCAACGGGTGAGCCGCCCGCGACCGTCGCATACCACTCCCCGGAGGTGACGGTCTCGCCACCTTCACCGCTGGGCCAGTCCCAGGTCCCCCGCGCCCGGCTCTGCCGCACAAAATCGGGCCTGGCCCCCTTCTGTACCAGCACGTCGGCGCGGTTGGCCGCCTGCGCCACCTCGGCCACGGCCACCGGGGCGAGGTCCGTTATGCTGCGCCAGCGGCCCGGCTCAAGACTCACGTAGCCGCGCACCGGTAGTTCCGCCACATCCCGCAGTGCCCGAAAGAGAAACGTGGCATCCCAGTCCGCAGGGTCGGCCAGCAGGACGATCCCCGGCGCGGGCGTGACCCGCACCAGGACAAGCCGGGCGTCGTTCCTCGGCTCAGCATCCCCGTCGGTCACGCCCACCGAGAGAAGGCTCTCGACCGGGAGGCCGGCACTGGACAGCCGAAAAGTCACCAGCGACGTGCCGTTGGCGGCCAGCCGCAGCACCTGTCGGGACAGGATCCGCTGATCCAGCCGGACCTCCACCCTGGCCGAATCGCCCGGCTCTCCCCACGACCGCACCTCGGCCTCGAGTCGAATGGTGTCACCCGCAGTGACCCGTCCCGGCCCGTCCACCCGCACCACGGCGAGATCGCGACCGGCGGGTCTCGGGAAGACCCGCACCCCCGCCCGCCGCAGCAGCTCGGGGCCCAAGTCCGCGCCATCATCCAATTCTCCGTCCGTGACGACCAGGACCCGTCGATCCGAGGCGGCGGCAGCCCTGAGGGCCGGTGCCAGCGCCGAACGCCCCATGGTGGGCAGCGTGTCACGCCGGGCAACCGCATCTCCGAAAAGTTGGACGTCTCCCCAGACTCGGGCCGAGTCTCGCGCCTCCGTCCAGCGCCCGCCGGCGCCTGACATGCTCAAGCTGCCGTCGAGCAGCACCAGCGGACGGGAGTGCTCGCGGTTTGACCGGGAGCAGGAAAGATCCAGCAGGAGGAGACCGAGAGCCGACCAGGCGACGCCGCGACACAGGGCGGCGACCCACCCGCGCCGGCCAACCTGTTCCAGTCGCCAGTAGGTTGCCCAGGCGGCGAGACCTGCAAGCAGCACCACCAATAGCAGCCGCAGCACGATGCTCCCAGTCGGTACAGGTTCCGCGCCTGGCCGCGTACCAGGACGGTCGCAGGGGAGGCGAACGACGATCGGTCCCGGCTCCGGCGCGGAGCCTAGCCGCCCGTGGTCCGGAGTGCCTCTTCCAGAGTGAAACGGGCCTCATACAGCGCCCGGCCGATGATGACGCCCGCCAGGCCCGCGGCGCGGACGGCGCGGAGCTCGGCGAGCGTGGCCACCCCGCCACTGACGATTACGCTGGCGCCAAGTGCCTGGAGTGCCTTCGCGCCTTCGAGGTCCGGGCCCGTCAGCATGCCATCACGCGCGACGTCGGTGTAGATGATCGTGCCGGCACCGTCGGCCAGTACCCGGCGCCCGACGTCCAGCGCGGTGAGGGGCGAGGTTTCCACCCAGCCCCGGATCGCCACCCGGCCTGCCTTGGTGTCCAGCCCGACGGCGATGCGGTCCCGGCCTGAAGCCGCCACGGCCTGGGCCACCAGCGCCGGATCGGTGACGGCCGCGGTGCCGAGCACGGCGCGGCTCACGCCCAGGTCGAGCACGGCGGCAACCGCCTCGAGCGACCGCAGCCCCCCGCCGGCCTGGATCTGCACCCGACCGGCGAACCGATGACAGATTGCCGCGAGGGCGGCGTGGTTCTCGCCGGTGCCGAACGCCCGGTCCAGGTCGACCACGTGGATCCAGCGCGCACCGGCGGCCGTGAACTGCTCCGCCTGTGCTACGGGATCACTGCCATAGGTGGTTTCGCGGCCGGCCTCTCCCTGGGACAGCCGCACGACGCGGCCGGCACGAAGGTCGATGGCAGGATAGAGATCCACGGGGGGCGGCCCCGGGCGGGGCGCCGTCAGAACGACGCGCCGCGGCCCGGGAGGACGGTGGGCTTGGCAGCGGCACCGGCGAATGCCGGGCCGCCGGTACCCAGGAGCGCCGAGAGGCGGCTCCTCTCAAGGGTGAAATCCGCGGTCAGCGAGGCCGGCACCGGATCGCCGCTGCCCATTTCGGTGCTGCGCGGATCGCGGGAGACGCCGTTGACGCGGAACTCGTAGTGAAGATGCGGCCCGGTGGCGAGACCGGTCGAGCCGACATAGCCGATCACCGTTCCCTGCTGCACCCGGTCGCCGGTGGACATTCCCTTGGCGAATGCCTTGAGGTGCCCGTAGCGGGTGACGATCCCGTTGGCGTGCCGGAGCTCGATCAGGTTGCCATACCCCCCGATCCAGTCGCGGCGCACCACCACGCCCTCGCCAGCCGCCATGACCGGGGTACCGGGGTCGGCGGCGTAGTCAGTCCCCTCGTGCCGGCGGACGAAGCCGAGCACCGGGTGCATTCGCGCCCGGTTAAGCCGGGAGGAGATGCGCCGGAAGGCCACCGGGGCCAGCAGGAACGCGCGCCGCAGCGAGCGGCCTTCCGCGTCGTAGAAGCCGGTGGCACCGTCCGGCGCGGTGAACCGAAAGGCGGCGTATGGCTTTCCGCCGATGACCAAATCTCCAGCGAGCACCCGGCCGAAGCGGACCTCTCCCTCCTCCGAGGTGAGCCGCTCGGCGAGGACCCTGAAGCTGTCGCCGGGTCGGATGTCCCGGCTGAAGTCCACCTGCCACGCGAAGATGTCCGCCAGGTCCCAGGCCAGCCGGATGCGGTCTTCCGCCGCAAGCAGCGTGTCCCCCTCCATGGCATCCAGCGCCTCGTAGAGCGACGAACTGATGCGTCCCTCCACGGTGATCGGCACACTGGACCAGAGCACCGGCTCGGCATGCGCGGTCCACCCGTCGTCGACGCGAATCAGCGCCACGCGCTGGTCGGGACCGGTTCTGACGACCACGCGCGCCGGGACCGGATCGACCCCCCGCCGCTCAAAGGTGAACACCAGGCCGGGCCGGAGGCGGCGGGGATCAAAGAGGCCGGCAGCGGAGGCGGGGCTGAGCGAGAAATCCGGCAGGCCCTGGCGCATGAACAGTTCGGAGAGAGTCTCTCCGCGGCGCAGGGTATCGGCGGTACGAATCGTGAGCAGCTCCGCGACCGTGGCGCCGACCACCGGCGCCGGATGCCAGGGCCAGCTGTCCCGCAGCGCGAAGGCGCCGGCCCCGGCCAGCACCCCGGCGGAGACAAAGAATGCCGCGATGGTCTTCAGTCCTGCGAGTCGGTCAGCCGACATAATCCTCCGGGCCCGGCCGCCGCGAACGCCCTGCACGGCCAGGCTCGATACGGGCGGCGCGTTCAGTCCATCTGCCGCCGGATGAAGGTGGGGATTTCCATCTCCGGCACGTCGCTGGCGGACCGCCGGGGTTCCGGCCGTGGCACCGGGGGCGGCGGCACCGGCGAGGCCGACGGAGACGGCGTGGCCCGCTTGGGAGCCGGGAAGTTGATGACGCCTGGCACGGCCCTGCCCGCGGGGACCGTGGCGGCGGGAGGTTCCGGCCGGTCGAATCCGGTGGCGATGACCGTGACCCGCACCTCCCCCTGCATGGATGGGTCGGTGGCGGCGCCGAAGATGATCTCGGCTTCCTCACCCACGGCGTCGTGGATGATATCGTTGATCGTGGTCACCTCACCCATGGTGAGGTCGGGGCCGCCGGTGATGTTGATCAGCACGCCGTTGGCGCCGGTGATCGAGACGTTGTCCAGCAACGGGCTGGAGATGGCCTGCTGCGCCGCCTCCATGCCGCGGTTGTCTCCCCGCCCGACCCCGGTGCCCATCAGGGCCGAGCCGCCGTTCTGCATGATGGTGCGGACATCGGCGAAATCCACGTTGATGAGGCCGGTCTTGGTTACCAGGTCGGCAATGCCCTGGGTGGCCTGCAGCAGCACCTCGTCCGCCTTCTTGAGCGAGTCCTGGAAGGGGATGCCCTTCCCGACCACGGCGAGGAGGCGCTCATTGGGCACCACGATCATGGTGTCCACGGCGGCGCGGATCTCGGCGATGCCCATCTCCGCCTGCTTCATCCGCTTCTTGCCCTCGAACAGGAACGGCTTGGTGACGATGCCGACGGTCAGCGCGCCCATGTCGCGCGCCATCTGCGCGATGATCGGGGCCGCCCCCGTGCCGGTGCCGCCGCCCATCCCGCAGGTGACGAAGACCATGTCGGCCCCCTGCATGGCCGCCAGGACGTCGTCCCGGTTCTCCTCCATGGCCTGGCGCCCGATCTCCGGCCGGGCCCCCGCCCCCAGTCCGCGGGTGAGTTTGCGCCCGATCTGGACCTTCACGTCGGCGCGGGAGTTCCCCAGCGCCTGGGCATCGGTGTTGACCGAGATGAACTCCACCCCCTGGAGTTGCGCCTCGATCATTCGGTTGACGGCGTTGCCGCCGCCGCCGCCGACGCCAAGCACCTTCATACGGGCGCCCTGCGCCCCGGTTTCTTCCAGCTCGAAGATCATGGGATGTTCTCTCCGGCCCGCCTGAGAAGGATCAGAAGATGTCCTGGAACCACTGCCGCACCGGCCGCACCCACTTTTCCACTGCCTGCGAACTGCGCTTGCCCGAACCAAACGCCGAGCCCTGCCGGAGCTGCCGCGTCCCGTAGAGCGCCAGTCCGGCGGCCACCGCGAACCGAGGAGACTCCACGCTGTCGGTCAGCCCGGCGAGTCCCTCTCCCGGCTTGCCCACCCGGACCGGCATCGCGAAGACCTCCCGCGCCAGTTCGACGACTCCCGTCGCCTGGGCTCCGCCCCCGGTCAGCACCACCCCGGCCGGCAGCCGCTGGTGATAGCCGGCCCGGGTGATCTCGTCCAGGGCAAACTCCAGCGTCTCCTGCAGCCGCATGCGCATGATGTGCGCGAGCACCTGACGGTGGGCCGAGCGGGCCCCCTGCCCCGGTGTCCCGGGCAGTTCGATCAGGTCCGACTCCGGCACCAGTAACTCCCAGGCGGCGCCGTGCCGTTCCTTGAGACGTTCTGCTTCCTGCTGGGTGACCTGCAGGCCATGCACAATATCGTTGGTGACGTGCCCCCCGGAAATAAGGAGGGAGGCCGTGTGCCGGATCTTGCCGCCCTGAAAGATAGCTACGTTGGTGGATCCCCCGCCCAGTTCCACCAGCGCGCAGCCCAGTTCTCGTTCATCCGGCGTGAGCACCGCCAGCGACGCGGCGACCGGCTCCAGCACGAATTCTGCCACATGGTACCCGGCCCCTTCCACGCATTTCCGGAGGTTCTGGGGCACGCTGGAAAGTACCGTGACGAGGTAGACCTGCGCATCCAGACGGGAGCCGGTCATCCCAATCGGTTCGCTGATCCCCGGCTGCATGTCTACCAGATAGTCCTGGGGGATGGCGTGCAGCAGCTCGTGGTCCTTGCCCAGCGGCACGCTCGAGGCAACGTCGTTGACCCGGGCCACGTCGCCGGTGCGGATCTCTCCACCCGTGACCGACACCACCCCGGTGGAGGTCTGACCGGCGACGTGCTCGCCGGCAATGCCGCAATAGACCGAGCCGACCTCCACTCCAGCCATGCGCTCGGCGTCTTTCATCGCCTTGCTGATGGCCCGGGTGCTCTCCTCGATGCCCCGTACCACCCCACGCCGAACCCCGTGGCAGCGCTCGACGCCGATCCCCAGGATGCGGGTGCCGGACGCCCGGGCATCGCCCTGCGCCTCGGCGATTACCGCCGTGACCTTGGTGCTGCCCAGATCCACCGCGGCTACAAGCCGATTGGGCGAGACGCTCACGCTGCCTCCCAGCGTACGACGACCTGGCCGGCGAAACGGGCGTCCAGCTCCGCCCAACGCCGGCCCTTCTTGACGAGATCCTGTTCCACCTGCATCACCGCCCGGATCACCCCGGCTGCGGCATCGGGGCGGAAGCGCAGCCGCTGCCGCGTCCCGCGGCGGGTGCCCGGCTCGGTGCCCTCCACCGTCAGGAGGACACCGTCTCCGGCCCGCTCGGCGAGAATCACCCGGCCGAACAGGGTCGGATCGGCATCCCGCAACCGCACCAGCAGGCCAGTCACCAGCGAGTCTGCCGTCTGGGCCAGCGGCAGGTCCGGCGCCGCCACCAGCGGGTCAAAGGGAAGAAAACGCCCGCGCTCGCTCACCAGCCGCAGAACCCCGCGGCGCGAGACCAGCGCCACTGGGTCCGCCTCCCGTACAGTAACCACAAGCGTCCCCGGAAGTCTCCGGTGAACCCGGAATGATTCCAGGCCCGGGATCGAATCTCCCGCCCGGTTGACCGAATCCAGAGGGGCGAAGATGCTCTCCCCCGGGTGCAGCGGGAGGGCGGCGACGATCTCCTCCGCCCGCAGGTAGCGCTGGCCGCGGACTTCAACCTTGCGCAGCCGGAAGAAATCCAGCCCGCCGAGCAGCCGTGGCACCCCCAGCCATAGGATACCCCCCAGCGCCAGGACGCCGAGCACCTTCCACCCGGGTTTGCTCAGGCGGCTTCGAGCCATCGGACCAGTTCCCGTCCCACCCGGGTGATGTCGCCAGCGCCGAGGGTGATCACGACGTCTCCCCGGCGCGCCAGCGCGGCGATCCGGTCCCGGAGGGCGTGCTTGTCCGCCTCGTAGACGACCGCGACGCCAGCACTCGCCGCCGCATCCGCCACCAGGCGACCGGTGACGCCAGGGAGGGGCTGCTCCCGCGCGGGATAGATGTCCGTGACGACGGCCAGGTCGGCGGCGGCAAGGGCCTGACCCATGGCCACTGAGTGCTCCCGCGTACGGGAGAACAGATGCGGCTGGAACACCGCCACCAGCCGACGGCCGGGAAAGGCCTGCCGTGCCGCCGCCAAGGTGGCCACCAGTTCCGAGGGATGATGGGCGTAGTCGTCCACGAAGGCGATTCCGCGCACCTCTCCCAGCCGCTCGAACCGCCGACCCAGCCCCTGGTACGCGGCCAGGGCGGCGAGCGCCGGCTCCAGCGGTCCACCCAGTGCCGCTACCGCTGCAAGGGCACCGGTGGCGTTGCGGAGGTTGTGCAAACCAGGAACCGCCAGCCGAAGGGTCACGGTGCGGCCATCCGGCAGGGTGAGCCGAGCCTGACTGCCACGCTCATCCTGCACCACCTCCGAGAGCCGCAGCTCCGCACCCTCCACGAGCCCAAACCGCCAAACGATCCGTCCGCCCGTCGGTCCGTCAGTGCGCCGGAGCATCTCCGACACCCGCAGCGCCCCGGGATCATCTGCCCCCAGCAGCACATGACCCGCCGGCGCGGCGAACCGCGCGAAGGCCTGCTCCAGCGCCTCCAGGCTGCCGTAACACTCCAGATGATCGGCTTCCACGTTGTTGATGATGGCCACCGTGGGCCGCAACGTGAGGAAGGCCTGGTCGTACTCGTCGGCCTCGACCACAAACACCCGGTCGCCGCCGGCCCGGGCGTTTCCGCCCCAGTCGCTCACCCGGCCGCCGGCGATGCCGGTGGGGTCGAGTCCGGCCGCCGCCAGCGCCTGCGTGGCCATGACCGTGGTGGTGGACTTGCCGTGGGTTCCCGCGGCGGCAACCACCCGCCCCGGATTGACGAGATCTGCCAGCGCCTGCTTGCGGGGGACGACCGGAATACCAAGGGTGCGTGCCCGCACCAGCTCGGGATGATCGGCGGGGACTGCCGCCGTCACGACGACAGCGCGGACCCCATCGAGGTGGGCTGGATCGTGGCCGGACTCCACCCGTGCGCCAAGAATGGCGACGTCGGCGGCACCACTGGGGTCGGGATCACAGCCGGTGACCGAGACTCCGCGACGGCGGGCGAGCAGGGCCAGGGCACTCATCCCAGCGCCGCCAATTCCCATGAAGTGGACGGGACGGGGATCGGCAGGATCGAAAAGGGGCATGTCGGTGAGCTAATCTAAGATCCCACCGAGAGTTGCGAAAGCGGGTCAGGCCCCCGAGATCGCCGCCAGACGGGCCACGATTTCAGCCGCCGCGCCGGGTTTTCCCCGACTTCTGGCTGCCCGAGCCAGCTCCGCACGGCGGGCCGGGTCCCCCAGCAGTTCCCCGACCACCTTTCCGAAGGACGTGGCCGTGAGGTCCCGCTGCTCCAGCATGACCGCCGCGCCGCCCTCCTGCAGGGCGACCGCGTTGTGACGCTGGTGATCCTCGGCGGCGGTGGGCAACGGAATCAGGACGGCCGGCAGACCCCAGGCGGAGAGCTCCGCTCCGGTCATCATCCCGGCCCGGGCGACGACCAGGTCGGCGACGGCGTAGCCATCGGCCATCGGGTCCAGGAAATCGATGACCTGGATCTCGGGCGGCCGGTGAAGGCGGGCAAACCGCGCGTGGCTCCCCCGCCCAGTGGCCCAGAGGACGACGCAGTCGCCCGCCCCGCCCTGGTCCAGCCAGGCCGCCACCGTCTCGTTGATCGCCACCGCGCCCTGCGATCCGCCGGTGACGAGGAGGACCGGGCGTGCACCCACTCCTTGCAGCCCGAATCGACGCAGCGCCTGGCCCCTCCGATCGGGATTCGGAGGAACAATCGGGTTGCCGGTGTCGAAGACCCTGGTGGCGGAGCCGAACTGGAGCCGGGACCGCGCCTCGGGCAGGCCGAGATAGACTTCATTCACCCGCCGCGACAGGAGCCGGGTGGCCAGACCGGGGAAGGCATTCTGCTCCTGGATGGCGCATGGGATGCCGCGCCGGGCCGCCAGCCAGACCGCCGGCCCGGAGGCGTAGCCGCCGGTGCCCAGCACCGCCACCGGCATCTCCTGTGCGAAGATCCGCCGCAGGCCGGACAGGACCCGCATCGCCATCAGCGGAAGGCCAACGTTCTTCCACCACTGCCGCCGGTAGACCGGCTCGAAGGGAAGGAGGTAGAAGCGGAAATCACGGGCCGGCAGAATCTCCGCCTCGATGCCCCGCTCGGCGCCGAGCAGCACCGGCTCGAGGTCCGGCCGGGCGTCCCGAAGGCCCGCGGCGATGGCCAGCGCCGGCATGAGGTGCCCGCCGGTCCCGCCGCCCGCAATGAGCACGGTCCGGCGCTTCGGCGCTTCGGCCCTTCCGGTGCGGTCCGCACGTCCCGCCCCACCGGAGTCCACCTAGTGCTCTCCCCCGGAGCGAGGCGCCGACGCGCCCGGGCGCCGAAGCGGCCTCATGCGTCCTTGAGCCTGCGGATGGGGCGACTCGCCTTGCCCCGCATCCGCCCGATGCTGATCAGGATCCCCACCCCGATCAGCGACACGACCAGACTGGAGCGGCCGAACGAGATGAACGGCAGAGTGAGGCCGGTGGTGGGCATGAGGCTGAGCGTTACGGCCATGTGCATCGCGGCGGTGACCCCGACCGCTGCGGTGAGCCCGGCCGCCAGGTACTGGCCGAAGGGATCCTCCGCCGTCCGGGCGATGCGGAACCCCAGCCAGCAGAAGGTGACGTAGAGCAGCACGATCAGGACGATGCCGATGAAGCCCCACTCCTCGCCGATGGTGCTGAAAATGAAGTCAGAATAGGCATAGGCCACGTAGCCGAATTTCTGCTGCCCTTCCCCGAAGCCGACCCCGAAGAGCCGCCCCGACCCGATGCCGACCAGCGACTGGTAGATCTGGCTGGTACCCTCGGCGCCGTTGAGGAACTTGTCGAGCCGTTCCGCGCGATAGCCGGCGCGCTGGATGAGCTGCAGTCCGGCCGCGACCGCCCCGACCCCCAGCAGCAGGAAGTGCCCGATCTTGGCGCCGGCGGCGAACAGCACGATTCCACCCAGCAGGGCGACGACCACCGCCATGGACATGTTGGGCTGGAGCAGGATCAGTCCGGACACCACCGCGAGCACCACCAGGAATGGCGCCAGGCCCTTCTTGAACTCGCGCACCTGCTCGCCCTTCTTGGTGGCCAGCATGGCGCACCAGATGATGACCGACAGCTTGGCCAGCTCCGAGGGCTGAAAGCTGAGCGGCCCCAGCCGGATCCAGCGCCGGGCGCCATTGAGCGAAGGCGCGATGGCATCGGTGAAGGGAAGGACTGGCAGCAGCAGCAGAAAGAGGGTGACGAACATGATGGGCCAGGCCAGCGGGCGGAGCTGGCGATAGTCCATCCTGGCGAGGGTGAGCATCAGGATGCCGCCCAGCGCCGCGCCGATGAACTGGTTGAGCGCAAAGGCTCCACCGACCACCCCGCCGCCGGTCGTGCGGACCAGGCTCGAGGCTCCGTACACCATCGCGATGCCAAAGGCGACCAGCGTGGCGGTGACCACCGCCAGCAGGCGGGTCTCCCAGCGCATCTCTCCCGGGTGCCGCACGACCGGCGCACTCATGACGCATTCCCTCCGGAGGGTCGCGCCGGCGGCGCACCCTGGATGGCTTGGACTGCCGCGCGGAACTGCCCGCCCCGATCCTCATAGTTGCGGAACATGTCGTAGCTGGAACAGGCCGGCGAGAGCAGCACCGCATCCCCCGGCCGGGCGAGCCGACCGGCCTGGTGCAGCACCTCGCCGAAGTCGGTCCCCGCGTCCACCACCGGGACCAGCCCGGCGAGGTCTTCGGTCACCAGTTCGCGCGATTCACCAAACGCCACCACCCCGCGGCAGTGCTCCCCCGCCGCGCGCCCCAGCGCGGTGTAGGGCTCCCCCTTGTGGCGCCCGCCCAGCAGCAGCACGAACGGCCGCTCCATCGCCCGCACGGCCACGAGGGTGGAGGCCACGTTGGTCGCCTTCGAGTCATTGATCCACAGGACCCCGCCCACCTCCCGCACCGGCTCCATCCGGTGCGGCAACGCCCGGAAGCTGGCCAGCCCCTGGGCGATCGCGGCCAGCCCGGCACCGGCCTCGCGCGCGAGGAGGGCGGCACACAGGGCGTTGGCCACGTTGTGGTCGCCGAAAAGCCCCAGCTCACCGCGTGGGAGCAGCACCACCGTGCCGATCATCAGCTGCCGGCGCACCGGGTCGTACCAGGCATCGGCCCGGCCCTGGACGCTGAAGGTGAGCGCCGTCCCGGGCCGTCCCGCCGCGCGCCGCAGGACTTCGGGGTCGTCGCCGTTGAGGATCCAGCAGGAAGACGGCCCCGCGTTCCGGTACAACAGGTCCTTGTCGGCGAAATACGCCTCGATGCTCTCGTACCGGTCCAGGTGGTCGGGGGCCAGGTTGGTCATCGCCCCGATCGCGGGCGCCAGATCATAGGTGTCGTGCAGCTGGAACGAAGAGAGCTCCAGCACGATCCAGGCGGGGCGCTCGCCGGCCAGTGCGACCTCCGCCAGCGGTCGTCCGATATTGCCCGCCGTGAGCGACGGGATGCCCGCCGCTTGCAGCAGGTGGGCCGCCAGAGCGGTGGTCGTCGTCTTGCCGTTGGTGCCGGTGATCGCGGCGTAGCGGATCCCAGTCAGCCCGGCCACCCCGACATCCAGCTCCGAAATCACCGGCACCCCGGCCTCCCGCGCCGCCTGCAGGGGGGCTGCCGCCGGCGGCACCCCCGGCGAGACGACGCACACCCCCGCCCGGCCGATCCGCGCCAGGTCGTGGCCACCCAGCTGGACTTCGGCGCCGCTGGCGCGCAGCAGCTGCAGTCCTGCCTCACCCACCGCCTTGTCCGGTGCCGCGGCGCTGTCGGAGGCATACACCGGAATGCCCTCACGGCGGAGCAGCCGTCCCGCCGCGACTCCGCTCTTGCCCAGTCCCACCACGGCCGCCTCGCGGCCGCCGTCCCGCCAGCGTTCGAAGCTCATCGCAGCTTGAGAGTCGCCAGCGCCACCATGGCACAGAAGATCCCGAGAATGTAGAACCGCGTCACCACGGTGCTCTCGTGCCAGCCGAGCTTCTCGAAGTGATGGTGCAGCGGCGCCATGCGGAACACCTTGTGCTGGTCCGCGTACTCCCGGCCACGGGTGCGCTTGTGCCACTTGTAGGTGGAGGTCTGCAGGATGACGGATACCGCCTCGGCCACGAACACTCCGCCGATGATCAGCAGCAGAAACTCCGACTTGAGCAGGATGGACACCGTGCCGAAGGCGCCGCCCAGCGCGAGGCTGCCGGTATCCCCCATGAAGACCTGCGCGGGATGGGCGTTGAACCAGAGGAAGCCCAGGCAGCCGCCCATCAGCGCAGCGCAGAAGATGGTCAGCTCCCCCGCGCCGGGGAGGAAGAACAGGTTGAGGTACCCCGTCGTGTCGGTCCGGCCCAGGATGTAGGCGAAGAGCGCGAACGCAGCGGCGGCGATGGCCGAGAGTCCGGTGGCCAGGCCATCCAGCCCGTCGGTGAGATTCACCGCATTGCTGGACCCGGTGATGACCGTGGTGACGAACGCCACATACAGCCACGGCGCGAAGATCACGATCACGAACTTGAAAAACGGCACGGTCGTCGCCGCCGCGGGAATGGTTTCGGGCGGCACCACGGGGAAGTAGACCAGCAGGGTGCCGAGCACCACCCCGAAGCTCACCTGCCCGGCGAGCTTCCACTTGGCCACCAGCCCGCGCGACTTCCCCTGCACCACCTTGAGCCAGTCATCGAGGAACCCGATGGCCCCCATCCACAGCGTGGCCAGGATGGCGAACAGGATGAACCGGGTGTCCAGCCGGGCCCACAGCAGGGTCGGCACCACCGTGGCGATCAGGATGATGCTGCCGCCCATGGTCGGGGTGCCCCGCTTGCCGAGATGGCTCGCCGGGCCCTCGGCCCGAATGACCTGCTCGATCTTCCGGCGGCGGAGCCGGTTGATGATGGCCGGCCCCACCACGAAGGCCAGCAGGATGGCCGTCACCGTGGCACCCGCCGCCCGGAAACTGATGTAGTTGAACAGGTTGAAGATCAGGTACTGCTTCGCGAGCGGCGTGAGCAGGTGGTAGAACACGGCGCCTCAATGTGGCTGGTGGTCCCGCCCGGTGAGAAGCGGAAGTATACGCTCCAGCTGCGCACCGCGGGATGCCTTCAGGAATATCAGCTCATCGCCGCGGAGACGGGACTGGAGCAGCGGGCCGAGGGCGGGCGCGTCGGGCGCGGTGAGGAGCCGGTCGGCCAGCCGGGCGCGATACAGCTCCAGCGGCGGCACGAACTCTCCCACTCCCGCCAGCAGGTCGGGTTCCAGGCCGATCAGCGCGGCCGCCACTGCGGCGTGGTGCCGCGCCGCCTCTGTGCCCAGTTCCCGCATGGTGCCGGCCACGAACACCAGCCGGCGCCCGCCCCGCATGGCCCGCGCGGTGGCGATGGCGGCGAGGAACGAAGCGGGGTTCGCGTTGTAGGCGTCGTGGACGATCGTCAGCCCGCCGGCCTCGATCACCTCGCCTCGACCCCCCGGCAGCCGCAGGGACCGGAACGCCTCCGCCACCCGGGCCGGGTCGAGTCCCAGCTCCCCGGCCAGCACCCACACCAGCATGGCATTGGCGGCCTGATGCTGCCCGAGCAGCGGGAGGGTGATCCGCTGCCCGTCCACCGTGAGCGTCGGGCGCCCGGTGGAATCGACATTGGCCGATTGTGCCACCCGGTCCGCTCGGCCGAGACCGGCGGAAATAACACGTCCGGCGCGCTGCCGGGCGCCTTCCGCCAGGGCCGGCGGCTCGGTTCCCACAACGGCGAGTGGCACCCCATCCAGGAGATCGAGCTCCTCGGCCAGCACGCCGGCCAGGTCCCCGAAGCCATCGAGGTGGGAAACGGCGACGTTGGTGGTGATGGTCGCCGTGGGTTCGACCAGCTGACGCATCCGCGCGAGTTCGCCCCGGACGCTGGCGCCGGCCTCGATGACCAGCGCTTCCGTGTCGGCCGGTGCCGACAGGATGGTCTTCGGCACCCCGACAAGATTGTTGTCGTTGGCGGGCGTCGCATGCACCCGGAACCGGGTGCGCAGGGCGGCGGCGCACATCTCCTTGGTGCTGGTCTTCCCGTTGGCTCCCCCGATCGCCACTACCGGACCGCTGAGTACACGCCGCCGGGCCCGCGCCAGGAATCCGTACGCCGCGAGGGTGTCGTTCACCGGGTAGAGGGTGAGCCCCTCGACGGCGCTGGTGCCCTCACGGACCACCGCACCCGTGGCCCCAGCCGCCCGCGCCGCGGCCAGGTGGTCGTGGCCATCGAATCGCTCTCCCTTGATCGCTACGAACAGCGCGCCGGGGCGGAGTGTCCGGGTATCGGTGGAAACCTCCGCAAACACCAGTTCTGGTCGCGGCGCACCCGGCCCGTACCCGGCGGGCTCCAGCGCTTCGCGAATCACCGCGTCGGTCCAGATCATTCCCCGAGCAGCCCCAGGACGATCTCCCGTTCGTCGAAGGGCAGCTTCTCAGTACCCACCACCTGGTAGGTCTCGTGCCCCTTGCCGGCCAGGAGCACGGTGTCCCCCGGGCCCGCGCTCGTCAGCGCCATCGCGATCGCCTCCCGGCGATCCACCGCCCGATGGTGGGAAGCCTGTCCCATCCCTTGCTCGACTTCGGTGATGATGGCCAGCGGGTCCTCGGTACGGGGATTGTCCGAGGTGACGACCGCCAGATCCGCCAGGGCCGCGGCGATCCGCCCCATGACGGGACGCTTGCCCCGATCCCGGTCGCCGCCACAACCAAAGACCACGATCAGCCGCCCGGGGGTAAGCGGGCGCAGCGCCTCCAGCGCCCGCTCCAGGGCGTCGGGGGTATGGGCATAATCCCGGAGGATCACCGCGGGCTGATCGGCAAGGCGTTCCATCCGGCCGGGAACCTGGGGCGCCGCGGAGAGCCGGGCGGCCACCGCCTCCGGCGGGAGTCCGAGCGCCAGCGCGGCGGCGGCGGCGGCGAGGGCGTTGGCCACGTTGAACTCTCCCAGCAGGGGCAGCCGCACCTCGGCCCGTCCCGCCGGCGTTTCCATGAGAAAACGGCTCCCGGAGTGATCCAGGACAACCTGGGACGCCGTCACATCGGCGGGCTGGCGGATCCCGAAGCTGAGTCGGCGCGGCCCCCGGGGCAGTGCCCGCCACGCGGGATCATCGGCGTTGACCACCTGGACACCGTCCGGCGCCAGCAGGCCATCCAGCCGGAGTTTCGCCGCGAGGTAGGCGTCCATCGTGCCATGGTAGTCGAGGTGGTCGCGGGTCAGATTGGTGAAGACGCCGGCGGCGTAGCTCAGCCCATCCAGACGCCCCTGATCCAGACTGTGCGAGGAGGTCTCCATGGCCACCTGGGTCACCCCCCGCGCCACCATGTCGGCCAGCGTCGCCTGGAGATCGATCGGCCCCGGCGTCGTGAGGGACCCCGCCGTGGACTCGACCGGATCACCCGCTCCGTCGAACGCGCCGAGGGTGCCGATGCTCCCGGCCAGGCCGCTCTGGTTCAGCAGGTGGCGCACCAGCGCGGTGGTTGTGGTCTTCCCGTTGGTTCCGGTGATGCCGATCAGGGTCAGGCGCCGCCCCGGGTCCCCGTACCAGGCCCGGCCCAGGCTCACGGCCGCGCGCCGGCCATCCTCCACCAGCAGTTCCGCCACGCCGGACCCGGACAACTGCTCGGTCGCGACGGCGCCGGCACCGCGGCTGACCGCCTCGGCCACGAAGTGATGCCCATCCACGGTAGCGCCCCGCACGGCCACATACAGCATCCCCGGCCGCACCACCCGGCTGTCGGCGGTCACGCCGGTGATCTCAACCTCGCCGGTCACCGGTCCACGCAGCAGGCCATCCCGCTGAAGCGCCTCCGCCAGGGCGCTGAGAGGGCGTCGGTTCATTCGGCCCAGAGCGTCACGGTACCGCCGTAAGCCAGGGAGTCACCCCCGGCAGGGATGGTCCGGAGCACCTGCCCCGTGCCGTGAATCGCCACCCGAAACCCACGGCGGTGAACCGTGCTCGCCGCCCGGCGGAGCGACAGGCCAGCCACATTCGGCACGGCCCGGCGGCCCGGCCGCTCGACCGGGGCCGCCGCCAGGGGCAGCGACAGCACCACCGGCGCGTTGACGGGGTCGGCGGCGGGGGCGGCCGCAGACTGGACCACGCCGGCCTCCGGGACCGGTCCGCCGAGTCGGCGGCGGTCGATCGCACTCCGGCGCGCGGCCAGCGCCTCCTCCAGCATGGCCCGGGTGAGCGGTGCCGCGGTCTCCCCGCCATAACTTGCGGCACCCTTCGGATCGTCAATCTTCACCACCACCACCAGCATCGGGTCGTCGGCCGGAAAGATGGCCGCGAAGGTGGCGGTGTAGCTCCCGGGTACGTACGCCCGGCCGTCGAAGCGGACGGCCGTGCCCGTCTTGCCTACCAGACTGTAATTGCTGAGCTGCGCCGACTCCGCGGTGCCTCCCTCTTCCACCACGCCGCGGAGATAGTTCCGCAAGGTCCGGGCGACCTGTGGAGACACCGCCCGGCGCACCGGTTCCGGCTGGTGCCGCCAGCGCACCCGGCCGTCGGCCCCGCGGATCTCCCGCACCAGCGCGGGGGTGAGCAGGATGCCGTCATTCGCGATGGCGCCGTAGGCCGCAGCCAGCTGCACCGGCGTCACCTGGAACTCGTACCCCATCGCGATGCTCGCCTTGCTGTAGCCGTCCCAGCGATTCGGCATCCGGAGAGTGCCGCGGGCCTCCGAGGGGAAGATCACCCCAGTCGGGCTGCCAAAGCCGAAGTCGCGCATGGCGTCGTACTGCTCGGTCGCCGAGAGCCGCTGGCTGAACTTCCCCATCGCGATATTGCTCGACAGCTTGATTGCCCCGGCCAGGGTCAGGTTGCCGGGCACCTTGTGGGCGTCGTGGATGGTCCGCGTCACCCCTCGGGAGGAGACCTCCATGACCCACACACCATTCTCGGCGTAGACCTCATCCGTGGAGTCAACCCTTCCGAGCGACAGCAGGGCCCCGGCAGTGAAGAGCTTCGCGGTGGAACCGGGCTGGAAGGGGTCGGTGAAGAAGGAGGCCTTGCCGGCAATTCGACGGCCCTCGCTGGTGATTCGGGAGGCGAGCGCGAGGAGTTGGCCGGTGCGCGGGTCCATCATGACGATGTCGCCGCCGGTAGCGTTATAGCGATCCATGGCCTCCTCGATGGCCCGCTCCGCGATCTCCTGCAGCTCGGCATCGAGGGTCAGGATGACGTCCTGGCCGGCCACCGGGGCGTCCACCAGTCGCGATGGCGAGGCGTAGCGTCGTCCCCGAAAGTCCTTGAGCACCACCGCCTGCCCTGGCACGCCGTTGAGCAGGGTGTCGAGTGCCAGCTCCAGTCCGCTGGCGCCCCGGCCACTATCGGGCCGCAGGGCGCCGATGACCCCACGGGCCAGCGGTCCGGCCGGATAGTGCCGCGCGTAGCTGCCGTCCAGGTGAACCCCGCGGAGCTCCCGCAGCGGCTGGACCTGCAGCCCGCTGAACGGACCGCGATAGCTGACCCATCGCCTGGCGGCGATGTCCCGCGTGACCGCCGCCGGCGGGAGCCCGAGCGCCCGGGCGATGGTTCGTGCGTCCCGGGCGGGCTCTCGCAGCTCGTTGGGCGCAACGCCAACCCCGAAGTACTCCTGCGTCACCGCCAGCGCTACCCCGTTGCGGTCGTAAATGCCGCCCCGCCGGGCGGGAAGCAGGACCGTCTCGCTGCGGGACTCCCGTGCCTCGGCTCGCCACTTCGCCCCTTCGACCAGCTGAAGTTGGCCGGCCTTTCCGATCACCGCCACCGCGGCCAGGGCCAGGCCCAGTTCCAGCAGCGTCAGGCGGACCGTGAACTTGGCCATGGCTCAGCGATCGCCGGCCAATGGCCGGTAGAAGAAGATGAACTCTGAGTCGGCGGGAAAGTGGAGCCCCAGATCCCGCTCCGCCCGCTCGCCCAGCACCCGCCGTCCCGTGGCCAGCCGGACCTGTCGCTCCAGGCCGGCGAGTTCCGCCTCCAGTGCGGTGCGCTCCTCCACCAGCTGACCGACCCGCGTGGCCGTCCCGATGGCGGACGCCTGGCGGGCCTGCACCACGACGGCGACGCCGAGGAACACGACCAGCCAGAGCAGGACCCAGTGTCGGCCCTTAACTCTCGGCTTGCTGGAAGATGCGGAGGGTGGCACTGCGGGCCCTCGGATTAGTGGCGATTTCGATGTCGTCCGGGCGGATCGGCTTGCGCGGCGTCAGCCTCCCGAGGGGCTTCCCACGGCAGGTGCACACCGGGGACTTGGGCGGGCAGATGCAGGCCCTGGCCCACTCCTGCAGGGTGTGCTTGGCGATCCGGTCCTCCCCAGAATGATAACTGATCACGGCGAGCTTCCCACCCGGGACGAGCGCCTCCCGCATCGCCGGCAGGGCGAGGCGGAGCCCCGGGAGTTCGTCGTTCACCGCGATCCGCACCGCCTGAAAGAGGCGGGCGAAGTCTCCCGGACCGCTCCGCGCACCGAGCACGGCACGGATGGCGTTGACCAGGTCATCACTCGTCTCGAAGGGCCGGTTGCCTCGGCGCCGGACGATCTCCCGAGCCAGCCGCCCCGCCTGGCGCTCGTCGCCGTACTCGGCGAAGATGGTGCGCAGCTCTCCCTCCCCCGCACGATTCAGCAGTTCCGCGGCGGTCTCTCCCGACTGGTCCATCCGCATGTCCAGGGGAGCGCCCGGGCGGAAGCTGAATCCCCTGCTCTCGGCATCCAGCTGGTGGGAGGAGACCCCGAGGTCCAGCAGAATCAGGTCGGGCTGAAAGTCGCCGATCGCGGACAGCGCCTCCGGACTGGCATAGGGCGCCTGCAGGTACCGCATCCCGGAATCCCCCAGCCGGGCGTGCGCGGCCTCCACGGCGGAAGGGTCCCGGTCGATTCCCAAAACCTCGGCACCGGCTGCACGCAGCAGCTCCGCATGCCCACCCCCACCCAGGGTGCAGTCCACGGCGCGGCGGCTGCCCTCAGCGAGTTTGTGAACGGCCGCCGGAAGTACGGGGAGATGGTACGGCCCGGTCCAGGTCATGGCGTACCGTGGAAGAGGGGAGAAAACGACGACACCCCGGCCGCGGCTGCGGACGGGGTGCCGAGAAAAACGGGGCTGACGGGGCTCGAACCCGCGACCTCCGCAGTGACAGTGCGGCACTCTAACCAAGCTGAGCTACAGCCCCCTGCTGCGGGCGAGCAATATAGGGAGAGGCCCAGACAGACGGTAGTGGGCCAAGCCACGCCACCTGGGGCGCGTGGCAGGAGTCGGGGCGCCGGTTCGGCGCGACTCGACCCCCGCACTCCCCTCGCAATATTCGGATTCGGGCTACTTGCAGTAGACTCGGATCATGGAGGCGGTCCTGGGCTTGAGGCCGCCAAGGTACTGCAGCAGCCGGGTCCGCGCCTCCTCCTGGGCGGTGTAGGCCGTCGCCGCAGCGAGTGCCGTCTCGGCCTCCAGTGTGGTGGCCTCCACCTGCCGCGCCAGGTCGCAGGACTTCTGCTTCTCCGCCTCGGTATCGAGACCACTGATGATGTTCACCAGCGACAGGCCGAGGAAGTGACTGGCGATGGGCGCATACCGTCCGGCGGGATCCGCCAGCTGGATCACCCGCCTGAGCCCGGCGGCGGCCCCCTGGAAATCCTGTTGGGGGGGCTGGAGCATCGGCAGGGTCCCGTTGAGGAGCAGGCCGGCAGCGCTTTCCCTGGCCTGAGCATCGCCATGCTGGGCCGCGAAGTCGAGGAACGGCATCGCCTCCGCGAACAGCTTGTTGTCCTGCCGCGTCTTGGCCTCCTGCAGGGCGAGGCCCACCGCGGATGCCGTGTCTACCCGGAGCAGCAGGTTCATGGCCCCGAGCAGGCTGTCCGCCATGCCCAGCTGGGAGTAGGCCCCGGTCACCTGCTGGAGGATGGTGAGGTTGTCCGGGAACTTCTTCAGCCCCTGGGAGGACCAGCGCACCAGGCGGGCGGTGTCCGGCTTCTGGCTGGCCGTCACCAGGAACTTCACGTAGAAGGTGCTGTCGGCGCGGGTTGAATCCAGTGCGATGATCTGTTCCAGATCGTCCAGGGCCCCGGAGTAGTTCTCGCGAAAGATCCGGGCATTGGCGCGCAGCTCCAGCAGATCGATGTTGGTCGGGTCGAGCTCCAGCCCGTCGTTGGCCACTTCCTCGGCGATCTCCGGCTTGCCATAACTGAGGAACTTCTTGAAGGCGAGCTCGCGCAGCGGCTGGTTGGTCGGGGCGATGCGCAGCATCTGCTTGAGCGCTTCGATCGTCTGCACCGTGTCACCAGCGGCCTCCCGGCCGGCCGCGAGCTGGGTCCACGCCGCGAGGCTCAGCGGGTCCCCTGTGACCGCAACCTGGAAGTATTGCATCGCCTCCGCACTGTCGGCCTTGCGGCCGCGAGCCAGGGCGAGCTGTCCCAGGCAGAAGTTGGCGAGGCCATGCCTGGGCATCGTGACGAGTGCCTTCTTCGCTGCGACCGCCGCCTTCTCTGGTTCGGTCCGGGTCAGGTCCACGCAGGCCTTCGCATCGGAGAACGCCTTGAGGGCCGGAGCGAAACCGTCGCTGACCTTGGCGCCGAGGTCAGCCAGTGGCTGGGCCGTCGCCTGGGTCTGCGTCACCACGTTCCCCGCATCGTCGTTGATCCCGGCCAGCCGCGCGGTCACCGTGTACAGGCCGGCCTGGTTGCGGGTCAGGGTGGAGACCAGCAGGAGGCGGGCGTTCAGGGACTGGGCCAGGTTGCGGGCCGGGAGCGCGGCGAGAATGGCATCCACCGGGTATCCGAACTGCACCAGGGCTTCGTTCATGTCGGCCCGGCTGAGCACCCGGAAGTCTCTCCCCGAGATCTTGTCGAGACGGGTCCGGATGCCATCCCCAATGGCGACCGCGGACACCGAATCCCGGGCGTTGAACGTATGCGGATTGCCGACGAGGATCCGTGCGGCAGCAGCCTGCGTCTGCGTGGGCCGACGGGTGGGGATCTGGGCCGTCACAACGGACGTCCCGGTCACGAGCAGGGTCAGGGTGAGCAGACGGACCAGTCGCATCAACGATCTCCGCAAGTTGGGGGACCCAGCGCGGCCGAGTGCTGCCTCCGGGCCGGTGTTATCTGAAATGGGCGAAGAGGGATTCGAACCCCCGACATCCTGCGTGTAAGGCAGGCGCTCTGGACCAGCTGAGCTATTCGCCCGGACAGGAACCCTTCCCGCCGGCCCAACCAGGCGAGAGACGATCGAACGGGGAAAACATGCGCATCGGCGCTACAGGGCGATCCCCAGCGGAAAGAGGACGCAGTAGCCCAGAACGAGCAGGGCGGCCGCACCGGTGGTACCACCGGCCTGAAGCCAGAGGTAGCCCGCGATCAGGGAGACGAGCGCCGCCCCCAATAGCATCACGTTCCGGGAGCCGAACCTGAGCTGCCGCCCGGGAGTAGTTGAGTCGGAACTTGGCATGGGAGTTGAGCTTACTGCCTCGGTGCCCCGGGGTCAACGGGGCCGCCCGGGGGGGCGGGACCGGCACCGTCCAGGGTGATGGATTCTTCCGGTCCCGGCCAGCCCCAGTCCAGCGCGGCCCGGCGCGGCGCCTCCCGGCGTTTGCGGTTCAAAGCGACGGCCACCACCCCGGCGGCCACCAGGAGCCAGAGCCCCCCGGCGGCCAGCCAGGTGAGCAGGCTGTAGCGGCGCCGCAACCCCTGGTGCCAGGCGCGTTCGAAGGCACTCTCGTTCAGTCCAGTCGCCTGCTCCAGGGCGCCATAAAACGTCGCGCCGGGCACCAGCCCGGCCATCACCCGCTCGAGCGCTCCTGCCGGCTGGCGCCGTGACAGTTCCAGCACCGCGCTCGCCGCAAGGGCGTACGCCAGGTCCGCCGTGGCGGCAGAGCTGCGGAGCATGGCGTCCAGTTGCGGCAAGGTGGGCAGCCGGCCCGCGGCCACAGCCAGGTTCAACTCGAGCGTCGCGAAGCGTTCCAGTTCACCGGAGGCCCACGCGGCGTAGCCCTCGTCGAACCACAGGGGTGTCCGGGCCCGCACGGCGTCGCGCAGGACCAGATGCGCCACCTCGTGGCGGAGGGTGTGCGCCAGGTTCGGCAGGTCGGCCCGCAGGTAGATCCGCCGGGCGCTGGGAATGGCCACCGCCGCGCCCCAGCCCGGGGCCCGGCCCCGGGTGAGCCGGGCCAGGGCGGCGGAATCGGAAGCCATGATCAGGGTGAAGGGTGGTGGAACCCGCTGCCCCAGTCCCGGCCACTCGACCGGGCGCTCCGCCTGCTCCGCCAGCGAGACCGCCAGCGCCTGCAGCTCCGGGGGCGCCACGACCGACACCAGGCCCACCTGGATGGCGAGTGTATCGGCGAGGAGCAGGGCGAGGAGAGGAAGCAGCACAGGCCACAGCGTGGCGGAGGCGAGCGTGTCGAGCCGGCTAGCGGGGCGGCTCGCCACCGCCAGCGGTGAGGTCCAGCATTTCCTTGCAGCGCTTGCCCCAGGGATTGAACTTGTTGGCCTTGAAGCCGTCGCTCCAGGCGGCGGCGGCGGCCTCCTTCTCTCCCGCGAACCAGTTGGCGCGGCCCAGCTCGTAGTAGGCCTCGATCAGATTGGGCCCGAGCTGCAGGGTCTTCTGGAGAAATGTCACCGCGTCTTCGAACATCTCCCGCTCGAGATACACCAGCCCCAGGTAGTAGTGGGCGTAGAGGGTGGCCTTGCGGTCGTTGTCGAGGCGGATGGCCTTCGAGAGGTGCTCGATGGCCTCCCCGAAGATCCGCTTCTTGAGGCAGATGTAGCCGACGTTGATGCGCGCCAGCGAGTTGGCGGGCTCCTTCATCAGCACCTTGGAGAAGGTGCCGAGCGCGTCGTCATATTCCTCGTGAAGCATCTGGGCCCACCCCAGCAGGGACTGGGCCTGGATTTCCGATGGCGCCAGCGTCAGCGCCTTGCTCAGCGACTGGATGGCGCCCGAATAATCCCCGAGGGAGATCAGGCTCCAGCCTTTCTCGATGTAGGTCGAGGCGCCCAGATGGTCCTGCTGGACGACGGGGCGGGCGCCGGTGAACTGCGGCGCCGGCGCGGCCTCGGTGCTGGCGGCACTCTGCTTGTAGCGATCCACCAGCTGGCGGATCTCCTCCTTGACCTGGGTCAGCTCCACCAGGGCCGAGTCGACGCGTTTGAAGTACGCGATGATCTCGCGCTTGACCACCTCGCGCTCGGCCCCGGTCGTCGCCCGCTCGAGGCGCTCGGCAATGTCGCGGTACTGCTCCCGGTACGCCGTCACCAGGGGCTCGGTCACCGGAGAGTCGCTCACGGCAACGCCTCCGACAGGGCCAGCCGTTCCTCGGTCGAGAGCAGCCGGCCCGCGTTCAGCACCACGATGGTCCGGCCGGGCCGGGTGATGATGCCGCTGATGTACCGGGCGGCCAGGCCCCGCACCATGGGCGGCGGGGAGGCGATGGTGCGGGTATCCACGCGGAGCACCTCCTTGACCTGGTCTACGACGACCCCGACGTGCTGATCGTCCAGATGGACGACCATCACCCGGGTCTCTTCCTTGAGCGGCGCCTCCAGCGACAGGCGCTTGCGCAGGTCCACGAGTGGCACCACGCCGCCGCCATACGGCATGACCCCCTCGAGGAATTCCGGGGCCTGCGGCACCGCCGCGGGCGCCTCGTAGCGCAGGATCCGCTCCACCTGCACGATGCTCAGCGCAAATTCCTGCGGCCCAAGCCGGAAGACCACGAACTGCAGTTCGTCCTCACTCACCTTGCCCCCTCCTCGGCCAGCCGCCAGCGCTCGGCGAGGCCTTCGAGATTGAGAATCGGCACCCAGCCGTCCGTCTGCCGCACGGCGCCGCTGGCCCACACCTGCAGGCCAGCGTAGTCAGGCGGCGGGACCACCGCGCCCGCCGGGGCGGCGTCGATCTCGTCCACCTCCAGGGCCACCTCGCGGCCCCCGATCCGGGTGAGCACGAGCATGCCATTCGGCGGCCCCGGCGGCATCTCCCCGCCGAGCAGCGCGCCGAGGTTGAACAGCGAGACCATCCGGCCCCGCACCTGGATGATTCCCCGCAGCGCCGCCAGCCGCCCCGGGACGGCCTGCACCGGGCCCGCTTCGATGACCGCCAGGACCTGCGCCAGCGGTAAGCCGCAGCGGTGACCACCTGCCCGGACGTACAGGAGTTGGGCCGCGGTCATCGCCGAGGCACCTCGCGGAGTAATGCACCCACCCGGTCGGCAATGGCGCCCAGCGGCAGCACCAGGTCCGCGCCGCCGGCCTCGAGGGCGGCACCTGGCATCCCGTAGATCGTGGCGGTGCTCCGGTCCTGGGCGATGCCGACGCCGCCTGCATCGTGGATGGCCCGGAGACCGGCGGCGCCGTCGCGGCCGAGCCCCGTCAGTACCACGCCGACGGTCGCCGGACCGAACCCGTGGGCCACCGAATGGAACAGCGGGTCGGCGGCGGGCCGTACCCCCCAGACCGGTGGCGCCTGGTCCAGCGACAGCTGGAGCGCTCCCTCCACCTCGCTCAACTTCATATGATAATCCCCGGGAGCCAAATAGGCGGTGTCCGCTCTCACCTGCATGCCCTGTTCCGCTTCCACCACTGTAAGGGCGGAGAGGCCGTTGAGCCGCTCGGCCAGGCTCCGGGTGAACCCGGGGGGCATGTGCTGGATGATGAGCACCGCCGTCTCCAGCCCTAGGGGGAGGGCGGGAACCAGTTCGGCGAGGGCCCTCGGTCCGCCGGTCGAGGCCGCGATGGCCAGGATGCGCCGGGCAGCGCCGGCCGGCCGGGCCCCGGCGAACCCGACGCTGGCGCGGGGCCGGGCGAGCACCGGCACGCGCCGGATATCGGCGGCCACCGCCGCCCGCAGCGCGTCCAGCAGGCGGGGGGCAATACGCAGTGAGGAGAGCCGGCCGCCCCGGCTGTCCTCCTTGGGGACGAGCTCGACCGCGCCGAGTTCGAGCGCGCGGATCGAGCTCACCGACCCGTGGCCGGCATGCGCACTCACCACGACGATGGGCCGGGGCGCCTCGGACATGATGTATCCGATCGCCTCGAGCCCCCCGAGCCCCGGCATCTGCAGATCCATGGTCACCAGGTCGGGCTGCAGCGCGTGGACCTTTTCCAGCGCCTCCAGCCCGTCCGAGGCGCTGCCCACGACGCGGAACTCGCCCGACCCCGCGACGACCTCGCTGACGAGGCGCCGGAAGAACGCGCTGTCGTCCACGACGAGCACGCCGGGCAGCTCAGAGGAGCTGCTCACTCTGCCCCACCGAACGCACCCGGATCCTGCCGGTTGCCACCTCAAACCAGACCGAACGGCCCTGCGCCCCCCCGACCAGTTCACCGACGATTGGAATCGCGTGGCCGGTGAGCACCTCGCGCACGGCGATGAGGTTACGGTCGCCCATCTGGATGGAGCCGGCGGGGGCCAGGCTGGCGAACATCGCGGCCCCGCCCACGAGCCGCGCGGTGATCCGCCGACGGTCAGCGCCCAGCTCGCCCATGCGCTCCAGCAGGGCCGGGATGGCCGTCTGGGGAAAGCGTCCCGGGTTGTCGCCACCGCGGCTGAGCGAACGGGAGGGGAGCAGGATGTGCGCCAGGCCTCCGAGCTGTCCCGCCGCATCGTGCAGCATGATGGCGACGCAGCTGCCCAGGCCCAGCGTGACCAGGACGGCGTCGCCCCGCCCCGCCTGGAGATCCGCGACGCGCACCAGCAGTTCCGTCGTGGTCACGCGATCTTCCGGTAGATCCGCTCACGCGGTTCCAGCAGGTCGTAGCGATTGCGCGCCAGTCCCAGGATGGTCTCGACCTTCCCCAGCACGAGGATGCCCTCGGTGATCAGGGCATCGGCGAAGAGGTTCATGAGTCGTTCCTGTGTCTCCCTGTCAAAATAAATCACCACATTGCGGCAGCAGACCAGGTCGTACCGCCCGACCGGGGGATGGTCGCGGGTGAGGTCAAACGGCCGGATCTCCACCATGCGCCGGATCTCCGCCCGGATCTCGAGCTCCTCTTCCCCCACCCCGGCGATGGTGCAGTAGCGCAGCGGCACGTCCGGGTCGGCCTCACTGAACGCCCGGCGCGGATAACGCGCGGCCCTGGCGCGGTCCATGGAGCGGCGGTCGATGTCGGTGGCCTCGATGCGGACCCGGGCCATCCACTCCGGCTGGCCCATGCGCCGGAGCACCTCCGCCACGAGGATCGCGATGGTGTACGGCTCTTCCCCGGACGCGCAGCCGGCGCTCCACACCCGCAGCTGCCCCGTCCGGGCCTGCAGCATGGCCGGGAGCAGCTCCGCCCCCAGCCACTCCCAGGTTTCGCGGTTGCGGAAGAACTTGGTGACGTTGATGGTGAGCGCATCCAGCAGCCGGTCGAACTCCTCCGGATGGTCATCCAGCAGCGCGACATAATCCCCGTAGCGGTGCACCCCACAGGCCCGCATTCGCACCGCGATCCGGCGCCTGAGGCAGCGGTCCTTGTAGGCACCGATATCGAGGCCGGCGCGACCCGCGATCCGCTCCGCCAGGGCGGCGAACCCGGCCTCGTCGGTCGCGGTCACGCGGTGGCGTCCAGGGTGTCGAGGTTGGCGCGGGCGAGCTGGTGACTGGGGTTGAGCTCGGTGACCCGGCGCCAGCAGGAGCGGGCCCGTTCCCGGTCTCGGCGCTTGTAGGCGATGTTGCCCATCTTGAAATAGAGGTCGTCACCGAGGGCCGGGCTGAGCTTGGCGGCCCGCTCATAGGCCTCGAAGGCATCGTCGAAGCGGCCCGCCCGGTACAACAGGTCCCCCAGGTTCTTCGAGACCGGGGCGAGGGTGGGGTCCTGCGCGAGTGCCGTGCGCAGGAGCAGCTCCGCACTGGCGAGATCACCCGCCAGCTCGGTGAGCACGGCGTGGTTGTTCTTGAGGACGGCGTTGCCGCTGTGCGCCTCCACGCCCTGTTCGGACACCGACAGCGCTTCCACCAGGTCTCCCTGGCAGGCGACCGCGAGCGCCATGGCCCAGAACCAGGTGGCCGGCCGCGGGCGATCCCCCAGCAGTTCCGCCGCCCGCTGCAGGCGGCCCAGCGCCACTTCGGGATCGTTGCGCTTCAGCGCGGTCACCCCCCACCCGATCATCACCCGCGCGTCGTCGCGGGCTCGCGATGCCGCCTCCGCGTACGCGGTCTCCGCGTCCGCCAGCCGGCCCAGCTGCTCGAAGGCGAAGGCGAGGTTGTGGTAACTGGAGGCCCGCCGGGCGCCGCGCTCGATGGCCTCCTGGAGCGTGTCCACCGCTTCCTGCCACCGGGCCTGCTTGAGGGCGATCAGCCCGAGAAAGAAGGACGCCTGCGGTTCGGTCGGGCGGAGGTCCGCCACCCGGCGGAACTCGCGCTGCGCCTCGTCCAGCATCCCCGTCTTGTAGAACGCGATGCCGAGATTCTGGTGCTCCTGGATGCGGACGTCGTTGGCGCGGGGCGCCTCCGGGCGGGCCGAAGTCCCGACCCGGCGCACGTACCCGGCAGTGATGAGCCCGAACAGGGCCTGGGCCGCGTCGAACTCGATGAGCGAGCACTCGTCGATGACCTGCTGCACGTCCCGGCTGCCGTCCAGCAGGGGAATGATCCGTTCCTGCGCCGGTGACAGGCCCACGTTGTCCCCCGGCGGATGGGTGGGATCCACCGCGAAGATCAGGTCGAAGCTGGGAATCTTCTTCTCGATCTGGCTCCACTCGTCCACCCGGCGGGCCCCCTCCAGCAGCAGCGACTCGGGATTGATGGAAACAGTGAAGACCTGGCCTTCCGGCTTGACCCCGGCTTCGAAGTTGAAGGTGCCCTGGATCCAGGTGAACAGGTGGAAGACCGCCTCCTCGATCTGCAGGGCCAGCAGTCGCTCCAGCTCGCCCCGCTCCAGGGCGCCGGTCTCGATGAGGATGTCCCCCAGGCGGCGCTCCCGGTGCAGCTCCTGCAGCCGGATGGCGTGATCGAGCTGCTCGGTGGTGACCAGCTGGTTCTTGCGCAGCAGGTCGCCGATGCGATCCCGCCGGTTGACGATGGAGGCATAGCAGATCCTGCCCTCGTCGAAGAAGATGTAGCCGAAGTTCTGGCGGTCGGCGACGGCCAGACACCCGGTCTTCTTGCCCAGGGCCAGCAGCTGCAGCACGTCCGGCAGACTGGCTTCCTTGAGACTGCCCTTGATCGCCATCAGCGCGCCTCCTCGATGATGCGATCGGCGGCGTCCGGCCAGTCCCAGATGGTCTTCTCCCGGCTGCGCAGACTGCCGGTGGGCGAGAGCAGCCCGCTGGTGCGGGCGCTGCTGGTGCGCCTTGCTGGCCCCGCCGGTGTGCCCTCCAGCACCCGGCGAGCGATGCCCGCGTTGGGGCGTTCGGCTTCCGCGTCCGCGGCTTCGATGACCCGCTGGACCAGCCCCTGGAGGGCGCGCACCGATTCCACCGGACGGGTCGCCAGGTAGGCGGTCAGGTCGGGGTCCGCCTCGCCCCCCTTGTCGCGGAGCAGGCGGGCGGTGATCACCTCCCGGATCTCGCGGTCTGGCGGCGGGAGCTCCACCACCAGCCCGGCTTCCAGCCGGGTGCGCAGCCGCGGCTCGATCCCTTCCAGGGCCTCCGGCGGCTGGGCCGAGGTGAATACCATCTGCTGCCCGCCCTCAGCCAGCAGGTTGTAGAGCCAGAAGAGTTCCTCCTGGGTGCGGTCCTTGCCCGCGAGGAGGTGAACGTCGTCCAGCAGCAGCGCCCCGATCCGGCGGTAGCGCGCACGCCACCAGGTCACGCGGTCGCGGTCGATGGCCTTGATCAGGTCGTCCACGAAATCCACGGCCCCGAGGCAGGCGACGATTCTCCCCGGCTGCGCCAGCGCGTTGCCGATGGCGTGAAGCAGATGGGTCTTGCCCACCCCGCTGCCGCCGACGATGAGCAGGGGGTTGTAGTGTCCGCCCGGTTCCGCCAGCACCGACCGGATGGCGCCGAGGGCCTCCTTGTTGGCGGCCGACTCGGCGAACTCCTCCAGCCGCCACAGCGGCGAGGGGCTGGGCGGAGGGCTCAGGCCCTCGCGGGCCCGCACCAGCTCGGCTTCCGCTTCGGTCAGCCGGTCGGGATCGTGGAACATCGGCCGGGCGACCATGCTGGAATCGAGCTCATGGGCTTCTGCCGCCAACTCCTTGAGCCGGGCGATATCGTCCTCGAAGTCCTGCAGCGCGGCGTCGGGATCGACCGGAGCCTCCCCCTGGAGGAGCCGCTGCAGCCGCTCGGTGCGATACCCTTCGCCTTCCCAGCGCACCACGGCCTCGGCTACCCGGCCGCGCCACGCCTCGACCTGCCGCGCCACCGCGGAGGAGATCTCGCTCAGGAAGGCGCCGAATTCGTCGCCACTGCCCAGCGTAAAGGGGGTCTCGGCCGCCGGGACGGGTGCCGGTGGCCCGGCGCCTCCCTCCCCTTCCTGCGGAGCCGGGCCGCCCTCCGGCGCCACCGCGGCCGCCGGCGCCGGCGCACCGCGCACGGTGGCGGGCATGGTCCGCGCAAGCACCGCGCGGGCATCGGCGGAGGAGAGCGGCGCCTCGCTCACGGCCTGAAACGCGATGAGCCGGTTGAACGCACCGATGAGCTCGCGGATGCTGCCGATGGGCAGCGCCGCCACCGCCTCGATGACGCTGGGGTCGAACTGGGCCTTCCGCTCCTCCGACTGGCGCCGGAGGATCGCGACCCGGGTTTCGTAGTCGGGCCCGGCGATGTCAATGACCAGCCCGCCGGCGAACCGCTGGATCAGACGGTCGTCGAGGGACTCGATCTCGTTGGGGGGCCGGTCGCTGGAGAGGACGATCTGCTGGCCGGCGGTCAGGACGGCGTTGGTCAGACGGAGCAACTCCGCCTGCATTTCGCGCCGGTGGGTGAGGAACTGTACATCGTCCACCAGCAGGAGGCCGGTGTCGCTGTAGCGATGGCGGAACGCCTCGCTCTGGCCGGCGGCGATGGCGGCGTGAAAGGCCTCGATGAACTCATCGAGGGTCAGATACTCGACCGTCAGCTGGGGATTGATCTCCAGGGCGAGATGCCCGATGGCCATCAGCAGGTGGGTCTTCCCCAATCCCGAACTCGCATACACGAAGAGCGGGTTGTACACCGCGCCGGGCGATTCGGCCACGGCCCGGGCGGCGGTCACCGCCAGGCGGTTGGCCGCGCCCACGACGTACGCGTCGAAGCGGTGCCGGGGATTGAGCCGCGTCATCAGGCCGCTCCGGCGCCGCCGGCGGCCAGCCGCTTGAGCACCAGTTCGGAGATGCCCTTCAGGGTCTCGAACACCCCCGCCCCGCGCACCGCATCGGCGGGGAAGCTGCGGTAGCCCCGGAAGTTGAGCGCGTCGTCGAGGTCGGCGGGCGGGAGGATGAGGTCGGCCGGCAGATCCTGCTTGTTGTACTGCAGGACGACGGGGAAGTTGCGGACATCGACCCCCTGCGCCAGCAGGTTGGACTGCAGATTCTGCAGACTCTCGATGTTGTCCTCCAGCCGGCGGGCCTGGCTGTCCCCCACGAACACGATGCCATCGGCGCCCTGCAGGACCAGCTTGCGGGTCGCGTTGTAGTAGACCTGCCCCGGCACGGTGTACAGCTGGAAGCGGGTGGTGAATCCGCTGATGACCCCCAGATCGATGGGCAGGAAATCGAAGAACAGGGTGCGGTCCGTCTGGGTCGCGAGACTGACCATCCGGCCCCGGCGGGCCTCGGGCACGCGGCCGTAGATGTACTGCAGGTTCGTGGTCTTCCCGGAACGCCCCGGGCCGTAGTACACGATCTTGCAGGTGATCTCGCGGGTGGTGAAGTTGACGAGGGACATGGGCTATCGTCCGAAGAGCGACCGGAGGCTCGCGTTGAGTTCCCGTTCGAAGTCCGCGGCGAGCACTTCCCGGCGCGGTTCATCTGCCACCGGCGCGGCCGCGGCCAGTTCCTGCACCAGCTGATCGAAGAACACCTGCACCAGCCCCAGCTTGGTTTCGTTGCCGAACACCACCAGCGCCACCCAGCGGCCCCGCGGCGTATCGAACCACGCCAGGAAATGGGCCTGGCGCTGGCCCTGGTGGGCCACCGTCCGGAACGGGGCCCAGCCGACCTGCACAGCGAGCTCGGTGCTGGACGCCACGATGCCCGCGCCCAGGGCGGCCGCGGCCATGAGGTCCAGCGCGCCCACGAAGCCATGCTGCGCCACGACCTGTCCCGAGGAGGTCATCAGGAGGGCGAGCCGGGCCGACGACTCCGCCACGAAGGCTCGCAGCGGCGGGATCACCCACGGTTCGACGGCCTGCATCAGCGCAGCCGCTCCGCCGTGCGGAGCATTTCCAGGCGCAGCAGACCGATGGCGACGTCGCGTCCCGCGACCGCGACCAGCAGCAGGTCTCCGGCCGGGACCACCAGCAGGGCGCCATCGACAGCCTGCAGATGCATGAAGCGGGGCGTCCCGAATCCGCTGCGGCCGGAGAGCTCCGCGACCCGCCCCGCCAGGGTGGCCGCCACCGCGGCGAGGGGGCCACCCTTGAGCCCGCCAATCAGCGATTCCGCCACGACCAGCCCATCCGAGCCGGAGACCACGAGCGCGCCACGGATGCCGCGGAGCCGGGTGAGCGCCTCCAGCAGGGAGGCGAAATGGGCGGTCATCGGACCCGCTCCAGCCAGCTGCGCGCCGCCTTCGCGGCGCGCTCGGCGAAGAAACTCAGCTGGCCGGCCGGCAGACCCGCATCCATCGCGGCGAGGAGGCTGGTATCGCCGGTCGGGTTGAGCAGGCAGGCGCTGACCTCAGCACCCTCGATGGTGAGGTGTCCCCAGTCGCCCAGCTCGAGCAACCGCGCCGCGCGACCCGCCTCCCGGGTAGTGCCGGCCAGCATGGCCGCAGCCTCATCGCTGACATTGCGGCCGTCAGGCGCGGCCAGGCCGCCGCCCAGCCGCAGTCCATCCTGATCCACCAGCAGCAGCCGGTCCTGCGAGCCCTCGAGACCGGCGAACGTCTCGGCGAGCACCGGGGTGGCGCTGTCGGGCGCCGGGCCGGCGAGTGCGGGTACCTCGGGTGCGGGAGTGTCCCAGATCTCGCCGCCGCCCGCGACCCGCTCCACCGCCTGGCGCAGGCCGGGATCCTCCGGGTCCAGCGAGACCGCGAGCCGCAGATGATACAGCGCCTGCTCCTGCTCGCCGGCCCGGTAGTACAGGAAGCCGATGCCCTTGTGCGCGCCCAGATGATGGGGGGAGAGCCGCAAGGTGGTGTCCCACTCGTCGAAGGCGCTGGAATAGTCCCGCCGGTCGGCGAGGATACGGGCGTACAGGTCGTGGGCGTCGGGCAGGTGGGGATACCGGGACAGGCCCTGGACGGCCACCTTGAGCGCGGCGTCGGTCTGCCCCCGCTGCCGGAGCGCCTCGCCCAGTCGCAGGAAGACCAGGCTCGACGGGTCGGCGGCATACTGGGCGCTGAGCGCACGGATGTCGTCAGTCACGTGATCCCCTGAGCGCGAGGTCCAGCGCCAGCGCAGCCTGCCGCACCCGCTCCACCGCGGCGGCCTGGGCCTCTTCCTCGGGCGCCTTGGCTGCCAGTCGTCTCCACTGTTCCCACACCTGGGCCGCCTCCCGGAACCGGCCCGTTGCCGCCAGGCTCAACCCGAACAGCCGCTGGGCTGGCGCGGACTCGGCGTCGAGATGCACCGCTTGCCACAGCGCTTCGGAGGCCTCCGCCGGACGGGCGGCTGCGAGGAGACTCCGACCATACGCCAGGTGTGCCAGGGGCTCCTCCGGGTGGCCGGTCACGGCCTGTTGGGCTGCCTGGGCGGCGGCGTCGGGGTCGCCGGCACCGAGCAGCTGATCCACCTCGCCCAGCAGAATCGGGAGATCGGCGCCGCCGAGCGCTTCCATGGCGCGGCGGGCCGGATCCTCAAGCAGGATAATGCCAGCGGTGGCCAACCCGAAGAGGACTCTGGCGATCTCGAACTCGGGGCGGCCCAGCACCGAGGCCAGCTCCCGCACCGAGCGCTCGCCGTCAATGACAGCCAGGAGCTCCCACTCACCCGGGAGCAGGTCGAGCGGGGTGCCTTGGTCGTGCACGGGGGACAGCTTCGGGACCAGCCCAAGATGGGTAATCTTCTTCTCGATGCGGGACCACTCGTCGGTGCGGCGCGCCGCCTCCATGAGCAAGGCGCCGGTGGCCACCCGCAGCTCCGCTTCCATGGGCCAATCGCCTCGCTTGCCCTCTTCAAAGGCGAAATATCCCTCCGACCAGCCGACGAGTTCGAAGACGACCTCCTCGATCTGCTGCCGGACCACGCGGGCCAGGTCGCGGGCGCTCACCAGTCCCTGCTCGAGCAGAATCTGCCCCAGCCGCCGTCGATCACCCTTCGACTGCACCTCCCGGGCCTCGGTGAGGGCGGCCTCTGATATCCTCCCGGCACGCATCAGCAGGCGCCCCAGGGGGAACGGGTTGCTGCGGATTTCGGCACCGGTCACCATGCCGTCCTCGAAATAGACCGTCCCGGCGTTCTGCCGGAGGTCCGAGGCCACCCGCAGGGTGCCGGTCTTCCGGCTCAGATCGAGCAGCTGGAAGACATCGTGAATGCTGAGTTCCTTGAGCGGGCCTTCGATTGCCATGGTTCAGGCCGCCCCGGCAAAGATGTGCGCCAAGTCGCGGGCGGATCGGGCATGCACCCTGGCCGCCTGGGCGTAGGGGCCCGCCGCATCGACCTGCACGACCCGCTCCCAGGTGCGGACCGCTTCCCCGTAGCGCCGGTTACGCGCCAGGGCCACGCCGCGGTAGAAGAGCGCGGCTTCGTTCTGCGGATCGAACTTGAGCACCAGCTCCACCGCCTGGAGGGCCTCGTCGGCGCGGCCATCGTCCAGCAGCGCGCGGGCCAGCAGCAGCAGCGCGTCCAGGTCCCACGGCTCCGCCATGAGGACATCCACCAGGAAGTCCACCGCGGCCCGGGCCGATTCGGTGCGCCGCAGCAGGTCCGCCAGGGGCAGGGCTGCCTCCATATAGGTTGGGAGGAGATCGAGGGCCCGCTGGTACGCCAGCCGTGAGGCCACCCAGTTCTCGCGCCGCTCCTCCAGCCGTCCCAGGTCGCGCCAGACCTGCGGAATCCCGGGGTCCAGCTCCAGCGCGCCGTGGATCGCCTCCACGGCGCCGGACAGGTCGCCGTGCTCTTCTGCGATGCCCGCTTCGAGGTGCAGCAGGTCCGAGCGTCCCGGGGCAAGCATTCGGGCCTCACGAAGCACCTGGCGCGCGTCGAAGGTATCTCCGCAGGCCAGGCGAGTTCGCGCCGCGGCCACCAGTGATTCGACGTCGTCCGGCGCCAGCCGCAGCAGGAGCTCCGCACTCCCGGACGCCTCCGCGGCCCGCCCCAGCGCCAGCAGCGCCTGCACCTCCCCGAGCACCGACTGGGGATCGGCCGGATCGAGGGCCCGGGCCTGCTGAAAGCGCTCGAGCGCCTCGCCGTGGAGACCCCGGCGGAAAAAGATCTGACCGAGGAGCGTGGTGGCTCGGCCGGGGGCGGCGCCGCGGGCCAGGGCCCGTTCCACCTCAACAGCCGCGAGTTCGAGAAAGCCCTTCCCGATGTAGTCTGCCGCCAGCGCCAGAGCGTCCTCGACCGGCGTGCCGGGATGCCGCTCGACCGGCTCCAGCTCATCGAAGACCCGATCCAGCAGCCGTGGATCGAACAGGAACTCCTCCCCGACATGATCGGCGGTGATATCCGCCGAGATCTCCGGGACGACGGCGATCTCCGGATGCTCGTACTGCAGGTCCAGGGTCAAGGCGTACTTCTGCGCCACGTAGAACGGCTCCAGTTCCAGGGCCCGCTTGGTGGCGCGCAACGCGCCATCAAAGTCGCCGAGGTGGCTGAGCGTGAAGCTGAGGTTGTAGTGGGCGGAGGCGTTGGCGGCGTCGGCCTCGACGGCGCGGGAGAAGGCGTGCCGGGCGTCCTCAAACCGCTTGAGTTCGACCAGGACCAGCCCGACCCCATTCCAGGCGGTGGCGTTACCGGCCTGCTCCGACAGCACCTGCCGGTAGGCCTCGAGGGCCAGTTGCAGGCGGCGGCGGTTGAACAGAGCGAGGGCCAGGTTGAGGCGCGCGGCCGCCAGTCCGGGCCGGAACTTGAGCGCCTGCTGGAACGCCTCCAGCGCCCCGTCGCCTTCGGCCTCCTGCGTGCGCAGCACCCCCAGGTTGTTCCAGGCGAGGGCGTACGCCGGATCCACGAGCACCGCCTGCTGATACGACGCCGCCGCGTCGTCCCGCCGTCCCGACTGGTGCAGGCATACCCCACGTTCATTCCAGAGCTTGGGTGACGCGCTGTCCTCCGCCAGCAGGGCGTCGTAGATCTCGAGGGCCGCCGCGAGGTCGCGCCGGAGCAGGTACACCTCGGCCATGGCCTGCTGCACCAGCCGGCCGTCCTCCCCCGCCTCGAGCGCCAGCCGGTATTCCCGCAGTGCCTCGACGTAGTACCCCTTCTGGCGGAAGGCGAGCCCGAGGTTGAAATGGGCCAGCCCAGACCCTTCGACGACCTGCGGCCTCGGCGCGGGCCGCCGGGCCTGGTCACCCCTCCCCGGCCCATTGTCGGAGAGCCCCTCGTAGCGGGTCAGGGAGAGGTTGCTCTGGGCCCGACCGAGAGTCGGGTTGAGCGAAGTGGCCCGGGCGGTGGCCACGCGGGCTTCCTCGTGCAACCCAAGATCACCGTAGACGAAGGCCAGCAGGTAGAACGCATCGGCGTAGTCGGGATTGCGCCCCACCGCCTCCTCGAGGGCCTGCCGCGCCTGGTCGGACAGCCCGCGATTGTAGAGGACTTCGCCGTGATGGAAGAGAGTGATCGGGCTGGTGGGGTCGAGGCTCCGGGCCCGCTCGAACACGATGGTAGCCTGCTCGAACTGGCCCCGTCCCCGCTCGGCGAGACCCAGCTGCAGCAGCGCGGGGACGTTTTCCGGGTTCCGCTCCAGCAGTTCCACGAACGCGGCGGCGGCCTCGTCCCATTGCCCCAGGGCGGCCGCGGTGCGGCCCAGGGCCCAGCGCGCCTCGGTGTCCAGCGGATCCCGGCGCAGGCGTTCGCGCAGCTCGGCCATCCGGCGGTCGTAATAGCCGGTGGCGTAATAGGCGATCTCCAGGTTCTCCCGCGCCACCTGCATGCGCGAGTCCAGTTCAATGGCCCGGAGAAACTCCTCGATGGCCTCGGGGACGAGGCCCTTTTGATAGTAGAGAACGCCGAGGTTGTTGTGCGCGCCTGCGTCGGCCGGGTCGATCCGGCGGGCGAAGGACCGGAGGACGCTCAGGTCGCGATCGGACAACGCTGGCCCGGTCACGAGGCCCTCAGGGAAGGCGGATGGCGTCGAAGATGGCCCGGAGGCTGGCGAGATCGGGAAGCAGGAGGAAGTGCCCCCGGAGAGTGAGCCCCGGATCCTCGAAAAGGAAACGCGTCTCCACACAGAACACGTAGTCGCGATCGTAGCCGAAGTTCATGTAGATCGACGTGAGCACCGCCCCGCTCTGGTCGATGGCCAGGCTGGGGACCGACGGCACCAGCATCATCCCCATGAAGTCCGACAGCGCGTTCATGTAAGCGCTGGACAGGATGTTCCCCACCTCCTTCAGCCCGGACTGTTCCATCTCCTCGAAGGTCGTGGTCGTGCCGCGGGCGCGGCGCAGCAGGATATCGCAGAGCTCGCGGGCCGAGGCTTCCGGGAACAGCACCAGGGTACGCCCGGTGAGGTCGCCCATCATGTGCATGAGCACGGCGGCCACGACCTCGTCCGGCCGGCCGAGGATCTCCGGAACTTCCTCGAGCCGGACGATGTTGACCTCCGGCACCGAGATCATGATGCGCCGGTTGGTGAGCTGGGACAGGGCCGTCGCGGCGTGCCCGGCGCCGATATTGGCAACCTCCCGGAGCGCGTCGCGCTGCAGTGCGTGCAGTTCCCTCACGTCGTCCATGCGAGCCTCCTCAGACCAGCGCGGCCGGGTCGACGATCAGGGCAGGAACGCCGTCCCCGAGTATCGTGGCTCCGCTGAACATCTGCAACATCCCCTTCGGCGCGTCGAACGGCTCGACGACGATCTCCTGCTGCCCCAGCACCGCGTCTACCACCACGACGGCCCGGCGCTCTCCGACCTCCACGATCACCGCCGGGGAGCGCCCGGGCGGCCGTTCCCCGGTGGCCCCGAGGCGGTCCCGCAGGCGCACCGTCGGCACCAGCCGGTCGCGGAGGATATACGCCTCCCGGCCCTCGAGGGCCGCCACATGGTCGGAGCGGAACTCGACCGTCTCCGCGATCCCCGACAGCGGGATGGCGTACCGCTCCGCCCCGACCCGGGCCAGCAGCACCCGGACGATCGCCAGCGTCATGGGGAGACGCAGAGTGAACTCGCTGCCCCGTCCCGGGGCCGTGGTCACCTCCACCGCCCCGCCGATGGACCGAAGCCGGGAGACCACGGCGTCCATCCCCATCCCCCGTCCTGACACGTCGGTGACCACCTCTGCGGTGGAGAACCCCGGCTGGGCCAGGACGCGCAGGAGGTCCTCGTCGGTCAGGTCGGCGGTCTCAGGAGTCGCCAGGCCACCGTGGACCGCCTTGGCCAGGATCCGGCTCCGGTCAATGCCGGCGCCGTCGTCGCTGATCCGGATCAGGACCGTGGTGCGGTCACTGGAGGCCGTGATCCGGATGAGGCCCTCCTCCGGCTTGCCCCGAGCCTTCCGCACGGCAGGCGGCTCGATTCCGTGATCGATGGCGTTGCGGAGCAGGTGAATCATCGGCTCGCCCAGCTCATCCAGAAGGGCCCGGTCCAGCTGGGTCTCTTCTCCCTCCACCTCGAACCGGACTCGCTTGCCGAGCTGCCGGGCCAGGTCGCGGACCACCCGGGGGAACCGGTCGAACACCTGCCACACCGGGGTGAGACGGGCCTGCGTCACCTCGCCGTGCAGGTCACTGGTGACCCGTCCGATCCGGGCCGCGACGGCCTTGAGCTCGGGCGAATCGCCCTGCTCGGCCAGCTCCACCAGCCGGCCGCGGGCGACCACGAGTTCACCCACCTGGTTCATCATCGCGTCCAGTCGCCGCAGGTCGATCCGGATCTGCCGGCTGCGCTCGGAGGCGCCCTGGCCCCGTCCGACTTCCTCGGCAGCCGCGAACTCGACCGCGAGCACGTCGCCGGCGGTGAGGATCACCGCCGCCACCGCGGCATCGGTTGCCGGGCTCGCCAACTCAAAGCGGAACCGCCCGTCAAAGTCGTCCTGATCAAAGGTGGTGACCCCGGGGCGCACGCCGCTGACCGTCCCGAGGGCCTCCGCCTTCCGCAACGCGAGCAGCGCGCGGGCCCCGCGCATCGTGGCACCCGGGTTGATGGTCACCCGGACCTCGCGACCGGCCTGGGTGACTTCCGCCGCTGCGGCGACCACCGGGGGCGCCAGCGCCGGGATGGCCCAGCTGCCCGTCGGCGCGGCGGCGACCGATGCCTCATCCAGCTCGGCCAGCAGGGGCCCGAACTTCAGATCGGCGTCCCCGCCCTCCACCGCGACCGAGGCGCCCTGCTCAAGGGCGTCCACCACCCGGAAGAAGAGGTCGATCAGTTCCCGGCCCGAGGCCGGGTCGCTCCGAAGCAGATCCAGCACCGACTCACTCCGGTGGGCCAGCTCGGTCAGGTTGGAATAGCCCATGGCGGCCGCCATGCCCTTGAACGTGTGCATGGCGCGGTACAGACTGACGACCGGCTCCGCCGCCCCCGGGTGCCGCTCCCACTCGAGCAGCGCCTGCGCACAGGTGCCGAGTTGCTCGCGGCTTTCCGTGACGAAGAGGGCGGCGTAGCGGGAGAGGTCCATGCCGGCCTCAGCCGAGGATGCGCTGGACCGCTTCGAGCACGCGGGAAGGCTGGAATGGCTTGACCACGAAGTCCTTGGCACCGGCCTGGATGGCCTCGACCACGAGCGCCTGCTGCCCCATGGCGCTGCACATGAGGATCCGGGCCTCGGGATCGTCCTTGCAGATCTCCCGCACGGCCTCGATGCCACCCATATCCGGCATCACGATGTCCATGGTGACGAGATCCGGCTTGAGCGAGCGGTATTTCTCCACCGCTTCACGCCCCGTTTCGGCCTCGCCGACCACCTCGAACCCGGCCTGTTGCAGGATGTCCGTGATCATGGTGCGCATGAAGATCGCATCATCGCACACCAGCACCGTTTGGCTCACGCGGCCTCCCGTGGAGTCGAGCAACGACATTGGAACGATTGCCGAGGGCCGGAAGCATAGCGCATCAGTCCGGCGGCTGACGCCGCCCGGCGCTCGCCGGTCGGCCACTTGCCTGAATCTCCCACCGTCCCGAACGACCTCAGCCCGTGGCTGGGGCGAGCAGGGCTCCTACGTCCAGCACGGCAAAGACCCGCCCGCCGTGTCTACCCACCGCCTGGACCAGCCGTGGATCCACGCCGGGGAGGCTCTCCTCTGGGGCGAGGTCCTCCTCGGGGACTTCGACGAGATCAAGCACCTCGTCCACCGCCAGTCCGAATACCCGTGATTCGAGGTCTACGACCAGGACCGATTCTGGTGCTGCCTGTACTCCGGTCAAGCCGAGGGCCCGGCGTCCATCCACTACCGTCAGCAGCGCACCGCGCACGTTGAGCAGGCCGGCGACTGACTCCAGCGCCCCGGGAATTCTGGTCGGTTGGCCGGCCGGAATCACCTCACGCACCACGGTGGCCGCCGCCGCGCAGGGGAGCGAACCCAGCCGAAAGAGGACCAGCCGGAGCGAGGAGATGTCAGCCATGTCCTTCAAAGAAGCCAAGATAGCGGAGGGGTTCGGGCTGAGCAACGGCGTGCTCCGGCGCCAGCGCGCGGGCAAGGACAGGTGCCAGATCGTCAGGCCACTCGGCCTGGAATTCAAGAGGCTCCCCGCTGGCCGGGTGGCGAAACTTCAGCCATGCCGCGTGCAGCGCCTGCCTCGGGGTCAGCCGTTCCAGCGCTTCCGCCTCCACCCGCTGGACGCCGGAAATCCGCCGGCTTCCTCCGCCGCCGTACACCGGATCGCCCAGGACCGGGTGTCCGATGTGGGCCAGGTGTACCCTGATCTGGTGAGTGCGACCGGTGTGGAGCTCGAGGCGGAGGAGATCGACCTGAGCCAGGCGGGCGACCACATAGGCATCGGTTCGGGCCGCCCGCCCCTCCTCCTGCACCGTGATCCGCTTCCGGTCCCGCGGGTGGCGGGCCAGCGGTGCCTCGATGACCATTGGGCTCTCATCCAGGTGACCCCAGGCCAGTGCGGCGTAGCGGCGGGCAATCCGGCGGGCGGCCAGCATGGCGCCGAGCTTCCGGTGGGCGAGGTCGGTCTTGGCAATCACCATCAGCCCGGAGGTGTCCCGGTCCAGCCGGTGCACGATACCCGGCCGCCCTTCCGCACCACCGGCGAGGGTGGTTCCTCGGGCCACGAGGGCGTTGACGAGGGTGTCGTCCCAGTGGCCGGGCGCCGGATGCACCACCAGTCCGGCGGGCTTGTTGATCACCGCCAGATGCTCGTCCTCATGCACGAGATCAAGCTCGATCGCGGCGGGAATGAGGGTGCGCGGTGGCTGGTGTTCGGGGAAAGCAACCGTGACGGTTTCCCCCCGCGCCAGGGTTCGCGAGGCCCGGGCGACGCTGCCGCCCACCTGCACCAGCTTCTCGGCCACCAGCCGGGCCGCCACGGTGCGGCTCAGCTGCAGCTGGTCGGCGAGGAATCGGTCGAGCCGCTCGGTGGTGGGGGGAAGGACGGAAAAGGTGGCCGGGGGCATGGGAGGGGGAGCGGGCGCGAGGCCGGTTACTTCTCTCCCCCGAGAGCCGGTTCCGGCGGGGTGCGCTCCGGCGGCAGCGGCCGGCCGCCGCTGCTGGCCTCCGTCTCCCTCCGGGCGTCTTCCCGCCACAGCGAGATCGCCAGGGCGATGGCGCCACAGCTGACCGCCATGTCGGCCACGTTGAATGTGGGCCAGCGCCACTGGCCGACACCGAGATCGAGGAAGTCCACCACCCCCTGCGCCGAACGGATCCGGTCCACCAGGTTGCCGAGCGCTCCGCCGCTGACCAGCCCCAGCGCCAGCTGCCGGAAGCGGTCTCCGGGCTCAGCCTGACGTGACATCCGAAAGAGCGCCACCGCTGCCACGATGGCCACCACCATGAAGATCCAGCGGGAGTACGGCCCGAGGTCCAGCCCGAAGGCCGCCCCCGGATTGTAGACCAGCCGGAGCTGGAACCACTCGCCGAACACCGACCGCCCGGCGGAGCGCAGCAGATGCTGCTCCGCCAGAAACTTGGTGACCAGGTCCAGCAGGAGCACCACCAGCCCGGCCCCCCAGTAGAGTCGCCGGTCAGCGGCGTTTGGCATTCTCTTCCTTTTCCTTGCATTCGATGCACAGCCGCGCATGCGGCAGCGCGTCGAGCCGCTCGAAGTTGATGTCCTTCCCGCAGGTGTGGCAGACCCCGAACTTGTCGGGCGTCTTGTAGAGCCGCCGAAGCGCCTCGTTGACGTGCCACAGGTAGCGGCCCTCCTGGGACGCGAACAGGAACTGCTTTTCGCGTTCCATGGCGTCGGTCCCCTGGTCCGCCATGTGGAGGGAATAGGACGACAGGTCGCCGTCGGAGTTTTGAAGCGTGGCGTTGAAGGACTCGTCGTAGTAGCCGAGTTCCTTCATGACGCGAGCCCGCTCTTCCATGAGCCGCTTCTCGAGGTGGGTCAAGTGCTTCTTGTTCATTCCGATACCCTTGCCTGGCCTTACTCGGCCGTGGGTTCAGGCGCCGGCGGCAAGCCGTCGCACGCTGAGTGTCACGTCGTGTCCGTCCAGATCGACGCGCTGCCGGAGGTCCGCATCCGGCAGTAGGTGTCCTGCCTCGAAGTGCCGCGCCAGGGTCTCGGTGCAGATGAAGTCCCGATGTGCCCGCGCCGCGTCCAGCACTGCATCCGGGCCCTCGATCCCGAGGGCGATCCGATCGCTGACGTTGAATCCCGCGTCCCGCCGCAGCCGCTGGACGTGGTGGACGACCTCCCGGGCCAGGCCTTCCGCGCCCAGCTCGGCGTCAATCGCCGGGTTCAGCGCGGCCACATACGGGCCGTCGCTGGCCACCAGCCAGCTGGTGGCGACCTCCCGCTCCACGATGATATCCTCGGGAAAATACACTACGTCCTGCCCATTCACATGAAGGACGGCCTGTCCTCCCGTTTCCAGCGTCCGCAGCTGCTCGGCCGACAACCGCTGCGCCGCCTCCGCCACCGCCGGCGTGGCCTTGCCGTACCGCTTGCCCAGGGACCGGAAATTGGGCTTGGCCTTGAGCCGGACCAGCTCGGTATCGGACTCCGCCACGACGATGCGGCGGACGTTGACCTCCGCCTGCAGGATGGAAAATAGCCTCTCGAAGGCCGGGCCACGAACCGCAGCCGGCACCGCCACCTGCATTTCCCCGAGGGGCTGTCGCACCCGGATCTTGCCGCTCTCCCGGGCCGCGCGGGCAAGGGAGGCCAGCCGGCGGATGGCGTCCATGGCGACCAGCAGGGTCGACTCGGCGTCTGGCCGACCGCCCGATTCGGCGGCGGGCCACCCGGCCAGATGGACGGTGTCCCCGGTCAGGGCCCGGTGCAGCCAGTCGCTTGCGAACGGCGCCGCCGGGGCCAGGAGGCGACTCACCGTCAGGAGACACTGCCGCAAGGTCGAGACCGCGGCGCCGTCGGCCTGGCCGTCCGGGGCCCAGAACCGCTCACGGGTCACCCGCACGTACCAGTTCGAGAGGTCGTCCACCACGAAGTCCATCAGGGCCCGAACCCCGGCGGTCGGCTCGTACCCGCCCCACGCGCCACTCACCTGCTCCACCGTGGCCTCCAACCGGGCCAGCACCCAGCGATCGATGTCGGGCCGTTCGGCCACGGGGGGCGGGGCCAGCGGGGCCGGCCCGGCGTAGAGCCGGTAGAACTCGTAGGTGTTCCGGAGCGCCCGGAGGAAGTCGCCGGTCACCTGGGCGATCTGCCGCCGGTCAAACCGCTTGGGCAGCCAGACCTGGCTGGACACCAGGAGATACAGCCGGGCAGTATCCGCGCCGAACTCCGCGATCAGCTCCCACGGGTCCACCACGTTGCCACGGCTCTTGGACATCTTCTGACCCTCGGCGTCGAGGATCAGTTCGTTGACGATGACGTTCCGGTAGGCTGGGCTGTCGAATGCGGTCGTGGCGATCGCGAGCAGTGAGTAGAACCACCCGCGGGTCTGGTCCACCCCCTCGCAGATGTAGTCCGCCGGGAAGTGGGCGGCGAACTCCTCGGCGTGCTCGAAGGGATAGTGCCACTGGGCATAGGGCATCGCGCCCGAGTCGAACCAGGTATCGATCACTTCCGGCGCCCGCCGCATGGTGCCACCGCAGTCACAGGCCCACGTGTACCCGTCGATGAACGGCTTGTGGGGATCGAAGTCGGGCGGCAACGCCTGGCCCCACCGGCTGGCGAGTTGCTCGTAGCTCCCGATCACCTCGACGTGGGCGGGGTCCTGGTCGCAGACCCAGACGGGCAGCGGCGTGCCCCAGTACCGGTCGCGGGAGAGGGCCCAGTCCACGTTGTTCTCCAGCCAGGCACCGAACCGGCCTTCACCTACTTCCGGTGGCTGCCAGTTGACGCCCCGGTTGATCTCCAGCATCCGCTCCTTCATCTCCGAAGTGCGGACGAACCAGCTGTCCCGTGCGTAGTAAATCAGCTTGCTGCGACAGCGCCAGCAGTGCGGATAGGTGTGCACGTACTGCTCCGTGCGCAGCCATCGGCCATCGGCCTTGAGCCGGCGGACGATCAGCTCGTTGGTCTCGTCGGCGGTGACCAGCCGGCCTTCGATCTCGGGCCAGGAGGTGCCCTGGAAGGTGCCATCGGCGGCCACCGGCCGGAGCAGGGCGAGGCCGTGTTCCTGCCCCGCGGCGTAATCGTCGGCGCCGAACGCGGGCGCCATGTGCACGATGCCGGACCCGTCGTCCGCAGTCACGAAGGTCCCGGGGACGATGACCGAGTGTTCCCGGTCCTCCGGCAGCGGAACCACGTCCAGCGGTCGGCGATAGCGAAGCCCGACCAGCTGAGCGCCCGGCACCGTGCCGGCCACCGTTACTGCGCCCCCCAGCATCTCCGAAACCGCCTCCGCCCGTGCCTCGGCCGCCACGAAGGTGCGGCCAGGGTGCTTGTCGCTCTGGAGCAGCGCGTAGGCCAGGTCGGGGTGCACGGCGGCGGCGACGTTGGACGGCAGAGTCCAGGGAGTCGTGGTCCACACCACCAGCTCCCGGCCGCTGTCATCGGCCAGCGGAAAGGTGACGTAGATGGACTTGTCCCGGACCTCCTCGTAGCCAAGCGCCAGCTCGTGGCTGGAGAGCACGGTGCCGCAGCGGGGACAGTAGGGCAGCACCCGGTGCCCGCGATAGAGCAGGTTCCGCTCGAACAGCCGCCCCAGCAGCCACCACACCGTCTCCACGTACTCGTTGGTGTAGGTGACGTACGCGTGCTCGTAGTCCAGCCAGTAACCGATCCGGTTCGACAACGCTTCCCAGTCGGCCTTGTAGGTAAAGACGCTGTCCCGGCACAGGCGGTTGAACGCCTCGACGCCGTACTCCTCGATCGCCTTCTTTCCATTGAGCTGGAGCTGCTTCTCGACCTCGATCTCCACCGGGAGCCCGTGGGTATCCCAGCCGGCGATCCGGGTCACCTGCCGTCCCTGCATGGTCCGGAAGCGGCAGATCAGGTCCTTGATGGTGCGGGAGAAGACGTGATGGATGCCGGGCTTGCCGTTGGCGGTCGGCGGACCCTCGAAGAAGACGAAGGGCACCCCTCCCTGGCTGGCATCGAGCGTCTGCTGGAAGAGTCGCTCGCGGGCCCACTGCTGCAGCAGCGCCGTTTCCATCTGGTCGGCACCGCCCTCCGGCCACGGCTGGTAGGTCATGCGTGCAGCTGTTCGACCAGTTCCGCCACCAGGCGGGTGAGACGGGGCTCGGCGCCCATGGCGATGGCGATGATGTGCTCGATATTGGCGGGCTGGAGGGCATCCGGCAGGCATTGATCGGTGATGATCGACAGCCCGGCCACCCGCATCCCCTGGTGCACCGCCACGATCACCTCCGGCACGGTGGACATGCCGACGATATCCGCTCCCATGGCCCGGAGCATCCGGTATTCCGCCCGAGTCTCGAGGTTGGGACCGGGAACCGAGACGTAGACTCCCTCCCGGAGCATCGTCCCCTGCGCCAGCGCCAGCGCCCGGACCTGGGCCCGGAGCTCGGCATCGTAGGGGTCCGACATGTCGGGGAAGCGCGGGCCGAGTCGGTCGTCGTTCCGGCCGATCAGGGGGTTGTCGCCCAGCAGGTTGATGTGGTCCGCGATGAGCACGAGGTCTCCCGGCGCCCACAGGGGGTGCATGCCGCCAGAGACATTGGTCACCACCAGGGTGCGAGCCCCGAGCGCATGCATCACCCGCACCGGGAAGGTCACCTCCTGCAGACTGTAGCCCTCGTAGCGGTGGAAGCGTCCCTGCATGGCCACCACGGGCGTGCCACGCAGAGTGCCCAGGATCAGCCGGCCGGCGTGACTCTCGACGGTGGAGAGCGGGAAACCCGGGATGTCCTCGTAGGGAATGATCTGGTCGACACTGATCTCCTTGGCCAGGCCACCCAGGCCGGTGCCAAGAATCACCGCGACGCGGGGGGTGAGCGACGAGCGGCCGCGCACCGTGGCGGCCGCCTGCTGGATCCGGTCGTAGAGCGGCGTCTCGGTCATGCGTGTCGCTTGAGCAGGAGCTCCGTCTGCACCTGATGGGTGATCTGGGCGTGGGACTGCAGACCTTCCACCTCCCCCAGCTGTCGCTCCAGCAAGGCGCGGAAGTTGGCCAGGTAGGCGGCGAACTGCCGCTGCAGCGCATCCTGGCGCTCCCGGATCTGGCGCTCCTCCTCCTGGGCCTGTCCCACCAGCCGCAGGGCATCCGACCGCGCCTCCCGGACGATGGTCTCGGCCTCCCGCTCGGCCTGCTCCTGCGCCGCCACCCGCAGTTGCTGGGCGGCCAGCAGCGCCTCGTTCATGGCGCGCTCCCGGTCGCGGAAGGAGCGGAGCTGTTCCTGGAAGTTCTGCATCCGGTCTTCCAGCTTGGCCTTTTCCCGGAGCAGGCGGTCCAGCTCCTCGGAGACCCGAACCTGAAACTCCTCCACCTGTTCGGGATCATAGCCACGGAAGGCGCGCCGGAACTCCTGCGCGCGGACATCGTTCGGCGTGAGGTGAAACGCGTCGTCATTCATGGCAGGCGCTCTCCAAACAGCAGGGTTCCCAACCGGACCATCGTGGCGCCTTCTTCCACCGCCACGAGGTAGTCACCCGACATTCCCATCGACAGCTCGGCCAGCTGGTGACCCCGTCGGGCGGCGTCCTCCCGGAGGGTGCGGAGCAGCCGAAACGCGGCGCGCGGGGCCCCTTCATCCTCACTCAGCTCGGCCATGGTCATCAGGCCGCGCACCTCGAGCCGCGGCAGCGCCCCCAGCTGCTCCAGCAGTGCCGGAAGTCCGCCTGGGTCCACCCCACCCTTCTGCGGCTCCCCGGAGCAGTTGACCTGCAGCAGCACCGGCTGTCGGCTCCCGGCCGCCGCCCGCCGGTCCAGATCAGCGGCCAGCGGGAGACTGTCAATCGAATGGATCAACGCGAACCGATTGACGGCGTGCTTGGCCTTGTTGCGCTGCAGCGTCCCGATGAGGTGCCACTCCACCGGCAGGTCCGGTGCCTCGGACTGCTTGTGCAGCGCCTCCTGGACCCGGTTCTCACCCACCGCGGTGATGCCCGCCTGCGCCGCAGCACGAACCGCCTCCACCGGGTGGGTCTTGGTGACAGCGACGATGGTCACCGGGTGACTCCAACCCCGGGTAGCCTGCCGTTCAGCGATCCTGGCCCGAACCTCTGTCAACCGCTCCACCAAGGCCGGATAGGACATGGCGGGTAAAGGTAGGCGGGGGTTGAGGTTAATTGTAGTGGCCACGACTCCATGCCGCCCCTGCCATACCACCACCCCGGGCCCCGGGATCGGATCCTCAGGGCCGTGGGAGGGCCGACTCCCCGGGCGGAGTGGCGATCAGGCTCTGCAGTGCCCGGCCCAGGGCCGGATTGGAGGACAGCCGGCCCGCCCGGGTCAGGTTCTCCACCGCTCGCTGACGGTCCCCGCGCGCCTCGTAGGCGTAGGCCAGCTGGGCGAACGGTAGCGACAGGTTGTTGGCCACTCCGGCGGCGGTCGGCTCGAGGTTCGGCGCATCGCGCTCGACCAGCGCCGCGTAGCGGTACGTCTGCCACATCAGGGTATCGGTGATCGGAACGTCCAGGGCGACCCCGAGGATGCGCTGGAGATCCACGTCCGCGCGTGTCGTATCCACCGCCTGCTGCTGCATGGCCATGACCAGGCCCTGCTGCAGCAGGTAGCGCTCCAATCCGTAGAACTCCCCGCCCGTCGTCAGCGACCAGGCGATGGGGCGCTTGCCCAGGTTGTCCTGCAGGATCCTGAGCACGAGGAAGTCGCGACTGTACAGCGGCGTGCCTTTCGGCAGCACGTGGCGGACGGTGCCGATCTGCAGCGGCACATCCTGCGGCAGGAGCATCGGCTGCGCCGAGAGGATCTGCTGGTCGGTGAAGGAGTGGGGTGGATGGCTGGGTGGTGTCGGGTTCCGGTTGCGCCAGAACGCCGGGGCAGCAGCCTCGTCGAAGGGCCGGATCGGCCAGTCCCGCAGTTGCTTCTTGTACCAGTCGGTCTCGGCCAGGGCCAGACAGACCACCAGTACGTCCTGGCGGACCCCCTGCACCTCCTGCGCCCACCACAGCGGGAAGGTGTCGTTGTCGCCGTAGGTGAAGAGGATCCCGTAGGGCGGCACCGAGTTGAGCAGATCATACGCGAAGTCCGCCGCCAGCCGGGCGTCGGGATTGTGGCGGCGGCTGGCCGCCTCGAAGTTGCCGGCAAATGGGACCAGGACCAGCAGCCCGGCCGTGCCGACGGCGAGGGCCGACGGCAGGACCCGTCGCTCGATGAGCGTGCGCGCCATCTGGGCCAGCCCGAGACCCGCCCAGAAACCCCACACCACGAAGCTGACGACAAAGAAATAGTCCCGCTCGCGCACCTCATGGTCACCCGAGCTGGGGAAGAGATCGTAGCCAACGCTGAATCCCGGCCGGAAGTTCATGTAGGCCACCAACCCCAGACCGGTGGTCAGCCATAGCATGAACATCAGCCACCAGGCCGAGCGGTCCGCCCGCCGCTGCACGGTGGCCCCGACGATTCCGAGCCAGGCGAACACCAGGGTGGCGAGGACGCGGACCGGCAGCTTCCCGAGCATCCACCGCACGCCGTTGCCCCACTGCCAGTCGAAGTACTGGAAGTAGTTCAGCAACTGCAGCCGGATGATGTCGAAGCTGCGCCCGGTGTTCTCGGGACCGTGGAACTGGGTCGGGTTGTCGAGCGGGGTCCGCACCGGATACTGCTCGCGCCGGATGACGGCCAGCAGGGAATCCCAGTTGTCGGGCTGCGCCTCGTTGATCATTGGCGCGTGACCGGCACGGATATAGAGGAAGAGGTAGCTGGTCACCCCAATGAAGGAGACCGCCAGGGCCACGAAGGCAAAGGTGGCGCTGCCCTGGGTGGCGGCGAACGCGAAGGCGGCCACATAGCAGAACCCGCCCAGCACGATGAGGGTGGTGCTCCCGAGCCCACTGCCGATCAGGAGCGCCCAGGTGCCCGCCATCACCGCGACCTGCGCCAGTTCGGTGAGCTGGTCTTCGCGCCGGGCGGCAGGCTCCGTGAGCACGGCGGACAGCAGAAAGGCGACCACCGCCGGCCCCGCCAGCAGGGCCAGCAGGTGATTCCCGATGGACAGGCCGGCGAGGTACAGGATGAGCAGCAGCAGGTGCGCCGCCCGCATCGTCCCCCGGACCGCCCGCCAGCGCAGGCAGGCCCAGCAGATCAGGGCGATCGTGAACACCGCGACGGCGTAGACCTCGGTCTCGTTGGAGTTCTGCCACATCGTGAAGGTGAACGCCGCCACCAGCGAGGCGCCGAATGCGCCGGTCAGCCGCACCAGCCGCTCCGTCGGCGGCGTCAGGCCCACCAGCGACTGCCGCAGGGTGTCTTCCGCCACCAGGAAGAAGCAGGCGGCGCCGCAGGCCCCCATCACCGCGGAGAGCAGGTTGAGCCGCTGGGCATAGTCGGCGAGGGGAATGATCGCCGCCCAGACGTGGCCGATCATGACGAAGAGCGGCGTTCCCGGTGGATGGGGAACCCCCAGCGTCTTGGTGGCCGCAATGAACTCCCCCGCATCCCAGAAGGTCACCGTGGGCGCCAGGGTCACCACATAGCCCAGCAGCACCAGCAGGCCCGCCAGGGCGGCAAACCCATATGAAGGACGACGGTCGGTCATGGAGAAGTGGTTGAAATGTGAACGAAAAACGTCGCGGCGATCCGGCTCGTCCCTCGCAGCGGCGCTGCCGGTCATCCCCCGCCGCGTATGGCGGCAGCGACTGCCAGGGCATCGCGGGTCAGGGCCACATGATGCACCCGGAAGATCCGGGCGCCGCGTTCGAACGCCACGACACAGGCCGCCGCCGTGGCCACGTCCCGCTCGGCGACTTCCCGTCCGGTGACGCTGCCGAGGAACCGCTTGCGGGACGGGCCCACCAGCAGGGGGCGGCCCAGCGGCAGCAGCGCCGCCAGCCCATCGCACAGGAGCAGGTTCTGCTCGCCGGTCTTGGCAAACCCGAAGCCGGGATCCAGGACGATCTGGTCAGGGGTCAGCCCCGCCGCCAGCGCCGCCTCCAGCCGCTGGGCCAGTTCTTCCCGCACGCCGCTGATGACGTCCGGCGCGTACTCCGCATGATCCAGTCGCGCCATGGTGCTGACCGTGCCGCGCGAGTGCATGATGACGAACCCGGCCCCGCCCCGCGCGACCGTCGCGGGCATGGCCGGGTCCAGCCGCCCGCCGCTGACGTCGTTGATGATACTGGCCCCCGCGTCCAGTGCGGCGCGGGCTACGCCCGACTTGACCGTGTCCACCGAAATGGCCACACCCGGATGCCGGCGCACCAGCGCCGCCACGATCGGGATCACCCGCGCCAGCTCCTCCGCCTCCGGCACCGCTTCACTGCCCGGACGGGTGGATTCGCCGCCGACATCGATCAGATCCGCGCCCTCGGCCAGCAACCGGTCGGCCTGCGCCAGCGCCTGGTCGGACGACAGGAACCGGCCACCGTCGGAGAACGAATCCGGGGTGATGTTCAGGATGCCCATCACCAGCGGATGGGCCAGCGGAAGGGTGCCACGAGCGGTGATCCAGTGCGCCGGCGCCTCCGGCGCGAGCGCCCGGCCGACGAGGTCCGCGACCTGCGCCAGTTCGGCGGGGACGACCCAGGGTCGGGCCAGAGCACTGAGGCGCGCCGCGGATCCGCTCACGACCGCCCAGTCCGCTCCGGTGAGCAGGTCGAGTCCCAACTGGCCTGCGTGGCGCACCAGCGCGAGGAGGGTACCCTCGTCCAGCCCGACAAGCTCGACCGCCGCCGGGCGGAGGGCCCCGGCGGCGGCATCGGCCTTCACGTCATCCCATCCCCGCGCGGCCAGCAACTCCTTCACCGCCCGGGCGGAGTGCGCAGCCAGCGGTCGGGCGATCACGCGCCCATGGGCTCGGCGGGCGGGGCACCCAGAATGGGTGTGCGGACCGGCGCGGGATCGGTCTTGGGCGCCGCCGCGGTCGGCGGCGTGGGCGGCGGCGGCAGCATCGGCTCCGGCGGCAGCGGCTGCCCGGAGGCAAGGAGATCGATTTCGCTGCGGTCGATGGTTTCCCGTTCCAGCAAGGTGAGCGCGATCCGCTCCAGCAGCTCACGGTTCTCCGTCAGGATCTTCCGCGCCGCCTCGTGGGCCTCGTCGAGGAAGCGCTTGACCTCATCGTCCACCAGCTGCGCGGTGCGCTCCGAGGTCTCCCGCCGCTGGCCAAATTCGCGCCCGAGAAAGATCTCCTGCTCCCGGTCACCGATGGCCATCATGCCGATCTTCTCGCTCATGCCGAACTGGGTCACCATGCGACGGGCGATGGCCGTGGCCTGCTCGATGTCGCTGCCCGCCCCGGTGGTGATCTTGTTGGGTCCGAACTCCAGCTCCTCCGCCACCCGGCCGCCGAAGGCGATGGCCAGCCGCCCGATGAGCCACTCCTTGGTCTGCCCGTAGCGGTCCTTGTCCGGCAGCGACATCATGAGTCCCAGCGCCCGTCCGCGCGGGACAATCGTGACCTTGTGAATCGGGTCGGAGCCCATCGTCTTCATGGATACGACGGTGTGCCCCGCCTCGTGGAAGGCGGTCAGGCGACGCTCATCCTCCGACAGGACCAGGCTCTTCCGTTCTACGCCCAGCATCACCTTGTCCTTGGCGTCCTCGAAGTCCTGCATGTCCACCAGCGACTTGTTGCGCCGGGCGGCGAGCAGCGCCGCTTCGTTGACCAGGTTGGCCAGGTCCGCCCCGGCCATGCCGGGCGTCCCCTTGGCGATGGTCTCCAGCACGACGTCCGCCGCCAGCGGGATCTTGCGGGTATGCACCCGCAGGATTCCTTCGCGGCCGCGCACGTCCGGGGCGTCCACCATGATCTGGCGGTCGAACCGGCCGGGCCGCAGCAGCGCCGGATCCAGCACGTCCGGCCGGTTGGTGGCCGCGATCAGGATGACGCCGTCATTCGACTCGAAACCGTCCATCTCCACCAGCAGCTGGTTGAGCGTCTGCTCCCGCTCATCGTGCCCGCCGCCCAGGCCTGCCCCACGATGCCGCCCCACCGCGTCGATCTCGTCAATGAAGATGATGCAGGGGGCGTTGGCCTTGCCCTGCTCGAAGAGATCCCGGACCCGGGAGGCCCCGACGCCCACGAACATCTCCACGAAATCCGAACCGGACATCGAGAAGAACGGACGCCCCGCTTCGCCGGCGACCGCCTTGGCGAGCAGGGTCTTGCCGGTGCCGGGCGGCCCCACCAGCAGGGCGCCCTTGGGGAGGCGGCCACCCAGCCGGGTGAACTTGCCCGGATCCTTCAGGAACTCGATGATCTCCTGCAGCTCGACCTTGGCTTCGTCGGCGCCAGCCACGTCCGCGAAGGTGAGCTTGGGGGTGTCTCCGGTGAGCAGCTTGGCCTTGCTCTTTCCGAAGCTGAACGCGCGGCTGCCGCCGGCCTGCAGCTGGCGCAGCAGGAACACCCAGAGACCGATGATCACGATCCACGGCAGGGCGGCGAGCAGGAAGCTGGCGACGCCGATCTTCGGCTCCTTGGCCGAGATCGGGACACCCGCCTTTTCCAGGTCGGCCAGAAACCCTTCACTGTCCTTGATGGGCAGGAGCACCAGGAAGTTCTTGGCCTTGCGGTTGTCCTGCGTCACCGGCGAAGCGAACTCTCCCTCGAGCTGCTTTCCGTCGTACACCACGACGTTCTTCACATTTCCCTGGGCCAGCTGCTCCTTGAACGCGGTGTAGGTGAACTCCTGCATCGCGCTGCGCTGGTTGTTCATCAACTGGAACAGGGCCATGGCCACCAGCGCCACGAGCACCCAGAGCGCCAGGTTCTTGCTAAGCCCCCGCCAGTCGGGCCGGGGCGATGGAGGCATGCGTTCAGCCATCTAGTTCACTTCCGCGATATACGGGAGGTGCCGGAAATCCTCCGCGTGATCCAGGCCATAACCGACCAGGAAGCTGGTCGGCGCCTCAAACCCCACAAACCGAAGCTCCGGCGGAGGGGCCGCGATGCGCTTATCCAGCAACGCGCAGATCGCGAGGCTCTTGGGGTTCCGGGACCGAAGTCGGTCCGCCAGGGACGCCAAGGTACGGCCGCTATCAATTATATCCTCAACGAGCAGGATCTGCCTGCCCGCCAGCGCTGCGGGCGGCTCATACAGGAGCCGGACCTCCCCGCTCGAAACCTGGTACGCCCCGTAACTGCTGGCCACGAGGAAGTCTATCTGCAGCGGCCTGAGGATCTGCCGGGCCAGATCCGCCATGAACACGTAGCTGCCCTTGAGCAGCCCGATGAGCAGCAGGTCTCCGTCCGGGTAGGCGAGGGTGATTTCCCGCCCCAATTCAGCCACCCGCCGCTGGATGGTCTCGGTGTCGAACACAATGCGCCGCACCGTACGCCCGCCCAGCCGTGGATCAGTCATGACGGACCAGCTCCACCCGGACGGAGGGGTCGCCGCCGGCCGGAACGAGGAGCGCTGAACGAACCACGCCTGGAATCCAGACCAGAGCCTCCTCCCCCGGGGTGGCGAATACCGGCCAGCGGCGACGGACACTGGCCGCGACCTTCGCGTCCTGAAAGCAACGGGCTGCCAGTCGGTGCCCCGCACCGCCGAGGGGTGATACTCTGTCCCCCGGCTGCCACGGGCGTACTACCAGTGTCCCGGGGATGAACCACGCCGTCCCGCCGTCGCGCGGCTGGAGGCGTGGGGCGGTCTCGGGACCCCAGCGAATAGTCCACCGCCCCCAGGGGAGTTCCCCCGGGCCGGCGTCCAGCACCCCGGGGGCTGCGACGCCGGCGGATTCCGGCCGGGCCACCATCAGGCGACCAAACGCCAACTCGAGCCCCCAGCCCCTGGCCAAGTCGGCCGATTGCCCACTCTCCCCCCGCTTCAGCGCGCGCATGGCTCGTCCCACCCCACGCTCCCCCGCCGGGCCGCCGGCGGCGCGAACGAGGGCTTGGGCCAGCGCGAGCCGGAGCGCTCCCGGCAGCGGGGCGAGGACGGCCCAATCCACCGAGTGTTGCCCGTCCTCGCTGCGGTAACCCAGGCCGGGCCAGTGCAAGAGGGACTCGGACCACGCCCGACGACCGCGCGCCGCGTGCCGTCGGCCCTGGTCCAGCCGGTCGGCGAGGTCGGGGAGCCGCTCGGCGACCGGCGGGAGGAACGACGTCCGGAGCCAGGAGCGGAGATGTCTCGGGTCCCGATTGGCGGGATCTTCCCAGTACTCGAGCCCGTGCTCCCGAGCGTAGTCACGCAGCCGAGTGACATCCAGGGCCAGCAGCGGCCGGGCCAGGCCACCGCCCTTCCCCGGCATCCCCGCCAGCCCCGCGGGCCCGCTGCCGCGGAGGACCCGCATCAGGACGGTCTCCCGCTGGTCGTCGGCGTGGTGGGCGGTAAGGATCCAGCGGGCCCCGGCCTCGCGCCGGAGGCTGCGCAACGCCGCATGCCGCGCGGTGCGGGCCCGGGTCTCGGACGCAGTAGAGCCCAGCTGCAGCTTCACGCTGACACAGGGAAGTCCGAGTTCTGCTGCTCGGCGTGCGACCAGCTCCGCGACGGCCCCGCTTGCAGGGTGAATGCCGTGGTCTACATGCGCCACGACGAGGGAAGGCACTGACTCACCCAGGCGGGACAGCAGATCCAGCAGCACCATCGAATCGGCGCCACCGGAGACGGCCACCAGCCAGGGCCCCGGCCCGAGCTGCAGCCGGTCCAGTCCGGCACGAAGGCCATCGAGCAGGGTCACGGGAGGGGGCCCGTCAGTGCCGCGGCTCAGCGGACTGGTTGGCTTCCAGGGTAAAGCGGGGAATCTCGGCGGCAAATCCGGAACCGTCGGGCCGCACGAACAGATACTGGCCCTCCATGTACCCGCCCGGTGACTTGAGCACGCAGAAGCTCTGGTACTCGTGTACCTCGCCGGGGTTGAGATAGGGCTGCTGTCCCACGACCCCCTCCCCCTCGACCACCGTGTCCTCACCGATGGAATCGTGAATGAGCCACCGCCGGGTCAGCAGATGGGCCGACGCAGCGCCGACGTTTTCGATCCTCACGTAATAGGCGAAGACGAACTGCTGCTGCGCGGGGTGGGACCGGTCCGGCAGGAACAGCGGTCGCACGCTGATCCGGATTCCCTCGGTCTCGCGGTAGAAGAATGGGCGGGACATGAGAGAAACCTAGAGGACCGGCACGGGAGATGGTAGACGCGAAGTGGGCGGCGCGGCCCGAAGGCCCGCCGCCCGACTCCGTCCGGCGTCGGCCCCGGCTAGGGTTGGGTGGGTCCGGTCTTCCCCTTGGCGAAGTCGCCGGCCTTGACCACCACGATTCTGGCGGGATCGAGGAACCGGCGGAGAGCGCTGTTGACATCATCGAGCGTCAGGGCGCGGACCCGGCGCTCCAGTTCGGCATCGAAGGCCATGGTGCGGCCGAGATAGACTTTCCCCTGCAGGTCGCCCGCGAGCGCGCCGTCGTTGGAGCGGCTCACCGTCTGGTTCTGCAGCCAGCCGAGCCGGGCCTTGTCGAGCTCGTCCGCGGTGAGGCCCTCCCGCGTAGCGCGTTCCATCTCCTCGCGGAAGGCCGTCTCCACCTTGGCAACGTTTTCCGGGGCGTAAATCGCATAGCCGATGAACCGGCCGTTGCGATCTTCCGAGGAGGCGCTCAGGAACGAGCCCACTCCGTAACTGATGCCCTCCTTCTGCCGGATGCGGGTGGCCAGACGGGAATTGAGGATCCCCCCGCCCAGGATCTCGTTGCCCAGGAGGAGCGCCGGGTAGGCCGGGTCGTCATCCCGGAGCTCGACGTTCACCCCCGCCAGGAACCACGCGTTGGCCTTGTCCGGCGTCTCGACGCTCATCGTGGTGGGGGCCACCTCCTGGTAGGTGGAGGGGATGCGCTCATACCGGTGCGGGCTCTTCCAGTCGGCGAAGATGGCGCCCAGAATCGGCGTGATCTCCGACGGCTCGAAGTCGCCCACAATGGCCAGCTGGCCATTGCCAGCGCCGTAGGTCTCGGCGTAGAAGCGGCGCACCTCCTCGACCGTCGCTGCCTGGTAATCCTCGATCTCCTCGTCGATCGTTGCGGTATAGCGCGGGTCTCCCTTGGGGTACGGGCTCAGGTAGCGCTGGAAGGCGTTGAAGCCCAGCGCCTGCGGATCGGAGCGATTCTCCTCCAGCCCGGCGAGACTCTGCTGCCGCAGCTCATCGAACTCCTTGGCATCGAATGCCGGCTCCCGAAGCACCTCTCCCAGCAACCGGAGCACCGCCGGGAGATTCTCCCTGGTGGTCTCGAACCGGCCGTTGAGCGCTGTTTCGCTGCCGGAGAGTCCCACCCGGGCCTTGAGCCGGTCGAACTCATCCTTGATCTGCTGACGGGACTTGGTGCGGGTGCCGCGGATCAGCATCTGCCCGGTCAGTGACGCGACGGCTGACTTTCCACGCGCCCCCGCCAGGTCGTTGAAATCCAGCGACAGACTCGCATTGACTGAGCCGCCCCGGGTCTTCTTGGGAAGGAAGGCCACCTCGAGCCCACCCAGCTTCATTCGGGTGACGCGGCGATCGATGTTCTCCGGCGAGGGATCGAACACCTCGCCCTCGGCCAGCAGCGTGTCGCCGCGGTACTCGCGCACCAAGGCAGTAATGTCCGGCGTGGCGGGCACCTCGGTCCGATCGGGCTTCTCGGTTGGCACAAAGGTGCCCAGCGTGCGGTTGCTGGACTTGAGATAGGTGGCGGCAACTCGCACGACGTCCTCGGGCGTCACCGCCTTCACCCGGTCCCGATGAATGAACAGCATCCGCCAGTCGGCCATCGAGGCCCACTCGCTCAGGGTGAGCGCCACCGCCTCAGAGTTGTTGAGCAGCAGCTGGAAGTTCTTGCCGATCTCGGTCTTGGCTCGTTCCACCTCCTCGGCGCTGGGCGGCCGGCTCACCGCGTCGTCCAGGGCGGCGAGCATTGCCGTGCGGGCGCTGTCCATCGGATCTTCCTTGCGGACCTGCGCCACCGCCATCAGCATCCCGGGCTCCCGGAGCCGGTAGGTCCGGGCATAGGTGAACGCCGCCTTCCTCGTGGCGACCAGCGCCTGGTAGAGCCGTCCAGACGGCTGCGACCCCAGCACGCGGGCCAGCACGTCAAGGGCTGGAAAGTCGGGATGTGCACCCGAGCTGATGTGATACGCCGCCATCAGGACCTGCACGTCGCCGACCCGGCGGAGAGTGACCTCTCGCTCCCCGTCCTGCGTGGGATCCAGGGTGTAGGTGGGCCAGAGCTTCATCTCCCCCGTACGGACCGGGCGGGGAATGCGGCCGAACTTCTGCTCCACCAGGCGGAGGGTAGTCACGGGATCGAACTTGCCGGCGACCACCAGGATGGCGTTGTCCGGCTGGTAGTACTTCCGGTAGAAGCCCTGCAGCCGTTCGATCGGCACATGCTCGAGGTCAGAGCGGGCACCGATGGTGGAGTTACCGTAGTTGTGCCACAAGAACGCCGTGGAGAGGACCCGTTCCTCGAGAATGCCCCCCGGATCATTCTCCCCGGACTCGAACTCGTTCCGCACCACCGTGAACTCGGACTCGAGATCTGACTTCGCGATATAGCTGTTGGTCATTCGGTCCGCTTCGAGGTCCAGCGCCCAGGCCAGGTTGTCCGCCGTGCTGGTCAAGGTCTCGAAGTAGTTGGTGCGGTCGAACCAGGTGGTGCCGTTCGGGTTGGCGCCCCGCTCGGTCAGCTCCTGGAAGATCTTCTCGTGACAGGGCGTCCCCTTGAACACCATGTGCTCCAGCAGGTGTGCCATGCCGGTCTCGCCGTACGCCTCGTGTCGGGACCCGACCAGGTAGGTGATGTTCACCGTGACGGTCGGCTTGGAGGCATCCGGGAAGAGCAGTACCCGGAGCCCGTTCGGCAGGGTGTACTCCGTGATGCCTTCCACGCTCGCGCCCTTGGTTGCCCGCTGGGCGGGCCGAGCCCGGCTGGCGGCCTGAATCTGGGCACAACTGCGGGCGGTGAGGGCCCCGGTCCGGGCCGCCGTCGCGGGGCGCGGCGCCGGCTGCTGCGCCCCTAGTGAAGCGGCAACGACGAGTGACAGCAGGAGTGACAGCGAGCGAGCGGACATCGACAGCCTCAGGGGTGAAGAGGTAGGACCGCTATCCGGGGGCATTCAGGCGAGGCACGCGCTGCCCCGAGTCACGGGCACGTGCCGCTGGTGGCAAACCAGCAGCGCGTGACCGGAGAAGTCTTGAAAAAGGTCAGCAGCTCGGCCCCGACGACTTCCTCCCCCAAATCCGACGGGTGCACCCCATCGGATTCGAGATAGGTCTGGGGCCAGGTGAGTCCGTCGGCGCGCGGCTGCGTGCCACGGGCCCACAAATACGGCCCCCATCCGGCCCAGGGGGCCACGCCGGTGGTGTAGTCCAGGTCGCCAGTGGCCGGGTCAGCCGCGGAGGACGGGTTGTCCACCTGGCGGATTTGCTCTCCGATGAGCCATTTCATGCTGAACCCGTACTCATACGCGTAGGGCTCCGGGTTCAGCTGGATGGCGTTGTACCCGGCGTAGACCCGGCTGGTCATGAGGACCAGCTTGAGCTTGGGATACTGCACCTTGAGGGCCCGGAGGATACTGCCGAGCTGGCTGTAGAGATGCAGGGCGTCGGCCCCGTTGTGTGGCAGCGATACTCCCGGCATGGCGTTGGCAAGCTTGAGCCAGATGACCTGGACCTGCTGCTCCGACAGGCCCTGGGGAACGAGGACCGAATCACGAATGCGGATGTAGTTGGCGGCGCCCGCCGGCACCCATGACGGCGCGGTCTGGCTTCCTTTCGCGCCATTGACGATCACCAGTCCGCTTCGGCGGACCTGCTGGTCGGCCTGAGCCTGCCCGGTGAAGCTCCAGGCGTTGCAGGCCGCGTCCCACTGGCTGTGACACCACTCCTGAGTGGTGTTCGACATGCCGATGGACATCAGCACATACTTGCCCATCGCACTGGGGTTGCCGTTGATGTCCAACGGCACCACGCTGCGGCCCAGCGCCGTACCGGCTGCGAGGTGCGCCACCGGGATCTGATTGCCGCCGGGATACAGGCGGCCGGCAAACGACAGGTAGGTCCCCGCGAGGTCCATCACTGGCGTCGCCACGGTGTCGCCCCGGAGGAAGGCCGTCCGCACCTTGACCGCTCCGCCGCCGACGGTGCTTCCTACCGTGGCCTCGATGGTGGCGGTCCCCTGGCTGACCCCGGTGACCATGCCCCCCGGGCTTACCGTGGCCACCCCGCTGGCGGTACTGCTCCAGGTGGGGTACAACCCCAAGATGACGGCGTTGTTGCTGTCCCGCGCCAACGCCTGATACTGGATCACCGAGCCGATCGGCACTGAGTCGGACTGGGGGGTGACGGTGACCGAGGCCACCGGGGCGGCGACCACGACCAACGTCGCCTGTCCGGTGACGCCGTCCAGCGTGGCCGTGACAGTCGTGGTCCCCGCCGACAGGCCGTGTACCTGCCCCGTCTGGGTAACCGAGGCGACCGCACCGGTGATGACCTGCCACGTGGTGGTGGTTGCGGTGACGACATGCCCGTCGGCGTCGCGCCCGACGGCGGTGAAGACGTCGGTGGCTGATAGGTAGATCGTGTCGAGTGCTGGGGTTATGGTCACGCTGGCCACGGGCCCGATGATGTTCGGCGTGCTGGAGCCACCACAGGAGAGGAGGGCACAAAGGGAGAATACACAACCGGGGAATCGGTGGGACATTCTTAATTCTATTCCCTGCGGACGTGGAAACGCCAGCCGCCCCGACTCCGGTACCGGCCACTGTGCGCTGGGTCACAAACTACCGGGCGCGCGTCAGGGCCTTCACACGAGGCACGACAGACGCCATGCGGGACGCCCGGCTGTCACTCCGCCGCCGGTGACGACGGCCACGGCTCCGATGAACTGCCTGCCCGCCAGCCACGTCAGCACCCGAAACCCGACCACCGGGGCCTCCGAGGTGACTCCCGGTCCGGCGGGCCGGCCAGCCGCCCCCACGGTGCCTGGCAACGCCTGACTGGACAGGGCGACGAGCAGCCATGTCAAATAGGCGCCAGCGACTCCCGAGGCCAACCAGCGGAGGGTGAACTCACCGCCGTCAGCGCCGGCGGCGCTTCTGGGGAGGCGGATCGGCCAGGAACTGCATGTTGATGGCGACCAGGTCGGTCTCAAACCAGGCCACGAGGCGGCCCGTAAACTTCTCGGCCAGATAGAACAGGTCGTTGCTGGTCTTGGGATGGACATGAGCCACCAGGACGCCATTGGCATTGGAGATGGCGATATGCCCGCCTTTGGGGCGCTGCACGTGCTTGAGTCTGGTCTTGGCCTTGTTGCTCCACGCCCAGGTGCTGGCGGTGCGAATGCGGGCGCGCAACAACCGGTAGGCGTCCTGCCCGGGAGCGGGAACCGCTTGGAGCACGAGCATCGAGGGCCTCCGTGGCGAGGATGATGACGCGGACGAGTGGCCTGAGCTGGATCGACGCCGCCTCCAACATGGGGACGGTGCCCGGAGCGGGCAAGACAGGGAAGCTGCTGGACCCCGAGGAGCTGGTCAGGTGCGCTGCGGGCTCCACCGTCATGCAGACCGCACCGCCCTCAGGGCCGGCGCGGCTCCTGGCGATGCTCGGGCACCGCGGCCAGGATACGGTCGATGATGACCCGCCACGACAGCCCCGGCCCGCCCGCGCGGATGTTCCAGCCGGTCACCACCACCACCACGTCGTAGTCTGGGAAGATCAGCGGAAACTGGCCGCCGAACCCCGAGCCCGACCACGCCACCCGAGGATCTGCGGGCCCATAGGGGACCAGCCACCACTTGTACCCGTATTTGAGGCCCTGAGCCACCGTGATGCTCGGGGCCACCGACTCCCGCACCCACTCTGGCGTGACGATGATCCGGTCATTCCAGCGGCCTTCGCGGGCAAACAGGTAGGCGACCCTGGCGAGATCCTGCCGGCTGAGATAGAGCCCGCCCTCGGTGTCCGGGAGTCCGGTCGGCGTGCGCTTCCAGAACCAGGCGTTGATGCCGAGCGGGGCGAAGAGCGACTGGGCGGCGTACTCCTCGATGTCCCGGCCGGTCGCGACCCGGAAGATGTGCGACAGCAACTGGCTGGCGCCGCTGTTGTAGCGGAAGCGGGCGCCGGGCTCCTGGGCCATCGGGCGGTTGATGACGTAGTCCACCCAGTCGAAGCTGGCCTCCATGATGATGCAGCTGTTGTTCGGGTCCTCGTACGGGAGGTCCTCGTTCCAGTCCAGTCCGGCCGTCATCGTGAGCAGGTGCCGGATGGTCATCCGGCGCTTGCGGTCGTCGACATTGGCCACTCGGGAGGAATCGAAGAACGCCAGGACCGGCGTGTCCAGCGACGGGAACTCCCCCCGTGCCACCGCCGTCCCGATGATCACCGAGGTGACCGTCTTGGTCACCGATTGCAGGGAGTGCAGCTCTCCCCGGCGATAGGTCGGGTGCCACCATGGGTTGAAGTAGTTGTACTGCCCGCTCGGGTCGAGCCCGTTGAGCGCGCCCGGCACCCGTGCCGACGGCCCATTGATGCTGTCGTAGTTGTGCCGGTACGCGCGGTCGAGCACGACCTTCCCGTGGCGGATCACCAGGAGACCATCGACCAGGCCGTACTGTCCGGCGGCGATCGCCGCGTCGAACGCCGACAACGCAGCGCCATCCATGGACACGGCCGCGGGGTCGGCGGTGGGCCACTGCGCCGCCGGCCACGCCGTCTGGGCCAACACCGGCTGGGCCGCAAGGGCGAGCAGCAGCAACACGCCCCGTAGCGTACGGATATTCACGAGCGACCTGGCTGGAGGAGAGTGGCGGAAGTCACCGGAGCGGAATCGATCCATCCTGCCAAGGTGAACCTCGAACCCGGGAGCCGCAAGCGGCCAGACAACAGAAAACCCCGCGCCACGGGGGCGCGGGGCATCCAGTGACCCTGGGGGCTGCAACAGCACGCGCGAAGCCGATGATGGCAGCAGGTCACCGCACCGCCGGGTACGGATTCGGCGCGGTGCGCGGAGCCGAAATCACAGTCTCCGCCTGTGAGGAGTATAGCTGGGGGCGGATTCGAACCGCCGACCCCGGCATTATGAGTGCCGTGCTCTAACCACCTGAGCTACCCAGCCCTGTTCCGGCAACCCCGACGGTGTGGCCTTCCCACCCGCCCGGGCTCCCGAACGGAGGCAAATCCTAGTGACTCAAGCTATTGCCCGTCAAGGCTGTCCGCCTCGAGCCGGTACAGGAACTCCCCTCGCCGGATCATGCCGAAGTTCTCCCGCGCCAGCCGCTCCGCCAGACGGGAATCGGTCTCCAGCTGCCGGGCGAAACGCCGCAACGAGTCCACCTCGATCCGCAGGGCGGCGATCCGCGCCGTCTCCCGTTGCTCCTGCTGCCGGAGCTCCAGCCAGTCCAGCGTCCCGTACTCCCCACCGGCGACGGCGAACACCAGCGCCCCTGCCAGCACCAGCAGGGTCAGCAGCCGACTCCGGCTCATAGGGCGTAGAGGTCGCGCCCGGGGTATTGGGCAATTTCTCCCAGCTCCTCATTGATCCGAAGCAGCTGATTGTACTTGGCAACCCGGTCGGTCCGGCTGGCGCTGCCGGTCTTGATCTGGCCGGTCCCCACCGCGACCGCCAGATCTGCGATGAAGGTGTCTTCGGTCTCTCCCGACCGATGCGAGATGACGGCGCCATACCCCGCCGTCTTGGCCATCTCGATGCACTCGAGCGTTTCGGTGAGGGTCCCGATCTGGTTGACCTTGACCAGCACGGCGTTGGCGATGCCCTGCTCGATCCCCCGGTGCAGGCGATCCACGTTGGTGACGAAGAGGTCGTCACCCACCAGCTGGCAGCGGTCGCCCAGCCGCTCGGTCAGCAGCTTCCAGCCGTCCCAGTCATCTTCGGCCAGTCCGTCCTCGATCGAAACGATCGGGTAGCGATCCACCCAGCCGGCATAGAGGTCCACCAACCCGGACGCGGGCCGCCGGGAGCCGTCACCCTTCTTGAAGACGTACTCCCCGTCCTGATACAGCTCGCTCGCCGCCACATCGAGGGCGATGGCGAGGTCCCGGCCCGGCTCGTAGCCGGCTCCGCGAATCGCCTCCATGACCACATCCAGCGCCGCCTCGTTGGACGGGAGCATTGGGGCAAAGCCGCCCTCGTCTCCCACCGCAGTAGACAGCTTCATCTTGCTGAGCACCTTCTTGAGGGCGTGAAAGACTTCGACACCCATCCGGAGCCCATCGGGAAAGGTCTCGGCTCCCACCGGCACCACCATGAACTCCTGCGCGTCCACGTTGTTCGAGGCATGCGCGCCACCGTTGAGGATGTTCATCATCGGCACCGGGAGCATGCGGGCCAGCGGCCCGCCGAGGTAGCGGTAGAGCGGCAGGCCGGCATCCTGCGCCGCGGCCCGCGCGACCGCCATCGAGACCGCCAGGATCGCGTTGGCGCCGAGGTGGCTCTTGTTGGGGGTTGAATCGAGGTCCAGCATCTCCATGTCCACCGCGACCTGTTCCTCCGCGGCCATCCCCTCCAGCCGTGGACCGATTACTTCGTTGACGTTGCGCACCGCCTCCATCACCCCCTTGCCGAGGTACCGCTTGGCATCGCCATCCCGCAGCTCCACCGCCTCGTGCTCGCCCGTGGACGCGCCGCTCGGTACGGCAGCCCGGCCGTTGGCTCCGCTGGAGAGGACGACCTCCGCCTCAACGGTGGGGTTACCGCGGCTGTCGATGATCTCGCGGGCGTGCACTTCGATGATGGTGGACATGCGCCTGGGGATTCGGGTTGAGAAGAGTGGACGGAAGGAACGTAAACCGGCGACCGGCGGCGGGGAACGGGCCGATAGGGCCGCACGCGGCACCGGCTCAGGCAAAGTGGTCGAACCCGGACATCTCGACCTCCACACCAGCCAGCCGGAATCGTACGCCCCCACCCTGCCGCACCGCTCCGATCCGGGTGAGGGTCACGCCGGTGGCTCGCGCGACGGCGGCCGCCTGCTCAGGTCCAAAGTCGGCCGGCATCGCCGCCAGGAGTTCGTAGTCTTCACCACCGCGGCCCCCGAAGACCGCCTCGTCGATGGCCTCCAGCCGTGCCCCCGCGGCCGCGCCGGGCGCGAGCGGGAGCCGGTCCAGCTCGATGTCCAGCCCGACCCGGGACGCCGCCGCCAGGTGCGGCGCATCGCCGCCCAGGCCGTCACTGAGGTCCAGCATCCCATGGGCGCCGGCCTGTGCCAGCGCGATTCCGGTGGAGAGGCGCGGCACCGGGCGGGCAAAGGCGTGCCGGCTGGTTGCGTCCGGTTCCCGGCCCGCCCGCCACAGCGCCAGCGCCGACCGGGCCCCGCCCAGCTGCCCGCTCACCCAGAGCCCGTCGCCGGGCTGTGCCCCGGCCCGGCCCACCGGGCGGTCCGCGCGACCCAGCACCGTCACATTCAGGATCCACTGCCCTGCGCCAGAGAGGTCGCCGCCGAGGAGCGCCCCGTCCACGCTGCGGAGCGCCTCACCAACTCCCTCCATGATCGCTACCACGGTCACATCGTCCCCATCTGCTGGAACACCGAGACTCACCAGCGCCCCGACCGCCCGCGCGCCGGCGGCAGCCAGATCGGAGAGGGCGGACGCCGTGGCCCGCCAGCCGATCTCTTCCGGGCCTAGCCAGTCCCGCCGGAAGTGTCGCCCTTCAACAGAGAGGTCGGAACTCACCACCAGACTGCCTGCCCCATCGGGCACCACCGCACAATCATCCCCCACACCCCGAGCCACGGGCCCGAGACGCGCCAGAATCTGGCGAATGCGGTCGAATTCACGACCCGGACCGAGGCCGGAATCGCCGGTCATCGCATCACGTCCAGGCTGAAGCGTACCAGGCCGCGGAGAGTGGCCACCCAGAGATAGGCGTCATCCACGGCGAGGTCGGTCACCTGGCCGGGCAGGTCTCCCGGCGCGGTGAAAGGCCTGACCACGGGCGTGGTCAGGCCGGCGAAACCCACGCCAACGTCGCCGGCGAGGTAGAGCCCGCGACTTCCGTTGGCCACCGTGTGCAGTCTCCCAAGGGCGGTGCCGAGCCGGGGGCCATGGACAAACCGACCCGTACCGGGATCGCGCCAGAGCAGGTGATCCTCCGTAAGCGCCACCAGGGTGTCTCCCCGCCAGGTGATGTCTACCACCGGCACTCGGCTGCCGAGCGCCTCCCCCAGCGCGGTGGGCTGGAGCAGGTCGTCCTCGCCGGGCACCGCGGCAAACAACCCCAAGGCGGTCCCGACCCAGACGGTGTCGCCCGAGAGCGCGACGGCCAGAGCCTGACCAGTGAAGTTGGGCGCTAGCCGCACGAAGCCGGTCGAATCGCTGAATCGGGCGATGCCATGCACCGTCGCCGCGACCACGCTGCCCTGCCGCTGGGCAATGTCGTACACCCGTGCGTCGGGCAGCCCGCCGCCGACCAGCCGAGTGGCCTCATCCTCCGCGGGGACATAGCGCACCACGCCGTTGTCGGTCGCCAGCCAGAGCGCGGAGCCGACTCCCACCAAGCGACGCGCGGCCACGAACGGCAGGCCCGTGGCCCGGGGGCCTTGATACCAGTGGACCTGGCTCAGCCGCCGCCCGACGAATGTGATGGCGGGATCTACCGTGGCGGTCCGGTCGGTGGCGGCCCACACTCCGTCGAGTCCGGAAAAGACCGCGCCCACCCGCTCGCCCGGAAGCCCGTACGGGATCAGCTCCGGGAACCCCGACCCCTCACTGAAGAAGATGAGCCCGGCGCTGCTGGTACCGAGATACCAGCCCAGCCCGGTGGAGGCCTGCGCGCGTGCTGCCGAGAGAAAGCGAATGTCCCGCATCCGGCTGGCCATGCTGAGTGATGCGCTGGAAGCGTGGATGGCGGGGTTGCTGCGGATCGCCTCTTCCACGCTGGCGGGGCGGACCGGGCGCCGGGGCGCGGAGGCCGGGAAGGCCACCCCGCCCCGCCCGGCGCTGTACCAGCCACTGCCGATCCGGAGAAAGAGCCCGCCGACGGGGTTGCCCTGGTCGAGCGCCGCATCAGTGATCAGACCGGGAACGGTGCCGCTCTCCCACAGCCGAATGGCAGGGTCGTAGCGGAGCCAGCCCGATCGGGTGACCAGCCAGATGCCGCCATCCAGCGGATCGAACAACGCCGCTCGCACCTCCCGGAGTGCCTCGGCGTCTCGTGGCACGAACGGCCCTTCCCAGCGCCGCTCCCCCGGGACGTAGACCAGCAGCGCCGAAGGCGACACCGCGAACACCCGATCCAGGGAGGTGGCCACGGCCACGATCCGGGTGAAATCGCCCACGACGGCGCGCTCCTCTGGCTGCCAGTCCCGGCCCTGGGCGGCCAGTGGAGCGACGAGGCAGAGGCAGCACAGCAGCGCGACACGCATTTGTGCTACCAGCGCTGCGGTGCGGGGAACTCGTGCAACACCGGTGGCCGGCTTGCCGGCGGGACCCGTCGGAGGGTCTCCCAGGCACGCCACAGGTCTGGCAGTGCCCCGATCACGTCCATGGGGCGAAGCGCCCGAGCCGTGGTCCGCCGCGCCGCTTGATCGGCCGCCCGGCCCAGGACCTGGGCCGCTACCGCGACCGCCATCTGGGGTGGCTCAACCTGGGCAAGCAGCGCACCGGCAATTCCGCTCAAGACGTCCCCGCTTCCACCGGTCGCCAGGCCGGGATTGCCGGCCGCCACCGTGACCGGCGCCTCGCCCCGGGCGGCCACGACGCTGGGGACACCCTTGAGCAACACGACCGCCCCGGAGTCCGCCGCCGCCGCCGCCGCGGACCAGGGGTCGAGGTCGAGACCAGCAGCGTGGGCGGGGAAGAGCCGGGCGAATTCCCCCGCATGGGGGGTGAGCACCACCGTCCGCTCAGCCGCGAGCGCGGTGAGCGCGCCGGGATCGCCCTGGAAGGCGTTGAGCCCATCGGCGTCGATCAGGACCCGCCGACACGCCCGCGCCACCGCGCACACGAACTCCAGCCGCCCGGCTCCCCGCCCAAGGCCCGGGCCGATGACCACGCAGTCCGCCCCGGCCAGGAGCGAGGTCAGGTCTGCAGCCAGCGGCACGGCAAATGAATGGGTCAGCGTCTGCAGGTCCGGTTCGGCGCCCTTCACGATCTGGATCGTCTCCGCCGGCGCCACCACGTGGACCAGCCCGGCTCCAGCGGCAAAGGCGGCCCGCCCGGCAAGGCGGGCGGCTCCCTCCATCCCGGAGGATCCGCCGATCACCACCACCCGGCCCCGTTCTCCCTTGTGACTCCGGGCCGAGAAGCGCCCGAGCAACAGTGCCGCATCCCGATCGGTGAGGAGCCGGGGCAGTGCCGGATCGGCTGCCGGGTGGCCGATGTCCACCACGGTCACATCGCCACTTTCATCCCGGGCCAGCAGGTGGCCCCGTCGAACCCCGCCGAACGTCACGGTGAGCGCCGCGGTGATCGCAGGCCCATGGCTCAACCCAGTGGAAAGATCGACGCCGGTGGGGCCGTCCACCGACGCGACCGGCACAGCCAGGTCGTTGATCCGCTCGACCATGGCCGCGGCGGCAGGTCGGAGCGTCCCCTTGGCGCCGGTCCCGAGAAGGGCGTCCACGACCAGGGCTACCGTCGGCCATGGCCCGTCAGGCTCGACGGTCCGGACCCCGGCCTCCGTGGCGAGCCGGACCATCTCAGCCGTGAGGCTGGCGGGCTCGCCCGCGAGGGGCGCGACAAAGACCGGCACCTCGAGCCGGTGCAGCGCCCGGGCAATGACCCAGCCGTCTCCTCCGTTGTGACCGGGACCCGTCACCACCAGGACGCCCCCCGGCAGCCGATCGGCAAACCGGGCCGCAATGACTCCCGCTGCGGCCCTGCCCGCAGCATCCATCAAGGTCGCGAGTGAGATGCCCATCGCGATGGCGCGACGATCCCAGTCGGACGATTGCGCTGGCGAGAGGACCGGGAGGGACACGGGAGTCACGGAGAAGTGGAAAGCAGCTGGCCGGAACGGGAGACGCGGCTCGGCGGTTCGGTCGTGCGGAGGCAGGTGACCGGAGGACGGCGGGCGGGGCGCACCACGCCGGCCGGACCGGCTATTCGTTCAGCGGACCGATCGCCGGTCCCCGCAGCGCCCCGATTCCTTCCCACGGATACGGTTCGCCGAAAGCGGCGTCGAATTCAAAGACGCCCGTGAAGTCGTGTGGCCGGTCGTTCGGCTGGGTCACGAGCAGGCCGGCGCGGACGAGGGTGAAGACGACCTGGCCAAAGTCCTCGGTGGAGCGGATGCCCCAATATTCCAGGATGCTGGGCGCCATCAGCCCGAACTGGCGCAGCGCGTAGTCCCGGCACGCCCAGGCCAGCTCGGCGCCGGTGACATGCCGCCGGATCTCGAGCCTGGACTGCAGAAACTCGATGGCCCCGAGCATGAACAGATACGCCCGCTCGTGGTAGCGGCTGTCCTCGGCGCGGATCCGGAGCAGGGTTTGTGTCGCGAATTGCAGTTCGTGCATGGGTTCGGTGTGGGCCTGGATCGGTTATAGCGAAGCTAGGACCCGGGCCGCCGAGGGTCAAGCGCGACGCGGACGATACAAGGGGAATGACGAGGTCAACTCTCCGACCTCGTGCTTGACGCGCTGCACCGTCACGTCGTCCGGCGAGGTGAGCACGGTGTCGATCAGCTCCGCCACCCGCCGCATCTCCGCCTTTCCCATGCCCCGGGTGGTGAGCGCCGGCGTGCCGAGGCGGATGCCGCTGGTCACGAACGGGGACTGCGGGTCGTCGGGAATGGTGTTCTTGTTGACGGTGATGCCGGCCCGGTCGAGCACCGCCTCGGCGGCCTTGCCCGTCAGGTTCTTGGGCCGGAGGTCTACCAGCATGAGGTGCGTATCAGTGCCGCCGGAGACGATCGCAAACCCCCGCTCCACCATCGCGGCGGCCAGCGTCTGCGCGTTCTCCACGACCTGCCGGGCGTACTTCTTGAACTCCGGCTCCAGCGCTTCGCCGAACGACACGGCCTTGGCGGCGATGACGTGCTCGAGCGGCCCACCCTGCGTGCCGGGAAACACCGACTTGTTGATGGCCGCCGCGAATTCCGCCGTGCTCAGGATCAGCCCGCCCCGCGGACCCCGGAGCGTCTTGTGGGTGGTGCTGGTGACGACCTGCGCGTGCGGCACCGGCGAGGGGTGCACCCCGCCCGCCACCAGCCCGGCGAAGTGGGCCATGTCCACCAGGAGGTGGCCGCCCACCTCGTCGGCGATGGACCGCATGACGGCGAAATCAATGATACGGGCGTACGCCGACCCCCCGGCGATCAGCAGCCGGGGCCGCTCCCGGCGCGCCTGGTCGCGGACCTGGTCGTAGTCAATCCGGCCAGTCGCGGGATCGACGCCGTAGTGCACCGCCTTCCACACCGTGCCGCTGTGGTTGACCGCCGCGCCGTGCGACAGATGGCCCCCGTGCGGGAGCGACATGCCCATGATCGTCTCGCCCGGCTTGGCGAGCACCATGAAGGCGGCGAAGTTGGCCTGTGCCCCCGAGTGGGGCTGCACGTTGGCATGGTCCGACCCGAAGAGCTGCTTCAGGCGGTCGATGGCCAGCTGCTCGACCCGGTCCACCACCTCGCAGCCGCCGTAGTAGCGCTTGCCCGGGTAGCCCTCGGCGTACTTGTTGGTGAGCGGCGTGCCCATCGCGTCGATGACCGCCCGGCTGGCGAAGTTCTCACTGGCGATGAGCTCGAGGCCGTGCTGCTGCCGGTGCAGCTCATCATCGATCAGGCGGGCAATGGCGGCGTCAGCCTGCCGAAGCGAGGCGTTATGGTCGAGCGGCATTCGGTCTCCTCAGGGTTCGATCTTCTGCACCCGCCGCTCGTGCCGCCCACCCTCGAAGGGGGTGGTCAGCCACGCGCGCAGGATCTCGCGGCCTTCGGTTTCGGTCAGGAAGCGGGCCGGCAGCACCAGAACGTTTGCGTCGTTGTGGGCCCGCGCCAGACGGGCGACTTCCGGGGTCCACGCCACTGCCGCCCGGACACCGGGGTGCCGGTTGGCGGCGTAGGCCATCCCCAGGCCCGTACCGCACAATAGTATCCCGCGCGCCGCCTCGCCGGTCTCCACCCGCTGGGCCACCGGATGCGCGTAATCCGGATAGTCGGTCGAGTCCGCGGAATGGGTGCCGATGTCCAGCGGTTCGTAGCCCAAAGCCGCCAGCTCCTGCTTGAGCAGCTCTTTCAGGGCGAAGCCGGCGTGGTCGGCGCCGATGGGAATCACTTCGGGCATGCGTGAGTATAGTCCAAGTTGAATAATAATGCAGGAGGCCCCCGCCCTTCGGCGGCGGCCGCCCCGCCCGTCAGCCGGTTTCAGTGGTCCGGCCGTTCCCGCGCCTAGACCCGAATGCCCGCCACAGTGCCCACGGCCCGGATACGCGCCTCGGCCACGTGGTCCGCCGCCTGGTAGCTGGGGATGCCCTGGGCCTTCGCCATGGCGAAGATGCTCAGCAGGGTGTCATAGATCTGGGCGGCCTTTCGCTTGGCCCGGTCCATATCCCAGCCCATGACCTCGCCGAAGACGTTGATCACGCCGCCGCCGTTGATCACATAGTCGGGGGCGTACAGCAGGCCGCGCTTCTCCAGCTCCACCCCGTGGCGCTCCTCGGCCAGCTGGTTGTTGGCTCCGCCGGCGATGATCTCCACCTTGAGCCGTTGCAGGGTGTCGTCGTTGATCGTGGCCCCCAGCGCGTTGGGAGAATAGATGTCGGCGGGCACATCGTAGATGGCCTCCGGCGCGACCACGGCGGCGCCGGTGCCGGCCACGACCCGCTTCACCTTTTCCACGTCTATGTCGGTCACCGTGAGCTTGGCACCTTCCTTATATAGCGAGTCGCAGAGCGCCCGGGCAACGTTGCCGCAGCCCTGCACCAGGACCCGCTTGCCCGCCAGGCTGTCGCTGCCCCAGCGCACCTTGGCACTGGCCTTCATGCCCACGTAGACACCGTAGGCGGTGACCGGCGACGGATCACCGGAGAGTCCATGCAGCCCCGCGACATGTTTTGTCTCCATGCGGACGTACTCCATGTCCGCGGGGTTGGTGCCGACGTCCTCGGCGGTGATGTACCGGCCCTTGAGCGACTCGACAAACCGGCCATGGGCGCGGAACAACGCCTCCCGATCCCGCCGTTTGTGGTCTCCGATGATCACCGACTTGCCACCGCCAAGATTCAGCCCGGCCACCGCGGATTTGTAGCTCATTCCCCGGGCCAACCGCAGCGCGTCGGTGATGGCGGCATCGGTGGACTCGTAATTCCAGAACCGGGTGCCGCCCAGCGCTGGCCCCAGGGTCGTGTTGTGAATAGCGATGATGCCGTAGTATCCGCACGACGGCTCATGACAGAGCACGAGCTGCTCGTGGGAGTACTCAGTCATTGACTTGAAAGGGTCCATGGAGCGGAGTCCCGGTCTATGGTTCAGGGATCGGAATCGGTGGCCCGCAATCCGCGATCTGCAGGGCCCGGGGCCCGATGGTCTGCCTCACGGGTAGCGGCCAGTCATCGCCCGCTGCTTGCTCAGTACGCGTAGAACCCCCGCCCCGTCTTTCGTCCCAGCTGTCCGGCCGCGACCATGCGGCGGAGCAGCGGGCAGGGGCGATACTTGCCATCGCCCAGGCCGTGGTGGAGCACCTCCAGGATGGCGAGGCAGGTGTCCAGCCCGATCAGGTCGGCCAGCGCCAGCGGACCGAGGGGGTGGGCCATGCCGAGCTTCATCACCGTATCAATCGCCTCAGGCGTGGCCACCCCTTCCATGACGCAGAAGATGGCCTCGTTGATCATCGGCATCAGGATCCGGTTGGCCACGAACCCGGGGTAGTCATTGACCTCGACCGGTGTCTTCCCCAGGCTTGTCGCCAGCTCCATGACGGTGCGCGTGGTCTCGTCGCTGGTGGCGTGCCCCCGGATCACCTCCACGAGCTGCATGACGGGGACCGGATTCATGAAATGCATCCCGATGACCCGGTCGGGACGGCCGGTCCGGGCGGCGATCTCGGTGATCGAGATGGAGCTGGTGTTGGTGGCGAGAATCACGCCGGGCGCAATGGCCTTGTCGAGGTCGCGGAAGATCTGGAACTTGAGATCGGGGTTCTCGGTGGCCGCCTCCACCACCAGTTCCGCGGGCCGCGCCTCGGCGATCGTAGTCGCCACCGCCACTCGCCCGAGCGCAGCATCGGCCGCCGCCTGGGTCAGGGTCCCCTTCTTCACCACCCGCGCCAGACTGCCGGCGATGGCGGCCCGTCCCTTCTCCAGCGCCGCGGCCGAAACGTCAACCATCGTTACGGCATGCCCATTGGCGGCAAAGACCTGGGCGATCCCGTTGCCCATGGTGCCCGCACCGATCACCGCGACTTTCATCACGCCTGCTCCTTTCGCATCCAGCGCCAGGCGACCGTCACGCCAATGGCCAGCGTCGTCGTGGCCAGCATGCCGCCCTCCGGCCCGAACGTACCGCCGGTGAGCCACTGGGGGCCGCCGGGCGCATAGTCAATCATGGGAATCTCGAACGGCAGCCCGCTCACCGGGGCATCCAGCGCCGCCAGTAACGCGTTCCATCCGAGGTGCGCGCCCCACGCGGTCCAGATGCCACCGGGCAGGTAGAAGGCGAACCCCAGGAACACGCCGGCCAGGGCGATATTGAAAAGCCCGAGCGGCGTGCCGTTGGGGTTGAACAGATGCGCCAGCGCGAACAGCGCCGAGAGCAATACCACGGCGCGCACCCGGCCGAGCGACCGGGCCAGGACCACCTGCCCGACCCCCCGAAACATGATCTCCTCCAGCAGCGCCGCAGGGGCCAGGAGCAGGGTGGTGAGTCCTACCTGGGTCAGGTACGCCGTCATATCACCCTGATCGGGCAGGAAGCCGGCGCCACCAATCCCCAGCGAGAGAACAATGGCCGCCGCTGCCGGCAGTGCTCCTAACAGCACGCCGACCCCCAGACTGGTGAGCCGGCCGGCGCCCGTGGTCCAGCGGAGGTCCGAAAGGCTCAGGCCGAGTGCCCTGATCCCAATGAGCCAGGTGAGTGCGCCGAAGGCCACCAGCCCGCTGACCGTCTGCACCAGCAGGAGCCTCGGTCCGGTTTCGCCGGCCTTCATCCCGCCCGTCAGCAGGGCGCCAACCACCGTCAGGGCGATCATCAGGAGGAAGCCTCCTCCGATGAACAGGGCCGCCCAGCCGAGCGCCGCAAGCGGCGAAAGCGGAGCGGCCCCAGCGGCCGGTTGGGCGACCGCGGGTTCAGCCGGCGCGGTCACGCGCCCGGGCGCAGCACGTGATGGGCGCGCCAGAGCACCAGCGCGGCGATGAACACCTTGAGCAAGTCCTGACCAAAGAACGGGAGCACGCCAACCGCCAGGGCCCCACGAGGGTCACCGCTCAGCAGGGCCAGCTGGGCCCAGCCACCGGCGTAAATGACGAGCATCCCGAGCAACGCGCCCAGCAGCGATCGCGCGAAGCGCCGCCGCTCCGCCACCCGGGCGGTGACCATCGCCGCCAGTGGGAAGGTGAGCAGATACCCGCCCGTGGGGCCGAAGAGCCAGGCCAGGCCCGCGGCGCCACCGGCGAACACCGGCGCGCCGAAGGCCCCGGCGCTCAGGTAGAGAATCATGGACCCTGCTGCGGCCGCACCGCCGAACAGGCCGCCGACCAGCACCACGGCCAGCCCCTGCAGCGTCATCGGAACCGGAGAAAACGGCACCGGCACCGAGACCTGCGCGGCCAGCGCGACGATCGCCGCCCCGGCGAGAATGGCGGCCGGCCACCGCACAACTAGGCTGTGGGTCTCGAGGACCACCGGCACCTGCTGGGAATGGCTCGAACTGCGCATGTCAGATCCTTTCCACTGAGAGGGCAACGGCATTCCCGCCGCCGAGACAGAGCGTTGCGAGTCCGGTCGCCTTGCGGCGATCCTGGAGGGCGTACACCAGCGTGGTGAGTACCCGTGCACCGCTGGCGCCGATGGGGTGACCCAGGGCCACCGCGCCACCATGGACATTGACCCGGCTCCAGTCCCACCCGAGCTCCCGCCCATCGGCGATCGCCTGCACGGCGAACGCCTCATTGGCCTCGATGAGGTCGTAGTCACCGATTCTGGTGCCTGCCTTCTGCATCAGGTTGCGCACCGCCACGATGGGCGCGAAGAACAGGTCCTTTGGCTCCCCGCCTCCGGTGGCGTAGCCGGTGACCCGAGCCAGGGGCTTGAGGCCATGCGTCTTGGCAAACGCCAGCGAGGTGACCACCGTGGCGCTGCCACCGTCGTTGAGCCCAGGCGCGTTGCCAGCGGTGACCGTCCCGTCCTTCCGGAAAACCGGCTTGAGCCGGGCCAGGCTCTCGGGGCTGGTGTCCTTTCGGGGGGACTCATCCGCGGCGATGGTAGTGGTGCCGCCCTTGCCCTTGATCTCTACCGGCAGGATCTCGGCGCTGAACTTCCCCGACTCCTGGGCCGCCAGCGCCTTGCGGTGACTGCCGACCGCGAACTCATCCTGCTCTTCGCGGCTCACCTTGGCCTTGCCCGCCGTGTACTCGGCGTACTCTCCCATGTGGTTGCCACCGAAGGAGTCCCACAGGCCGTCGTGGATCATCCCGTCCACGATGGTCTGATTGCCGGCCTTGATCCCGTTGCGGTACCCGTAGAGGTAGTGCGGCGCCGAGGACATGGACTCCTGGCCCCCAGCGACCACACACTGCGCATCGCCGGCCTTGATCGCCTGGGCGGCAAGCATCACCGCCTTGAGTCCGGAGCCGCAGACCTTGTTGATTGTCATCGCCGCAACGGTGCCAGGCAACCCTGCGTGAATCATCGCCTGCCGCGCGGGAGCCTGGCCCGACCCGCCCTGCACCACCTGGCCCATGATCACCTCGTCAATGGCGCCCGCCTCTATGCCAGCCCGGCGCACCGCCTCTCGGATGACCATCGCACCCAGTTGAGGCGCCGAAAAGCCCGAGAGTCCCCCGAGATACTTGCCAATGGGGGTTCGACAGGCTGCGATGATGACGGGAGTGGTGGAATCCGACACGGCGGCTCGTGGGTCAGGGTGGCTGGGCGATTCGGCGATTCGGCGATTTCAAGGCAACTCGCGCAGCCCTAAAATACCCATGCCGTGCCCTCGGCGGCAGTCATGCCCCGAGCCAGTTCGAATGACAGATCGCGGATCGCTGACAGCCGATCACCCCGACCCCGCCACATCCGGATACACCGTTCCCACCGGCACATCGCTCCCCGTCAGCTCCGCGGCGCTCCAGGCGAGGATCCGCTGGCGCACCTCGGCCGGGACGTCCTTGTGGCGGTCGGCGGTGCCGGCCACGAACAGCGCCGCGTTGGTCTGCAGGATGTGCGGCGGGTGCATCTCGAAGTTGTCCTGGTGCTCCTGCATGTAGGCGAAGCCGCACTTCTCGACCACGCGGGCCAGTTCGCTCTCGTCCAGGGGACGGACCCCGAGGAAATCCGCCACCTGCCGGGTGATGCCAGGCAGGTCCCGCTTCATGTCCTCGAAGTAGAGAAACAGCACGTTGCCATCGCGGCGGGACCGCTCCCACCAGCCGCGAACATGGGCCGGCCACGTGCCCCACCACATCAGATCGGGCGAGGTGTACCAAGCCTCGAAGGCTGCCACGTCCGGGGCCATCCCGCCCACGTTGGTGACGATGAAATCAATGCAGCTGGCGAAGCACGAGACCGGGTGCCGGGCCACGTAGATGTAGCGGGCCTCCACGGCAGACGGGCAGAGCTGGGCCGGCAGGTGGGTCTTGATGATGCGCGAGGGCCGTTCCTGCCCCAGCACCGGGCCCTCCTCCAGGGGCACGCTCTTGCGCCCTTCCAGCCATGGGGAGACCGCATACATCGCCGTCCCGGTCTCGACCAGGTTGCCGTTGCCGCGGTGCAGGATCTCGAAGACCACGTGCTGCATCCAGGTGGTGCCGCATTTCATCTGGGTCACCACGAAGACGTCCTCCGGCCGGGGCCGGTAGGCCTCCGCCCGCGCGAAGCTCTCCGGGCTGCAGCTGCCGTGCGGGCCCGCGACGCCCTTGTAGAGAAAGCCCACCTTGCGGAAGTCCAGCTTGGTGAGGGCAGCGTTGAGGCGGAGAATAGGAGTGAGCAGGAGTGCGTGGAACCGGAGCTTCTGCTTGAAGCGATTCCGTTCGGCCGGGGTCCGGCCATAATAGCCCAAACCGACCGTCTCCTGGTCCTCCCACTTGAGGACCGCGCCGAGATAGATCCCCTGAATCACCACCACCGCCACCAGCACCGCGAGCGCTCCCAGTGTCCACCAAAGCACTGCCATCAGGGACCTTTCTCCTGCACGATGATCATTGGGGATGGAAGCGCCGTACACCGGTCCTGGCGCTGGTTACGGCGTCAGTGCCCGGGTGGCAACCTGCCCCGCAAGCCGGGTCATGAACTCGGCGAGGGGCAGGACTTCCTGCTTGCTGCCCGCGCCCCGCGTCCGCACGGCCACCGTTCCGGCCTCGGCCTCGCGCTGCCCCACCACCGCCATGTAGGGGACCTTGTGCACCTCTCCCTCGCGGATCCGGTAATTGAGCGTCTGGTTGCCGGCATCCAGGGTGGCCCTGAGCCCCGCATCGCGGAGCTGGCGATGGACCCGGGCCGCCACTTCCGCCTGGGCATCGGAGATCGGCAGCACCCGCACCTGCTCCGGCGCCAGCCACAGGGGGAAGGCACCGGCGAAGTGCTCGATGAGGATGGCGATGAACCGCTCGAACGACCCGTTCACCGCCCGATGGATAACCACCGGCCGGTGGGCGGCGTTGTCCTCGCCGGTGTAGTGCAGGTCGAACCGCTCGGGCGCGTTGTAGTCCAGCTGGATGGTGCCCAGCTGCCAGGTACGGCCGATGGAGTCGGCCACGTCGAAGTCGATCTTGGGGCCATAGAAGGCGCCGTCGCCCGGCTTCAGCTCGTACGGCTGGCCGGTGGCTTCCAACGCGGCCCGCAGCGCTCCCTCGGCCCGGTCCCAGAGATCGTCGGTCCCGATCCGCTGCTCCGGCCGGGTGGCGAACTTGAGCGCCGCCGTGAGCCCGAAGGTGGCGTAGTAGTCCAGGATGAACCGGGTGAGGCCCCGCACCTCGTCAGGAATCTGCGATTCCATCAGGTAGATGTGGCAGTCGTCCTGGGCAAACTGGCGCACCCGGGTAAGCCCCGACAGCGCGCCGCTGACCTCGTTGCGGTGGAGCACGTCGTAGGTGCTGAACCGGGTCGGCAGGTCGCGGTAGGAGTGGCCCTTGGAGGCAAAGTAGAGGTGATGCGACGGGCAGTTCATCGGCTTGAGGGACATGTCGTGTTCGCCGGTCTCGTTGTCGAGCACCAGGAACATGTTCTCCTTGTACTTGCCCCAGTGGCCGGAGATCTCCCACAGCCCCTTGTGGTACAGCAGTGGCGTCTTGATCTCCTGGTAGCCGTCCCGCTGCAGCTCCCGCATGTAGTCGTTGAGGGCATGGTAAATCGCCGTCCCCCGCTCGGTCCAGAACGCCGCCCCCGGCGCGAAGGGGTGGAACATGAAGAGGTCCAGCTCCTTGCCGAGCTTGCGGTGGTCGCGCTTGCGCGCCTCCTCCAGCCGGTGGGTGTAGGCCTCCAGCTCCTCCTTCTTGAACCAGGCGGTGCCGTAGATCCGCTGCAGCATCTGGCGCCGGCTGTCGCCCCGCCAGTAGGCCCCGGCGCCGGAGAGCAGCTTGAAGTGCTTGAGCCGCCCGGTCGAGGGGATGTGGGGCCCGCGGCAGAGATCCACGAAGGGGCCGTCGGTATAGACCGTGATGGTCTCGTCGTCTCCCAGGTCCTCGATCCGCTCCAGCTTGAGCGGGTCGTCCTTGAAGCGGACGTTGGCCTCGGCCCGGCTCACCACCTCCCGAACGAACGGATAGTCCCGCTGGGCAACCTCGGCCATCCGCTTCTCGATGGCCTCGAGATCTTCGGGCGTGAAGGACCGTTCCACCGCAAAGTCGTAGTAGAAGCCGTCCTCGATGGGGGGGCCGAAGCCGATGCCGGCGCTGGGGAAGAGCTCCCGGACCGCGGTGGCCAGGATGTGCGCGGCAGAATGCCGCAGCACCTCGAGGGCATCCTTGTCCTTGTCGGTAAGGATGGCGAAGCTGGCGCTGGCCTCGATGGGCCGGTCGAGGTCCCGGATCTGCCCATCGATCCGGGCCGCCAACGCCGCCTTGGCGAGCCCGGGACCGATGCCCTGGGCCACCTGCCGCGCCGAGGTGCCCTGGGGCACCTCCCGAACGCTGCCGTCGGGGAGGGTCAGTGCGATGCTGGGCATGGCTTCAGGATGGGGTGCTGGTCACGTAGGGTACAACCGCAGGCGGGACCTTCGGCGCAAAGGCGAAGTAGGCCCCGATGCAGGCCGCCAGGAAGAGGCCGAGCAGGACCCACCGTCCGATGTCAGCCCCGGAGACCGGCGCATTTTCCTCAGTCATGGTGTTAAGTTAATCCCTCCTCGACAACCCGCGTAAGCCACTGATCCCCCTGCTCATGCGCCGTCCACCTGCCTCCGAAATACTCGCCTGGACCCTGGTCGGTACGGCCCTCGGGGTCGCCGCCGGCTTCGTGCTGGGAGAAATCCTGGGCCCGGTTGACCGACGCCGCGTCAGCAGTCTCCTCCAGGGCGCCCGGCGCCCCGCCCACCGGCTCCGGCCGTCCGAGCTGGTGCGGGCGGTCCAGGCCCTGCTCCGGCAGGATACGACCCTCCGGGACCTCGATCTCCGCCCCCTCCCGGCCGGGCCGGGGGTCCTCGAGCTGCACGGCTGGGTCCCGACTCGAGCACTCCGCGCCCAGGCGGCGCGAACGGTGGGCGCGGTCCCCGGGGTTGAGCGCCTGGTCAACTGCCTGCTGGTCCGCGGCGAGGACGATACTCCTGCCCCAGTGAGTCCCGCGACCGGCCGCCCCGCATGACCGAGCCTCTGGCGCCGCAGTACCACCCGGCCGCGATAGAACGGGACATCTACACCTCCTGGCTGGCGCTCGGGGCGTTCGCGCCGGAGCGCGCCTCGGCCCCGCCCTATGTCATCATGATGCCCCCGCCGAATGTTACAGCGGTGCTGCACATGGGTCACGGGCTCAATAACACCATCCAGGATGTGCTGGTCCGGTTCGAGCGGATGCGGGGGCGACCCACCCTCTGGCTCCCCGGCACCGATCACGCCGGCATCGCCACCCAGAACGTCGTGGAGAAGCTGGTCGCCGCCGAGGGCAAGACGCGGTTCGAGGTGGGCCGGGAGGCCTTCGTCCAGCGGGTATGGAGTTTCGTGGACCGGACCGGCGGCACCATCCTGGAGCAGCTCCGGGCGCTGGGGTCCAGCGCCGACTGGTCGCGCACCTACTTCACCCTCGATGAGGACCTCTCCCGCGCGGTGCGGGAGGTCTTCGTGCGCCTGCACGAGAAGGGCCTCATCTATCGCGGCAAGTACATCATCAACTGGTGCCCGCGCTGCCTCACCGCGCTGTCCAACGAGGAGGCGGAGAAGGAGGAGACCGACGGCCGGCTCTGGTGGATTCGCTATCCCCTGGCCAGCGGTTCCGGTCACGTCACCGTCGCCACCACCCGGCCCGAGACCATGCTCGGGGACAGTGCGGTGGTGGTGCACCCCCGGGACAAGCGCTATGCGGGGATGGTCGGGACGATGCTGTCGCTGCCCCTCACCGGCCGCACGATCCCCATCCTTGCCGACAAGGCCATTGACCCGGATTTCGGCAGTGGGGCGGTGAAGGTCACCCCGGCGCACGACCCGCTGGACTTCGAGATCGGCCACCGGCACGATCTCCAGGTCCGGGACGTGATGACCGACGACGCCCGCATGAACGACACCGTGCCCGAACGCTTCCGGGGCCTCGACCGGTTCGAGGCCCGCAAGCGGATCGTGCGGGAACTCGAGGCGCTGGGCCTGCTGGAGAAGGTGGAGAACCACCGACACGCCGTGGGCCACTGCTACCGCTGCGACACCGTCATCGAGCCACGGCTGTCGGATCAGTGGTTCGTGAAGATGAAGCCGCTCGCCGCGCCCGCACTCAAGGCCTACCGCGACGGGCGGCTCCGCTTCATCCCGGAGCGCCGGGGAGAAGAGTACGCCAACTGGATGGAGGGCATCCGGGACTGGTGCATCTCCCGCCAGCTGTGGTGGGGCCATCGCATCCCGGTCTGGTACTGCGACGCGTGCGGCCAGACCCGGGTGAGCCGGACCGACCTGGCCACCTGCGACTGCGGCGCCCCGCTCCGCCAGGACCCCGACGTGCTCGACACCTGGTTCAGCTCGTGGCTGGTGCCATTCTCCAGCCTGGGCTGGCCCGATCAGACGGAGGACCTCGAGCGCTTCTATCCCGGTTCGGTGCTGGTCACCGCGCCCGAAATCCTGTTCTTCTGGGTCGCCCGGATGGTGATGGCCGGCTGTGAGTTCATGAAGGCGATCCCGTTCCACACCGTCTACCTGCACGGCACGGTGCGGGACACCCAGCATCGCAAGATGTCCAAGTCCCTGGGCAACGGGATCGACCCGCTGGAGGTCGTGGACAAGTACGGCGCCGACGCGCTCCGCTACACGGTGGTGTCGGGGATGTCGGTCGGCACCGATGTCATCCTCGACCCCGCCGACCTCGAGACTTCGTTCGCGCCAGGCCGGAACTTCGCCAACAAGCTGTGGAATGTCGGGCGGTTGATCCTGGGCAATCTCGGTGACACGGCGACGCGCCCCCTCGCTGGCCCATACCCGCACGTCGTCAAGCGGAAGGAACTGGGCCTGTCCGACCGGTGGATTATCGCCCGGGCGGACCGGATGGTGCGGGAGGCGACCGGCCATTACGAGAAGTTCCGCCTGAACGAGGCGGCATCGGTGATCTACCATTTCATCTGGAGCGACCTCGCCGACTGGTACGTGGAGCAGGCCAAGCCCAGACTCTACGGCAACGAGCCCGGCGCCGAGGTTGCGCGGGCGGTGCTGGCCAGGACTTTCGAGGTGGCGCTGGCCATGCTGCACCCCATCATGCCGTTCATCACCGAGGCGCTCTGGCGCCGGATGCCGGGGCGCGCCGGCGGTGAGACCCTGATGTTGGCGCCGTGGCCCCGCCCCGACCATCGCGCCCACGACGAGTACGCCGAACGGCACTTTGCCTTGCTGCAGGAGCTGGTGGGCGCCATCCGGCAGATCCGTGCGGAGTACGGCGTGGAACCCGGGCGGAGCGTCAACGTGCGGGTGGCCCGGCGCAACCCGGCCCTGCTTCTGGAGGAAGCCACCGTCTGTCGGCTCGCCAAGGTGGACCAGCTTAGCTACGGCCCGCCGCCGGACGAACCCGGTGGCCACGCGGTGCTGAAGGACGGCAATGCGGTGTTCATCGCCCTGGGCGAGCTGGTGGACCTCAAGAAAGAGTGTGAGCGGCTGCAGAAGGAGTGCGACCGGCTCAACGGGCTGATCGAGTCACAGCGGAAGAAGCTGGAGAACGAGCAGTTCACCTCCCGTGCCCCCGCGGAAGTGGTGCAGCGCGAGCGGCAGAAGCTGGAGGACTGGACCGGGCAGCATCAGGCCCTGCTCCTGAAAGTCGGCGCGCTGGGATGCTGAGCCGTGCCTCGGGCATGCAGGCCGCCGGCGCCCTGGCGCTGCTGGCCATCGCTGCCTGCGCCCGCATGGGGCCGCCGTCGGGTGGCCCCGAGGACAAGGTCGCCCCGGTGCTCCTGGCGACGGTGCCCGAGTCCATCGGCAGTTACCCCGACTGGGACCAGGACGTCGAGTTTCTCTTCGATGAGGTGATCTCCGAGGGCGGCTCTCCCAACTTCGGTATCGGCACCGGTGACCTGGAACGCCTGATCCTGCTCTCGCCCAGCCAGGGGGTGCCCAAGGTGGCCTGGAAGCGGACCCGGATCACCATCCGGCCGCGGGAAGGGTGGAAACCCAATCGGGTCTACCGGGTGGAGCTCCTCCCGGGCTTGAGCGACCTGCGCCAGAACCGGCTCGACACGACGGCCGTGCTCACCTTTTCCACTGGCGGACCCGCGCCCACCGATACCCTGACGGGGGTAGCCATCGACTGGGTGGCCGGCCGCGCCGCCCGGCTGGCATTGGTGGAACTGGTGCTCCTGCCGGACAGCCTGGTGTACCGGACGGTCACCGATTCCTCCGGGTACTTCCGGGTCGGGCCGCTGCCCCGCGGCAATTACCTCATCTTCGGCGCGATCGACCAGAACCGGAACCGGCAGCGGGAACAGCGTGAGAGTTACGACTCCACCGCCCTCGCCGCCGGCGCGCTGGCGGCCGCACCGCTGTGGCTGATCCCCCGCGACACCCTCGGTCCGCGGATCACCCAGGCCACCCCCAACGACAGCCTCAGCGCCACGGTCACCTTCTCGGGCCCCCTGGATCCCACCCAGCCGCCCGAAAGCCTGACGGTGCGATTGCTGTATCAGCGGGATTCCACCCCGGCGCCGTGGCGTTCGCTGTTGCCGAAGGCGCTGGACGATAGCCTGCAGCAGCTCGCGCGGGCCCGGGCGGACTCGCTGGAGTCCGCGGCGGACTCGATCAGGCCGGATTCGACCCCCGCGCGGCCCGAGGGAGGGAAACCGCCGGCGGGCGGGAGACCACCGGGCCGCACCACGGCGGCGCCGCAGGCGGACGACCCCGTCCTGGACTCCATCATCAAGACCCGCCCCGCCCTGTTCGACAAGCTGATTCTCCGAACCGACTCGGCGCTGGTGCCGGAGACGCGGTACATCGTCGAGGTGCTGGGCATCCGGAGCGCGGCGGGGGTGAGCGGCGACACCCGCAACGTCCTGGTGATCCCCAAGCGCCCCGCGCCGACGAAACCGGACAGCGCCGCGGCGAGACCTGACAGCAGCACCGCCGTGACCGACACGCTCCCCCTGCCGGCACCGGCACCGACGCCGTGACCGAGGATCCCCGGCGGCAGCTCCCTTCAGTGGACCGGCTGCTCCGGGACCCGGAGCTGGCCGAACTGCTGGCCGGCGCATCGCGGAACGCCGTGGTGGAAGCGGTGCGCGACACGCTCCTGGCGGTGCGCGAGGGCCGCAGCGGCCCCCCCGACAGCTGGGCGGAGGCTATCACCGAGCGGATCCAGCAGGCCGGCCTCCGGTCCCTCCGGCCGGTCCTGAACGCGACCGGCGTTGTGCTGCATACCAACCTGGGCCGGGCCCCACTATGCCAGGCGGCGGTGGACGCGGTGGTGGCCGTGGCGTCGGGATACGCCAGCCTGGAGTACGACCTCGCCGCGGGGGCCCGCGGTCATCGCGCCGACCACTGCCGCCCGCTGCTGGCCACGCTCAGCGGCGCCGAAGACGGACTGGCGGTCAACAACGCGGCCGGTGCGCTGGTGCTCGCCCTCAACGCCTTCGCCGCCGGCCGACGCGTCCTGATCAGTCGCGGCGAGCTGATCGAGATCGGCGGCTCCTTCCGGATACCCGATATCCTGGCGCGCAGCGGGGCCCTGCTGGCCGAGGTGGGCACCACCAATCGCACCCACCTGGGGGACTACGAGCAGGCGGCGGAGGGGGCGGCGGCCATTCTGACCGTGCACCGTTCCAACTTTGAGCAGAAGGGCTTTGTCACTTCGCCGCAGCCCGCCGAGCTGGCGGCGCTGGCCCGGCGGCTGGGGGTTCCCTATCTGCATGACGTGGGGAGCGGCCTGCTGGCCGACCTCTCGCCGTGGGGGCTCACCTCCGAGCCGCGAGTTCCGGACGGGGTGGCCACCGGCGCCGACCTCGTCATCTTCTCTGGCGACAAGCTGCTCGGCGGCCCTCAGGCCGGGTGCCTGGTGGGTTCCGCGGCGGCAGTGACGCGGGTGCGCGACAATCCCCTGGCCCGCGCGCTCCGGGCCGACAAGCTCACCCTCGCGGCGCTCGAGGCGACCCTGTCGCTCTATCGCGACCCGGAACTGGCCATCAGGGAGATCCCCGTGCTCGCCATGCTCACCCGAAGCGCGAAGGAGCTGACGCGCCAGGCAGCCGCACTCGCCGCGACGTGCCCCGGCGTGCTCGCGGCGCAGCTCGTAACGGGAGAGTCGGCGGTGGGCGGCGGCGCCTTCCCCGGCGCGGTGCTCCCGACCACCCTGGTCTCACTCGATCCCGGGCTGCTCGGCGCCAACGCCCTCGCCACCCGCCTGCGGCTCGGTGATCCACCGCTCGTCGCTCGGGTGGAGGGCGGCCGCGTGCTGCTCGACCCGCGAACCCTGTTCAACGTGGCGCCGGCGAGCGTGGCCGGGGCACTGGCGGCCGCGCTGACCGAGTAGGCGCGACAAGCAGCGGGCCGGCGCCGGGGACGGCAACCGCTGGACAGCAGCATGCGACCGCACGACATTCCGCTTTTTCAAGCGCCCTTTCACCCACCTGCTGGCTCGTCCCCGGGTCCCCACAAAGGAGGCCAAGACGTTCGTCCTGATCCGTGCCGTCACCTATGCGACCCTGTTCGTCGGCCTGCTCCTGGTCTTCGTGCCGGCGCGCATTCTTGCATTCGTGGGGATCACCGGTGCCGTGAGCTGGGGGCCGCTGGCGTTCACCGGTTTCGCGCTCGGTTTGGCCGGGGCCATACTCGCACTGTGGTGCGTGCTGACCTTCGCTGTCGCCGGTCAGGGAACGCCGGCGCCATTCGACCCACCCAGGCGACTGGTGGTTTCGGGTCCCTACCAGTACCTCCGCAATCCTATGTACCTGGGGGCCGCGCTGGCGCTGGCCGGCGCCGCCGTCCTCTACCGGTCCGTAGCAATCCTAGCCTACGCGGTGCTGTTCCTGAGCGCCGCCCATGTATTTGTACTGGGATACGAGGAGCCGACCCTTTCACGGCTCTTCGGCGCCGACTACCGCGCCTACCGCGACCGGGTGCGCCGCTGGCTGCCCCGGCCGTAGGAGGTGTGACCGTGAAAATCTGGCTCGACGCTGACGCCGCCCCACGCGAGGTGAAGGAACTCGTCTTCCGGGCTGCCAAGCGCCTCGGCCTTGCCACGGTCCTGGTGGCCAACAGCCGGCTGCAAGTGCCGGCCGGGAATCCCATGGTGACCGCGGTGTGGGTGGACGGTGGGCCCGACGTGGCGGATCAGCACATCGTGGACGAGGCTCTCCCGGGCGACCTGGTGGTCACGCAGGACATTCCGCTGGCGGCCCTGCTCGTCCCGCGGGGAATCACCGTGCTCGATCCCCGTGGCACCGAGCACACCCAGGAAACCATCGGCGAGCGGCTGTCGGTGCGCGACTTCATGGAACAGGCGCGTGGCGCCGGCGTGGTGACCGGTGGGCCTCCCCCCTTCGACGCCCGGAGCAAGCAGGCCTTCGCCGCCGCGCTGGACCGGACGCTGACCCGGTTGCTGCGCACGTCGTAGTCCCGCGGGGTCCCGCCCTTGCCATTCACGCCGGGCCGTCGCTAGTTGGACACCGGGCCCCGAAGGCCTCGACTGGCCCCAGGCCCGCCCCCAGCGCCCGTCCGCGCACCTGCGTACCCTGGAACGAAGGACCTCGATCGGTGAACTTCCTCCGCCGGCTGCTCGCCCGGCTGACCCAGGCGCACCGCCGCTTTGCCTCCGCCGGCGTCCGGCCCATGGGCGCCAATTCCCTGCTGGTTGCCATCGACGGCCGCTCGTACTGGATCCAGGCGGAGAGGCAGTCGGGACAGTCACCGGAGTGGCGGGTCTGGATCTCGGATGTCCGCGATATCACCAATGCGGCCACCGTGGTGGCGGCCCCGCCAGCCGCGACCGATGCCGTCCTCGAGGTCCGGCGGCGTCTGGACTCCTATTTCAGCAAGTCCACGACCAGGGTGCAGTATCTCTGATTCCGGGCTGGCGGCCGCGCTCCCCGAGTTCGACTGCGCCACGGGGTGGGCGGGACGGGACTCCCTGCTGGCCGCGGCTGCGCCATTGAGGTCCGAATGAGCGATCGGGTAGTGATCATCACCGGAGCCTCCGGGGGGATCGGAGCCGCCCTGGGGAAGTATCTCGCAACGCGACAGGACCGCGTGGTGCTGGTCGCCAGACGCCGCGCCGAGCTCGACGCGGTTGCCCGCGAGTGTGGCGGCCGGGCACTGGCCGTGGTCGCCGATGCCACCCGGCGGGAGGATGTCCAGCGGGTGGTCCGGGAGGGGATCAGTCGCTTCGGGCAGGTTGACGTGCTGGTCAACAACGTCGGTCAGGGCATCACCCGCCCGCCCAGCCAGCTGAGCGAACAGGACATCGGGGAGATGGTCCGGGTGAACGTCACTTCCGCGCTATTGGGAATGCAGGAGGTGTTGCCCCACTTCCGGTCGCGCCACCACGGCCACGTGATCAACGTCTCCTCACTCCTGGGGCGGATTCCCTATGTGGTGCACCGTGCGGCCTACACCGGAGCCAAGCACTTCCTCAACGCCCTGACCGCCGATTTCCGTGCCGAGGTCCAGGCGACCCACCCCGAGATCCAGTTCTCGGTCGTCTCGCCTGGGCCGGTACGGACCGATTTCGGCCGCAACGCTATGCACGGCGGCGTGGACTCGCGCACGCTGGCGGACGCTCAAAGCGCAGAGGAGGTCGCGCTGGTGATCGCCGAGGTCATGGACTCGCGCCGGCCGGACGTCTATACCCGCCCCGGTCTCCAGGCCCGGGTGGCGGCGTACTACGCTGCCCTCGGGGAGGACCCGTGAGGCTCAGCCGCGGTGGCGTCAGCGCCGGTCCAGCAGATCCCGAACGCTGCGGGCGAGGTCCGAAGGAGTAAACGGCTTCGCGAGGAACAGGGTCCGCGGCTGCTGCAGCTCGGCCTCGAGCACTCTGCCCTGGGTATAACCGGACACGAAGATGACCGGCAGGCTGGGACGCTCCTGCCGGAGCTGGGCCACCAGTTCCTGCCCTCCCAGATGCGGCAGCACCACGTCCGTCACCACGGCAGAGATCTCGGCGCCATGCTGGGCGGCCAGTTCCAGCCCCTCGCGGCCGGTGCTCGCCACCAGGACCCGGTAGCCCGTCCGGGTCAGGACCCGGCTGACCACCTCGCGGATCTGCTGTTCATCCTCCACCAGCAGGATGGTTTCCCGGCCCCGCGGCACCGCGAGGGCGTCCTCGGGCACGGTCACGGCGATCTCCGCCGTGGTGACGACCGGCAGGTGGATTTCCATGGTCGAGCCGCGGCCGGGCTCGCTGTGGGCCCAGATGTATCCGCCAGCCTGCCGCACGATGCCGTAGCAGATCGCCAGCCCGAGCCCCGTGCCCTTCCCGGGGCTCTTGGTGGTGAAGAAGGGCTCGAACAGGCGGCCGAGCGTCTCGTGGTCCATGCCGTGACCGGTGTCGGTCACTGACAGCTGGGCGTATCGGCCGGGCGTCGCCCCGGCGTGGCCCGCGGTGTCGTCGGCATTCAGGCACACGTCGCGGGTCTCGACTGTCAGGCGCCCACCCGCAGGCATCGCGTCGCGGGAGTTGACGGACAGGTTGACGATCACCTGTTCCATCTGGCCCGGATCAACCCGGACCAGGCCCAGCATTGGATCCAGCCGGGTGACCAGTTCGATGTTTTCCCCCAGCAGCCGCCGGAGCAGCTTCTCCGCCCCTCGGGTCAGCTCGTTCAGGTCCACCACTCGCGGCTGCACCACTTGAGTCCTGGCGAAGGTCAGCAGCTGGCGCGTCAGCTGGGCCCCCCGCTCGGCGGCCCGGTGGATCTCGGCGATCTCCTCCCGCAGCCCGTCCTCCGCCGGCAACTTGTCCAGCACCAGCTCGGCATACCCCAGGATGGCCGTCAGCAGGTTGTTGAAATCGTGAGCAACGCCTCCGGCCAGCTGCCCGATGGAGTCGAGCTTCTGCACCTTGGCCAGCTGGGCTTCCAGGCGGGTCCGCTCGGAGGCTTCAATCGCCAAGGCGACCAGGTCCGCCACCGAGCCGGCGAATCCCTGTTCCTCGGCGGACCAGCGGCGCGGCTCCCCCGTCTGCTCGAGGACCACCACCGCCACCAATCGCCCGCCGGTCCGCACCGGAACGTCCAACTCGGAGACGGTCCCGGCCCGTGGGCCATTCGCGGTGACCAGGGCGCGGGTCCGGGGATCGTGGGCGGCGTCATGGGCGGCGATCGGCTCGCCCGCCAGCAGGGCCTCGAGGTAAGCGGCCTGTCCGGCAGAAGGGATGGTGTCCCCGTCGCAGCTCCGCATCCCACCGCGCGCCGCGCACGCGATGCACCGCAAGTGCTCCGGGGTATAGACCCAGACACTGGCCCGTAGCACCCGTAGGGTCTCCGCCGCCATGCCGGTGATGGCGGCGAGCGCCGCCGCCAGGTCACCACCGCCGAGCCGCCGCTGTTCCGTCAGGGCAAACTGCCGCAGGCGGTCGTTCAGCTCGCGCAGCCGGCTCCGCTGGCTCACATCCTCCACCACCGCCACGAACACCTGCTGGTCGCTGCGGTCAGAGAGCTGCAGGGTCATCTCGACGGGGTAGCTGGTACCGTCGCGGCGGACCTGCGCCGCCGACAGCATGGCCCGGGGCTGCTCCCCGCGCCGCAGGATGGCCAGGGCGCCGAGGAAGGACTCGCGGTGCGCTTCCGGGAGAATTTCCAGGGGGGTGCGCGCCAGCAGGTCTTCCAGGCCATAGCCCAGGTTGACCCGGCTGCCCCGATTGGCCTGGAGGAAGCGGAGGGTCGTGGCGTCGAAGAGGTAGATCTCGCTGGACGATTCGTCCACCACCCGGCCGAACTGTTCCGAGAGAGTCTCATGGCGGCGCTCTTGTGCCGCGGCCCGTTCCCGGAGCACCGCCGTCATCTGGTTGAAGTGAGCGGCGAGCCGGCCCAGCTCATCCGGCCGGAGCACGCGGGCCTCGGTGTGCAGGTCCCCACCCGCCACCTCGACGACCGCCCGCTCGAGGGCCGCGATCGGCCGGTAGAGCCGCTCCCGCAGCAGCCAGCCCGCCATGAGGAGCAGGAGGGCGGCCACCACCGCGGACCAGAGCGCCAGGCGGCTGATCGACTGCGCGGTTCGCAGCAGTTCAGTCTCCCGGTCGATCACGTCGCCGATCGCCATTCGCTGGACCAGGGAGAGTAGCCGGGCGGTCTGATCCAGCTCGTGTTCGGCACGCACCATCGCGATTCGTGCGGGACCGAGGCGGCCCAGTTGCATCTCCCGGACGGCATCGGCCATGGCCAAAGCGGCCGCGGTTTCGCTTTCCACTGCTTCGGCCAGGCGCACCCGGACCTCGTCCGGGACCTGCGCCAGCGCCAGGGAGGCGCCGACGGCCACCACGCTGTCCAACCCGTGGCGGATGTGCTCGAGCAGCTCCCCGGCCCGGCCCGGCGGGAGCCGGGTCCCGGCATCGGCCCGGTCGCTATGCTCCTGGATCAGCGTGTCGCGGGCAGCATAGAGCGCCAGCAGACGGGACCGGATCACGTCGTGCTCGGCGAGCAGGTCGCCAGCCCGACTGCGCAGGACCGCCGCATGTGGCGCGATCAATACCAGGGTCGCGGTCGTGACGCTCAGGAAGAACACGACCCACACCGCCGCCATGCCGATGAGGATCTGCCTGAGGGAGAGCGGCTTCCGGGGGGCGGTCACCGGATGGGCACCGGCTCCGGACCTCCCGCGCGGATCCGGGTCATGATGAGCGGCCGGGTGGCCTGCGGGGTGAACGCAATGGGACCGGTGACCCCCTCGAACGCAGGGCGGGTGCGGCCCAGTGACATGAAGTAGGCGCGAACCGCCCGGCGCGTCGGGCCGGAGCTTCGGATGGCCTCGGCCACGAGCATCGTGCCGTCGTAGTACATGGCGTCGTCGGAGCGGGGCTCCCGCCTGGTGAGGGCCCGAAACCGCGCCACGAACTCCCGGGAGCTGGCATCCTGCTGGCCGGGCGCCCAGAACGCCACTACGTAGAGGAAGTCCGCAGCCCGGCCAGCCATGCTGATGAGCAGCGGCTCGACCAGGACACCATCGCCGGCGACGAATCTCGCGTCAGGCAGACGCCGATGTACCGCCCGGGCAAGGCAGGCTCCTTCGGGCGTGCGGGTAGCGAGAATCACCACATCCGGCACACCGGCCTGCAGGGCGGCGTCGACCACGTCCTCGTAAGGGTTACCCGGGCGCCGAGGCTGGCAGACCCTCGAGGGCTGTACCGGCACCTGCCCGAGCAGGGTGATGCCATGGCGGAATAGTGCGCCGCTGACTCCGGCTGCGAGCCCGACCCCGTACTCGTCCGGCACGTAGAACAGGAGGGCGCGCCGGGCGTCCATGGAACCCGCCGCGAAGGCACCGATGAAGTCGCCCTGGATCGAGTCATTGGGGGCCAGCACGAACGAGGCGACCTCCGGGTCCGAGAGCCGGCGGCTGGTGGCAGTCGGAACCACGTGCGGCACCCCGGCATCGCGGTAAATGGGGGAGCTCTGCAGCGCGTCCCGGCTGCCTCCCGGACCCACCACCGCCACGACCTCCTCCCGGGCTGACAGGCGCATGGCCCGGGCGACCTCCAGGGGCAGAGTAGCCCCCGATTCGGCCAGCCGGCCGGTATCCCCCGTTACAATCATGATGCGTGGGTCGCCGGGGCGCCGGATCGAATCGAGATAGACCTGCGCGACGGTGCCGGCGTTCGGCTGGCTGAGGCCTGACGCGAAGCCGATGGCCACCGCAGCGGGTTCGCGCCCGCAGGCACCGAGGCCGGTGAGGGTCAGGGCAAGGGCCCACGCACGCCGGAATACCGGGAAGGTCATGCGGGAATATCACTCGTGAGGGGCGCCCCGCAAACCGAGCGGACCGGGAACGGCGTTGCCCGGGTTGCCTTTCTTCCCTGCGGGCCCGACGTTTGACGGAGATCTGCCTACGGGCGTCGTGAATGGACGCTCACGTCTCTCAGGCGCCACGAAACTCACCCGACGGGAGCTCCCCCCTGATCCGCGCCGTCATCGAACCGCTGCTCCAGCAGTACGGCCAGGCCACGACACACTCGGCCCCCACCCGGTACGAGCGGGTGTTCGGCCACGGAGTTTACCTCGCCAGCGTCGGTGTGCTCGTCAGCCTGGGGGCCGGATTCGTCACCCACGGCAGCAGGCCCGGCGTCGTCCTGGCGATCAAGCTGGCGTCGCTGGTGCTGGCGCTGGTGTACCTGTCGCTCATCTGGTCGGTGCGCTACCGGCGCGTGCCTCCCGATACCTGGTTTGTCTCCCACCTGATCTGGCTCTGCTTCAGCTATGGATTTGCGCTGGGCGCCGCGCTGGTCGCTGCACTCTGCCTGGGGATCGGCCTGCTGCTGGTGCTGGCTGTCCCGCCGATCGCGGTGGCGGTGGTCTACGGCCCGATCATCGCGGCCGGGCTGGTCGCGCTGTGGTTCGCCTGGCGAATCCTCACGGGCTATGCAGCGTTCTGGCGGGACCTTCCGGTGGGGGGGTGGTTCAAGGCGCCGGTGCAGCTGGACCAGCAGGAATACTGAGAATCGGCTCCTCAACGCCCCGGGGCCGCCCCTGAAGAGGAGCGGCCCCGGGGTTCCGCTGGGCCGTGGCTGTCGCGCGCGACTCGCTGGTCCTAGTAGGTGAAGGAACTCACCGCCGCATCCGGCACCCCGGAGGACGGTCCGGTGAACGAGCCGGTGAAGATCTGGGGCTGGGCTCCCTGCCGCTGGATGGTGACCACCCAATCGGTCTGGGCCACGCCGCAGTCAGACCAGTAGTCGAGCACCACCTGATAGGTGCCGTTCGGGGCCGTGCCCAGGGGCCACACGACGTTCTCGTTGGAGTAGAACACCCGCGGGGCGCTCTCGTTGGGGCTGCAGGCGGCGTTGGCATCGAGGTCAAGATTGCCGCCACTGGCCGCGACCTTGTGGCCGAAGTAGATCTCCTCGCCGCTCGGGTCAAACACGTGCAGGTCCACGTCGGCGGAGTCGGTCCAGGAGGCGCTGATCTGGATGTCACCGCTGCCCACCTGCAACACCCGGAGCGCCTGGCGAGCGTAGGTCCCGACCGCCCCGGCGTCCCCCACGGCGTACAGCATGTACATGTTGCCGGCCGTGGCGCGCTGGCTGAGGCTGATGAGAACGCCCTCCGAGGAAACCCCTCCCGGAAGCAGCAGTTCGTAGTAGTCGTTCAGGCCCTCTACTGAGACAATCAGGCGGGTGAAGGCCGAGGCGCCGCTGACCGTCTGCTGGCCGCTGCCGCCGTTGATCATGACGCTGATACCGGTCACGCTCGCCGCTGGCCCGCTGCCGGGGTTGGGTGCGGCGCCACGGTGCAAGGTTGCGTGCACGGTGCCCGACGCGTCGGTCACCCCGGAGATGAAATCGGAGATGCTGAAGCCGACGCCCTCACGGAGCTGCGCCTCACATCCGGTGAGCAGCATCACCGCCGTCGCCAGGCCACCCAGGCCCAGCCGTCTGATCTGTGCAGTAGCCATCGGTCCCATCCTGTTCCGGGAAAACGGTGTGGAGCAGCGGAGTTTGCCCCTCGATGCGCAAGCGGGGGGCCACCCCGGGCGCAACGGGGCGGTCCCGGCCAAGGGAACCACCCCTAAGTTCAAGCCTCACTGTGGATTATCGACCGGACTCGAGGCGACTTGAGCCCCCGGCCCGCACCGGATTCAGCGCCCGGAGACCACTACAAAGGGGCCGCCTCGTGGCTTAAGTTCTTGCGCCATGCCAATGCGGCTTGCTGTCTGCGTCTCCGGCCGGGGGAGCAACCTCGTCGCCCTCCTGGACGCGCTCAGCGGGTCCCCCCTGGCCCAGGTGGTGGTGGTGCTCAGCAATCGGGCAGACAGCCCGGCGCTGGAACGGGCCCGGCAGCGCGGCATCCCGGCCGAGGTGCTGGAGCGGTGGGCCGACGCGGGGGCCTGGCTGGCGCCGCTCGGGCGGCACCGCGTGGACCTGGTCGTGCTGGCGGGCTATCTCAAACTGGTGCCCGCCGGAGTCGTCTCCGCGTTTCGTGGACGCATCCTCAACATCCACCCCGCCCTCCTCCCCGACTTCGGGGGGCCTGGGATGTACGGGCGCAGGGTGCACGAGGCGGTACTGCAGGACGGCCGTGCCGAATCCGGAGCCACCGTGCATCTGGTGGACGAGGAGTACGACCGTGGGACGATCCTCGGGCAGGCCCGCGTCCCCGTGCTGCCCGATGACACCCCCGAGACCCTGGCGGCGCGTGTCCTTCGGGCCGAACACCTGCTGCTCCCTGCGGTAGTGCTGAAGGCGGCCGAAGCGGGGCGGCCGGTACCCCTGACCCAGCGCCTGGAATTCACATCGTGAGGAGCGCCGCGTGCCCCGTGCCCTGATTTCGGTGAGTGACAAGCGAGGCATCGTTCCCTTTGCCAAGTCGCTGGTGGACCTGGGCTGGGAGATCATCTCGACCGGCGGGACCTTCAACACCCTGCGGCAGGGCGGCGTTCCGGTGCTGGCGGTGGAGGCGGTGACGGGCTTCCCGGAGATTCTCGACGGCCGGGTCAAGACGCTCCACCCGGCGGTGCACGCCGCCCTGCTGGCCCGCCGGGACCTGCCTGAACACCTGGCCACCCTGGCGGCCTGGAAGATCATCCCGGTGGACCTGCTGGCGGTCAACCTCTACCCCTTCCGCGAGACGGTCGCCAAGCCGCAGGTGACCTTCGAGGATGCCATCGAGAACATCGACGTCGGTGGGCCCTCGATGCTTCGCTCGGCCGCCAAGAACCACGCATCGGTGATCGCGGTGGTGGACCCGACCGATTACCCCCGCATTCTGCAGATGCTGCGGGACGGTGGGGTGGATGCCGACTGCCGGCTGGCACTGGCCGCCAAGGTGTTCAGCCACACCGCCGACTACGACGGCGCGATCGCCCGGTACCTCACACCCCACGAGGACGGCCTGCCCAGCCGCATCGCGTTCTCCTTCGAGCGGCTCATGGCGCTTCGCTACGGGGAGAACCCGAGCCAGCGGGCGGGCCTCTACGTGGATGAAGAGCCGCGCGGACTCCGCGACCTCAAGCAGCGCCAGGGGAAGGAGCTGTCTTTCAATAACATTCTCGACCTCGACGCCGCCGCCTGGACCGCCGCCCTGTGGCCCAGCCGGCCGGCCTGTGCCATCATCAAGCACACCACTCCCTGTGGCATCTCCGTGGCCGCTTCGGCCGAGGAAGCCTTTGCCCGGGCGCTGGCGTCCGACCCGCAGTCGGCATTCGGCGGCGCCGTGGCATTCAACACGGTCGTCAACCGGGCCACCGCCGAGCTCATGAAAGACCTGTTTCTCGAGGTCGTGGTGGCGCCCTCCTTCCACGAGGAGGCGCTCGAACTGCTGGCGCCCAAGAAGAACCTGCGGGTGGTGGAGCTGCCGGTTTCGCGCGACCAGACCGGTCTCGATTTCAAGCGGGTGCGCGGCGGTATCCTGTTACAGGACCGCTTCGTCCACGAGCCCTCGGAGCAGGAGTGGAAGGTGCCCACCAAGCGCCAGCCGGATGAGCGGGAGATGATGGATCTCCGCTTCGCCTGGGCGGCGGTGGCGGCGGTCAAGAGCAACGCGGTGCTGATTGCCCGGGACGAGCGCACCATCGGCATCGGCGCCGGCCAGATGAGCCGGGTGGACAGCTCCTACATGGCGGTGCACAAGGCCCGGCAGCAGCAGCATGACACCCGGGGCGCGGTCATGGCCTCCGACGCGTTCTTTCCCTTTGCCGACGGGGTCGAGGAGGCCGCCACCGCCGGCATCACCGCGATCATCCAGCCCGGCGGGTCGGTGCGCGACGCCGAGGTCATCGCCGCCGCCGACCGCCAGGGCATCGCGATGGTGCTGACCGGCACGAGGCAGTTCCGGCACTAGGGCGGCGGCTCGCGGGCTAGGATACCTCCGCCGGAACATGCTGGTTGGATGGACCCAGACCTTCAACCCACACGCAGCGCCCAGGCGCCGAGTCGCCGAATCGCCGCCCCACGCTGAGAGCAATGGCCAACCTCGATTCCCGGCGCGACCCACCGCCGTACCTCTGGGCTACCGCCGCCGGCGGTGTCGTGTTCCTCATCTACCTGGCGACGCTCTCCCCCACCACGGCGTTCTGGGACACCTCGGAGTACATCGCCGCGGCCTACGTCCTGGGCATCCCCCACCCGCCCGGCAACCCGTTCTTCGTGGTGCTGGCCCATGTGTTCGGGGCGCTGCCGCTGGTGGCGGACTATGCCGTGCGCATCAACCTCTTCGGGGCGCTCTGCTCCGCGGCCTGCGCCGGGCTGCTCTTCCTGGTGGCCGACCGCTGGATGCGGGACGTGGTCACGGTGCGCTGGGCCCGGCTGGCGGCGGCGTTCGCCGGCGTGCTGGTGGGGGCGCTCACCTGGACGGTCTGGAACCAGTCCACGGTCAACGAGAAGGTCTACACCGTCTCGATGCTCTCCACCGCCCTGGTGCTCTGGTTGGGGGTGCACTGGGCCGACGATGCACCGGGCCAGCATCGGGACCGCTGGCTGGTCCTGATCGCCTATGTCATTGCGCTGAGTTCCACCAACCACATGATGGGCGTCCTCGCCGGCCCGGCGGTGGCCATCTACGTGCTGCTGACCGAGCCGCGCATGCTGCTCAAGCCATGGGTGCTCTGGCTGGGGGTGCTGCTCGCGCTGGCGGTGTCCAACAAGTGGACCGCGGTCATCGACGGGCCCCCGGAGGACCGGGTGCTCATGCTGGCCGTGCTGATGCTGCTCCTGGCCTACACGGCCTGGCGGGACCTGTCGGAGTTCCGGCGGCCGATGCTGTACCTGGCCATCACGGCCGTGGTCGTCGGCATTTCCATGAACTACCTTTTTCTGCCGATCCGCTCCGCGCAATACCCGCCGATCAATGAGGGAGAGCCGACCACCTGGACGCTCCTGATGGAAATGCTCAACCGGGTGCAGTACGGCAAGCCGTCGGTGCTCAACCGGCAGGCGCACCTGGGCGCGCAGCTGGGCAACTACTGGCAATACTTCAGCTGGCAGTTTGCCCGCGACTGGGGCGGGACGGGCAGCCGCCTCGCGACCGGACTCTTTACCGGCCTGGCGGTCCTCGGCGCGGGAGCGCTGTTCCGCCGCGATCGCCGCGCCTTCTGGGCCTCCACGGTGTTGATGCTCACCCTGACCCTGGCGCTGGTGTTCTACCTCAACTTCAAGTACGGCTTCTCCTATCCCACCGATCCCGCCCTGGGCCGCGTCGCGCGCGAGGTGCGCGAGCGGGACTACTTCTTCATGATCTCGTTCTCCGCCGTGGGGCTCTGGGTGGCGGTGGGGATCGGGGCGCTGATGCAGGGGCTGGCCCAGCTGGCGCGACGGCCGCTGACCGGCGTGGCTGGTGCGCTCCTCGCGGCCCCGGTGCTCTGCCTAGCGCTGATTCCCCTGGCGGGCAACCGGGTCACCGCCAGCCGGGCCGGGGAGACCCTGGCACGGGATTTCGCCCGGGACATGCTGGAATCGGTGGAACCCTACGGCATCCTCGTCACGGCGGGGGACAATGACACCTTCCCGCTCTGGTACGCGCAGGAGGTCCAGCAGATCCGGCCCGACGTCACACTGGCCAACCTCTCCTTGATGAATACCCGCTGGCATATCAAGCAGCTGCAGCGCCGGGTCACGCCAGACTTCAATCCAGCCACCGCCGCCCCGATCTGGCGCGAGTGGACCGGGCCCAAGCCGACCGCCCCGGTCCTGTCCCTCACCGAAGCTCAGATCGACGAGCTGCCGGAGGCCCAGCTGCTCCCGCCCAACTCGGGGATCCGGCTGGATTCACTGGAAATCGCGTTCGGGCGGGACACCCTGGTGCTGTCGGACCTGATCACCGTGTTCCTGATCCGTGACAATCTCGGCAAACGCCCGATCTACTTTGCCTGGAGTGCCGGCGGCTTTCCCGACCAGCTGCTCAACCTGACCCCCTACCTGGCGACGGAAGGCCTGGTCCGCCGGCTCCACCTAGCACCGCTGCGGGAACAGCCGAAGGGCCCGATTGTGCTCAACCGCGGTCTGGCGTATGTGGACCTCGAGCGGAGCAAGCAGCTCATGTTCGAGACCTACAACTTCGACGCGGCCAGCCGGGCCCGCCCCCGGGGCTGGGTGGACCGGCCCTCCCAGAGCATCCTGTCGCTCTACACCGTCATCTATGGCACGATGCCAACAACGCTGCGGCAGTTTGGAGACACCCTGCTCGCCGCCCGAGCCGACTCCATTACCCGGGCGGTTGAAGCGAACATGGACCGCTGACCGCGGGGGAAGGCGATCCGGGCGGCCGCTGGCCCCCCCGGTCCTTTGACCTATTCCCCGCCAATCGGTAGCTTTTCTCATCGCTCCGAACCACTTCCAGCTGAACTGCCTTCCGCCGCCCGGCCAACGCCGGGCCGGCTGGGGGCGATCCGTGGAGTCCCCATGCGGCCTGTCCTGACCCGACGGTTCCGGTCCCTCGCCTCCGCCGTCGTCCTCGGTGCGCTCATTTCGCTGGGCTGCTCGGATAGGTCCGAGATCGGGCCGGGTGCGGTCACGACCGTCCGGGTGGACCCTGACACACTGGTCGTGGTGCTCGGGCTGCAGGACACTCTGAAGGCCTTCCCGATCGACCAGCGCGGCTACTTCCTCCCCAACAAGTCGGTTACCTGGGCCAGTAATGACGAAGCCGTCGCTACGGTGGATCCGGAGGGCTCGGTGACGGCCGTTGGCCTGGGGATGACCATGGTGACGGCGAGCGCCGAGCAGATCCAGGGATCGGCCGTGATCCTGGTGGTCCCGGCGCCGTTCATCAGCGCGGACCAGAGCAACGTCCAGATGCAGGCCTTCGGCCAGAGCGGCACCAACCCGAAGGACACCGTGATGATCACGAACAGCGGTGGCTCGGTCCTGGACCAGCTGGCGCTGGGCCCCACCCAGTATGGCCCCGGGGCCACCGGCTGGCTCACCGCAGCCCTTGATCAGGCCAGCGCCCCCGCCAGCATCGAGCTGACCGCCTCAGTGACAGGCCTGGCCCTGGGCAGCTACACCGCGACCGTCCCGGTGACCGAGCCGGACGCGGGCAACTCGCCGCTGGACATTACGGTGACCCTGAACGTGGTCGCCGACGTGCCCACCACGATGGCCATTTCGGCCGGCAACAACCAGAACGGCACCGTCGGCGCGGCGGTCGCGGTACCACCGTCCGTGCTGGTCACAGACCAATTCGGCAACCCGGTGGCTGGACAGCCGGTGACCTTCACCGTGGCGAGCGGCGGCGGCAGCGTGACTGGGGGATCCGCCACCACCAGTGCCTCCGGTATCGCCGCGGTGGGAAGCTGGACCCTCGGAACCGCCACTGGAGCCAATACCCTCACCGCCACCTCCACCGGCCTGAGCGGCTCCCCAGCCACTTTCAACGCGACCGGCGGTGCTGGCGCCGCCACCCAGATCGCCGTAAATGCCGGCAACGGCCAGAGCGCCACGGTCAATTCTGCCGTGGCGGTCAACCCGGCGGTCGTGGTCCGGGACGCATTCAGCAACCCGGTGGCCGGAGTGGCGGTGACCTTCGCCGTCGCCAGCGGAGGGGGCGCCGCCACCGGTACCTCGACAACCACCAACGGCAGCGGCATTGCGACCGTCGGCTCGTGGACCCTGGGCCAGACGGCCGGGGCCAATACGCTCACCGCCACCTCCAGCGGGCTATCCGGCTCGCCGGTTACGTTCACCGCCACCGCAACGGCCGGCGCTGCCACCACCGTGACCATCACCGCCGGAAACGGGCAGACCGCCACCGTCAACACGGCTGTGGCGGTCGATCCTGCCATCATTGTCCGCGACCAGTTCAGCAACCCTGTCCCGGGCGTGGCGATCACCTGGGCCGTCACCGGCGGCGGCGGGGCGGTCGTCCCCGGCGCCGGAGCGACCACGAACGCGGCTGGCACCGCCACCGTCACCAGCTGGACCCTGGGAACCGTGGCCGGCGCCAGCAACAACACCCTATCCGCGACCGCGGCGGGTGTGACACCATCGCTCACCTTCACCGCCACCGCGACCCCCGGCACGGCGACCGTCCTCGCCAAGAACGCCGGTGACAACCAGGCCGCCAATGCCGGCCAGGCCGTGACCACCCCACCCCGGGTCCTGGTCACCGACCAGTTCGGCAACCCGGTCAGCGGCATCGCCATCACCTTCGCCGTGGCCAGCGGCGGTGGGTCCGCCACCGGCCTCAGCCAGACCACCAACGCCAGCGGCCTGGCCTCCGTCGGCTCGTGGACCCTCGGAAGCACCGCCGGGACCAACACCATGACCGCCATGGCAGCGGGGCTGACCACCGTCACCTTTACGGCCACGGGCAACCCGGGCAATGCGACCCAGATGGCGCTGGCGGGCGGCAACAGCCAGACCGGCACCGCCGGAACGGCCCTGGCCACCACCCTGTCGGTGGTGGTCATGGACGCCCTCAATAACCCGGTCTCCGGGGTCACCGTCGGGTGGGCGACGTCCAGCGGCGGCTCCATGACCCCGGCGAGTTCCATCACCAATGGCAGCGGCATCGCGACGTCCAGCTGGACGCTGGGCACGACGGCCGGCGGGCAGGCCGCCACCGGGTCGGTGGGCGGCCTCACTGGCTCCCCGGTGAATTTCTCCGCCACCGCCACGGCGGACGTCGCTGCGACCATCGCCGTGTCGGCCGGAAACGGGCAGACCGCCACGGTGAACACCACCGTCGCCACCGCCCCAGCCGCGTTCGTCACCGACCAGTACGGCAATCCGGTCAACGGGGTCTCGGTGACCTTCGCGGTCACCGGCGGCGGTGGCAGTGTGACCGGAGGCAGTCAGACGACCAACGCCAGCGGCATCGCGACGGTCACCAGCTGGCGCCTGGGCACCACCGCCGGTGCGAACAGCCTGTCGGCCACCGCCGCCGGCGTGGGGACGCCCGCGGCCTACACCGCCACCGGGACGGCCGGCGCAGCGACACAGATTACCGTGAACGCCGGCAACGGCCAGAGCGCCACCGTCAACACCAACGTGGCCACCGCACCAAGCGTGCTGGTCCGCGATGCCTTCAACAACCCGGTGAGCGGAGTGGCGGTCACCTTCGCGGTCACCGGCGGCGGGGGAAGCGTGGGTGGACCCAACCAGGCCACCAACGGCAGCGGTATCGCGGCCGCCACCAGCTGGACCCTGGGTACCACGGCTGGCAACAACTCCCTGTCGGCGACATCGACGGGACTGAGCGGCAGCCCGGTGGCCTTCACCGCCACCGGCACCGCAGCGGCCGCCACCACCATGACGCTGTCGGCCGGGAACGGCCAATCCGCCACGGCGGGCAGCAACGTCTCCACCAACCCCGCCGTCCGGATCACCGACCAGTTCGGCAACAACGTGAGTGGGACGCTGGTCACGTGGACGCAGACGGTCGGGAATGGCACCGTCAACTGCGGCGGCGGCGCCACCACCGCCTGCAGCCTCGCCAGTGCCGTCAGCGGGCTCTCGACGCTCACCGCCTGGACCATGGGCACCACGGCGGGGACCAATACCATCACCGCCGCGGTCTCGGGGCTCAGCGGCAGCCCCGTGACCTTCAACGCCACCGGGAACCCCGGGCCGGTGGATCACTTCGTGCTGTCCGCGGGCAACAACCAGACGACCCGTCCCGGCACCGTCGTGCCGGTAGACCCGTCGGTGATAACCCACGACGTGTTCCATAACATCGTACCCAGCGTGAGTGTGACCTTCACGGTGACGGCCGGGAGCGGGACGGTCGTGTGCGTCCTGTTCCAAACCTCCTCCTGCTCGGTGACGGCCAACGGATCAGGTGTCGCGACCCTGGGCAGCTGGACACTCGGCCCCAGCGCGCCCACCTTCGCGGCCCCGGCCGGGGGAACGTATACCAACAGCCTCTCGGTCACCTCGGGCGCCGCGACGGCCTTCCCGTTCACCGGCACGGCCCGCTGGTCCTTTGCCAGCGACGTGGCTCCGATCTTCACCACCAACTCGCAGGGGAGCTGCAACGGGTGTCATTCGGTGGGGAACTTCGGGACCTACGCCAACATCGTGAACCGGGCCGCAGTGGACAATCCCGGGTGCGGAACGCTCGTGGTCACCACCGGCAGCCTGGCCAGCAGCGTCCTGTATCAGAAGATCAACTGGACACCATCCTGCGGAGTGAACATGCCCCAGGGGGCCGTAACCCAGTTGACGCAGGCGGAGCGGTTCATCATTCGCGACTGGATCCTGAACTTCGCGCCCAACAATTGAGGACCGACGGCGGCAAGCTGGCGGAAGGGACGATGACGGCACCGGTGCGAGATGTCCGGCAGGACCGCCGCGCAACCCTGTGGGTGGCGGGAGTGACCGCCTTCGTCGCCAGCATCGTCCTGGATCACTTTCTCCCCCTGGCCGGCTCCGGACTCCGCCGGGTCCTGCTCATGGCGCTCGGGGGCACCGTGGCGCTGTACTTCACCCTGCGGCCGTGGGCGGCCAGGGTCGCCGAGTGGTCTGACCGCCGCCCGCCGCCCACCGGTCCCTAGGGGAAACCGCTCCCGGTGGAGGGCAGTGAACGACAAAGGGTGGGGTCCGCGAGGACCCCACCCTTTCCGTGCTGCCTGCTGCGCCTCCTAGAAGTTGAACTCCAGCCCGGTGGTCCAGGTCACGTTTGGTGCCAGCCCGCCCCGGATCAACGGCACCTGGGCATTGGTCACCAGGGTGGACGCACCGCTGAACTTGAACTTGAAGCCCATCGAGGCGTTCATGCGGTTGTCGGCCTTGTTGGGGATCGGGGTGGGTTCGATGCTCCGTTCGGCGGGCAGGATGTAGGTCACCGTCGGCGGAAGGTCAAACTTGCTGTCCCCGACCTGCCACTCCGAGAGGACATCCACGGCCAGCGTGGCCCAGTCGTTGAGCGCCTGGTCGAAGCCGCCATTGGCGATCAGGGCGTTGTTGAGATCGCTGGCACCACGCGAGAAGTAGCCGACGTTCAGGTGCGGATTGAAGGTCCCGTAACGGCCGGAAAAGATCAGCAGACCGCGGATGGACGTGTGGCCCGACCCCAGCAGCTGCTTCTCATCGCCCGTCGGCAGGCGCACATCGCCCAGGACCGCCATGCCGAACCGCTCCCCATCGAACAGCCGGATCTTGATCCGCCCCGCCACGTCCCCAACGCCGGTCGCAGACCCGAAGGTGGCTGTGCTGGCCTGCAGGATCGGGTCGACCGCCGTGCCGCCGAAATAGTGCAGACTGGTCCCGCCGATCTGCAGAATCTGGGCGGAACTCCGGCCCTTGATCTCGGTGTTGACCAGCGGCACCGCGACGCTGAGGTCCACCCCATCGAAGATGCCGTAGGTGGCGAAGAACGACGACACCAGCAGGTCCACGTAGAGCGACATCCGCACCTGCACGAGGTCATTCTCGTAGGGAAGATCGCCCAGGCCTGGATTGCCGACGTCCTGGTGGGTGAAGTTCAGGGTGAAGTTGTCGATCGGTACGCCGCGGAGCGTCTTGTAGCGGATGCCACTCAGGTTGGCTCCCATCAGGAAGCGTCCCCGGCCCAGGGTCTGCGCCCGTTCCGCGAAGACCGGACCCAGCGAGCTGCTGGTCTTGACCGGCAGGCCGCCCACGAACTTGACGGTGAGACCGCCGCTGGTGCCGCTGATCGGGAAGTTGGAGGCGTTGAGCGCGATCGCGTCGTTCAGGAAGGTCTGGATGGTGCCAGCCCCCGTGGTGACCGAGGGGATGAAGTGGTCGCCGTGAACGGTGTTCTGACCGTCCAGGTCCAGGCACAACGGCTCGCCGCAGGACCCGAAGGTCAGCAACTCCGCGATCTTGTCGCGCATGTTCTGCGCGGCGACGGGCTGAAAGGACAGGCACAACAGGACCAAGGCCAGGACGCCGGGACGTCGCATCAAGCCTCCAGATTGTGATGTGGGAAGACGCCCTAGAGTAAGGTCCGCCGTGCGGTGAAGCAAGATGCTCCGGCCGGTCCGGCTGGCCGGGGGGGGGGTCAGTCGAGCGCGCTGATGCGCCAGCCCCCGGCCGCCTTCTCCATGGTGGCGCTGCGGGGACCGGGGACTTCCTGGGTCTTGCCGCGCTTGTCGCGCATGAGGGACACGCCAGAGATGGTGACCTTGGCCGACGTCCCCCCTGGGGACCAGTCGGTGTTGACGATCTTCCAGCGCGACGTATCGAGCGTCGTCCCGTCTTTCCAGAGCGCCTTGAAGGCCTCCTGGTTCGCCCGGGGGAGCGAGGGGAAGAGGCTGAGCATCCCGGACATGTCCCCAGCGGACGTGGCGCGCGCGTAACCCAGGAGCGCGTTCTCGATGGCCGGCCGCTCGTCCACGGGGGCAGCTGGCTGGGCGGAGGGTTGCAGCGGCGTGCTTGTCCCCTGCGGCACCACCACCGGCGGCCCGGGGTCAGCCTGCTGCCCTGCCGGCGGGGTGGTACGCGGGTTGGTCTGGGGAGCGCTTACCTCCGGCCCCGGCTGGGGCTGGAGGCGCGGAGTCTGTTGCTGGGCCAGCTGGGTCCGGGCCCGGGCGGCGTTCTCGGCCAGCGCATAGGCGTCCGAGGCATCGCGGAGCGGGGCCATGGCCTGGGCCCATTGATCCCGCCTCGCCAACCCCTGCGCCCGGCTGCGCTGCGAGTCGCCGGTCCGCAATTCCTGCGCGGTGGCACCCGCGGCGATGGCGCGCTGGCGGGCCCCGTTCACCCCACCCAATGCGCCCTCGTAGTCGGTGCGCTGCTGCCGGACCAAGGCGGGATCGGGGGCGACCGGTCCGGGATCCGGAGCCGTGACTACGACCGTTTCGGGCGCCGGCTGGGCCACCGCCGGGGCCTGGGTAACAGGCTGAGCCGCCGGGTCGGGAGCTGGCAGGGTCGCGACGGGATCGGTAGCGGGAGCCTGAACGGGCGGGGCGCCCTTCCAGGGCTGCAGCACGGCCAGCGCCGCCACCACCGCCACCACCGCCACCCCGCCGCCAATCAACAATCCCCTGCCGCCCTGCCTTGGCACCGCCGGGCTGCTGACCACCGTCGCCGCCCGAGCCTGCGCCGTCCGGCTGGCGGCGGCGGGGTTTACAGTCCCCCGCGCCGGCGTCGCGCCAGGCTGGGCGGCTCGGGTCCGCTTGGTCAGCGGCGTCGGCGAGATGGGCGTACTCAGCCGCTTCAGGAGCTTGGTGTTTTCGCTCTTCTGGGCCAGCGTGATGAGCTGGCTCCGCATGGCATCGTCCGACTTGCCCGGCGGCTCCCCGATGGCCTCGACCGCCGCCTCCATGGTGGGCCAGCGCTTGGCCGGGTCCTTCTCCAGCATCCGCAGGACGGCGTCCCGAAGCCCTTCGGGGCAATCGGGCCTGGCCTGCTCGATCGAGGGCGGCGGGTCGTTGAAGTGGCCGTACATGATGGCCATCATGGAGCCGCCGCTGAACGGCGGCCGTCCGGTGATCATCTCATACGCCACCACACCCAGCGAGTACTGGTCCGAGGCGCCGGTGACATCCTGCGCCATGCACTGCTCGGGGCTCATGTACGTGGGGGTGCCCACCGTCATGCCCGTCATGGTGAGCCCTTCGGCCTGCGACACCTTGGCGATGCCGAAATCGGTGATCACCGACCAGCCTTCATCGTCAATCATGATGTTGGCCGGCTTGATGTCCCGGTGGATGATCCCCCGGCGGTGGGCGTATCCGAAGCCGCCCCCGACCTGGTGCAGGATCATCTGGATCATGGGGATTGGGAGTGGCCCCAGCTCCTTGACCACCGAGTCCAGCGGCCGCCCCGAGATGAACTTCATCACGAAGTAGAGCAGCCGGTCGGTCTCCCGGACGGCGTACACCGGAATGATGTTGGGATGACTCAGGGAGGCCGCGGTCCGGGCCTCCCGCTTGAAGCGCTCGACCATGCCGTCGCCGTGCACCAGCGCCGGGGACATCACCTTGATGGCGACCTTCCGGTCCAGGGCGATCTCGTGGCCGAGGTAGACCGCCGCCATGCCGCCCCGGCCCAGCTCGCCCAGGATCTCGTACTCGCCCAGTGTGGCCTCCCGGAGCAGCTCATGCTGCTCCTGCCACATCCCATCGCCGGGGCGAATCGGCTCCACCCTGATCTGCTCGGTGGCGAGCGACGCCTGGGCCCCGGACACGTCGTTTCCGCACACGGCGCAATAATGCGCCCCGGCATTGACCGAGTTTCCGCAGCGGTTGCAGAACGACGGGGCGATCGGCTGGGTCACGACTCGCGTCCTGTCAGTCAAAAGGGTACCAGGGAACAGGCCCTAAGATAATACGAATCTGGCACTTTGGCTTCTCGTTTCCCCGCGTCGTCCGACCCCTGGCGACCCGGCGGCCCGGCCCGGGCTCCGGCCCCCGGCCGGCTCAACGAGAGCTGCCGGCCACGCCAAGCGGAGCAAGACCTGCGCCCGGCCCATCGTCGGTGATTGGGCTGGAGTCGGGTTCGGCGTTCCCCGGAGACTGGCCCGCGGCATTGATCGAAAATCACCGTCCCGGTAGTCTTCCATGCCGAGGCGTGGTGGCCGAGTGGTTTAAGGCAGCGGTCTTGAAAACCGCCGAGCCTGCAAGGGCTCCGTGAGTTCGAATCTCACCCACGCCGTCCCGCCTTGACGGCCTTTCGTCGGCGCGCTAGAGTTTACCGGACAACTGATGGGCCCCGTGGTCATTTGCCGCCTATTGCAGCCACGTAAAACAAATGCTAAAACGCGACGTGCCCGGCGGCCATGTTCCGCCGGGCTTCGTGTTTTCATCCGGGACCGCTCCGGGTGAACGTCGCAGGCAGCCGTTGCCAGATGCCGCGTTCACCAGTCCCCAAGGAGCGAACCGTGCCCGAATTCCCCCTCCATCCGCATACCCGCGCCGTGCGCGCCGGCGTTGTCACCGACCGGCACCATGGTGCGGTGATCCCGCCGATCCACCTGTCGTCCACATTCGCCTTTCGTGGCTTTCGCGACAAGGGAACCTACGACTACACCCGCACCGCCAACCCCACCCGAGACCTCCTCGGTGAGGCGCTGGCCGGCCTCGAGGGCGGTGCCGGGGCGGTGGTGACGTCCACCGGACTGTCGGCGGTCCTGCTGGTGCTGCAGCTGCTCAAGCCGGGGGAGCGGCTGGTCGCCCCGCACGACTGCTATGGCGGGACCAGGCGCCTGCTCGACTCGCTGGCCGGGCGCGGCCAGTTCGACGTCAGCTACGTGGACCAGAGCCAGGCGGTGGAGTTGCGCGAAGCGCTGGCCGTTCCTGCCCGGATGCTCTGGGTGGAGACCCCCAGTAACCCGCTGCTCCGAATCACGGACCTCTCACTGGCGGCCCGGCTGGCCACCAGCGCCGGAGCGCTCCTGGTGGTGGACAACACCTTCCTCTCCCCCGCCCTGCAACGGCCGATCGAGCTGGGCGCGGACCTGGTCGTGCACTCGACGACCAAGTACCTCAACGGTCACAGCGATGTCGTGGGCGGCGCGGTCGTGGCGCGGGATTCGGCGCTGCACGAGCGGCTCGCGTGGTGGGCCAACGTCATCGGGGTCACCGGGGCACCGTTCGACAGCTACCTCACCCTCCGGGGCCTGCGGACCCTGCACGCCCGGATCAGGCATCACCTGGAGAACGCCGCAGCCGTCGTGGCTGCGCTCGCCGGGCATCCGGCGGTGGCACGGGTCTACTACCCCGGGCTCGCCGACCACCCCGGCCACGCCCTCGCCGCCCGGCAGCAGGACGGATTCGGGGCGATGGTGAGCTTCGAGCTGGAGGGGGGAGAAGCCGCTATCCCGGCGTTTCTCGACGGCCTGCGGTGTTTCACCCTGGCGGAGTCTCTGGGCGGGGTCGAGTCGCTGGTGGCACACCCTGCGACGATGACTCACGCCTCGATGACGGCGGAGCAGCAGGAGACCGCCGGCATTACGCCAGCCCTGCTCCGCCTGTCGGTCGGCATCGAGGCAGCAGAGGACCTGGTGCACGACCTCGTCGCTGCCCTGGACCGGGCCTGCGTCACCGCGTCAGAACTGCAGCCCACCTAGTACCGCCCGGGCGTCCCGAGACCAGCCTGGTGCCGCCAGGCCGTACCCTCCCCGTGATCGGTCAGAGTGGGTCCGGCTGGGATGGCGGCGGGGCCGGTACCGACATGCAGTCCACCAGCTCGCCGAACCCCTGCTGATCGCGCAGGGTCCAGACCGCGCGATCCACCCGACGCCCGCGGGTCGGGACCGTGGCACGCCAGGTGAACTCATCCAGCGCGCGCCAGTTCCAGTCCCAGGCGACAACGACGGTATCTTCTGTCATGGCCGTGAGCAGAATCCGGGAACCATCGGCACGGTTCAGGGTCTTCCGGCCCTGCAGGTCCACGATCACCGCATACACCGTGTCAGCGGAGATCGCGCAGCCGGTCAGCGCGGGGTTGAGACGCCGCAGCGGAAAGTCCACCTGTCGAGGGCCGAGCAGCTGGCCGTCCAGCCGGTACTCCTCGTAAAGCCCCAGCCGCACCCGGAGGGTGATCGGCCCCGGGAGTACCGTGACCCGGTAACTCCCGTCCAGGCCGGTCTGCACGGTCGTGTCCCCGAACGCGATATCGGTCCGCGCAATCGGGAGACCGGTGAGGGAGTCGTAGACCCGGCCGTGGATTTCGACCCGGCCCTGGGCGGTCCCTTCGGACGATGTCGTTGGACTGGGGCCGTAGCAGGCGGCCAGGAGCGCGATGCCGAGCAGTGCAGATGAGCGCATGGAGGTCTCCTCGCGGAGGCAACACCGAAGATGCCGCCAATATTGCACCCGGTCCCGGAATGGGCCAGTTTCCGGCGGCGGGGGACCTCACAGGACGTGTTTCCGCCCTTGTCCCACCATCGGCGCGAGACTAGAATCCCCCTCCGCTGGAGTCGTGGCCGAGTGGCTGAAGGCGGCGGTTTGCTAAACCGTTATAGGGTTGAAAAGCCCTATCCAGGGTTCGAATCCCTGCGACTCCGTACCAGGGCGGCGGGGGAGAGCCGGAGCGGTCGCTCCAGCCCGACCCGTCGCCCGTCTACTTTGTCAGCACCGGCGCCCTCCCCTGTGACATCCTGACCCATGACCGTCCGCGTCCGCTTTGCCCCGTCTCCCACCGGCTATCTGCACGTCGGTGGCGCCCGCACCGCCCTCTTCAACTGGCTGTATGCCAGGAACACCGGCGGCACCTTCATCCTGCGAGTCGAGGACACCGACAAGGAGCGCAGCACCGAGGCGCACACCCAGGTCATCCTCGACGGCATGCGCTGGCTGGGCATCACCTGGGATGAGGGACCGTTCTTCCAGGGGCAGTACGGCGCCCGTCACCAGGCCGACGCGGAGCGGCTGCTGGCCGCCGGCAAGGCCTATCGCTGTTTCTGCACCCGAGAGGAGCTGGACGCGGCCCGGGCCCGGATGGAGAAGACCAGCGGCGGCTTCCGCTACGACGGCCGCTGCGGCCGGCTGTCCGACACCGAGATCGCCCAGCGGGTCGCGGCCGGGACGCCGTTCAGCATCCGGCTCCGCATGCCGGACGAGGAGATCGCGTGGGAGGATGCGGTCCACGACCGCATCAGCTTCCAGGGCCACGATCTCGATGATTTCATCATCCTCCGCAGCGACGGCAGCCCGATCTACAACCTGGCCGTGGTGTCGGACGATATCGAAATGCGGATCACCCATGTGATCCGCGGCGATGACCACATCTCCAACACCCCCAAGCAGATTGCCATCTACCGGGCCTTCGGTCACCCGGCACCGGTCTTCGCCCACGTGCCCATGATTCTCGGCTCGGACGGGAAGAAGCTCTCCAAGCGCCATGGCGCCACCGCCGTCGGCGACTACCAGAACCAGGGCATCCTGCCGCTGGCCATGCGGAACTTCCTGGCACTGCTCGGCTGGTCGCCGGGGGGGGACCGCGAGATCCTCCCGGAGGACGAGATGATCCGGCTGTTCTCGCTGGAAGGGATCCAGCGCAAGGCCGCGGTGTTCGACGTGACCAAGCTGGAATGGATGAACGGCCAGTACCTCTCGGCCGTCCCCACCGAGGATCTCGTGGCGCCAGTGGCGCGCCACCTCGCGGAGATGGGCGTCCAGCCCGGCTCCCGCGACCTCCGCCCTGCCATAGATGCGGTCAAGGCGCGGAGCCGGACCCTGCTGGACGTGGCCACCCAGGTGGCGGTGCGACTGGACCGGGCGCGGGTGGTCCGGGATGCCAAGGGAACGGCGCTGGCCGCCAAGCTGGGGGAGAGCTTCCGCACCAACCTCGCCGCCGCAGGCTCCGCCCTCGGGAGCCTCGGGCCGGCGGAGTGGACCGCCCCCGGTCTCGAGGCCGCCATCAAGGCGCTGGCAGAACGGGAGGGCAAGAAGCTGGGAGACCTGATGCAGCCGGTCCGGGTAGCGCTCACCGGAGGCACGGTGTCGGAGCCGGTCAATGAGCTGCTCGCCGTGGTGGGGCGGGACGAGAGCCTGGCGAGGATCGAGGCCGCCGCGAAGTGACCGGCACAGGCGGGTGCCTGTCCGAGCGCCCCACCACGATGTGGCTGGCCTGGCTGGTCCCGATAGCCATGGCCCTCCCCCACGCCATCGCCGCCCAAGGCGTCATTCACGCCCCCGCTCCGGTGCGCCTCGTCTTCACCGGCGACATCAATCTCGGCACCCGCACCCTGGACGAAGGGCTGCCACCCGACAGCGGGCGCCGGCTGTTCGACGGCGTGGACTCACTGCTGCGCGGGGACCTGGTCATCGGCAACTTCGAGGGCGTGCTGTCGGATTCGGGGGAGTCCACCAAGTGTGCCCCCAAATCCACGCGCTGCTACGCCTTTGCCACCCCAACGTGGCTGGCGCCGCGCCTTCAGGAGGCGGGCTTCACCCACCTCAACCTCGCCAACAACCACGCCAACGACTACGGCCCGGCCGCCCGGCGGCACACCGAGGACACGTTTCGCAAGCTCGGCCTCGCCACCTACGGGCCGCTGGGCCAGGTCGCCATCACGCCGGTCATTCGTGACGGCGCGATGACCCTGGTCGGTGTGATCGGGTTCGCCACCTATCCCCACTCCTACAACCTGCTGGACATCCCGGGCAGCACCGAACTGGTGCAGCTGGTGCGGCCGCTGGTGGACGTGCTGGTGGTGACATTCCACGGCGGCAAGGAGGGCGCGGCGGCGACCCGGGTCGGCACCGGACCCGAGTTCCTGGGCCGGGAACCACGCGGCAACCTGCGCCGCTGGGCCCGGGCCGTGATTGACGCGGGAGCGGATGCCGTGGTCGGCCACGGGCCGCACGTGCTCCGCGGAGTCGAGTTCTACCAGGGGCGGCCGATCGCCTACTCGCTGGGGAATTTTCTCACCTATCGCGGCTTCAGCATGGACGGCGTCCTGGCTGTGACCGCCCTGCTGGAGCTGGAGCTCGACGCCGACGGCCGCTATCGAAGCGCCCGCCTGCCCCCGCTCCTGCAACTCCCCGGAGCGGGTCCGGTCCCCGACCCGTCAGCTGCCGCCACGCACCTCATGCAGCGGGTGACCCGGCTCGACTTTCCGGAGACCGGGGCCCGGATCCTGGAGGACGGGTCCGTGCTTTCACCCTAGCTGCTCACTGACGTCCGAAACGTGAAAGCGGCCCCGGATTACCGGGGCCGCTTTCGTTCCAGGCGCATCGAGGCCGGTTCGCGAACGTGGCGTCGATGGAAACAATCCTGTTGGTAAGACGCGTGCCCCTCAGTCCCGTCCCGGCACCGGCCGGCCGAGCGCATCCACCCGCACCCGGGCGGGAAGTCGCGGCGCGACCGGCGCCTGCCGGATTGCCGCCGGAGGCGCGGGTAGCGGGGTCGTGCTGACCTTGGCCACCGCCGCCAGCACCTGGGTATTGGTCATGTCGTACCACAGCGGGAAGTCGTTCGGGCCGGGGACGATCACGGAGGCACATCCCATCGCCACCCCGTTCATTCCAGTGGTGATCTGGTGCTGTCGCAGCACGCTATCGGCCTGCACCACGTAGCCGCAGTCCACCTGCTGTCCGATGTTGGTCATCTGGGCCCCCATATCCAGCAGGAACTGATTCTCGATCGGTATGCCGGCGCCATAGTAGGAGGCGTGCTCCCCGACGAAGACGAGGCGCCCGCCCTGAGCCGAGAATTGCTTCATCAGGTTGATTTCGTTGCGGTTGAACACCACCGCCGGCGTCCACAGGAACAGCACCTTGACCTTGGCCGGGATGCTGTCGAGGGTGGCGATGAAATCATCGGTGACCGTCAGTCCCATCGAGGTGATGATCCCGGTCATGACGCTGTTGGCCGCGGAGGCACAACCGGAGCCACAGATCGAGCCGTGACCGAAGTGATGCTGCACTTCCGTCCCGGTGGCGCGCGGCCCCTGTCCGGTGAACCCCACCAGGTTCCGGATGAGCAAGTCATTGTCGATGGAATCCAGCCGGATCGCCGTGTTGTCCCAGATGTTGATGTCGTTGAACACGATGACATCGGCACCGGCCGTCGGAATCGGGCTGATGACGATCTTGCCGCAGCCGGCGGTAGACGGCGTCGCCGCTACCCGGGCGCAGATCTGGAAGCTGGACGGGTTGGGCACCGTGGCCGGGGCCTGGTAGAAGCCGGTCGGATCCACCGTCCCGAAGCTGCTGTTCCCGCCGTCGGTGCCATTGACCGACCAGGTGAAGGGCCCGGTCGCCCCGCTGGCGGCGAACTGCTGGGTGCCGCCCGGCAGCTTCTCCACCGAGTCGGGCGTGATGATCAGGGCTTGCGGCCCGAGAATCGTGACCGTCGTCGACGTGCTGACCCCATTGGGCGTCTGGGCGGTGACGGTCAGTACTCGCGCGGTACCCGCTGAGGTCCGCAGCACCCCATTGGCGTTGACCGGGATCTGGGTCGCATCGGTGGACCAGGACACGTAGAAGCTGGGCACCGGCAACTGCTGTCCATCCAGCGCCGAGACCGCGAAGACCAGGGAGTCGCCCGCCGTCAGCGTGGTGTCCAGCGGTGACAGGCTAAGGAAGGCGACATTGTTCCCGGGTCCGACGTAGCCCGGCTGAAGCGGCGGAGTCGAGGCGGGGACGCCCGCGCGCACCTCTACCGACTGGAACGCCGAGAACAGCACCGTGCCGGTCTGGGTCTCGTAATCCAGCTGCACCGACAGCGTTTCCGCAGCCTGGCCGGCCACGAATGACAGCGAGACGTTCAGGGTCTGGCTGTTGGCGCCGAAGGGCACCACGCGCTGGATGATGTCGCGCGAGATGTCGTCCACGACGCGATACAGCCGCACCCGTACCTGCTCGACCGCCAGGTTCGGCCCGAACCGCACCAGCGAGGGCGGCGCCACGGCGTGGACCGCCACCGAGCCGATCCCCGGCCCGCCGGGACCGGCCGGCCCTTCCTCACCACACGCCAGCAACAGTGCAGGCAGCGCCACCATCGCCAGCCGGTTGATCGGTCTCATACGTACACCTCCGTCCGGAAGCGCCAGATTCGGCGCAAGAGATCATCGAGAAAGCCCTGACTGACAAACGCCTGGACCGCCGCCATGGTGGCCTCGGCATCCACACCCCAGAGTGCCGCGCGCTTGATCTCGGCCTCAAAGTCGGCGTGGATGTAGATCCGCTGGTCCTGGCTCCACGAGACCGGCAAGACCTGGCTCAGCTCCGCCGCCAGGCCGTTGACTCCCGGCCCGCCCACGGCGATGGTGGGATTGAGGTGGAAGATCCGGTTCTGCAGGAACCACACATCGCCCACGACCACCGCCCGCCGGAAGGCCTGGCCGTCGCTGCGCCGGTCAATTTCCGTCTTCAGGCGGTACGCGGTGGGCCGGTCCCGCTCCTCGGAACGGAGGTCGGAGCCGGTCACGATCACCACGGTCTCTTCGGTATCCACCAGTTTCATCGTGGCTCCGCCTGCACGGTATCCGGCCGCTCGCGCTGGGCCCGTTCGAGGTCCTTCAGTCGCTGCCGCTCCTCCCGCAGCGTCCGCACCGCGTCCTTGAACTCGTCCACCGTCGTGGTCCGCTGGGCCGCCCGGCGCAGGTCCTCCGCGATCCACTGGCCGCTGTGATCGATGGCCCGCCGCTGGTCGCCGCTGGCCGGCAGCGGCAGCAACGCCAGCACCGCGGCAGGAATGCGCAGGCCGGCGATGTAGATGCTCCGGCTGTCCAGTCCGAACTTGAGACCCTCCACCTCCGCTGTCCAGTCCGGGAGCTTCACCCGGTCCGCGCCCGGCTCGCCGGCGATCGAGTCGAGATAGCGCTGTACGATCGCGGTGACCGCGCTGTCGACCAGCTCCGCGTGGCTCCGTTCGATCCGCCGGGCCAGGTCTCTGGGCGGCAGTGGCAACGGACGCACCCACAGGCGTCCGTCGCCTAACGATGGACCGATCCGCCCCGCGGGCCGCCGGCGCAGGGCGGTGTCGCGCGGCGTGGGGGCCACCGGCTCCGGCTGCACCCGGTTCACGCTGTCGATCGGCACCGGTTCGAAACGGAGCGGACGCCACGGACGCGAGGCCTGCCCCTGTTCCACCCGAGGCGAATAGGCCGGCACCGGGATGGTGCGCTCGAAGTCCCCCGGGGTCGGCAACACCAGCAGTACCGGCCGTCGGCGCTCCGGGACCTCGGGCAGGCGCCCGTGAATGACCACCAGAAACAGCAGGCTGTGGACCAGAACGCTGGCCGCCAGCGCAATGCCCCGGAAGCGCCGCTCCGGTGGGGGCATTTCAGGCACTTCCGGCACCCTCCAGCCGGCGCCGAGTCTGGCCCAGGCGCAGGACCCCTTCACGGATACGCTCGGGTCCGACCGTCAGCGCCACTCGGAAATACCCCTCTCCCGCGCTTCCGAAGGCGCTGCCGGGGAGGGTCACCACCCCCTCCCGCTCCAACGCCTCGGTAGAGAATGCCGCCGATCCCACCCCGTCCGGGAGCGCCACCCAGAGATACATCGCCGCGGCAGGTGTTTCAATACGAAACCCACTTTCGCGCAGCGCCGCCACACCCGCGTCCCGTCGCCGCTGCAACTCCGCCACAATCGGTGGCACCAGCGCCTCCGCGTGGTCCAGGGCATAAGCGGCCGCCTGCTGGACACCGAGCCAGGGCCCGGTGTCCACGTATGACTTCACCCGCACCAGGGCGTGGATGAAATGCGCCGCGCCAGCGGCCCACCCGATCCGCCAGCCGGTCATCGAGTGGCTCTTGCTGAGCGAGTGGAACTCGACCGCCACCTCGCGGGCGCCGGGAATCTCGAAGATGCCCGGAGCGCGATATCCGTCGAAGGTGAGGTCGCCGTAGGGATTGTCGTACGCCAGCACGATGTTGTGGCGGCGACAGAGGGCGACCGTGCGTTCCAGGTACTCTCGCGGCGCGACAGCCGCGGTGGGGTTGTTGGGATAGTTGAGGTACACCAGGCGGACCCGCCGGAGGGTCGCTTCCGGGATCTCCTCCAGCTCCACCAGGAAGTTGGTTCTGGGCGTCAGGGGATAGATCAGCGGCTCCGCCCCGGCCAGCACGGTGCCGCCGAGATAGGCCTGGTAGCCCGGCTCGGGCACCACGGCCACATCGCCAGGGTCCAGCACAGCGGAGGCGAAGTGCGACAGCCCTTCCTTGGACCCGAGCAACGGCAGCACTTCGGTCGACGGGGCGAAGCTGACGCCGAAGCGCCGCCGCATCCAGTCGCACGCCGCGCGGCGGAAGTCGGGGTTGCCCTGCTGGAAACCGTACTTGCTGAGCCGGGTCTCGGCGGCGGCCCGCTGCATCGCTTCGATCACGGCGGCCGGCGGTGGGTAATCGGGATCACCGGCCCCCAGATCGATGACGTCCACCCCCTGCTCGATCAGCTGGCGCTTGCGGGCCGGCAGGTTGGCGAGCGGGTACCCCGGCAGCCGGGAGAGCCGCTCACTGGGCCGGAAGAGGAACTCGCTCATGGCCAGCCGCGGACATTCGTCCACGCCTCGCATCGTCCAATCACCCCATCGCCCGATCGCCCAATCACTTGACCGGATTCCTGAGCAGCCCGACTCCGGGGATTTCCACCTCGGTCACATCGCCCGCAGTGAGCCGGGTGGTGCCCGCCGGTGTGCCGGTGGCGATGATGTCGCCGGGCTCGAGGGTCATGACCTGGGAGATGAACGAGAGCAGCATCGGGACGCCGAAGGCCATGTCGCTGGCCCGGCCCCGCTGCACCTCCCGGCCATTCACCCGGCCGATCACCTCCAGCGCCGACCAGTCCTTCACCTCCACCGCCTCGCGGCCCATGGGGCAGAAGCTGTCGAAGCCCTTCGCCCGGGCCCACTGACCGTCCACCTTTTGCAGGTCGCGGGCGGTCACATCGTTGACGCAGACGAACGCGATGCGGGCCCTAGCGGCCTGCTCCTCGGTGATGTTCCGCAGCCGCTCCAGCACCACCACCCCGATCTCCGCCTCCTGCTCCACCTGCATCGAGATCGAGGGCAGGATGATCGGTTCATCCGGCCCGATCAGCGCCGTCGTCGGCTTGAAGAAGATGATCGGCTGCTTCGGCATGGGATTGCCGAGCTCCTCCGCGTGGGCGCGGTAGTTCCGGCCGATGCCGATGATCTTGCCGGGCTTCCCTACAGTCATACGCTGGCTCCGATTCCGTGGCGGGCGTAGAAGTCCTCGATGCGGGTGCGGACCTCGGTCCAGGTCGCGATGACCCGGTTGGCCCGGGGGAGGCCGCTCAGCACCAGCTTGCCATATCGCTTGGTGACGACCCGCTTGTCGAGCAGCACTACTGTGCCGATGTCGGTGCGGGTCCGGATCAGCCGGCCGAAGCCCTGCTTGAGCTTGAGGGCGGCATGGGGCAGCAGGTAGCCCATGAAGCCGTCTTCACCCTGCTCCGCCAGCCGTTCCAGCCGGGCGGCGGTCAGCGGTTCCGACGGCACCTTGAAAGGTAACTTCGTGATGACCAGAGACCGGAGTGCCCGGCCGGGCACATCCACGCCCTCCCAGAACGAGTCGGTGCCGAGCAGGATGGCCCGGCCCAGCTCCCGGAAGCGGGCGAGCAACACGTCGCGTGGCGATTCTCCCTGCACCAGGATGGGCCACCGCTCGCCGGCGATGGCCCGCAGTTCCATCGCCGCGCGGCGGAGCGCGCCGTGGCTGGTGAAGAGCACGAACATCCCGCCGTCGGAGGCCCAGGCCAGGTCGTGCACCACCTGCACCACCGCGCCAGCGTGGCCGGGCTCATCCTCGCGCGGATCGGGCAGGTCGTTGGGGATGCCGAACAGGCACTGCTCGGCGTAGTCGAACGGCGAGGGCAGGATCGCCTTCACCGTGACCGGACTGTCTTCCCCCGCCAGCCCCAGCCGCTGCTGCAGGAAGTCGAAGTCTCCGCCGGCGGCCAGGGTCGCGCTGGTCAGCGCCACCGTGCTGACGCGGTCGAACAGCGACTCGCGCAGGATCGGGGCGAGATCCAGCGGCACGGCGGCCATGCTCAACTGCTGACCCTTCTGCCCGGTGCGCTCCAGCCAGCGGACCGTGGGCGGGCCACCGCCGGCTGGCCGGAGGCTCTGGTTCAGGGAGTCCGAGGCGCTCTCCATCCGGCGCATCACTCCGCGCAATTCCCCGAGCAGCTGGGTGCGCCGCTCGGTGGTCTCCGCCCCGGCCAGCCGGTCGGCGATGGTCTCGATGTTGTCCCGGATGGAACGGAATGCGAGCAGGGTGCTGTCCAGCTCCCGGCCCAGGCCGGCCGGCCAGACATCGTCGCGGGAGAATTCCTCCGTCAGCCGGAGCACACCGCCCGGTTCCGCCTCCAGCCGCTGGTAGAGCCGCAGCAGCAGCTGGTCGGAGGCCCGCCGTGCGTCGGACACCGCAGGCAGGAGCCGCTCCCGCAACAGGTCCAGGCTGGCGCGCGCCAGCAGGTCATCGCTGGCACCGAGTTCAAACGCGAGGGTCGGGAGCAACCCCTTTCCGTTCCGCTCGAACCGGCCCAGCAGCCGGCGCAGGCCCCGGCTGGTGACCTGGGCGCCGAGGTGTGAGGCGGCCACGTCCTCGAGGTGGTGGGCCTCGTCCAGGATCAGCCGGTTGTACGGCGGCAGCACCGCCGACTCGCGCCAGTTCTCCGAGGCGCGCCGCACCGAGATATCCGCCGCCAGCAGGTGGTGATTGACCACCACGACGTCCGCCTCCGCCGCCCGCCGGCGGGCACGGAACAGGAAGCAGGCGTCGAAGTGCGAACACTGCAGCCGGGGGCAGAGGTCCGACTCGGCACTCACTTCGTCCCACACCTCACCGCTGGGGGAGACCGGCAGATCGGCGAGGGTCCCGTCGGTGGTGTGGCCCGCCCAGGCGAAGAGCCCCTGCAGCTCATCGAACTTGTCCGGCTCCAGCAGCGAGCGCTGGGTCCCAACCGCGTGGTGCAGGCGCGCCAGGCAGAGATAGTTGCGCCACCCCTTGAGCAGCGCGAAGGTGGGCGTGTGGCCCAGCGGCGCCAGGGCCTCCCTGAGCAACGGCAGGTCCTTCCCCACCAGCTGTTCCTGCAGGTTGATCGTGTTGGTGCTGATGACCGTGCGCTCCTTGTTGAGGCGGGCCCAGGACAGCGCCGGAATCAGATAGGCAAACGATTTCCCCACTCCGGTGCCCGCCTCGAGCAGGACCACGCCACCGTCGTTGTAGGCGTCGGCGATGTGCGCCGCCATGTCCCGCTGGCTGGGCCGGTCCTCGTACTGGCCCAGCGCCCCCGCCACCGGGCCGTGCTCACCCAGCTGCTCCACCACCTCGAAGGGATCGAGCCGCGCCCCGGCGCCGTCACGGGGCACTTCCACCACCACATACAGTCCGGTGGCGGCATTGTTGATGATGCCGAACCCGGAGCCCGCATCGTGCAGCCGGGCGGCGACGCTGAGGTCCGCCATGGACGGCTCCAGCACCCCGCTGGGATGATTGTGCAGAAGCATTTCGCCGCGGCCACAGACTCCCGGGAGCGCCAGCACCCGGTCCACCGTGCCTCGCGCCACCGCGCGGGCCTCGAGGAGGCCCCCCTCCGCATCCACCGTGGCCACGAACGACACCTCCCGGCCACCGGCAGCCGTGATTTCTCCGGCGAGGTAGCCCTGGACAGGTCCCGGGATGCGATCGGTGGCAGGGTTGGGCATTCAGGGATCCACTGTGCGCCAGCAGATGTGACAGGAGAGAGGCGACGGGGGAGAAGATTAACCGAAGTCCGGGGTAAATCCTACGCCCGGCCAAGACCGCCGGATGCCGGATATTCCGCCGCGGATGGCCGGTGCCTACGTCTTGAGCTCGCGCTTCTTCGCCGCCGGGAACAGGACGTTATTCAGGATGAGCCGGTAGCCGGGTGAGTGCGGATGGAGGGAGAGATCGGTGGGCGGGTCACCGATCTGGTGCTGCGGGTCCTCGGGATCATGCCCGCCATAGAACGTCCAGGTGCCCTGGCCCAGCTCGCCGTGGATGTATTTGGCCCAGCCCGCCCCGGGCTCCTCGGCCAAGATGGTGACTGCCGGCTTGAGGGTCCGCTTGGTGAAGGAGGTGGTCAGTCCGTAGAAGTCGGGGATCACGTCGCGGTGGTTCTGGACCAGCATCGTCGGTACGGGGTCGATCTTGGCGCTGAAGCCGAAGAGCTTGAACGCGCCCAGCTGCTGCCGGCGGTCGAGACTGTTGACCTGATGCCCGTCGATATCGGAGAACGAGGGCACGTTGGGGGACAGCTCCAGCTGGGCACCGGTGAACGCGAGGGTCTGGCTCCAGTCGAGCCGGCGGCTGGCATCCGCATCCATCGGCGTGCCGTCGGCGTAGGAGGCGGCGATGTCGGTCCGGGCGCTGGCCAGGGCCAGGTCGAGCGTCTCGGTGGCGGTGCACATCGCGAACAGAAATCCCCCCCGCTCCACGAACCCACGGATCTCCTGCGCCACCGCGCGCTTGACCGCCGGCACGTTGGGAAACCCCAGCTGGCGCGCCACCGCCTGGTTGCGCTGCACCATGTCCGCCAGCCAGGGCGCACCGGCGTAGTTGAGGAAGAACTTGGAATACTGGCCGGTGAAGTCCTCATGATGGAGGTGCAGCCAGTCGTAGTTGGCGAGCCCCCGGGAGAGCACCTCCGGATCCCACGTCTTCTGGAACTCGATGCCGGCGTAGTTGAGGACCATCGTGACGGCATCGTCCCACGGCGACGCGTTGGGCGGGGCGTACACGGCCACTTTGGGTGGCTTCTCCAGCGGGACGGCATCCATGTTGTTCTGCTGCAGACTGGCCCGGATGTCCACCAGTTCCCCTTCGGACAGGGGAAGGGTGGTCACGCCCGCCAGCGCCGCGTCCCGCGCCGTCAGGCTGTCGCCCGGGACCAGAAAGGAGCCGCCGCGGTAGTTGAGGAACCACTCGGCCTTGGCCCCACGCTGGAGCACGCGGAAGGTGACGCCGTACGCCTTCAGGTGATCGGTCTGGGCCTCATCCATGGGGAGCAGCAGCCAGGGCGCCGCGCCCACGAGGCCCCGACGCCTCGGCACCGAGACAGCCACGAGCGCCGCACCGGTGCTGACGAAGAACTCGCGCCGTTTCATGTCTGGGGGACCGCGTTTCGGGCCTGGTCTAGCAGCCGCCGGGCCTGTGGCACCAGCGCGCTGGCGGGGTAATCCAGGATCATTCGTTCCAGCACCGCCACCGCCTTTTCCCGTCGGTCCTGACTGACATAGAGCCGTGCCAATTCCAGCAGCGCGGCCGCCGCGGTCGCCGGCGAATCCGGCAGCACTGCCGCCTGCAGGGAGGCCTCGGCCTCCCCTCCCCGCGCCACGCCGGCGTAGAGCCGGCCGCCGAACAGCAGCACCTCGGCCCGGCCGGCGTCGGGAGGCAGCACGCGGGCCACTTCGATCATGGCGCCCGCCGCCGCCAGGCTGTCACCCCGGTCGAGCTGCTGGAACGCGCGGCCCAGCGCCACCAGGGTGTCCGGCCCGATCGGCTGGAGCAGGGCCAGGATGACGGCGCGCTCGGTCGCCTCCTCGCGGGATCCGGCAAACGGCCCAGCCTGGCGCCACAGATCGGAGACCCCCTTGAGATCGCCGGCATAGAGCCGGAACCGGCCCAGCAATGCCAGGGCCTCCACACTACTGTCCGCCGCCAGCGCGGACTCCGCGCGGGTGACCTCCCCGTCCCGGGCCCAGCGCGCCGCCACGCTGCGGCGGAGCCGCTGGTATTCGTCCACCGCCAGCATCGCCCGCAGCCGGTCGAGCTCGGTCGCGGCCTCGAGGGTCTTGCCCTCCTTCACCAGCAGGTCCACCAGCGTGGCGGAGGCGCCCGCCGCCACGGCGGGGCCGGTGGCAGGGTCCTCGGCGAGTTCTCGCAGCATCCGGCGGGCGGAGGCCCGGTCGCCGGCGGCGGCATAGGCGCGCGCCGCGTCCAGGCGGTAACGCGCCTTCTGTGCGGGGTTCGCCCACCGGACGCCGAGCGCCTCCATCGTCCGAGCCTGCGCCAGCTGGTACGGCTGGCTGGTCTCGTTGCGGACCTGCTCCAGAAAGCCCTGGAGGATGTCGACCTGTTGCGCCGGGAGCTGGGGCAGCGCCGCCATCATGGCGTCGAACGCGCCTAACGGATCACCCCACCGGGCCCGGAGATCCACCAGCAGCCGGGCCGGCTCGGGACCGGGCTCCCGCTCCAGCACGGCGAGGATGCCCGGCCGGGCGGCCGTGACCGCCAGGGACAGCGTAGCGATCGCGGACGAGCGGTACCCCGGGAGCTGCCGAATCGCGCGCGACCATTCGCGCGCCGCGGTCGGCCAGTCCTCCTCGGCCACCGCCAGCTGGGCAATCTCCGGCGCCAGCGCCTCCGGCTTGCCGATCCGCTCCCGGCCCAGTTGATAGGCCCGCCGGGCCAGGGGCCGGTCCCGCCGCTGCAGCGCGGCAGCGGCCCACTCGCGATACGGCGTTTCATCTCCCGGCGCGATCCGCGACCATTGCTCCACCAGCGGCGGCAGGCTGTCGAGCAGGTTGGCCTGGGCATAGGCACGCAGCCCGACGCCATAGATCGCCGCCGTGCCGGGACTGGCGGCGATGGCAGCCTGCACCGCCGGGAGGATCTCGGGGAGCCGATTGATGGGAGTGAGGGCCCGTTCCAGCCCCAGCAGCGCGGCGAGCTCTGCCGGGTGCTGGCGCAGGACCGCGCGGTAGACCTCTGCCGCCTGCGCGTAGTTGCCGCGGCGCTCGAGATCGAACGCGCGTGCCATGGTTTCCTGGCCGCGCAGGAGCCCGGGCCGGACCAGCAGGGTCAGCAGCAGGAGGGCGGCCAGGCGGGCGGACACCGCTACTCCTTGCTCGGCGCCGGCTGCTCCGCCGGCACCGGGGCGACGGGCGTATCGGACAGGCGGCGGAAGTATTCTGCCACACGCCGGCGTTCGTCCGGCGAGAGGCTCTGCATCTCATCCCAGGTCGGGAACCGAAGCCGGTCGTCGCTCAGGCGGCTGCGCAGCGCCGGCGGCAGGCGCAGGCTGTCGCCGCTGGCGGTTTCGCTCTGGCGTTCCCGTCGCTGGTCCTCTTCCTGCCCCTGCAGCGTGCGACCGGCATCGAGCATCCGGCGGAAGAGCCGTTCCTGCCGCTCGACCGTCTGCCGGTCCAGCCGGCCGGCCTCCAGTTGCCGGGCCAGCTCCTTCGCCTCTTCGGCCAGGTCGTTCGCTCCGGGGATCTGGCCCCCGGCGCGCATCCGTTCCAGCCGTTCCGCCAGCGCCCGCTGCTGGGCGCCCAGTTGCCGCAGCTGTTCCTGCATCTGGGCGCCCTGCCCCATCATCGGCAGCATCCCGCCCGACTGCTGTCCGATCTGTCCCTGTTGCTGCGCCATCTGGCGCATCTGCTCCATCGCCTCCTGCAACCCGGAGCCCGACCCGGCGCCCTCCACCTGCCCCCGGCTTCTCAGCAGCGAGAACGCGGCGGCGTTGAGGGCGTCGACCGCCTCTCCGGAGCTCCGGGCGGCTTCCCGGCTGTTCGGCGTGGCGGTCTGCAGCGCCTCACGGGACTGACGCATCTGGTCCCGCCCAGCCGCCAGCGCGACGCTGGCCTGCTGGCCGACGAGCGCATTCTTCCCGGCCGCTTCCTTGACCTGGTCCAGCAGCCGTTCAACCCCCTCCTCGATGGCCCCCTGCTCGGCGCGCACCTGCGGCGAGGTGTTACCGCGGCGCAATTCGTCGCCCACTCCGAGCTGGCGTTCCGCCAGGCGGCCCGCATCGGCCAGAATCCGGTCCAGGGCGGCGACGACCTCCTCCCGCCACTCCTGCTGCATCTCCTCGCGCTGTTGGGACAGTTCTTCCTGCAGGGGCTGCAGCTCCTCCAGCGCCTGCTGTCCCTGCTGCCGGGCGGCCGGCTTCCTGCCCTGGGCCGCCGACCGGCTGGCCTGACGCATCTGCCGGGCGGCGTTCTGGGCCCGGTCTGCCGCCGCCTCCATCGCCGCCTGCCGTTGGGAGCCTTCGGGCTTGAGCTCCTCGCCCAGTCGCTCCAGCGCCGCCGCGAGCGAATCGGTACGGGCGGCCAGCGCTTCCTCTTCCCGGGCGGCCCCGGCCGAGTCCATCGCGGTCACCTGTTGATTCCATAGCTGCTGCTGATCCGCCAGGTCCCGTGCCTCGGCGGTCAGGTTGGCCAAATCGCCCTCGATGGCGGCACGCTTGAACAGCTCCCGGCTCCGCTCCAGCGCCTCCCGCAGTTCCCGCTGCGCTTCGGCCAGGCGCTCGAGCGCCTCACGGGCGCGTTCGGGATCGAGCTCGTCGAGGGCGCGCTGCAGCTCCGCCAGCCGCTCACGCAGCTCCGGCGTCAGCGCCCGCTCCAGCTGTTCCTGGATCTCCCGCAGTCGTTCCTGCCAGGCCGGGTCGTTCAGCCCCGCGGCCTCGGCGCCCTGCTGCAACTCCTCGAGCGCGCGCTGGACCTCCGCCGCCTCCTGCAGCAGCTGTTCCTGCGACTGGCTCACCGTCTCGGCACGCTTGGCGTTCTCGTAGCTCAGCGATTCGTTGGTGCCGCCCTGGCGCTCTCCGCCGCGGGGGCGCTCTTCCGCGAGGTCCTCGGTCTGCCGCTCCAGGCGTCGGCTGGCTTCGGTAATACTGTCCAGGCGTCGCGCCACGTTCTCGGTGGTGGCCCGCGCCGCCTCACGTACCTCGCTCAGAGTCGGCAGCCGCAGGACGAATTCCCGCGAAGAAGTGGTCTGGGCGGCCGGGGCGTTGTCGCTGACCCGCACCACAAAGCGCACGGAATCGCCGGGGAGGAGGCCGCGTGCATTGAGATCCAGCTGATAGGGCAGGAGGAGACGCTCGCGGATACCCTCCGGCAGGGGCACAGCCTCGATACGGGTGGGATCCACCAGGCCGAGGCGGCTGATGCGCCGGCTCTCGATGACCACCCGGGCTACCCGGTGGTCATCCTGCGCATCCACGACCAGCGGAACGGTCAGGGAAAGTGGCACGATGGTGTCCGCGCCCGGCACCGGGACCTCCACTCGCGGTGCGCTGTCTGGCACCGCCACCACCGGAATGCGCACGCTGTCCCCGGCGAGGGCGGCACCGCTCTGGGTGGTCAGCGCAAGCAACCAGAGTCGAGCCCCCGCCGGTGTGAAGCTCCCCCGGAATCGCGGACCATCCACCTCCAGCTCAGCGCGGACGGGGCTGGCCAGCCACGCCGCCGCCGCCAGTCCGGCGGTGGCCTCGCCGGTGGTCTCGAGCCGCGTGCCCGCCGGCACGAAGACCGTGTCCCCATCGGTGGGGAGCGGCTCATCTTCCAAGGCCAGATAGCGGGGATACCGTGCGATGACCGCGAGGGTCCCGAGGAATGCGGGAATGCGGACTTTCACCAGCAGCGTGTCGGACCCGCGGCCGCCGCTGCTCAGCCTGAGGAAGAGGTCGTTCTCCAGCGGGCCGATGGTCAGCGTGGCATGACCGGTGGAATCGAGTGCGAGGCCCCTGCCCGTCCACGACTCGCCCGGCGCCCGGCTCCAGAGGATGGCGGTGCGCCGGCCTCGCGCCGTCGCCTGCACGGTCACGATGGCGCCTCGATCGACCTCAGTCGCCGGCACCTGGAGCGCCAGTGGGGCGCGCAGCGTCTGCCACGCTTCGCCCGGGCTCCACAGCAGCGCCGGCTGTCCCCGTGTGGGCCCTGCGGAAAGCAGCAGCGCAAGGCCGGCGCAAAGAGCGACGCCGCCGATCAGGAGGCGATGCCGGAACGGGGCCAGCAGGTCCGTGACGAAGGCGGGCCCGCGGGTGCACAGGTCCGCGTCCTGCGCCAGGTCGGCGGCGCGAAACAGCTCGGTGCTGGTCCCCGCCGCGGCCGGCTCAAGGTGGCCGGCAAGGGCACCCTGCCGAAACCCCAGCCGCTCGAGCTGCCCGGCAAGCCACGACGGGGACAGCTCGCGCATGCGCCGCGCCCCCAGCACCCCCATCACTGAAAGCCCTGCCAGAACCGCGCCCCAGGCAACGAACACCCACGACGGCTGACCGAACCAGCCAAGTCGCGCGCCCCACGCCGCCATGCCCAACAACAGCCCGGTGACCCCCGCCCCGGCCGCCACCCACGCCAGCAGCGACACCCGGGAGAAGGCCCGGGTGTATTGCCCCAGCCGGACAGCGGTGTGGTTCACTGGCCGCCTCCGAACCCAACCGCGTACGCGAAGAGATTCACCCCCATCTGCAACGCCGCCTCATGTCGCTCGGGTGGGTCCTTGTGGACGGCGGGGTCTTCCCAGCCATCCCCCAGATCCGACTGATAGGAATACAGCACCGCCAGCCGACCATCGAGGAAGATGCCGAAGGCCTGCGCGGGCTTGCCGTCATGCTCGTGGATCTTGGGAATCCCAAGCGGAAACCGGTACACCACGCTGTACACCGGATGGTCCAGCGGAATCTCGACCAGCGGCCGGTCCGGATAGAGACGCGTCAGTTCTCGGCGGATGGACTCGTCCATGCCGTAATTGTCGTCGGCGTGGAGGAATCCACCCTGCTGCAGGTACCGGCGCAGGACCACCAACTCCGGGTCCGAGAACCGGACGTTCCCGTGGCCGGTCATATGAATGAACGGCACGTTCCAGAGCTCATCGTCGGTCAGGCGAACCACCCGCTCCTGCAGGGACACCCGCATTCCCGTCCGCGCGCTGATCGCCGCGGCGAGGTTGGGGAGGCTGGAAGGATTGGCGTACCAGTCACCACCGCCGTCGTAGTGAAGACGGCCCAGCGCCATGACTCCAGATGCGGCGCTGCCCCGTGGCGTCGCTCGCTGGGCAACCAGCCCCGTCGGGGCGAGCAGCGCACCCAGCATCAGGACGGCGACGGCCCTGGTACTCCGGCTCATGGCAATGCCATCACGATGCGATAGGCCTCGTTCCGGGCGATACCGGCTTCCTCTACTAGGCGATGTACGGCGTCCTTCCTGGAACATCCGGAGGCGAGCAGTTCGGCGCCTCGGGCGGCGACATCGGCCTCAGGCGGCGGCTCGGGAACCTCGTCCCCGCTCCCGGCCAGCACCACGGTGATCTCGCCCCGGGGGGGCGACTCCTCGTAGTACGCGGCCAGCTCTTCGAGGGTTCCGGTCCTGAACTCCTCGAAGAGCTTGGTGAGCTCCCGGGCCACCACCACCTGCCGGTCCTGCCCGGCGAGGGGGATGAGGTCGCTGAGCAGGTTCGCCAGGCGGGGAGGGGCTTCATACAGGACGACCGTCCAGGGGGCCTGGGCCGCCGTCCGGAGCAGCCGCTCCCGTTCCCGCCCCTTTCGGGGCAGGAAGCCGAGGAAGAGATACCGGTCGCATGGCAGCCCTGCCGCGGAGAGCGCTGCGGCAACCGCCGAGGGCCCCGGAATTGGCACCACGGCGATGCCGGCACCCCGGACGGCGGCCACGAGATCCTCCCCCGGATCGCTGATCCCGGGTGTCCCCGCATCGCTCACCAGAGCGACGTCCCGGCCATCAAGCAGGATGTCGAGCAGCAGTTGCCGGCGCCGTTCGGGAGAGTGGGCGTGGAAGCTCAATACCTTGGGCTGGGCCTCGATATGGGTGAGCAGGCCCCGGATCCGACGGGTGTCTTCCGCCGCCACCACTGGCACTCGGCGCAAGGTCTCAATCGCGCGCACCGAGAGATCGCCGAGGTTCCCCAGGGGGGTGGCCAGGACGTAGAGCGTGGCGGGAGGCATGCTGGAAAGTAGGGAGGTCAGCGGGCGCGGGGTACCGGCGATCGGCCGGCTGCCGTTTGCAGCCGCCGGTCACGCCCGGAAATGAGCGCGGGGCCCTGGTGGGAGGGCCCCGCCGGCAGAGAGGATCGCCCCGAGGCGATCGCCGGGTGCCGTCGGCTCACCCCAGATGCTGCTGGATCTTGCCTTCCAGAATCGTCTTGATCCGGGGATCGGCGCCGATCACCGTGTCGATGTGCTTGCCATCCTTGAAGAACATGACGGTCGGGATGGACCGCACGTTGAAGCGGACGGCGGTGTCGGTGTTGGCGTCGGTGTCCAGCTTGGCGACTTTCACCTTGCCGACGTACTGCTCGGCGAGCTGCTCGATGACCGGAGCGATCGCCTGGCAGGGCCCGCACCAGGTGGCCCAAAAGTCCACCAGGGCAAGCCCCTTGGTCTGTTCGATCTCGTTGGTAAAGTTGGCGTTGGTCACATGCACTACATTGGCGCTGGCCATGCGGTTACAGTCCTTTCACGTTACTTTTTCTGCGCGGCGCACCGCGCAAGCGAGACTTCAATCCTGGATGGCAACCCGCCTGTGACGGATCACCCGGTCATTGCCCACATCGGCATCGCGGTTCAGAGCATCGACGCCGCTCTGGCATTCTATCGCGATGTGCTGGAAATGGTTCCCGGCCCTGAGGAGACGGCGGACGGCGCCCGGATCGTTTCCCTCCATATGGGCGGTCCGGAGGTCGAACTGCTGGAACCCCTGTCCGCCGATGGCCCTATTGCCCGGTTTCTGGCTTCCCGCGGGCCCGGCATCCACCATGTTTGTTACCGCGTCCCTGACCTTGAAACGGCGCTGGCGGCCTGTCGCGCTGCCGGGTACCGCCTGGTTGACGAACAGCCCCGCACCGGCGCGGGGGGGCGGCGGATCGCCTTCATCCACCCCAAGAGCACTGCCGGCATCTTGATCGAACTGACCGAATAGCGTTCAGGGGCGTGCGTCGGAGCACGGCCGTCCCGGCGTACCGGCCAGTGAGAGATCCATGGCGTTCACCACCCACCCGTGGTTGTTCGTCTGCACCACGGTGACCGGAAGGGTCCGGGTGCAGCGAGTCCCATCCGTGTTGGAACGATCCAGGTCCACGATCACCACCCGGCGATCCGCGTCCCCGGCCACGAGGTCGGTGCGCACGATCGTAAACGGGGAGCCGCGGAGGAATATCTGGGTCACCCCGAGCCGCTGCTCGTAGTCGGCCGGTGACCGGGTGATCACCGCCGGCCCGCGGCGGGTACCCCAGAAGCGGCCCATACGACTGATGTTACTGTCGGCGACGGCCTGCATGAAGTTCTGCACCGCGCGTTCCGGGGTCGTGGCATCTTCCACGGGAGCCGGCGCGCCAGCCGAACCGCCGCCGCAGGCGGCAAGCAGGCACAGCAGGGCGGGCAGCAAGCGGTCTCGCACAGGACCTCCAGCATTGGGAGGAATGATGGCGCAAGTTAAACAGGCACCGAAGGCCGGGCAATGACGTTGATGCGTCTCTACGTCAACATTGATCACGTCGCCACCGTGCGGCAGGCACGACGGACCGACGAGCCCGATCCGGTGGATGCCGCCCTCGCCGCCGAGGTCGCAGGCGCCGACGGCATCACCGCCCATCTCCGGGAGGACCGTCGTCACATCCAGGATGACGACATCGTCCGGCTGGCGGCCCGGGTTCATACCGTGCTCAACCTCGAGCTGGCCACCAGTGAGGAGATCGTGGCCCTGAGCTGCCGGCTTCGCCCCTATCAGGTCACTCTGGTGCCCGAGCGCCGGGAAGAGGTGACGACCGAGGGCGGCCTGGACCTGACTCAGAACCGAGCCCGCCTGCGCGAGGTGATCGACCGGCTGTCGGGGGCGGGATCGCGGGTGAGCCTGTTCATCGATCCGACCGTCGAGGCCATCGACCTGGCCCAGACCCTGGGCGTCCCGGCGGTGGAGCTCCATACCGGCCGTTTCGCCCACGCCTGGCCCCGGTCCGATGGCCCGCTGGACGAACTTCGCACCGCCGCCCGGCACGCAAGGAGCGTGGGCCTGGCCGTGCACGCCGGGCATGGACTGACCTTCCGGAACGTCCTCCCGGTGGCCGGCATTGCGGAGATCGAAGAGCTGAACATCGGGCACAGCATCGTGAGCCGGGCCGTGTTGACCGGCATCGGAGCCGCGGTGGCAGAGATGCGCGCGCTGATCGGCGCCGCGCGCGCCGGTATTTGACCGTGGCTCGGTACCGGCCTACACTAGAGTATCCTTCCACCCGCTCCCATGACCCAGCCACTCGGTAACGAAGACTTCTTTTCGCTGGAGGCCGGGGAGTACCTCGACCGTCTCGGCGCCCTGGTCGCCGGCCCGTCCGCCCCCACCGCGGAAGAGGTCGTGCGCTTCACGCGGGCATTGCGTGGCAGCGCGCTCATGGCCAACCAGGCCCCGATCGCTCGAGCGGCCAGCGGCCTGGAACACTTGCTCCGTGGGTACCGGGATGGACGAAGGGCCTGGGATGATGGTCTCGCCGAGCTGACCCGCGACGCGGTGGCGACGCTGCGTGCCCTGGTGAGCCGGGTGCGGACCTGGGGGGCCGAGGACACCGCCCAGGCCGAGCGGCTGGCACTGCAGCTGGAGACGGCGGCGGGAGGGGGCCGCCCCATCACGGCACCGACGCCGGCCCTGACCGACACCGGCGTGCGCGCCTTTCTGGCCCGGGAAGCGGCCGCGGTGGGCAGCGTCCTGGACCAGGCGGCCCGCGGGGCCGCCAGCCCGGCCAGCAACGAGGTGACGCAGGCGATCCTGCGCCGGATGCAACCGCTGCGCGGCCTGGCGGCCCTCGCCGACCACCCACCCCTCCCCGAACTGCTGGATGGGGTTGAACGCACCGTGGCGGAGCTGAGTCGGCTCGAGATCTCCCAGGCCTCAGGCACCGCGAGACTGCGGGCCGCCGCCACGGCGCTGGCCCGGGCCGCACGCGATGTGGCCGAGCACGGCCGGCCGGACCCGGAAGGCAGCGAGTTCCGGCATTTCGCCGAGTTGTTGCGTGCCCCGGAGGAGACCGAATCTCCGGTGGTGCCGATCGAATCGCTGTTCTTCGACAACGAGGATGGCGTAGTCGAACGGCACACTCTTCCCCGGACGCCGCTGGCGGCCGAAATGGCCGCCACGATGGTCGTCAGCCGCGGCGAGCATCTCTGTCAGGCGGCCGATGAGATCCTCAAGGCCAGCTCCGCCGCCCAGCGGGATGTGCGCCTGCACGTTCTCCTGGGAGACCTCCGCACGCTCACCGCCGATTTTCCCGCCGGACTGGCCCAGCCGGTGGACGCCTTCGCCACCGCCGCCCGGGTCGCGATTACCCGGGGGGCCGCGGCGCGCAGCCATGCGCGGTTCGCCGCGCTGATCACCACCGCGGGCGAGCTGCTGCGCGGATTCACGCACCTCACCCAGCCACCCGCAGTCGCCGAGGCGCTCCGGCCGGCCATCGAGAGCCTGGGGCTGCTGGGAACCTCGGGACCGTCGCTGGCGGTCACGGCGCCCCGCACCGGGATCGTGCTGCCTGGAGCGGAGACCACCGACGCGGTCCCCATCGACAGCCTGCTGGAGGATGAGTCGGACGTCGTGCCCATCGAGTCCCTGGCCTACGACGAGCCCGCGCCGGCAAGCAGGCCGGCGCTGACCAGCCGGCCCGCGCCCTCCGCCGGCGCGGACGGCTGGGACCTGGCCGCCAGTTTCAGTCTGTACGAGTCGCTGCTCGCCGGTGGAGGCGCGGTCGCCGCCCCGGTGGCGCCACCGAAGGCACCGGCACCGACTTTCGAGACCGTTCCGGCCGAATTGCCAATCGTGGACATCACCACGCTCTGCTACCATGGGCGGGCGGCGGTGGACCGCGCCGCTGAAGTCCGCCAGCAGCTCCGGGATGTCCTGACCGCCAGCAACACCCCCACCGCCATCCAGCCCCTCGTGGACGAGCTGGCCGATCTCGTCGAACTCGCCTTCGCAGACTGAGCGTTCCGTGACAACACCTCCCCCGAGGCCACGCGCCCCGGTCTGGCAGATCCTCGTCGGGGTCGCCGTTTCGGCCGTGCTACTCTACTTCTCGCTCCGCGGACTTCACTTCCGCGAAGTCGCCCAGCACGTGCAGAGCGCTCGGGTTGCGCCGATCCTGGGCGCGGTCGTGCTCGCCACCATGACCTTCGTGCTGCGGATCTTCCGCTGGCAGCTCCTGCTGCGCGGAGACGATGGCCGACGGCTGCCGGCGGGGCCGCTGTGGCACGCCATCGCCATGGGCTTCATGGCCAACAATGTCCTGCCGCTGCGCATGGGAGAGGTGGTCCGCACCTTTGCCGCCTCCCGCCTGACCGGCACCCGGTTCACCGCCGTGCTCGCCTCGATCGCGGTGGAGCGCCTGTTTGATGCCCTGATCGTGGTGGCACTGCTGGCCGTGGGCCTGTTTACCGCCGATCTGCCCTCGAGCGCCGTGGCCGGCATCGGCGTCCAGCGGCTGGTGGCGGTCGCCGGGCTTGCCGCGGTGGCCGGGTTGCTCGCGGCGGCGCTGGTGGTGCTCTTCCCGCTGCTGGCAGAACGGGTGGTGCGCGTGGTCATCCCCTCCGCCAGGCTGGCCGAGAAGCTGGTGGGCCTCATCGAGGGCGTCCGCCACGGGCTGTCGGTGCTCCGCTCGCCGGGGCGGGTGGCCGGCGTAGTGGGGTGGTCGTTCCTCCTGTGGGGCACCTCGGCGATCAGCTTCCTGGTCATGTTCCGGGCCTTCGGGATCACGGTGGACCTGTCGGGGGCGCTGCTGATGCAGGGCCTCATCATGTTCGGCATCGCCCTGCCTTCCACCCCGGGGTACGTCGGCGCGTTCGAGTTGCCCATCATCGCCGTGCTCACCCTCTACACCGTGGACAAGAGCCTGGCCGCCGCCTACGCCCTCACCTACCACGTCACCACGTTCCTGCCCATCACGCTGCTGGGCGCGTGGTCCGTCGCACGCACCAACCTGGGCCTCACCGCCTTTCGCCGGGAGTCGGTGTGACCGGGACCGTTACGCTCGAGGCCCGCGCCAAGGTCAACCTTCTCCTCCGGGTGCTCGCTCGCGAGCACGATGGCTTTCACAGCATCGAAACCCTGTTCTGCCTGGTAAGCCTGCATGACACCCTCAGGGCCACCCGGCGGGATGCCGCCGGCGTCTCCCTGGATGTCAGCGGAGCCGATTGCGGCCCGGCTGAGGACAACCTCGCTGTCCGCGCCGCCCGGATGGTGGTGGAGGCCACCGGCAGCCGCTTCGGCGTGCACCTTGAGCTGAGCAAGCTGATCCCCGTGAGAGCCGGGCTGGGGGGAGGCTCCAGCGATGCCGCCGCGGCCCTGCTGGCCGTCAATGAGCTGGCCGGGAATCCGGTCCCGAGGCACGAGTTGCTCCAGTTTGCCGCCCGTCTGGGGAGCGACGTGCCCTTTTTCCTGAGCGGAGGCCCGCTGGCCGTCGCGTGGGGCCATGGGGAACGAATGCTGCGCCTGCCCCCCCTGCCCGCCGCCCCCGCCCTGCTCCTCTTCCCCCCCGTGGAGATCAGCACCCCGGCAGCGTACCGGATGGTGGATGATGCCAGGCAGGGGATGGGCCGGCGCGGGGCGGTGGCCCTAGACCTGGAGGCCCTGTCCTCCTGGGGGAACGTTGGGCGGCTGGCGGGGAACGACTTCGAGTTCGCGCTGTTCGGCCGCCATCCGGAGATCAAGCGCGCCTTTGAGGCGCTGGCGGGGACCCGCCCGCTCATGTGCCGGATGACGGGGTCCGGCGCCACCCTGGTCGCGGTGTATCGGTCGGCGCGGGACCGCGACGAGGCACGGATGATGCTCCCACCGAGACTTGGCACGGTGGCGGCCGTGGAGACGGTAGGCCCCTAGCGCCGCGTGCCCTCCTCCTACTGAGAAGCGGTCTGCCCCGCTAACTTGCTCGGCACTGGCCCCTCGTCCAATGGCAGGACATCGGACTTTGGATCCGAGAATGGTGGTTCGAATCCACCGGGGCCAATGGAGTGGCATCGCGCGGCCCGGTCATGAATCGGGTCGGGAGTCCTCCGGAACGCGTCGTTGTCACATCGTCCGGACCGACCGTCGGTCCTGCGCCCGCTTGATTCCCGGGCCTGTCAGCGCCTGAACCCGGCTGGGCCGATCCTCTGGCGGGCAGCCACCGCCCGGACCCTCCCCGTTGACCTAACCCCGTACCCTCAGCTATTTTGGGCGGCTCGGAACCATGAGCGAACTTCTCTCGCGCAGTCAGATGCTCCTGCTTGGCGGCACGGCCAACCGGCCGCTCGCCGAGGAGGTCGCGGCTCACCTCGGGCAGCCGCTGTGCCAGGTGACGGTCAAGCGGTTTTCCGACGGCGAACTGTTCGTCAAGATCGACGAGAACGTCCGCGGCCGGGACGTCTTCGTGATCCAGCCGACCAATCCGCCGGCGGAACACCTGCTGGAGATGTTGCTGCTGATCGACGCGGCACGGCGGGCCAGCGCGGCGCGGATCACCGCGGTGATTCCGTACTTCGGCTACGCCCGGCAGGACCGGAAGGACCAGCCCAGGGTGGCGATCAGCGCCAAGCTGCTGGCCAACATGGTGCCGGTGGCGGGGGCGGACCGGGTGCTGGCAATCGATTTCCACTCCCACCAGATGCAGGGGTTCTTTGACCTGCCGGTGGATCACCTGTATGCGGCGCCGGTGTTCGTGAACCACTACCGGCAGAAGTCGCTCCGGGAGCTGGTGGTGGTGGCCTCCGATGTCGGGGGGGCCAAGATGGCGCGGGGCTTCGCCAAGCGGCTGAACGCGACCCTCGCCATTATCGACAAGCGACGGCCCTCGGCCAACGTGGCGGAAGTGGTGAACGTCGTCGGTGAGGTCACGGGGAAGGACGTCATCATCCCCGATGACATGATCGACACCGGCGGGACCATGTCGGAAGCGATTCACGCGCTCAAGCGGCTCGGCGCGGAAGACATCTACTGCTGCGCGACCCACGCCCTGCTGTCGGGGCCGGCGGTCGAGCGGCTCATGAACAGTCCGGTAACGGAGGTGGCGGTGACCAACACCATCAACCTCCCGCCGGAGCGGAAATTCGAGAAGCTCAAGGTTCTCTCGATCGCGCCGCTGCTCGCAAAGGCGATCGGCTACACCCACAGCGACCAGTCCGTCAGTTCGCTGTTCGACTGAACCGAAAGACCAGACCATGGCACAGCAGGCCACACTCCAGGCAGAACCCCGCAGCGCCAGCGGCAAGGGCGTCGCCCGCACCCTGCGCCGGACCGGCAGGATTCCCGCGGTCATCTACGGCCATCACCGCGCCCCCGAGGCGCTCTCGGTGGACAGCGCCGCGTTCCTCAAGCTGCTCTCCGGCATCACTGCGGGCAGCACCATCCTCGACGTGACCGTCGGGACCGGGACCCCGGTCAAGGCGCTCATCCGCGAGATCCAGCGCAATCCGCTCAAGGCCACCGACATCCTGCACGTGGACCTCTACGAGGTCAGCGCCAACGAGAAGATCACCCTCGAGGTGCCGGTGCACGTAACCGGTACCGCCGACGGCGTGCGCAACTTTGGCGGCGTGCTGGATCAGGTCCTGCACAAGCTGCAGATCAAGGTCTTTCCGGGAGACATTCCCGCCAGCATCGACGTGGACGTCACGCCGCTCGGCATCGGCAAGTCCATCTTCGTGCGGGACATCAAGGTGGACAAGGTCGAGATCCTCAACGAGCCCAGCCTGCCGATCTGCTCGGTCGTGGCGCCCCGGGCCGAAGAGGTCGCCGCACCGGTGGCGGTTGCCGACGCCCCGACGGAGCCCGAGCTCATCCGCAAGCCCAAGGCCGAGGACGAGGCCGAAGTCAAGGAATAGCCCCTGCGTGCGATTGTCGGCCTGGGCAACCCGGGCCCGGAGTACGAGACAACCCGGCACAACGCCGGGTTTCTCTTGGCCGATCACCTCGCCGAGCACTGGCACCTGCCGACGTTCCGGCGGGTGCCGGCGGCCCGGGAGACCCGCGGACCGGTGGCTGGGCACGATGTCACCCTGCTCAAGCCCCAGACCTACATGAATCGCAGCGGCAGCGCCCTGGCCCCGCTGCGGGCCCTGCCCGGGTTCGATCCCGCCACCGACCTGCTGATCCTGGTGGACGATTTCGCCCTCCCGCTGGGCCGGTTCCGGCTGCGGGGGGCGGGCTCCGCCGGCGGACACAACGGCCTGAAGAGCGTCGAGGGGTCGCTGCGCCGGCAGGACTACGCCCGCCTGCGCATCGGCATCGGCCCGCTGCCCGCCGGGATCGGGGACACCGCCGATTTCGTCCTGGGCGAGTTTTCCGCCGAGGAGCGCGCGGCCCTCACCGCCCTGCTCGATCCGATGGCGGAGGCGGTGGAGTGCTGGCTCGGTGAAGGCATCGAAGCCGCCATGACCCGATTCAACCAGTAGCGGTTCCTAGAAAGACCAGCCATGCTCCGTCTCGGTATCGTCGGCCTTCCCAACGTCGGCAAGTCCACCCTCTTCAACGCCCTGACCTCCGCGGGGGCGCTGGTGGCCAACTACCCCTTTGCCACCATCGAGCCCAACACCGGCGTGGTGA